>CALOEF010000057.1:0-25131 GCA_942492165.1 uncultured Planctomycetaceae bacterium
CCCCGGCCAAGGTGCAAAGTGCGTTGCTGGAAGCAATGCAGGAGCGACAGGTTACCATTGGTGGAGAAACGTTTCCACTGGAAGAACCGTTTCTGATCATGGCGACTCAGAATCCAGTCGAACAGGAAGGGACTTATCCCCTGCCGGAAGCGCAAAGTGATCGCTTTATGTTGAAGGTGGTAGTCGACTATCCGAATCGGGATGAAGAACTACAGATTCTGCGACGCATGAGTAAAACCGCTACGAACGACGAGATCGAACCGGTGACCTCACCTGCTGAAATCATGCATGCTCGTAAGTTGATTGATGAGATCTATGTGGATTCGAAAGTCGAAAACTACATCGTAGACCTGGTCATGGCAACACGCAATCCGGAAGCCTATGGGTTAAACCTGGATGGCTTGATCCAGTTTGGTGGCTCCCCCCGAGCAACGATCAACCTGACACTGGCATCGAAAGCGAATGCCTTCCTGGCTGGTCGCGGATATGTGAAACCGGAAGATGTCAAAGAGATCGCACTTGATGTATTACGTCATCGCGTGGTGATCACCTATGAAGCAGAAGCGGAAGACCGTGACAGTGAATCGATCGTCAATGAGATTCTTGCACACATTCCGACTCCCTAGTTTAAAAGCAGAACGACGTTTGTTGTCCGGTAGCGAGCGTAGGTCAGTACCATCACTGGATGACCTGCGCCCTGCCCTTATCCAAGAATGGATATCACCATGATTCCTCGAGAAGTGATTCAGAAAATTCGCCGCGTGCAGATACGCACTTCGCACAAAGTCGATGAAATGCTGGCGGGCACATGGCACTCTGCCTTTAAAGGTCGCGGTATTGAGTTTGAGGAAGTTCGTCCGTATCAGGCAGGCGACGATGTCCGCACCATTGACTGGAATGTGACAGCGCGCAGTGGTGAACCATATGTGAAGTTATTCCGAGAGGAACGAGAGCTCTCGGTGATGCTGCTGATTGACCTGAGTGGGTCACAAAGCTTCGGAACCAACCAACAGACCAAACGAGAAGTTGTGACAGAATTAGGGGCAACACTCGCCATGTCTGCCATCAAAAATAATGATAAGGTCGGACTTACACTCTTTACAGACCATATTGAAAAGAGCATCCCGGCCCGTAAAGGTTCGCGGCATGTGCTGCGTCTGATTCGCGAGATGCTGTATTGCGAACCGATGGGAACCGGGACTGATATTCGTCAGGCACTGGAACACCTCAACCGCGTATCGAACCGTAAATCCGTCCTGTTCCTGATTAGCGATTTCCAGGATGAGAACTATGAATCCACACTGAAGATCGCCCGCCGGCAACATGATGTTGTACCTGTGGTCATTTCAGATCAGCGGGAAGCCAGGATGCCGAATGTCGGTCTGATACGACTGCAAGATGCAGAGAACGGAGAAATCATCACCCTTGATACTTCCAGCCGCAGTAACCGCGAAACATATGCTCGCTTGTATCAAGAGCGATCAGAAGCACGCGATGCGATGTTTCGGCGACTGCGGTTAGAGCCACTTCATATCGAAACCGGTATCGATATTGTGGAGCCTCTACGACGATATTTTCATAGACGGGAGAGCCGAACATGAACTTCCTTCGCATCATTCGTAGATGTTCAGACAGCGACAGTTGCTGCACATCACACAACTATTCATCCTGGGTACTCAAAATAATCGTGTCAGGATTATTTTTCTCCCTGATCGCAGGATTGGCACAGGCAGAACCATTCAAAACAACATACAAACAACAGGGTTTTGATGTCTCGATCAGCATGTCGACGACCAGCGTTCGCGTTGCGGAACCATTCACAGTGACCTATGAACTGACCTCACCACCGGAGAAGAGTCTGGTCTGGCCTGCTGTAGCAGAACAATTTGGACCGTTCGACGTAATCAAATCGCAAGACCTGTTTGATATCCCCGTCGATTCAGGCCGAATGTGGAGACGCACACTGACATTGGAAAGTATTCAATCCGGCGATCTGGAAGTTCCATCGCTGACCGTAAATATCGTGTCGTCAGACTCAAACAGTGATCAGGCAAAACCGATCGAAGTCATCAAGATTGCCTCACAACCCGTCAGCATAATCAGCGTTCTCGAAGGACGCGCAGATCCAACACAGTTTCGAGACATACAGTCTGTTGTCGACGTGGAGGTGCCGGTTAAGGAAACCCCACAATGGACAATCTGGGGAATGACCAGTCTCGGCGTCATCGCGTTAGCTTGTATTGCTCTGATGATCGTTGCTGTACGAGGTCGTTCGATTACACCAGAGAAATGGACGCTGCAACAACTTGATGCACTCTCAGAAAATGTGGGGGAGAATCCCATCGTAAATTATCAAAAAATTACCGAACTGACAGATATAGTGAAGCATTTTCTGGCCCTGCAGTACGACATCCCCGCCAGTCAACAAACAACGCACGAATTGTCACAGATGCTGGCAGATCGGAACATCGGTTCCAAGCTGGTGCAAGACGATTTAAACAACGTTTTGACACTCGCGGATGAAGCGAAGTTCGCTGGCCTTGACTTGAGTGCGGACGAACTGCAAACCGCGATTCAAATCGTCCGTGGAAGTGTATCTGAGTTATCAAAACCGTTAGTCCCTGCAACAGCGATTCCGGAGGTTTCCTGATGTTTGATTCACCCTGGTATTTTTTACTGCTGCTCACACTACCAGTCCTGGCGTGGCGTTTATTTGCGATACAACGAAAATCAGCTGTTCGATTCAGTTCGCTGAAAATGGCAAAAGACCTTTCGCCGACATTACGGCAACGACTCAACTGGTTGCCTCGCATTCTGACGCTCGGTGCCATTTTATTTATGATTCTGGGACTGGCCAGACCACGTGAAGGACGTGAGCAAAAAGTCACGACGAGTGAAGGGATTGCCATCGAAATGGTCGTGGACCGCAGCGGAAGTATGCAGGCCATGGATTTCAAGATCAATGGAGAGCATGTTGATCGCCTGACTGCCATTAAAAATGTAGCTGGGAAGTTTATAGAAGGAAAAGAGGACCTGGATGGTCGATTCAACGATCTCGTGGGTCTGATCACATTCGCAGGCTATGCCGACGGTATCACGCCGCCGACTTTGGACCATGCTCATCTTGTCTCTCAGCTGAACACTACTGAAATTGTCACCAATCGAAGCGAAGATGGTACTGCGATTGGCGATGCCATTTCGCTGGCAGTAGAGAAGCTGAATGCGCTTGATGCACGACGTGACGAGAAGGTGAAAAGTAAAGTGATTATCTTGCTCACCGATGGTGAAAACAACGCGGGCGAGGTTGAGCCAATCCAGGCAGCGGAACTCGCAGAGACCATGGGAATTAAAGTATACACCATCGGCGTAGGAACCAAGGGAGAAGCACCAGTGCCGGTGACCGACCCGTTCAGCGGCAAACAAGTCGTCCAGTGGATGCCGGTCAACATAGACGATGCAACACTTCAGAAAGTGGCTGACCTGACTCATGGAAAATATTTCCGCGCGACTGACACCGACTCGCTGGAAAATATTTACAAGGAGATCGACACCTTGGAAAAGACGAAAGTTGAAGCCCAACACTACACCGATTACCGCGAACTCGCAGTGCAGCCGTACCACGCCGGCCTCATCAATGTGCCTCCACTATTGTTGATCGCTTTCGGGCTGTTATTGGCACGGTTTGTGCTTGAACAAACATGGTTACGAGAGTTGAACTGAATCTAGAAAAACAGACCAGGCTCAAGAGAGATAAGATATCATGGACATTCAATTCGGCAATCCGACTAATATCGTTCTGCTCATTGTGGCGGCAGGCAGCCTGTTTTTCGCTGGCTATGCTGCTGTGGCAAAACACCGCGCCGCGAGACAATTTGCCTCAGCGAACATGACTGAGAAATTGTTCTTAACGCCTCGTTTGCAAAAGCACTGGATCTCTTCGATTTTGATTGTCAGCAGCTTGTGTTTACTGGCAATTGCGTTGGTCGACATTCGTTGGGGAAAGACTGAACGAGAAGTTCCACAAAAGGGAATTGAAGTGATGTTCCTACTCGATGTGTCACGCAGTATGCTCGCGGAAGATGTCTCTCCCAATCGACTGGATCGAGCGAAACAACAGATCAAAGACATGGTCGATGAGATGGCTGGAGACCGTGTCGGTCTGGTTGTCTTCGCGGGTGAGACACGGCAATCGGTACCGTTGACAAATCACTATGAAGACTTCAAACAGACACTGGATGCTGTCGGTCCTCACAGTGTTCGACGAGGCGGCTCATTACTTGGCGATGCGATCCGGGCAGCTACCGCAGGGTTCATTAATAAAACAAACGACCACAAAGCCATTGTCGTTTTTACAGATGGTGAAGACCAGGAGAGCAAACCAGTGGAAGCGGCAAAGGCGGCATTCACAAAGAATGGCATCCGTGTCTTCACTGTAGGTCTGGGAGACATGGACCAAGGAGCACGTATCCCGGAAACCGAACAGGGTGGTCAAGAATTCGTTGAGTATCAGGGTCAACCAGTCTGGTCAAAAATGAATGGAACTATCCTTAACCAGATAGCCACTGACACGAATGGCGCGTACATTCCTGCAGGTACCAAACAGGTCGATATGGCTGCCGTCTACCACAACTATGTAGCGAACATCGAACAAACCGAGTTTGAAACGGCAACAATCAGTGCTTACACACCCCGATTTCAGTGGTTTGCACTACCGGCCTTTCTTCTTTTGTTACTGGAAGTGCTTTTTTCGACAGCCCGACGAAAAGAGAAGTCACCAACAGCAATGGCGACTCCGGCCGCGAAGAAAAACTCAACAACGGAAAACACATCCGCCCCCAAGAGTGCAGTGGCAGCTCTCCTGGTATTGGTCGCACTGTTGATGTCGACAGGTACACTCAGCGCTGCTGAGACTAGTGTTCCTTCTAAACAAGTCAGTGCTGAGCAGATTAACATTGCGAATCAACTCGTTAGAGATGGAAAGTTTGATAAGGCGTTAGAGCAATATCAACAGATCGAACCAACTCCCGACGATCAGGCAGAGTTGAACTATAACGAAGCGGTCGCCTTGTACCGTCAAGGTAAGACGGAACAGGCAGCAGAAATCTTTACCAACGTCGCAGGTGACAGCGAAACCGACATCGCAGCGCGCGCCCGGTATAACCTCGGTAATTGCCATTACACTAATGGTACGCAACTCGCAGAACAGGATAAGCCGGCTGCGATTGAACAATTGAAAACCGCTATTGAGCACTACCGTGGCTCATTACGAGGCAACCCGAACAACGCCGATGCCCGCGCCAACATTGAGCTCGCCGTTCAGTTAATCAAAGAGCTGCAAGAACAACAGAAAGAACAACAGAAGGAACAACAGAAGGATCAGAAGGATCAGAAGGATCAGAAGGATCAACAACAGCAGTCAAAAAACCAACAGAAACCAAACGAAGACCAGGAACAGAAGTCTGATAAGCAGCAGAAGCAGGACCAGCAATCAGAGAAGAATCAAAAACACTCTGAGAAATCCAAAGAACAAAACTCGGAACAGAAATCGAAACCCGAACAACAACAACAACAACAACAACAGAAAGGCTCAAAGGGAGAACCTCAAGAGAACTCAAACGAGCCACAACCACAACCTGGCGAAGAACAAAAACCTTCAGATAAATCTGATTCTGAGAACAAACAAATGCAACCTCAGTCACAACAATCAAAGAAAGCAGAACAGTCAACGCAGTCTCCTGAGCAAAAAGAGTCTGAAGACAAAGGAAAGCAAGAAGAGAAACAAGTTCCCGCTGGAGAACTCACTTCTGACCAGGTTCAGCCTCCGAAAGAGAATTCAAAAAGTGAGTACGGAATCGCTGCCCAAAATGAGAAACCCGGTTTAATGAATAAAGAAGAAGCTCTTAAGTTGCTGCAATCAGTACGCGACCGCAATATGCTGCGTCGATTACGGCAACAACAACTCGAAAGAACTCGACAGGTCCACGTTGACCGTAACTGGTAATTTTCGAACTATATATACTGGAAGAATCATGTTTCATTCAAATCATTATATTCGATCGATACTGTCCGTACTCATTGTCGGAATCGCAGGCAGTTCTGCGTTCGCGGGTGATGTGACGATGCGTCTCTCTTCTCGCGAGGCCTATGTGGGCTCGCCGATTCAGCTGATGATATCCATCAACAATGCCAGCGATTACGAACAACCCACTTTGCCTCACATTGACGGAATCAAAATACGTTCCGCCGGAGCGCCATCGCAAAGTTCACAAGTGACGATCATCAACGGTCGCCGCAGTGAAAGCCGCAGTGTGGTTCTGCGCTATCTCATCACGCCACGTCGCGAAGGCACGTTCGAGATCCCACCGCTGACATTTAAAGTCGATGGAAAAGATGTCAAAACGGAAGCAATCAAGATAATCGCCACAAAAAGTGAAACCGGGGACCTGTTATTTGTAGAGATTGAAGGAAAAAAAGAAAAGGTCTTTGTCGGACAACCACTCGATTTGGCGCTGAGGATTTACATCAAGCCCTATCGCGATCGAGAACAGGAGATCACCCTTTCAGAAGGAGATATGTGGAACTTGATTTCCGATCAAACATCATGGGGTTCTTTTCAGAATCGCATTGAAGAAATGGCAAAAAAACGGCAACGTCCTGGCGGAAAAGAGGTCTTGCACGATAATGGTCAAGGTGAAGAGCGGGCTTATTACATGTACGAAATTAATGCCAAGGTCTACCCCACGAAAGCGGGCAAAATTTCTGGCGATGATCTACAGATCGTGGTGAACTATCCTACGGCCCTTGGTCGCTCCCGTGATCCGTTCGATAGTTTCTTCGACGACAGTCCTTTTGGTGGCGGCTTCATGTCATCTCCATTCGGCAACCGATTATCAGTGACATCTTCGAGGCCTGTCGTTGCAGAGGCCACAGTTGATGCCACCGAAGTGTTACCGGTACCAACAGAAGGTCGCCCTGCCGATTATCGTGGTGCAGTCGGACAGTATAAAATCGTTACCCAGGCATCACCCGTCAATGTGCATGCAGGCGATTCGATTACACTCAATCTTGGTATCGTCGGCACGGGCCCCATGGAACTGGTACAGGCTCCACCTTTATCAGAGTTGCCAGAGTTGAAAAAATTCAAGGTCTCGAATCAGCCCCTGGCAGGCTACGTCAAAGATGACAGTAAAGTATTCTCGACAACAATACGTCCTCGCCAGGCAGGGATCTCCGAGATTCCCGCGATCCCATTCAGTTTCTTCAATCCCGAAACCGAAAAGTTTGAAACAGTACACTCTGCACCCATTGCGATCACGGTCAAGGAAGCAGAATCACTCGCACTGGACGCCATTGTGGGAGCGAAAAGCAATCACTCGAAAGAACAAAACAAAACTAAGAGTACGCATACACTTGAACCACGATTGATCAATTTTGAGTCATCGAGTGTACTCAATACTCAAAAACCACAAACTGCATGGAACTGGTGGTGGCTGTCCGTTATTCTGCCGCCTGTGGTCTGGGTCTTCACCTTGATAGCAAAGTACCTTCATTGGTTTGCCGAACGTATGCCTTCTTTTCGATCACCACAAAATCGCTGTCTTTCACAAATTTCAAATGCCCAGGATCAATCAGCGATTGCTGATTCTTTGCTGAGATATTTGCAAAAATTGTTTCCTGCTGGAGAATCTACAGCTATCGCTGAGGGTTTGAGCGAATCTTCTCTCACTATCGGAGCAATGCGTTCTGCCGGATTCTACGAACTGGCGGCGGATGCAGAATTGTTGATCGAGCAGCTCAGCCACAATCACGTCGGTTATGGAACCAATGTTGACTTCGAACTGCAAAAATCGACGGCGCTCGATCTTGTGAATCGACTTGCTGCCCGCATGAAGTCGCAGTCCAGTCGTCACATTCGCCCCCCCCGCTCTACTATCAAGAAGCCGAAACGCGCCAGGGTCTCTCAATCTTTTGCATTGTTGCTGGGACTGGGATTGGCATCAATGACATCGACCGTGATAGCGAACGACACCACTGCAACAGCACCAGTGCCCTCATCGCAAGTGATTCTTAATCAGACACAGCGCGAGATCATTTTCAACGAAGCAAGTAAATCGTATCGCGACGGACTCGCTCTTGCAGAAACAAACGTGGTCGATGCGAAAGATCTATTTCTGCAAGCTGCAAAAAAGTATCAGTTGCTGGTCAACTCGGGGATCTCGAATGCCGATCTGTACTTCAATCTTGGCAATTCGTACCTGCAATCCGATCAACTCGGTCGCGCGATTGCAAATTACGAACGTGCATTGAAGTTACAGCCAGACAATCGGCAGTTTCAGGCGAACCTGAACGCAGCTCAGACAATGGTGCAAACAGAGGCTACCCCGCAAGAACTCACAAGTCTTGACAAGGGTCTGCTGTTAAAATTGAAAAGTGGGAACGCGGTCTTGATCAAAATGGTTGGTCAACAGGCCATGATCGTACTAATTGTACTTTCATCACTCACGTTTTGGGGACTTGTGATCTTGCGAACAATGGGACATCAGTTATCATTGTGGAAATGCGCTACACTACCTGGATTGCTATTAATGGTCTCCCTGGTTTCGATGCACTTCCATACCGAAAACACCGCTCAGCAGGGAAATGCGGTCATTGTTGAACAACGATTACAATTACATGAGGGAGACGGAGAACGATTCACCGAAGTCGCCGTATTGGATTCCGCTGAAGGTCATCGAGTACAAACCCTGGCCCACCGCGGATCATGGACGCAGATCCAAACCACTCACGGTCATATCGGCTGGGTTCCCGATCATGTACTCGAACTGTTATAATGCTGATCAATACGAGAATTCGCTGACTTTTCAATCCATCCAATGAACGTTTCCCGCAAGGAAAGACATGAATGAAACTGGCAGCCAAACTGATTCTGATATTCATGGTGGGAGTCTTGGGAATCGTCGCGTTGTTCTCCTGGCAAACCGTTAAGCAGCAGCGTGAGTGGTCTCAACAATCGTACGAAGAGAGTGCTGTCGATCTGGTGAATGCTCTCAAACCTACCATTGAAAAGGCCTATCAAGACGGTGGTACGGTGCGGATTCAACAGGCGATTGAAGTCGCTCGACGAACGACATCAGGACCTGCGATGCGTTGGATCGACCCGGAGACACATGATAATGTTCAACAGGTCCCGGGTGTTCGCCCCACAAATACGGAAACACTTTCTCGCAGTATTTCAAGCATTTCCATTTCGGACAAATACGGAAAAACAAAGCAGTTAACTTACGTACCACTCACTCTTGCCGGAAAAGTTCCCGGAGCAGTCGAAGTGGCAAAACCGCTGCTGGATTCTGAGGCAAATCTTCACCGCTCATTTCAAGCCTCGGTATTGTCATTAATCGGAGTCACACTGCTTTCCGGTTTTGTAATCTACTGGGGCGGCTTAAAGCTCATTGCCAGCCCGTTACGAAAGTTGATGAAACAAGTCGAACAGATTGGCGAGGGAGAATTCGGTCAACCTCCCGCGCTTACTTCTAATGACGAGTTTGGTCAACTTGCATTCGCAATCAGTGAGATGAGTTATCGGCTGGAGCAGCAGCGAACGACGATTGAAGCAGAGACAGAAACAAGGCAACAGACACAACAACAGCTCCGCCACATTGATCGGCTGGGTACGGTCGGTACACTGGCTGCCGGGGTAGCCCATGAGTTGGGTACACCACTGAATGTCGTTTCGGGGCGTGCTGGTTTGATTTCCAGTGGACAACTTTCCGCAGAAGATGTCAGTTCAAGCGCACTGACAATTCAAAAAGAAGCAGAACGCATGACAGCCATAATCCGTCAACTGCTCGACTTTGCCCGCCGCACAGGAACAGATCATGCGTCAATTAACCTGATTCAGCTTGCTCAACAAACGTGCGAACTAATGCAACCACTCACAAAGAAAGCGCATGTAAATTTAACAGTAGACGCTAATGAGAACTTACCAGTAACAACGGTGGGAGATACCGGGCAAATACAACAGGTCATCACCAACCTCATCAGTAACGCGATACAGGCAATTCCCGACGGCGGCAAGATTTTAATCAAAGTGTATTCAAAGGAGATTCAACCACCGGCGATTATTGAATCACAGCAAAATCGCTTTTCCTGCCTGGAAGTGATCGACACGGGGACCGGTATGACCGATATCGAAACCGAGCATGTATTTGAACCATTCTATACGACAAAAGATGTGGGCGAAGGAACTGGTTTGGGGCTTTCAATTGCTTATGGAATTGTACGTGAACATGGCGGGTGGATTGATGTCGCGAGCAAGAAGAATCAGGGGACAACATTTCGGGTGTGGTTGCCGTTAGACAATCAGCAGAAAGATTTGCAATGAACGAATACTCTGACAAGCCTCGAATTCTGGTGATTGATGATGAGCAGTCAATGTGCGAACTCATCGAAACCGATTTACGACTGCGGGGCCTGCATGTCGACTGGTTCACCACTGCCGCGAAGGCCATCACGGCGATCGATCAGAATAACTATGATGTTGTGTTGACCGACATTCGCATGCCGGGGACAACGGGCTTACAACTCTGTCAACAACTCACCGAATTTCGACCAGATATACCGGTGGTCCTGATGACGGCCTTTGGAAGTCTGGAAACCGCAGTCTCTGCGATGCGGGCAGGAGCGTATGACTTCATCACCAAACCGATTGAAATGGATCTGTTGGCGATCACAGTTCATCGAGCGATTGATCACCGTCGACTCACTGAACAGGTACGATTGTTAAAAGAATCCCATCAATCCGTCTATTCGTTCGGAGACATGATCGGCAGCAGCCCTGCGATGCAGACTTTGTACAACCAACTCGAACAAGTCGCCGTTTCCGACGCGGGTGTGTTGATCACCGGTGAAAGTGGCACGGGCAAGGAACTGGTCTCGCGATCCCTCCATGCACATTCGCGCCGGGCAAACAACCCATTCGTAGCGATCAATTGCGCTGCTCTTTCGGAATCCCTGTTAGAGAGTGAATTGTTCGGTCATGTTAAAGGGGCATTCACGGATGCCCGAAGTGAACGCCGCGGTTTATTCCTGGAAGCAAACGGTGGTACCTTGCTTCTTGATGAAATGGGCGAAATGCCAATGTCGATGCAGGTCAAACTGTTGCGAACGTTAGAAGAACGCGTGCTGCGACCAGTCGGATCAGACAGGGAAATATCATTCGATGTCCGTGTTATCTGTACTACCAATCGTGATCTCGAAGCGGCAGTGGCCGACGAACGATTTCGGGAAGACCTGTACTACCGCATTAACGTCATCGGCTTACACCTGCCACCACTTCGCTCACGCGGGGCTGACATTTTACGCTTGGCAGAGCACTTTCTTAAACTGTTTTCCACATCCGAAAATAAACAGGCAACGGATCTGGCAGAAGGAGTGGCAGAGAAATTGCTCAAGTATCACTGGCCTGGAAACATTCGCGAATTACGAAACGTAATGGAACGCGCAGTCGCATTAACACGGCACGATAAGATTACCGTCACTGACCTGCCTGAAAAGATCACAAACTATCAAAGCAATCAAATCCTGATTGATGGTCTCGATCCAGACGAACTCGTCTCGCTGGAAGAACTCGAACGCCGCTACATCACCCATGTCTTGGAAGCCACCGGCGGCAATCAAACCCAGGCCGCCCGCATCCTCGGCCTCGACCGAAAAACCATCTACCGCAAACTCAAACAGAATGATCTCGAATAAGGCAACGCTACTCTCGCTAACGACGCACCATCTGGCAGCACAGGTCTCTGGATATTTAAGCAAAAGATCGCATCCCGAATTTCCGTTCCGAAGCTATCCGAATAAACCACGATTAATGATTCATGTCTGACAAACGAATCAGGTACCCAGGCAGATCCGCCTTTTTTCCACTCCTAACTTGCCCTGAACGTTCGATTTAGCATGAATGAACCTCTCTACCTTGAATTGTATCCACAGATAAAAATACATTGAATCATCACAACCGTTCTGTTATATTGAATTTACTCAGATTGAGTGCCATCCCTCACGTGATTACCATCACCCCCACCACAACCTTGGAGATCGCCTATGACAGCCAGAAAACTCCGCGACTGTCTACTGATCCTGGGTTTGAGTCTCTGCTCCGCTGTCCCGCTTTCCGCCGCTTCTCCTGAACTGGAATCAATCTTTCCGATGAGCTGCCAGACGGGAAGCACCGCCGATATCAAGTTGAAGGGAAAGAATCTCAAAGCGGTGCGTCTCGGTCAGGTTGCTGCGTCGGGAGTTTCGGTCAAAATCATCGATGATCAGACTCTACAGATCCTTGTTGATGCGAAGACGCCCGCGGGCATTTATGATCTCAGAGTATTAACCGACGGAGGACTGAGCCAGCCGTATCCCTTACAGATCACCGCCTGGCCCACGCTGACAGCAACAGAAAAATCGGATCAGCCCGACTCTGCTCTGAAACTCTCACTCCCCGGCGGAGTTGATGCCCGTTTCGAGCATACCGGCGACATCGACTGGTATTCGTTTACCGGAACTAAAGATCAAAGAGTCACGCTCAGGTGTCGTTCGAAATCACTGAATGGTTCAGCAGCCCCGCTGATGACACTCGTTTCACCCGACGGTGAAGAAATCGCTTTTGCGTCTTCCCACCAACGGGAACCGGTCCTGCATATAAGGCTCCCCCAGGCAGGCGCGTATCAGATCAAAGTGTTTAATCGCGCTTACAGCAGCAATCCGTCCTCCCTGTATCATCTCTCGGTGAATACAGGGCCGCAACTGTTGTCCGCGTTTCCTTCTCTGATCAATCCGAGTCAACCAGCCAAAATCACCATCCAGGGAATCAAGCTGCCAGGTGTTTCACAGAATACCACGCAAACTCTGCAACAGAGTAAATTCACAGTCGATCCTGAGAAGCTTACTGATTTGCGTCAGCCAGACAATTCGCTACGCTCCAATCCGCTGGCAAACCGCTTCCACCTGAGTGTGCCAAAACTTCATGGCGTCGTACCACTGATGACAACCGACCTGCCCGTCATTCTTGATCAGGAACCGGGAAATCAGTCACAGAAAACCGCACAGCCAATCAAGGTCCCCTGTGACATTGCCGGTCAGTTTCTGAAACCCCACGATCTGGACTGGTACCAGTTCTCCGCTGAGAAAGGACAGGATCTGAGCATTCGTGCCTTCGGCGAACGCCTGGGTCAGCAGATGGATCTTGAACTGTCAC
Source organism: uncultured Planctomycetaceae bacterium (assembly GCA_942492165.1). Classification (GTDB taxonomy): domain Bacteria; phylum Planctomycetota; class Planctomycetia; order Planctomycetales; family Planctomycetaceae; genus Gimesia. The sequence goes on from CALOEF010000057.1 coordinate 13,247, forward strand.
TGCTCGACAGCAGCGGCAAACTTTTGAAGAGTCTGAATAACAAAGCCGAAGTAAAAGGTACCGCGACGCCTGTTTCTGCCGCTTCGCTTGATCCGGAGGGAACCTGGAAAGCGCCGAAAGCCGACACCTATTATCTATTGGTTCGCGATCTGTACGGCAGCAGCCTGGGTGGTTTTGAGCGACAATACCGGGTACGTATCGAAAATAAACAACCTGATTTTCAGGTTTTCGCTTACCCAGATGCCAGCGATCGCTATTCCGGGGTTTCACTCCACCGGGGCGGTTACACGCATCTGGTGATTTATGTCGACCGTCGGCACGGTTTTTCTGAGCCGATCCGAATTCAAGCGGTTGATCTGCCCGAGGGGTTCTCTGCTGACGAAGTGATCATTCCAGCGCACCAGGGTGAAGCCCGTTTTTCAGTTTTCACAGCGAACAATACGCCTCAGACGATAGCTTCCCTGTCGCTCAAGGCAGTCGCAACTGTGCAGGATCGTGAAGTCGTGAAACAGGTCCAACCGCTGACTTACTCTCGCAGCAATTCCTTTCAACAGGTATCAGCACTGACTGCGGGAGTCGCAGATACATCACCTTTCGCGCTGACGATCAAGCCCCGACAGAACAAACTGAAGTCGGGTGAGAAAATAGAACTGGCTGTACAGTGGGAACCTTCAGGTTCTCAGATTTCTGGCAATCCTGTTCTGAAGTGGCACATCAATCTGGTCGATGCCAAAGGTAAGCAGGTATCATTAATTAAACAGGTTACCTCACTCGATTTGAAAAAATCAGAGAACATCCTTACCGCACAACTGCCCAAAAAAATAAAGCCGGGGCAATATTCGCTCTGGCTGTCAGCCACCGTCAAAGTCACACCAACACAGACTGCCAATAAAAAACAGAAAAAACAAAAGCCGGTCCAGATCGAAACGGTTACGAATATCATCACCCTGGAGATACAACCACTGGCAAATAAAAAGAATATTCAACCTCGGAAAAAAGCGGTGAAGATCAAAGACGCTTCCATGCTCATCAGCCAACAGTAAGCCTCATTCCGGGATCACGAACGGTCAAAAGAAAACCAAACCTGACATGATGATTATCTTAAAACAGAATAAAACAGAACACAGCGTCCTCTTCAGGACAGGTAGCATTGGGAAAACTGTGCTGTGCCTGCTGCTGTCCGTCTGCGGGATGGCCGGGACAGCGATGTCCGCAGAACCAGAACACAAACCGGATCAGGAAATCATACCAGTAAAAATCTCTCCTCAGCAAACGGTCCGACTCCAGACGTGGCCCGACAAGATTCATTTGCGTGGACGAGACAGCCGACAGCAACTCCTGATCATCGGATTCGCCACCGACAAGAAAACGTTTGACCTGACACGTGCTGTCAAATTCAACCTGAAAAATCCCCAACTGGCATCCGTGAATAATCTGGGTGTCATCACCCCTCAAGCCTCCGGAAAGACGGAACTGGAAATCAGCTGGGGAAAACTCACACAGACCCTGCCCGTCGTTATTGAACAGGGAGAAACTTTTCAGCCTCTGAGTTTTGAGAACGACATCGCTCCCATTCTGACCCGGCGTGGATGTAATGGGGGCAGCTGTCACGGGAAATCAAATGGGCGCGGCGGATTCCAGCTCTCCCTGTTCGGCTTTCAGCCTGAACAGGACTACGAATGGATCACCCGTGATATTCGGGGCCGGCGGATCTTCCCCGCAGCACCTGAAGACTCTCTGCTGCTACGTAAAGCCACAATGAAAATTCCACATGGAGGTGGTGAACGACTAAAAGAAGCCACCCCGGAATACAACCGGCTGGTCCGTTGGATTGAAGCCAACACACCAGAGGGATCGGCAGATGCACCGCATATTGTCAAATTAACTGTTGAACCTGCGTTCGAATCTCTGGGTCACCATGATCAACAACAGTTGACCGGCACAGCCCATTATTCAGATGGTTCTCGACGCGATGTCACACCACTGGTTGAATTCCGCTCGAAAGATACGTCTGTGGCCACAGTCGATGAACGGGGGCTCGTCACTTCCCTCGAACGTACCGGAGAGACCTCGGTTCTGGCGCTGTATCAGGGTGAAGTCTCCGTGTCTAAAATTTTGGTTCCTTCCACCGGAACTCCGGATTCCTGGCCCGCGTTTCCAGTTACGAATTTCATCGACGAACATATTCAGCGTAAATTGAAAGTGCTGAAGGTTCCGCCGTCTCCCCTGGCCGATGATGCTACGTTTATACGCAGAGCCACTCTGCAGATCGCCGGTAAACTGCCGACCCTCGAAGAAGTTGATACCTATACCCATAACACCGATCCCCAGAAACGTCAAAAGCTGATCGATCGGCTGGTTCACTCCGGGGACTACGCCGATCACTTCGCACAGAAATGGTCTGATCTGCTGCGGAACAAACGACGCGGACAACGCCCCCGCCAGCCCGGCACAATTGCCTTTCATCGCTGGCTGCGAAATAAAATTGCCGCCAATGCGCCATACGATGAACTGGTCCGTGGAGTATTGACGGCAACTGGAGATGTTTCAGTAAATCCTCCCGCGCAATGGTATGCGGAAGTCCGTTATCTCGACCGTTATGTCGATGATATGGCACAGGTCTTTTTAGGACTGCGGATCGGTTGCGCCCGTTGTCATCACCACCCGTTTGAGAAATACAGTCAGCAGGATTACTACGGTCTGGCCGCGTTCTTCTCCCGTGTGAACCGCTCCGGCGGAACCGGTGTTGCCGAACGGCGTGCGAATGAAATGATCTCTGTCAAACAGACCGGTCAGGTCAAACATCCGGTCACAGGAAAAGTTGTTCCCCCGCACGGGCTGGGCGGTCCCGATCTTGAAATTGCGCCCTTCGAAGATCCGCGCCACTATCTGGTTGACTGGATGGCTGAAAAACAAAACCCCTATTTTGCCAGGGCATTTGTGAACCGGATGTGGGCCCACTTTTTCGGGCGAGGCCTCGTTCATCCCCTGGACGACCTGCGGGTCACCAACCCCGCTTCCAACGAACCCCTGCTGGAACAGTTGGCAGAGGAATTTACCCGATCAGGTTACGACATGCGACATATCGTGAAACTGATCTGCTACAGCAGTACCTACCAGTTGGGTTCCGAGGCAAATGAGATCAATCTGGAAGAGACGCAGAACTATGCCCGGTTTTATCCACAACGGCTCTCAGCCGAAATCCTGCTGGACGCAATCGATGACGTTACCGACACCCCTACCCGCTACGGTGGACTTCCCAAAGCAACGCGGGCACTGCAGCTACCCGATGAAGGCTACTCCAACCAGTTCCTGACGTTATTCGGACGCCCGAAACGCGAGAGTGCCTGTGAATGTGAGCGGGTCTCAGAACCCAGCCTGTCGCAGTCTCTGTTCGTAATGAATAACAGCTTTATTCTCTCTAAAGCGAAGGGCGGCTTTGCGTCCACATTGGTGAAAGATAAAAAGTCAGACGAAAGAAAAGTCAGTGAACTGTTCTTGAAAAGCTTATCGCGTGAACCGACTGATCGCGAAATGAAAAACGCACTGGCTTACCTCGCCAGTGAAAAAGATAAAAAAGCGGCATTCAGTAACCTGATATGGACGCTGCTCAATACCAAAGAATTCCTTTTCGTTCATTAATCAACCATGCATGTTACGATTTCGAACAGTGAATAGAATCATGAAAAATCAATTGAATCAACAATGTTCCGGCCCTGTGGGTCGCCGGGAGTTTCTGAAAATCGGTGGCCTCAGCCTGGGTGCGCTGTCAGGTGGCCTGGACCCGAACCTGAATCATCTCCTGGCAGGCGAAACGAATACCGCCAGCCCGAACAAGGATTTTTCCGTGATTCTGCTCTGGGCCAACGGCGGCCCCAGCCACATCGACACCTTCGACATGAAACCGCTGGCACCAAGCGAATACCGCGGAGATTTCAGTCCCATCAAAACCAATGTCCCGGGAATGGAAATCTGCGAACTGCTGCCGAACCTGGCGAAAATGGCGGACAAATTTTCGATCGTACGCAGTCTGCATCATAACCGGAACGAACATTCGGGTGGTACCTGTCGATTGCTCTCCGGTTACACCCCGACGGCAGCAAACCCGCGAGACGCTGAATATCCCGAGATGGGCTCTGTCGTCGCCAGCAAGCTGGAAAATCAGGTTCGAGACATCCCCCTGTTTATCGCCAATACGAAATTTTACGGCGGAGGACCGGCGTATCTGGGGGCCGCCTACAGTCCGTTCATGTTCAGCGGCGATCCGAACAGCTCTAAATTCTCGGTGAATAATCTTTCGGTCAATCAGTCGGCGGCTGATGCTTTGAAAAAAAGAAATCAGCTGCTGAGCCAGTTCGATACGTTCCGGCGGGAACTGGACAAGAGCGGTTCGATGGCCGCGCTGGATAAGTTTAACAATTGGGCGCTATCCATGCTGACCAGTGACCGAACGAGTAAAGCCTTCGACCTGTCCTCTGAACCGGACGAACTCCGCGATGAATACGGTCGAACAACCTGGGGCCAGGGGTTATTGCTGGCACGTCGTCTGGTGGAATCAGGGGTTCGGCTGGTCCAACTGCAGGCCGGATTCCGGCTCTCTAAAAAAGCGGGACGTACCAGTAACTGGGATGACCACTCCGTCAATGCTGATATTTTCCAGGCATATCGGGAACGCATGCCGGTATTCGACCAGGCGGTACCGGCTCTGATCAATGACCTGCATCGCCGCGGACTCGATCAGAATGTGCTCTTTATTTTCTGTGGCGAATTTGGACGTACCCCAAAAGTTCGACATCAGGATAAAAAAACCAATCGGCCCGGCCGCGATCACTGGTGTCGTGCCATGAGTATCTTTCTGGCCGGAGGCGGATTAAACATGGGCCAGACAATTGGTGCGACAAACACCAAAGGAGAACATCCTGTAGACCGCGTCATGAACAGCAACGATTTACTGGCCACGATCTATCAGAAATTCGGCATCGATACATCCCAGGCGTTCCACGACAATACAGGCCGCCCGATTCCGATTCTGACAGACGGACAGCCGATTCCTGAGTTGCTTTAAAATCGGATTCCCGTTCATTGATCCACCTCTGTTTCTTTAAACGCTGCCATAATTTTCTTTGAAAAACTGAGAGCTCCCAGCCTGCTATCGGTTGAAATTCAGGTTCTGCCGTAAAGACCTTGATCATCCCTGGTGTCTCATGTGCCCGGTCTCAATAGATGGTAAACAGAGGCACTCGTTCTCGCTCTGGTTTTCCAGCTGACCTTCGCAGAAAAACTCCTCGGTTAACACTGTCGTTTTCATCTCCACTCGACATACTCCCAGTACACTCCGAAGAGGTTGCTTTGATGCAAGTGATCTCCAGACATGGTGAATGGGAAAAGGTCACAAGCTTTTGGGTTTCTAACCAAATATAATCCGTAAAAGGAAGAAAGTGTCGTGGAATTTGGTATGCTGGTGCAACAGAATCCACTCAAAACGGCTGTGTGTGTGTGTGTGAGCCTGAGACACATTCCATCTGAGATATCTCAGATTACGGCTTCTCAAAAAGACATGACAGGGTAATGTTAATGAACATATTCAAATTCAAAATGTCTTTTCTTATCCTGCTTGTAGTGACATTCATTGGGTTCGTGCCTGCGGGGGCGGACGCAGGTAAGAAGCGAACATTTGAAGCAGATGTTCGGCCCATTTTTAAATCACACTGCTTTCACTGCCACGGAGAAGAGTCAAAGACTGAGGGAAATCTTGACGTTCGGCTTGTCCGATTGCTTGTCGCGGGTGGCGAATCGGGGCCGGCCATCGTATCAGGAAAGGCCGAAAAGAGTTTTCTTGTTGAACGGCTCGAAAGTGGTGAGATGCCGCCGGGTGAAAAAAAACTTTCGGCGGCAGAACTGCGCGTGATCAAAGAGTGGATAGATCAGGGGGCTCACACTGCACGCCCCGAGCCGGCCAATGCCGACCAACTGGCCTACACCAAAGAAGAACAGGCCTTCTGGTCGTTCCAGCCGGTTATATCTCCACCTGTTCCCAAAGTGAAAGCGTCGGATCGAGTGCGGACTCCAATTGATGCATTCGTGTTGGAACGGCTCGAACGCGAAGGGCTCAATTTTTCTCCCGATGCCAACAAACGAACGCTGATTCGACGGGCTTACTTCGATCTGCTCGGACTCCCTCCATCCCCTGAAGCTGTCGATGCGTTCCTGTCGGACGAACGTCCAGACGCTTGGCCGCGACTGCTCGATCGACTGCTTGCTTCCAATCACTACGGTGAGCGCTGGGCTCGCCATTGGCTTGATGTTGCTGGTTATGCCGACAGCGATGGTTACAGTGAGAAAGACCGTGTTCGCGAGTCCGCCTATAAGTTCCGCGATTACGTGATTCGTTCGTTCAATACCGATAAGCCGTTCGATCAGTTCCTCGTCGAGCAGATGGCCGGGGATGAGCTGGTCGCACGCCCATACCGCGATTTATCAGACGCCGACAAAGATCGGCTCACCGCAACCGGATTCCTGCGGAACGGCCCGGACGGGACTTCCGACAGGTCCGTCAATCAGAACGTTGCCCGCAACGAAGTTATTGCCGATACGATCAATATCGTTTCGTCGTCGCTGCTGGGGTTATCGGTCGGATGTGCCCGGTGTCACAACCATCGGTTCGATCCGATCACTCATGTGGACTACCACCACATGCGAGCCATCTTTGAGCCCGCTTACAACTGGAAAAACTGGCGTTCACCGAAGGACCGGCGGCTCTCTCTCTGGAGCGACGCGCAACGTCAGCTTTCAGAGGAAATCGGTGCCGAACTCAAGCAGGCATCCAACGAGCGGAAATCGCAGATAAAGCGGCATCTGACTGAGGCTCTTGAAATCGAGATCGCGAAGCTGCCAGCTGACGTACAGGCAAAGGCCGATGTCATTCGCGATGCCGTTCTGAATCGTACTCGCAAGGACCGCACTCCCGAGCAGAAGGCGATCCTGAAGAAGTACTTCGCACTCGACGTTTACGTGGGCACGCTCAGTCAACTTTACGCCGATCGCTACCAGAAGGAGCTAAAGGAGTACAATAAACGCGTCGCAACAATCAAAGCGCGGCAGCCTAAAGAGGATTTCGTTCGGATGCTCTCTGAGATCCCCGGAGAAGTTCCTGTGACGTACCTGTTCCGTCGCGGTAGCCACACGCAGCCGACCCAGGAAGTACTCCCCGGTGAACTGTCGGTGTTAATGCGCAGTCAATCACCGGTTATTCCCAAGAATAATCCTGAGTTGAAAACCACTGGCCGACGACTCGCTTACGCAAGACATCTCACATCTGGCAATCACCCGCTCATCGGACGTGTCCTGGTCAACCGCATTTGGATGCACCATTTTGGACATGGCATCGTGGGAACACCCAGCGATTTTGGGGCTCAAGGAGAGCGTCCAACGCATCCTGAACTGCTCGACTGGCTCGCCGACCATTTCGTCAGAAACGGCTGGCGGCTCAAAGCATTCCACAAGCTCCTGATGATGTCAACCGTGTACCGGCAATCTTCAGTTCGGACAGAACATCTCAATAGAATGGATCCGGATAATCGGCTGCTGGGCCGTGCAAACCTCCGCCGACTCGATGCCGAGACGATCCGGGACACAGTACTTGCGGTCTCGGGGAACCTCACCGAGACGCTTTACGGACCGGCCATGCCCGTTACCGCCAACGGGGTCGGTCAGGTTGTGATTGGGACACCACGGGGTGACCGTGAAGGACGAGTCAACGCTCTCAAAGGCGGCGACGCATTCCGCCGCAGCATCTATGTTCAAGCCCGGCGAACGTTGAAGCTGGACATGCTCAAAGCCTTCGACTCTCCGACGATGACTCCTAACTGTGAACAGAGGAACTCATCGACCGTCGCGGGCCAGTCTCTGCTGTTCATGAATAATGTAGAACTGCTACGGCAGTCGGAAATTTTTGCCGAGCGCGTCGTGCAGGATGTCGGCGATGACCCGTCCGCTCAGCTACGGCTGGCGTGGCGATTAGCGCTAACGACCGAACCGACTGCCGAACAAATGGAACGTAACCTCGCGTTCTACAAACTTCAGCAGAAGTGCGCTGCTCAGCGAGCCAGCGAACTTACACCGGAAGAGGTCAGGAATGTTCAGTTAGCGAAACACCCCGAGAAGCAGGCACTGGCGATCTTTTGTCAGTTTCTGCTAAGTAACAATGCATTTTTGTATGTGGACTGATTTGAGGAAAACCATGCAATACGACTTTCATTCAACATTGTCCCGCCGTGAGTTCCTTACGTCGCAAGTCATGGGGCTGGGCGGGCTCGCAACAACATGGCTGCTTGCGCGCGACGGATACACCGCCGATCCGGTCAAACCGACGCTGGAACGGCCAACGTACGACCTCACACCAAAGCCGCCCCATACGCAGCCGTCGGCACAGGCAATGATCTCTATCTTTACCAGTGGAGGACCAAGCCAGATTGATCTCTTCGATCCAAAGCCCGAAGTCGACAAACGGAACGACACGGAGTTTACCGGCGAGCTCAAGCTCGGTTCAAATATGGCGGCGCGCAACAGCCGCAAGCTGCTCGGCAGCAAATGGAAGTTCCGTCGTTATGGCGAAAGCAGCATCGAAATGAGTGAACTGCTGCCACACATTGGCAGCGTTGCGGATGACATCACGCTCATTCGCTCAATGCAGACGTTCAACAGTGCGCACGGCCCGGCCATTGCAGCGATAAATACCGGTCGTCCCCTCCGCGGACGTCCGTCACTGGGGAGCTGGATGACGTATGCGCTGGGAACAGAGAATCAGAACCTGCCGGCCTTTGTCGTGCTGACTGCTGACGATGGCCTGCCGCTCGATCGTGAAGCCAACTGGTCGAACGGATTCATTCCGTCGATTTACCAGGGATCGGTGGTCCGTTCGCGCGAACCTCGCATCCCCGATCTTGATGCCCCCTGCATCTCCGTGGCCCTGCTCAGCGAGAATGGCTTGCGTTCCTGAACCAGTTCAATCGAGAACATCTCAAACAACATCCAGGAGAGAACGATCTCGAGGCCCGGATTGCCAGCTATGAACTCGCCGCCCGCATGCAGGTCGCGGCGAAAGAAGCGTTCGACCTTTCGAGTGAAAGCGTAGCCACGAGGAAACTTTACGGACTGGATCAGGACGAGACCCGCGAATTCGGATCACGCTGCCTGATCGCCCGCCGACTGGTGGAACGTGGAGTCCGTTTCGTGCAGCTCCACAACGCTTATCAGCAATGGGATCATCACGCGGACATTCATCGACGCCTGCCGGAGATGTGTCGCAAGACCGATCAACCCTCGGCAGCGCTTGTTAAAGATCTGAAGTCACGTGGACTGCTTGACACCACGCTCGTTCACTGGGGCGGAGAGATGGGACGCCTGCCGATCATCGAGATGCAGAAGCCGATCGGCCGCGACCACAATCCCTACGGTTTCAGCATGTGGCTTGCTGGCGGCGGCGTGAAGGGGGGACACGTACATGGCGAGACCGATGAACTTGGTTTCCGCGCGATTCAGGATCACGTCACTCATTTCGACTATCACGCCACACTTCTCCATCTGTTTGGTCTCGATCATCGGAAATTGATATTCGAATGATCTACAAGACAGGAACACTTAACAGATGGCCAACCCGCAAAAATCGTCAACGGGATCCTAAACAAACCAGTCGCTTGAGAGTGAAATCAGCATTTTTTTCGTGAATTAATCAGCAGTTCTGAATCAGTGTAAGTTGTTAATCTCGGCCGGTTCATGCTCTACAAGCTGATGCGTATTCTGATTCTACCTGGAAAATCGTTTTTCCGAATCACATAAAATCACAGACATTGAATCTATTGTCGTACTGCCTGCAACTGAAATTCATTGAATTCAGAGCCTGTTGATTGCTGTCTCATTCAGTCAGTGATTAACCGATTGACGGCGTTTTGTTTCATAAAACGGCAATATGCGCAGCGTCTAGTGTATCTCAGGTAGCGTGGCTATTGACTAGACGACAGTTCCTGAATCGAACGGTTTTGGTACATCCCCAATTTTCGGATTCTCCACCTGTCTACTAATGAATCAGTTGACAGACTACTGAGGAATTAGTAGATTGAGTTTGTTGTATCCAATATTGATTTGAGTGGAGCTGAGTATGTCGCGGCATCGTCTAGGAACACCTACAGAAGTGGAATTAGAAATTTTGCACGTGTTATGGGAACGCGGGCAGGCAACAGTACGTGAAGTAGTAGATGTACTGAATCAGAGTCGACCACGGGCTTATACTTCAATTCTCAGCATGCTGAACGTCATGTTTGAGAAGGGACTGGTAAAGCGAAAACTAGAGGGGCGGGCTCATATTTATCAACCCAGGCTCTCCCGCGAGAAAACTCTGGGTGGTGTTGTCAAAGATTTGCTGGGCCGGGCGTTCAATGGGTCATCGACTTCACTCATCACACAAGTACTGGAACAATCGAAACCTTCCCAGGCTGAATTGGATGAAATTCGGCAGACGATTGAAGCCTGGCAGGAACAGGAGCGATCCAATGATTGAACACCTCACTTCTCCGACTGCCCAGGCGATTTCAGTGACGCTGTTACATTTTTTATGGCAGGGAGCAGTGATTGCTCTTGGGTATTGGGGTCTGCGAACTGCTTTTGGATTTAAATCGGCAAGAGCACGGTATATGTCGTCTTTGGCTGCATTCGTTGTACTGGCGATCTGTCCGATGGTAACGTTTGTGGTTTTTGCTGATTCGAATTCTTCGAGAATTCCTCAATTGGCAAATCTAAGTCATGCACAGGTTGATCCAGTCGACTCGCATAAAATTGATGCGCGCGATTGGCATTCAGTAACGATAGAGGATGCGTTGGAGAATTCTGAAACTGGAATTTCTGCAAGATACAACTGGAACCGGAATGCGTTCTTGAGCGCTACGCAGCCTTATGTGTTGTTGATCTGGTTGGCAGGAGTGATGTTATCCGGGGCCCGGCTGACGGCTGGAGTCTTCAATATTGTCTGGCTGCGGTCGGAACGGATGCCAGTTTCGGCCAAGTTATCACAACATGCATTGGAATTAGCGAAACGCATCGGGTTGAAGAGTGCCAGGGTCTACTCTTCAATGCGAATCAGAGAAGCAGCCGTCGTAGGGTTTTGGAATCCAGTTGTGTTGTTACCCGCATCGTGGTTGCTGGCGTTACCCTTCGATGTGTTGGAAGCAGTCATTGCACACGAACTGGCACATATCCGCCGCTTTGATGTGTGGGTCAATTTATTACAACGTGTGGTGGAAACACTGTTGTTTTATCACCCTGCCGTGTGGTGGTTGTCCAACCAGATACGGCTGGAACGTGAAATGTGCTGTGATGAAATCGCTGTCTCAGTAACAGAACAACCTGGAAATTATGCAATTGCATTAGAACAAGTCGCCAGGATTCAGGCCCAGGGAGGCTTAAGTCTGGCACCAGCATTTAGGGGAGAAGGTAAGATGAATCTGTTGAGTCGAGTCTTGCCGAGAGCATGCCAGTGCGTTTGTTACGCAACATGGTCATTTCACGAGTCGACAGCAGCGGACGATTCCATTGGGAATGTTGGTGCCCCATCACGGCCATTTGCTGTTCAATATTTTCACGCCCCAACAGATGCAGGAGATGATCGGTCGCCGTATTATCGCTGATCGAGATCATTTTCAGCGCAAATGTGTTTAGCGTCGCGGGCGAGCCGAGCGGCCATTCAGCCATTTCACTATGCGGCGGCCCAATCCACTCAGCCCGCAACTTCATCACATTCGCCAACTGCCGCCGATCGCCGTTTGTCTCCTTAGCAAGAGTACCCAGGATGAACAGCTTGAAACCGGATCCGATCGCAAAGCGTTCTGCCAGCT
>CALOEF010000058.1:0-121140 GCA_942492165.1 uncultured Planctomycetaceae bacterium
AAGAATACGGCGCCATGAAGCTGACCCTTTACCTGCTGGCGGGCAGTGCCCTGGTATTGCCCGCCATTATCTATCTTTTTGTGCAATCCGGTTTAAACACCTTTGATGTCACCGTTTTAATGCGACCGGGTACGTTTACCCCCTTGCAACAGAAATTTGCCTTCATCCTGTTATACATCGGTTTCGGCATCCTGGCCGGTGTCTGGCCCTTTCACACCTGGTCCCCGGTGGGCCATGTAGCCGCCCCCCACGCGGTGAGTATGGTGCATGCCGGGGTACTGATGAAGATCGGCGCATTTGCCGTATTGCGCGTTGCCATTTTTATTTGCCCGCAAGGCTGGCAGCACTGGTCCCAGCTGATGGCCGTCTTGGCGACCATCGGCATTATCTATGGCGCATTCGTGGGGCTGAGCCAGAAGGACCTTAAGTTCGTGATCGGATACTCCAGCGTTTCTCACATGGGTATCGTGGGGCTCGGGCTGGCGACTGTGTCCGTAGAGGGGCTTAAACGGCGCGGTATTCCAGATGTTTGGCCATGGCATTATGACGGCCTTATTCTTTTCCTCGGTGGGCTACATCTATGATCGCACCCACACCAAAATGATTGCGGAACTGGGCGGATTGAGCCGCATCATGCCCGTGGCCTCGACCTATTTTATCGTCGCCGCCATGGCCAGCATGGGCATTCCCTTTCTGGCCAGTTTCTGGGGGGAATTGATGGTATTTATTGCGGCTTTCAAGACCTATCCGGTCCGCGGCGCCCTGGCCGTATGTGCCCTGGTGGTCAGCGCACTGTTTATGCTGCGGATGGTACAGCATACCTTTTACGGCCCCAAAAATGAAAAATACGCGCACTTGCCGGATGTGCCCTTCGGCCTGGGCATACCCCGGATGATTCTGCTGATTGTGCTGGTGGCATTCGGACTCTATCCGACCCTGATGTTTGACATGATCGAAACCGCATCGATCCCGTTTATCAATGGTTTACTGTAATGCAATGGCTTCTCTTCTATCCTGAACTTTTTTATTTCGCCGGCGGCCTGGCTTTTCTGTGCCTGTCCATGTCAAAACATTCCACGCCGCGGCGGGATTATTTCACCGCCCTTGGTCTGGCGGCCCTGGGTGTCGTCGTTTGTCTGTCAGCCGTCAACCGGGAAGGATTTCTTTTTTTAAATACCTACCGGGTGGATCTATTCTCCCAGGTGTTTAAAGTCGTCCTGTCCCTGGGGCTTTTTCTGATCATCAGTATCTGCTCGGAATTAAAAGCTATTTCCGTGCGGCACCACCCCGAATTTTATTTTTTGCTGTTTGTCTGCACCCTGGCCATGATGTTGCTGGTCAGCAGCGTTCACATCCTGACCATCTACGTCGCCCTGGAACTTTCCAGCTATTCACTTTATATCCTGGTTGCCTTGAGACGTGATGAGAAGATGAGTCTGGAGGCGGGTATCAAATACTTTCTGGTGGGTATCTTCGCTTCAGCCGTCATGCTCTTTGGCGTCGCTTTACTATACAGCACCACCCGGGCCACCTATTTAACGGATATGACCCGGGTGCTGCCCGGCATCCTCGATACACCGACGGTGCTCATCGGAATGCTGTTGACGTTGTGCGGGTTTTTCTTCAAACTGGCCGTTTTCCCTTTTCATTTCTGGGCGCCGGATGTCTATCAGGGTGCTGCCAATCAGGCAACGGCCTATATTGCGACGGCTTCCAAAGTAGCGGCCATTGCGATTCTCACCCGCATGGTCGCCGTAACCGGCTCCGGCAGCATCTATATGGTCCATGCGCTGGTCACACTTTCCATTATCTCCATGACCCTGGGAAATTTGGCTGCCATTGTTCAAAAGGATCTCAAAAGACTTCTGGCATACTCCGCCGTGGCCCATGCCGGCTATGTGCTCATTGGAATTTTGAGCATGAATTCAGCCGGATACGCGAGTGTCATCTTTTATGCCGTGGCGTTGCTGGTAATGAAATTCACCGCTTTTCTGGTGGTGGTTAAAGTGGCCGACGATGGCCGGAATCTGGAAATTTCCCAGCTGGCGGGTTTGCATCGCCGCTCACCGCTGCTGGCCATGGCATTGATGGTCTCCGTGTTCAGTCTGGCAGGCATCCCCCCGACCATCGGTTTTACCGGAAAATTCCTGATTTTTACTGCCGCCATGCAAAACGGCTATTTCACCCTGGTGTTGATCGCCATGATCAACGTGGTCATCTCTCTTTACTACTATCTGCTGATTCTAAAAGCAGCCTATCTGCTGGAACCGGAAATCGAGCCGCCGCCCCTTCACCTTTCCCCGCCCACTGCAATTCTCACCGGGGTGCTGGTCGCAGTGATGGTTGTGATCGGCATCTATCCCACCTATCTCCTTGAACTGGCCAGAGCGGCCGCCGGGGCGTTGATGTAACATAGGTTTGAGCGGTTCAACGTTCACGGTTCCCGGTTAAATTGCCCTAACTGGTCTCTAATCACAGTATTACGCATCTATCGGGCCGGATTCCATATTTCACCCTATGGGTAAAAGAGGCAATCCAAAAAATGGGTGATAAAATTACGGATCTGGGCGTTTGGATCGAGGTTTATCTTCCCTTCGAGGTTGCCACCTACAAACTCAGCAAAAAATACAGCGACGGGCTCTGGGCTTGTGCCGTTTTTTTTTGGACGAAACAAAGACGAGAGGTGCGGCGGTTTCGGACACCGCGAATATCAACGCCATCAAAGACTATTTAAAAGAAAAAGAATGGCGGAAAGGAAAAATCGGTTATAGCAACCGGACCATTAACCTGACGATCGCCCACCTGAAAACCTTTGCCAAGTGGATCCACAAACTAAAACTCTTTCCCTTGGGCAACCCCATGGCCAAACTGAAGCTTATGCCGTTCGGTACGGGGCTGGAGGTAGAGCGGGCCATCACGCCGGCTGAGCGCCGACGGATTTTGGATGCAGCTGACAGCCTGCCCCTGGTCGGTGGTCGATCCCGCTACCGGAACCAGGACGCGGTCGTGCATAAAGGTATCGCCCGTAGCGCAACCGATCCATCGTCTATGCTTAGATCGAAACCGGCATACGTCGGGCCGCGGTCAGAAACCTTTGGGTAACCGACCAAGAGCTGGCAGATGCGTTGGATGATCGGTAGTATTCCCTTTTTATATAAAGCTCTGAGGCATTGTCATGTTGTCAGCCGTGCTTGGCGGCGGCTTGTTGAACTTGCTGATCTATAGGCAAAAATATCTTCTCCTCAATATCAAGACCAAGCGCTTTGATTATCTCTTTTAATCGAGAAAAGCTTGCCGAGGCGTAATCATTTTCTTCATAGCGCTGAATTTGTTGCTCCTTTAATCCCACCCGCTCTGCAAGCTGCTTTTGTGTCAGCCCCAATGCGATTCGAGCACGGATCAGTCCAATCGGCAAATCATCAATTGAGGATCCTTTGAGAACTTTGTATTTGCCGGCACGTAGCTTTTCGTATTCTTTCTCCTGGTCTTCCAGCTCCGCCAGCTGACTTTGCATTGCCTCTTTTTGCGCTCTCACCAGCATCGGATGGGTACTTGATTTAGGTTTATCAAACTCATCCAATGCTTTTTTGAATTTTTTTATCTGGGCTTTTGTTATGATATATTGACGTTCGTTTCTAATCATCAAAACCTCCTATATCTATGGCTATTATCCCTTTAGACTCACCGGTTATTTTATCTGTCTGGAAAAAATCTAAGAAGATTTTGCCACTGGTGCCTTAACACAACAATAATATTGTGTTGATAAAAAGTCAATTATAAACCGTTCCCCTTATTTAATCCAGAAGACACAGGACTCCTGGTTAAAATTATGGTGGCGCCGATGCTATTAAAGGAAACAGACATTCATCGTGGTCCGGAATTAAAATAGATAAAAGAACCGGCAATTGGTGCGGCGCCGCCGCATGGGTATAAGATTTCTCGGGAGGGGATATCCGCGATCAAGAATTATGTGAAAAAAGAAAGATCCGCCGATTTTAAAAAATGAAAATCGCCGGCGCTGTTTCTTTCGCCAGCAACCAAAGTCCACGGCGACGGTCGTCTAAACCCCAGAGTGTTTCAATACGGTGTTCAAAGAGGTATGCAGCCTGGCCGGCGTTGAGGGCGACACGCCCCATGACGCCCGCCATGCCATGGGCCGGCAACTCATCGAGAAAACCGGTAACCTCGCGGCGGTTCAAAGGCAACTCGGCCACACCAACGTGGCCTGTTCCAATCAATACGCCAGAGTCACTGACCAGGAGCTGGCTGAGGCCTTGGATGACCGGTGATCTGCTTTTTTATTTAAGTGCATCAAGGGACAAAATTTGAATGGATGGAATTTCGGGCAATCTAATATCATTGGTTAAAAGTTGAAGTGACAACCAAAAAGTCTCCCCTGTCCATTGCTTCAAAGAAAAATCGTGCAGTTTCTATATAAGCGGGATTCTCTTCAATGAAATAAATCAGCGGTGCTGTATCAAGCCCAACCGTTTTTTCCTGTAAATCGTTTATCCATTCCACGATGATCTTTCCTCATCAATATAGGCTTTTACATTAAGCCCCTTCCAAATATTCTTGCCTTTCCCTTTTAGCTCCAAAATGCTGCGGGGCTCGGTTTTGCTTGTCCTTTTCCGAATCAGCGTTGCCATTTCTTCTAAAAGACGAAGCTGATCTGATAAATTTAATGTTTTTATCTCAGATATGACTTGATTGTAGGTTGTGTCTGGCATGATCCGTCTCCCATTTAAGTCAATTGTTTTTGGGCTAATCCTTTATTTTATCCTGTGTTTTTATAAATACGTTCAGAATGTATAATTCAGCCTCATTATATACACTTTGATAAAAAAAAACAAAGAAAGCTTACGAGAGCGCATTTTAGATGCGACCGATACCTTAGCACTTGATTCACTATCGACTCCACGAATCCCGTCGAAATCACCTCACTCCGATGCCAGCGCAGTCTGTTGGAAATACACCCCGGTTTTTTATGCTCCCATGAAAGGGAGCCTGTTTGCCTTCTGGTTCCGGACGAATTCGATCCGGTGATCTGCAAGATCCAGGAATCACATAGCCCCCTTGAGTTTTTGTAAAAATTGAACGTGAATTTAGCGAATCGCACCCTCAATTTCATTATAGGCTTCGGAATGTATTTCAGGCGGTATCAATTCATTCGTCCCTCAAGCGCTTTTTGACTTCTTCCCAGGTCATAAAACTCGCTTCACCCTTCTCGGCGCTTGCTATCCTTTTCTGGATTTCTTGTTGCCAGGCAGTCTCAACATCCGCATCTGCCTTGCCATCCAAGCTGTCTATAAGCCTGCCGGCAATAAAGGCGCGCTGCTCCTGAGGCATGTTAAGTGCGTTTTCCAAAATGATTTTCAGTTTTTCGTCCATTGCGTCTTCTCCTTTATTGAGTTGCCATCTGCAAACCACTTGATGGCGAAAAATCATCATCGGGCATTGGTGTCCCTCTATACTTGAGATACGCTTTTAATGCTCGCCTAACGGTGGCATTAAGAGGAAATGAGGTGCTGTTCGAATTGTTTCAACAAATGATTTGACGAGGTATCGTCTTTAAGCTTTATTGCGCATAATTAAACTCGGCGTTAGAGCCCTGTTTATTGCGTACAATATACCCCTAAACATCAAAAATCAATCGTACAATACCACTTGCACGCCCAATATGTACGCAATAAAACGACGTTTATCTGGTGGGTTTAATTTTAAAATATTTGTTTTCTTTGAGTTGAAGAAATTCCGAGAGGTCTAGTTAAAGCGCTCAATGCTTAACGCTGCAATATCCATTGCCGGCGTTTGACCGGATGCAAGCTGGGCGACAATTTTGCCGGTTATCGGCGCCAACGAAATGCCCTTCATGCCATGGCCGGTTGAAATGATGAGGTTATCATAGCGCCGGGGTCTTCCAAGATAGGGAAGCCCATCGGGCGAACAGGGCCGCAATCCGCGCCAGATTTCAATTAACTCAAGTGCATCCGTATCGATATCCGGAAAGTATGCGGATACGGCCTTGAGGATCGCATGCAACCGTCGTTTATTAATCGACATGTCGAATCCTGCAAGTTCAAGGGTGCCCGCGAAACGCACCATGTCGGACATGGGGGTCAGGACAACTTTCGCCTCGGCCATGGCCAATGGTACGGAAGGAAACCCAGGCGGTCTTTTGTAGGTAACGCTGTACCCTTTTGCTGGCTCCATCAATACCTTGATTTTCAACTCGCGCGCCATCTCCGCGGACCAGGAACCGCCGGCCAGAATGACTTCTTCAACGGATATGTCACCTCGCGTCGTCTTAACCGTTGTCACCCTTCGGCCTGAGGTTTCAAATCCGAGCACTTCCACTGAAGTAAGCAGCTGAATCCCTTTGTTTTCAAGGTGCCGGGCTAGCTGGCGCACGAATTGGTCGGGGATAAGATGGGCATCGCCGGGAAAAAAGATGCCGCCCACAGCGGTGGTTCGCATGCCCTGGGTGTATTGCACTATTTCGCCATTTTTCAATATTTTATGTTCAATACCATATTCTTGCAGGCGCTGCGCATCCTTAGCACCTTTCTGGAAGCCTTTATGGGTGTTAAAAAGTTCTACTATTCCGTTTTTTTCAAAACCGAAATGAATTCCTTCAAGCGCAGCCAGATCGTCAAACAAATCCAGACTGGCTGAACTGAGGCCACTTAAAATAGGCAGCGCTTTGCGCACGTTATTCTCGTTACAGGCACCGCGAAATTTCCACAACCATGAGAGAAATTCCCTGTTGAAGCGGGGCTTGATGTAAAAGGGGCTTTCCGGATTGAACATCCATTTGAGTCCCTGGAAAATCACCCCCGGTGCCGCCAGGGGTGTGCTGTAGCTGGGAACGATAAGTCCGGCATTGCCATAGGAACTGCCGGAGCATATGTTGTCTTTCTCAACCACGGTGACATTTTTGCCAAGCCCATGGAGGTAATAGGCACAACAAATGCCGATGGCGCCGCCGCCGATGACCAGTGTTTCTGTTTTATGATACATGGATATGCCTATATTCTAATTAATATTAAAATGATAAAAAAGGGGATGGCCTTTCCAGCCACCACCCTTTTATCTGCTTTACCGGACTGATTAAAACGATCAAATGCGTCTTAATATAAATTTTCTTCCGGAAAATTTATTCCCACGACCAATCCTGGATATTCCATGTAATATCAGTCACATAAGGGTTAATTTTATAGCCTTTAAGCGCCGAATTTTTGCCGTACATGAACACGTAAGCAAAAATTGGCGCAAAGGGCACATCTTCATGTAATATTTCCTGGATTTTTTGATAAACCGCTTTGCGCTTCTCCATGTCGGATATGAGAACACCTTCTTCCAACAGTTTGTCGAGTTCAGGGTTTTCATACTGGACGTAGTTGGAACCGGTCCCATACTTGGCCGGAATCTGTTTGGAGTGGCAGCGGGCGGTATAGTCGGGATCCATTCCCACCGTCGGTTCCCAGCCCACCATTAAGGTGTCGAACTGGCTCTTGGTGGTGTATTCCCCCCAGACCACCGAGGCGGGCATGTTTTTAATTTCCATGGCCACGCCGATCTCTTTCCAGTTGGCCTGGATCATGGCCTCGGCCTGTTCCCGGGCCTTGGAACCGGCGGTGGTGGACATGGTGAATTTCAGTTTGACACCATTCTTTTCCCGAATCCCGTCCGCCCCTTTCTTCCAGCCGGCGGCCTCGAGCATGGCAGCCGCTTTTTCCGGGTTGTAGCCGGGATCTTTGAGGTTTTGATTGTAAGCCCAATGGTTGGGGTGCAGATAGGACAGCGTCCGGGGCGGCAGGCCGTAGTAAATGTCCTTGATCCACTTCTCTTTATCGACGGCATAGTAGAGGGCCTGGCGAACGACTTTTTCCTGGAACTGGGGTTTGCCGCAGTTAAAATAAATGAACTCCACCCACGGTGCCGGGGTTTCGAGGGCGTCCTTGCCGGGAAGCTTACGGGCCTCTTCGAATCTAACCGGCGGGACACCGTGCAGGCCGAACACATCGATTTCGCCGGTTTTAAACTGGGTGTAGGCGACCGTTTGGTCGGGAACGAACTTGTGGATCACGGTTTCGATGGCGGGTGCACCGCGGTGGTAGTCCATATTGCGCTTATATACCATGTGGCTGCCGGCCACCCGTTTTACCAGCTTGTAAGGGCCGGTGCCGATCGGTTGGGTGTTAAACGGCGCCGTATTGATGTCGGCCTCTTTGGACAAAATGTGCGCCGGAACGATATGCATTTTCTGCCAGGCCCAGGCGAAAGGCACAAACGGTTTGGACAGATGGATCTCGACATTGTAGTCGTCGATAATTTTAAATTCCGAAATCAAATCGAATCCCGAGCGGGAGCGGATCGCCACCTTGGGGTTGATGATGGTCTGATAGGTGAATTCGACATCTTTGGCCGTAAACGGGGTGCCGTCATGCCACTTGATGCCTTTTTTGAGCTCGATCTTCCATACGTTGCCGTCCTGGGAGATACCGCCGTTCTCCAGGGTCGGCACTTTGACGGCCAGGTTGGGTACGAATTCTCCCTTCTCGTTGATATCCCAAAGCGCGTCGAACATACAGGCCTCGGGGACTTCTTCGGTGCCGGAATTGACATACAGCAAGGGGTTGAAGTTTACCGGCTCCTGGGTCATGCCGACAATAACGCTTTTTTTGGCCGCCGAGACCGGCTGAACGGCAAAGATCAATATACCGCAGACAAATGCCAATAGGATAAAGGCTGTCAATAAACACTTCATCGAACCTTTGCCCCCAAAACCGAATTTTTTGTCATGATTCATAATGATGTTTCCTCCTTTTCTGAATAGATGGTTAATGTTACCCTAAGGTTGCAAATTGTTTATGCAACATCGGGATTTACCGATGGGCGACATTGCCCGCTCGGTTAGCCAGACGTCATCCTCAGCCGCGGGTCCAGGGCGTCCCTGAGACCGTCGCCGAGAAAATTAAAACTCATCACCGTCAACGTAATCATGAGCCCCGGCAATATCGCCAGCCAGGGCGCCAAATCAAAATAAGCCTGGGCATCGGTCAGCATGTTTCCCCAGCTGGCAAGAGGCGGTTGAATGCCGTACCCTAAAAAACTGATGTACGATTCCATCAGCACCGCGTTGGCAACGTTCAGGGTGGCGGACACCAAAACAGGCGCCATGGCATTGGGCAACAGCTCCCGAAACATGATCCGGGAACCTGAGGCGCCCAGGGCATAGCTGGCCTGCACAAAGTCCTGTTCCTTGATGTACTGAATCTGGGCCCGAATAATCCGGGCGACCTCCATCCAGGAGGTGAATCCGATGATCAGGGCGATGGATATTACGGTGGGCGTAATGAAAGCCGCCAGGACCAGGAGCAGGAAAACCTGGGGAAAGCATAGCATCGTGTCGGTAAAGCGCATCAGGATATTGTCGACCCGGCCGCCGTAATAACCTGATAAAAGGCCGACGATCATGCCGGTGACGATGGTGGCGAACATGGCCGTCACGCCCACGATAAGGCTGATACGACCGCCGTAAATAAGGCGGGTAAGCGTGCCGCGCCCCATCTCATCGGTGCCGAGAATGTAGTTGCTGTCGGAAAAGGGAGCAATAAAGCGCCGTTGGGTGTCGAGATCCAGGGGATCGTGCGGCGAAATAAGGGCGGCAAATAAGGTTGATAGAAACAAAACCAGGATGACACATCCGCCGGCCACCGCCAATCGGTGGTGCAGAAATCGGCGCCAGATCCGGTGAATTTGGCTTTCGTAAAACTCGCCCGCCTTTTCAAGTACGATTGAGTCACCTTTTATTTCTTCAATTTCCATCTGATCCCTTCAGAAGGTTTGCAAATCGTTTGCCCCGTTTCACTCGATTCGGATACGAGGATCAAGCAGGGCATTGATGATGTCCGCCAGAAGATTGCCAAGGATGACCGCGACAGCGGTCACCATCACCATTCCCATTAATACCGGATATTCCTTCATCGTCAAAGCGTCCACAAAAAGCCGTCCCATCCCGGGCCACCCGAAGATGGTTTCGGTAACCAGCGCCCCGCTGAACAGCCAGGGCAACTGAATCCCCGCCAGGGCAATCAGCGGCGCCAGCGCATTGGGGTAAGCATGCCGAAAGAGGATTCTGCTGCCGGACAATCCTTTGGATCTGGCGGTACGGATGTAATCCTGATGAATGACTTCTAAAAAACTCGATCTCGTGTAACGACTCCACTGGGCCACCAATACCAGCGCCAGGACCATGGTGGGTAAAATCATGTGGCGCAGCAAATCCAGAATGTCCTCTTCGCCGCCCAGGGTGTACATACCGCCGGAAGGCAGCCAGCCGAGTTTCAGGCTGAAAATGAAGATGGCCATCAATCCGAACCAGAACGTCGGGAAAGAAAGGGCGACCATGGCACCGGTGGTGGCCAAATAGTCGAAAATCGAGTAGCGTTTGAATGCCCCCAGAATGCCGATGAACATGCCGAGCAGGACGGCCACGGCCATGCCCGATCCCATGAGCAGAAACGTGGCCGGGACCCTTTCCATGATGACGGTGAAAACCGGTCGGCCGCCGAAAAAGGTGTTTCCCCAGTCTCCGCTAAACATACCCCAGGCCCACTTGGCATACTGGAGGTAAATGGGTTGGTCGAGACCGAAGACGGCCTTGATGCGCTCGATGTCCTGGGCCGTGATGGTGGGATTGAGTGTATACACAGCCAAGGGACCGCCCGGCGCCAGGTGCATCATGGCAAAGGCCAGAATCGATACGCCGACGAGCAAAGGAATGGCTTGAAGCAGTCTGCGACCAATGTATTTAAACACAATATCATTCTCCAGAATAATTTGGCCCTTAGGCCATTTATTCTGACAACATGTTGTAAAATATGCCTTGAGTCAGTCGCTTCAGTGTCAGGTATAAAAGACAAATCCTCATATATCTTGCAAAGTTTCTTTCGATCAAACCCGCTGAGGGGTGACCGAACCTCGACGTTCCTATCTCAGGTGACACGCGACAATATGGTCGTCGCCCGCCTGCTTTAACTCGGGCTCCATTTTATCGCAGGAATCCACTCGGTAAGGACACCGCGGGTGAAACCGGCAACCGGTCGGCGGATCGATCGGCGACGGAACGTCCCCTTTCAGCGTTATGCGCTTTTTCTTGATGGCGGGGTCGGGGATGGGCACCGCCGATAGAAGCGCTTCACTATAGGGGTGAAGCGGGTTTTTATAAAGTTCGGCACTTGGCGCCAATTCTACGATCCTGCCAAGGTACATCACCGCTATCTGGTTCGAAATGTGGCGAATGACGCTGAGATCGTGGGCAATAATGATATAGGCCAGGCCGAGTTCATCCTGGAGATCCTGCAGCAAATTTAGAATCTGGGCCTGAATAGAGACATCCAGTGCGGAAACCGGCTCATCGGCGATAATGAGCTCGGGCTCTACGGCCAATGAGCGGGCGATGCCGATACGCTGACGCTGTCCGCCACTGAACTCATGGGGATAGCGTCGCATCGACTCGGACGGCAGACCGACCTTCTTCAGCAGATCGGCGATGCGTTCTTCTATTTCCTTTCCCCGGGCCAGCCGATGAATTTCAAGCGGCGCCGCAATAATTGAAGACACCGTGTGGCGCGGATTCAAAGAGGAAAAGGGATCCTGGAAGATGATCTGCATCTTGCGCCGGAACGATTTCATTTCATGGCGATCGTAACGGGTGATGTCCTCGCCGCCGTAGCTGATGGCGCCGCTGGTGGGCTCAAGGAGTTTCAGAATGGTTTTGCCGGCCGTTGTTTTTCCGCAGCCGCTCTCTCCCACCAGCCCCAACGTCTGCTTGCGATCAATCCTTAAGCTGATGCCATCGACAGCATAAACCTTTCCTACGATCTTTGAAAACAGTCCGCGTTTGATCGGGAAGTGCTTTTTCAGATTTTCAACTTCCAACAGCATTTGCGGCATCTTGAGTCGTCCTTACCGACTAAAAAATTCCTGATTTTTGAAGCTTCTGAAATTCCGGTGTCGATCTTGAACACCGATCTCACATTACAAAGTATAGAAGGACTAGGGAAAAGATCGAATACAAATGGCTTCAACCGTCCCGGACCAACCGACATCTTACCGAGTGGCCCGCATCGACGGCAATCAGCTTGGCGTCGGCCGTCCGACACTTCTCGCTTCCCACCGGACAACGGTCAAAAAATGAACACCCCGGCGGCAAATTATACAAATTGGGAACCAACCCCGGGATCTCCGCCAGCCTGCGCGTGCTGCCGGATTCATCGATGCGCGGAACGGATTTCATAAGACCCTGGGTATAGGGATGAAGCGGATTTTTAAAGATCGTTGCGACATCCGCCTCTTCGACGATTTTACCGGCATACATGACAGCCACCCGGTGAGCGGTTTCGGCAATGACACCGAGATCGTGGGTGATCAACAAAATGCTCGTACCCAAATTCTCACGGAGATCTATCATCAATTCCAGGATTTGAGCCTGGATAGTCACGTCAAGGGCGGTGGTCGGTTCGTCTGCAATGAGCACCTTGGGATTGCAGGCCAGCGCCAGCGCGATCATGACCCGCTGCCGCATGCCGCCGCTGAGCTGGTGCGGGTATTCGGTTGCCCGTTTTTCGGGGGAAGGGATCCCCACCATCTCTAAAAGCTCAACCGTGCGGGCGCGTGCCTGTCCGGCGGTTAAATGCTCATGGTTGATGAGTACCTCACCGACCTGAAAGCCAATGGAAAGCATTGGATTAAGCGACGTCATGGGCTCCTGGAAAATCATCGAGATGGATTTGCCTCTGATATTGCGCATCTGCTGTTCCGAAAAAGTGAGCAAATCCTGTCCTTCAAAAAGAATTTTGCCTGAATGAAATTCGGCCGGCGGCATTTCAAGAAGCTTTAGAATGGAAAGTGAAGAAACCGTTTTGCCGCAGCCCGACTCACCCACCAACCCCAGGGTCTCCCCCCGGTGTATCTGGAATGAGATCCCGTCAACGGCCTTGGCCAATCCCTCTTTCACTCTAAAATAGGTCTTGAGGTTATCAACGGTTAATACTGCTTCACCCATGAAAAAATCAGGCTATAAATGGATTCTTATTAATCTCCTTACAATCAGGGACAATGCCCTTCGTCTATCTTAAAAAAGATTCAATCCTTAACCATCCAGTCTCAGTTTGTAAACCAATGCAACCCCTTATTCAACTATTTTGTCATCCCCGTTTAAATATTTTCTTGACAGACTAAATCCATAAATAGAAAATGGGCGGTCCGATAACATCAGATAAGCGAAAAAGTATCAGTTGAAATGCTGTACCGGCTATGGGAAAAACGCAGGCGAATTCACGGTTTAATTTGGTTCACCCACCCGGGCGATAACATCATTGTACATGGATTTGGGCATATTTTTTGAAAAAAGCGTCAGGCGTAATCAAAACATTTGACCGGATTCATCATGGCCCAATTATCGCCGTGGGTAAATGAGGTTTTTCAACGGGATCTGGTGATTTAATGCCTTCTGGGTACCAAAAAACGTTGAACCCGAACCATTGAAATTTAGATACACATTTAGGAGGAGTATCCGTGAATAAACAATATGACGCCATTATCATTGGTGCCGGCATCATCGGTGCCGCCATCGCATTCGAACTGGCCAAGAAAGGCTGCAAAACACTCAACGTGGACAAACTGCCATCGGCCGGTCACGGCTCTACTTCCGGCTCCTGTGCCATCATTCGCCTGCATTACTCCACGCCGGACGGCGTCGCCATGGCCCGCGAAGGGTTTTATTACTGGATCAACTGGCCCGAATATCTGGAGGCGGAAGACGAGCTGGGTGCGGCAAAATACATTAATACCGGTTGCCTGGTGATAAAAACCCCCCACAACAAATACCTTAAAAATGTCATGGCCAGTCTCGACGACCTGGGGGTTGAATACGAAGAACTGGATATCGCCGGGATTAAAAAGAAAGTGCCTTTTTTGGATACCCGCAAATACTTCCCGGTCAAGCTGCCCGATGATCCCGATTTTGGAGAGCCCACCGGTGAGGCCGTGGGCGGAGCGATTTTTGTGCCGGAGTCGGGCTACATTACCGATCCGCAGCTTTCCACCCATAACCTCCAGCGCGCAGCCGAAGCCAAGGGCGGACAGTTTATGTTTGACGCCGAGGTCGTCGATATTCGTAAAGAGAACGGCCGGGTGGCCGGCATTACGTTAAAGGACGGAACCCGGATCGATGCACGCATTGTGGTCAATGTCGCCGGTCCTCACTCCTATATCATCAACCGCATGGCCGGCGTGGAAGAAGGCATGAAAATCAAGACCCGGGCCCTGCGCCAGGAAGTCTGTCATGTTCCCGCCCCCGACGGCATCGACTACCAGAAGGTCGGGACGATCATCTCCGACGGCGACATCGGCTGCTATTCGAGACCGGAGACGGGTAATCACATCCTGGTGGGCTCGGAAGACCCTGAGTGCGATGAGCGTGAATATGTCGATCCGGACAATTATGACACCAGCTTCACCAAACAGTGGACCGCCCAGGCCATGCGCGAAGCCCAGCGTATCGAGGAATTGCCGGTGCCGAATCAAAAGCAGGGCGTGGTGGACCTCTACGACGTCTCTGATGACTGGATTCCCATATACGACAAATCGGATCTGCCCGGTTTTTACATGGCCATCGGCACTTCCGGAAACCAGTACAAAAATGCCCCGGTGGCGGGGGTCATGATGGCCGAACTGATCGATAAAGTGGAAGCCGGACTCGACCATGACAACCATCCGCTGCAGTTTTATATGAAATATACCGCAAGATCGTTTAATGTGGGTTTCTATTCACGTCTCAGAGAAATCAATCCGGACAGCAGCTTTTCGGTGAATCTTTTTCTGGGGGAGTCATTGGGCCCAACAGCTTTTCAAATTCCTCGGCCAGCATATTGTTCAATGTATTTAGATCCCATTGGTCGGTGCGCTCTTCACCGAGCTCTCTGCGAATGGTGCTCAAATTGTCCTCGATGGTTTTTGACTTTATCGCGAAATTTTTTCGTCAGAGACTTTTCAGCACCCGCGCCATGGTTTCATAGTCAAAATCCAGAATAAGGTTGCCGACAAACATAATGCTGTCACCGATTTCTCCGGCGCCGGTGCCGAATTTTTGCGGTTTTGGAATATCAGATCATTGACCGGTTTGTACTCCACCTGGAGGCCGATGCGGTGGTGAACATCGATGACGGGTTTTAAAAGTACGATAAAACGCATCGATTCGTTTTGCAGGAGCGATGGGATTGTCGTGTTTAAGTATAAGGTGAAAGAACAACTGATTGCCGTCCAGAAAGACGGCCCCACCGCCGACTTCACGGCAGAAGATAGGAATATCGTGTGCACGACAAAATTCAGGTCAACCTCTTGCTCTAAATCCTGATGATACCCGATACGGGCGGCACAATAGACATTTTTCAATCCCCGTTGATGAGCTCGAATACAC
The DNA here is from genome assembly GCA_942492165.1 of uncultured Planctomycetaceae bacterium. Taxonomy (GTDB): domain Bacteria; phylum Planctomycetota; class Planctomycetia; order Planctomycetales; family Planctomycetaceae; genus Gimesia. Next base: position 15,488 of record CALOEF010000058.1, read on the forward strand.
ATGTCAACATCGCTACCGCAGATAATAAATTGCTCATCAAAGCCGCCTAGCATTTGAAACTTAGATTTTTCTATTACTTGACAAGCACCTGTGATCGCCAGAACATTTCGATTTAGTACAGGCGAAACAAAAGGGCTTGAATAGTGAATGGGTTGCTGTTTTTTTGAAGACGTGGTCTGCCCAGCCTCCCATTCCAACAACAACTCCGGCATGTTGTATTGTTTTGTCTTCATAAAGCAGCTGTGGCCCGACGGGTCCTACATCGGGCAGTATTGCCCACGAAGTTAATTTTTCGATCCAGTCCGGGCTGATCACTAATGTATCATTATTCAAGAAGATATACACATCGCCTGTAGCCGACTTTGCTCCCAGATTATTGATTTTTGACCAGTTAAATTCAAATTGAGCAGGTACAACTTTTATTCTTTTATCTTCAATGACTTTTGAGAAATACTCATGTGACTCAGGTTCTTCAGAACAATTATCAACAATAATAATTTCCCAATTGTTGTGTGATGAGTGTTTTCGAATCGATTTGATACAGTCATTAAGCAATTCTGTTTTATCTCTTGTGGGAATAATTATAGAAACACGCAAATCACGATCACATTTAAATATTGGCGAATATGTAAATAGCCATTTACCATTCTTCACATCTGAAAATATTGTAGGGTACTTGTGACTCAGAAAATCATGAACTGCTTGTTTTCCGGCATCATGTGCATAAGGTTTACTATTCACGTTGCTGGATGTAGAGCCTTTGTGTTCTCTCCAGTGATAAAGTACTTTTGGAATATGATAAACTATTTTTGCAGAATGACTTGCTCTCAAAATCAGGTCATAGTCCTGTGCACCATCATATCCGTTTCGAATGCCTCCGACCCTGTTGTACAATGATTTCGACAAACATAAGAAATGGCATATATAATTTTGTGAATAGAGAAGAGCCGGAGACCAGTCTGGTTTAAAAAATGGATTTGAAAATTTGCCATTTTCATTAATATGATCTTCGTCGGTATAAAGCATCTCTGCATCTGGAACTTTGTTGATCACGTCAACAATGAAAAGTAATGCGTGCCTGTTTAGTTCATCGTCATGATCTAGAAATGCAAAATAGTCACCTGAAGCTATACTAGTGGCACTGGTTATTGCTTCTGATATATGACCATTTACTTCACGGAAAATCGACTTGATTCTTGAGTCGTTCTTTGAATATTCCAGTATTAAATCGCGAACATATTGCTGTGGAGATGCATCATCAGCAATACATAATTCCCAATTTGAATAAGACTGCGCTAGAACAGACTCAATACACGAACGTAAGTGTTTTTCATCGGTGTTATAGGTAGGGACGATAATTGATATCAAAGGTTTTTTTAATTGTGGGAGTCGAGTTATTATTTCTTCGGCTTCTTTTTCTCCAGACGTTTTGCTCCAAATATCATAGTCTGAACTGAAGCCGGTATATTTTCGGGGATCTATTAATTTCTTCATTAATCGCGCAACATTGCCAACGCTTCTGAGTGGTTTAGTAATAAGCCAGGAAGAACTGTTCATTATATGATTGACCGTATTAGTCAATTCGGAGTTAACATCTTTGAGGTTTTCAATCTCTATCTGGCACTCACTCAGAGTTTCCCGGAGTTTGTTGTTTTCTACCTTTTGCTGAATCAGGTCGTCTCTAATTGAATTGGTCTGATAGGCACACATATTGTTAGTTTGGTCAGATATTTGATCCTTAAATTCATCGAGTATCTTTGAGAGTGGGATTACTGATTCTTCAGTACCAGTGAGAATTCGGCTACCAAGAGTATTATGGCTGGGGGTTGCTTTTCGGATTATGCACATCGAATTCACAAATTCGATTGAATGGATCGTCTGGAGAACCTCTTCATCAATCGAATGTTTATATTGCTCTTTAAAGCTAATCAAAAGATCGACACGTTTTTTATCAACTTTCCAATGTTCATGGTTGATGATATCTGTCAGTAGTTTGAAAAATTCCATTGAAGAAAGTGGCTCAAAAAGCCCTCCATCAAAATCCTCCCAATAACTACAATGCAAATCTTCGACTATGTATAATCCGTTGTTTTCCAAGTAGGGAAAGTAGCGTGTAAAAGATGCGACAATATCACCTGATAGATGTGACCCATCATCGATGATGATTTCGTATGATTTGCATAGATCTAAAATATTATGCTCTGTTTCGTCATGGTTCGCATCTCCAATGACTAGTTTAATATTTGGATTGTCATACTTTAATTTATTACTTGCAGGGTTGATTTCACAGCCAACTGCATTTTTTAAATCATCAAAATATTCTGCCCAAATCTCTAGCGAGCCTCCATTTTGAATTCCAATCTCTAATAATCGAACTGGAAGCTTTTGAAACTCAGCAAACAATCGCTCATATTCGGAAATATAGAGTGACCATTTGTCTGAAACTTTTCCATCATGGTCAGCATATATCTGATGTAGTGTTTTTGATTTCATTAATATTTCCTTAAAGATATTTCTTCAAAAGGAATTCCTACAATCCCCCACCGAATTTTACTTGATGTCACATTAATTAGAAGTGCATCATGCAGATAGTGGTGTTGTATATTTTCATAAAGGTTTCCATTTGCTACCGATGCCATAACGGTATATTCTCCGTTTGGGAGCATTGGTAAGTTGAAATGAAACTCACCCAAAAACGTTTCTCCAGCACGGAATGCGATTGGTTCCAGTGCTGTTTTTGGAAGTGTGTTCTCACCAAACAGGTCCTGGCCTAACCTGTCTTTGACAACAAACCCTAAGATGGGGTTATCAAGATCCTGATGTGCTTTTGCGCTAATGACCATTTTTACTCGCTCTCCCCCTTCAAAAAAAACTTCCGGGGTGAGTTCTGCTTTCTCTAATGAAACATTCAGGATTTCTGCGCCACCTGTTTTCCAACCGGTGGACTCCGAAAGATTATTGGTGGTTGTGTACTTTGCATCATGTTGAGCAAGCTTATTTGGTCGATTTTCTATTGTTCTTGTATTGGATGATTTTGTCTGAGATTGCTTTTTGCGACGATTGGATTTTGTTGATTCAAGTGATGCCTCATCGTTATATACTTCTTGTAACGTATATTGCAGATATTCTTCAGAGACCTGCTTTGCTTCTCCTTTACTTTGAATATTTCCGTCTGCAAGCCAAATTGCGTGCTCACATAATGCCAATACCGAACTCATATCATGGCTGACAAATAATAAGGTTCCCTGCTTCTTAAATGAGTGAATAAATCTCATACATTTTTGAGTAAAAACAGCATCCCCAACTGAAAGTGCTTCATCAATAATCAGAATATCAGCATCGACATGGGCGATGACAGCAAAGGCAAGTCTGACATACATTCCACTAGAATAGGTTTTGACAGGCTGTTCAATAAAATCGCCAATATCAGCGAATGCAGCGATTTGATCAAAACGGTCCTCAATTTCTTCTTGTTTTAAACCAAGAATTGCACCGTTCAAAAACACATTTTCGCGACCCGAAAATTCTGGGTTAAATCCTGAACCGAGTTCCAGCAATGCAGCAATTCTTCCATTAACGTTAACAGTTCCTGCAGTCTGAGTCATCGTGCCACAAATAATTTGTAACAAGGTTGACTTACCAGCTCCATTTTCGCCTATGATTCCAACTGTCTCTCCCCTTCGAAGTTCAAACGAGATATCTTCTAGCGCCTTGAATTCACTGAAATACTGTTTATTGCCTCTAAAGAATCCTTGCATCAGACGGTGATGAGGCTTTTCATAAATTTGAAAGTATTTACTGACGCCTGTTAATTGAATGGCGTGATCATCGTTTATGCGTCTGTTTTCGATTCAAAGGACATCAGCAAATCCTCTGCGAGTTTTTTGAAACCAGGCGAAATCCAAGCCAGGCTACAACTAAGCTACTTACGAGTAAAATCACAAAACCTTCCCAATGCATAACCTGTCCCCACATCAAAACAGCTCTCGCCTGCTCTATGATGAAAGTAAGCGGATTGGCATAGAGAATAGGATGGTACTTTTCCGGTATATTTGAAATTGGATAGAAAACTGGTGACATGAACATGAGGACCATGACAAAAACCCCGGTAATTTGGCCTACATCTCGCAAATACACTCCAAACGATGCCAGAAACCAGGTTAATCCCATGGTTAAAAATATGAGTGGCAAGAATAACAAAGGTAAAAATACTGCGGTCCAATGAAATGTCTGATTCACGATGACAAAAAAAAAGTCCCCACACCAGCAGGCTGACCATCGTATGAAATAAAGTAGAAGCCATTGCAATCCATGGCAGAATTTCCAGGGGAAAAATGACCTTTTTGACATAGCTCGCATTTCCCACAATCAGGCCAGGGGCCTTAGTAACACATTCTGCGAGTAGACCATGCACGATCATCCCGATAAAAAGTGCTAGAGCAAATTCCGTCTTACTATCAGATCCGGTTCCCCAGCGCGCTTTGAAAACAACACTGAAAACAAATGTATAAACCACGAGCATGATCAGCGGGTTAAAAAATGACCACGCTAACCCCATTACGGAACCTCTATACCTGCCAATGACTTCACGTTTTGCCATTTGGCATATCAGACGACGGTTTAAATATAAACTTTGTACCATCTTCTTGGGGGTAATCGATGTAGAGCTGTAAGGATCCATTACATATCCTCCCCTACATGAACGAAATACATAATGCAGCTTGGCCTTAACATCCTGTTAGTCAATTTCTTACATCCATGTTTTAAATTTATGAAGGTGACCAGTTTGATCTGTATTTCAGTAAAGCTAATTTCTCAGAGGCATTAGTAAGATCCAACCATCGTTTTTTATACACCAATCATGATTTGTGCGATAGATCATTAACTATTTTTGCTAAGTATATACCATAATTAGTTTTACATTGCATTTTAGCGAGTCGCGCCAGTTGTTCCCTGCTAATCCAGCCTTGTTGAAAAGCGATCTCTTCCAGACAGGCAATTTTGAGCCCCTGGCGTTTTTCTACCGTCTGAAAAAAATGGCTTGCTTCCTGCAGGCTCTCATGAGTCCCTGTATCAAACCAGGCATGTCCCCGCCCCAGAAGTTCGACGTTGATGTCACCACGTTGTAAATACGCATTATTCACTGAGGTGATTTCAAGCTCACCTCGCGCTGAGGGCTTCACATTTTTAGCGATTTCGACCACGTCGTTATCATAAAAATAAAGCCCGGTGACGGCATAATTTGAGCGAGGTGCTTCTGGTTTTTCTTCGATTGAAATCGCTCGTTTTTCACTATCAAATTCGACGACTCCAAACCGTTCCGGATCGTTCACCTGATAACCAAAGACAGTTGCTCCTGTTTTTCTTCCCGCTGCTGCCTGCAGACTTTCCGTAAAGCCATGGCCATAGAAGATATTATCACCCAAAATCAGACAGGAAGGATCATCGCCAATAAACTCTTCCCCGATCAGAAAGGCTTGAGCTAACCCATCGGGCGAGGGTTGAACGGCATATTGAAATTCAACACCCCAATCCTCTCCACTGCCTAATAAATTCTGAAATAAAGGAATGTCTTCCGGTGTTGAAATGATTAATATTTCCCGGATGCCTGCCAGCATCAATGATGATAGCGGGTAATAAATCATCGGTTTGTCATAGATAGGAAGCAACTGTTTCGAAACCACTTTTGTAACCGGGTGGAGACGCGTTCCTGAACCACCTGCCAGAACAATTCCTTTTCTCGACATTCTCTTCCCTTGTCGTTTTATAAAACGAGAATATGAATAATTTGTAATGATACTACAAAAATAAACGTGCGATTGTGGACGACGTCGGTTGATATTTTAAATCAATGAGCGGACCGTCACGAGTAGTCAATACAATAGAGCGTTTGGGTAACTCTAGTGATAAAAAGAATTTAGTATTGAAAATGTAAAAATAAAGCAAGAGTTTTTTGAGAAATCAGGAAAGAAATGTGAGTCAATCTTGAGATTTGCCTCATTTTTGAAGAAATCAGACTCTCAGAGAGCATTTTGAATGCTTGTCAGTCCAGATAGGGCATACTTCAGGATACTTCAAAGTTACGGATTCACTTTGTCATGTGCTGATGCCAGTTTTTTGATGTGGACTTCAGGATCTCCCGTAATCAGGCGCGAACGTCTGGTTCGCCAAACGTAATTCCAGAACCAGTCCAGCATCACTTTGAACCGGTTTCGAAATCCAACTAGAAACATGACATGTAGTAAATTCCAGGAAATCCAGCCTAGAAATCCGCCATAATGGATTTTGCCAATGGCGGCAATCGCGTTGCCGCGTCCAATCATTGCCATCGAGCCTTTATCATTATAATGAAATTGTGGGCGTTCTTCTGGTGCATTGCCTTCGATTTCCGTCTTAATGATCTCAGCGACAAAACGTCCTGTCTGAATTGCACCTTGTGCAAGTCCGGGGACGGGCTTTCCTGTCTTGGCGTCAGTTGCGTGAGCGGCATCTCCTACGACAAATACTTCCGGATGTCCAGGAATCGAGAGATCAGAGCCAACAAGAATATGACTTCCTCGATCACTCTCGGTGTCTAATTTTTTCACCAGGTCCTGTCCTTGAACTCCGGCAGCCCAAAAAACATTCTCCGCCTGAATAATATCATCACCAATCACGACACCTTCCTGGGTAACATCACTCACATGGACATTGAGTTGAATCTCGACACCCATCTTTTCAAGGACCTGATGTGCACGGCGCCCTAAATCTTCAGGCATCGGACCGACAAGACGCGGTCCACCATCAACTAAAATGACTCGCGATGAGTTTTGGTCAATATTCCGAAATTCTTTGGGAAGCGTTTCTGAGGCCACCTCTTTAATCGCACCCGCTAATTCGACTCCAGTAGGACCACCTCCTACAACAACGAAAGTCAATATTTTTCGACGTGCCTCGGCATCTGCTTCCCATTCTGCTTCTTCGAATGCTAAAAATATGCGTCTACGTATTTCCAGAGCATCATCGATCGATTTCAATCCGGGAGCATATTTCCGAAATTCATCATGACCAAAATAGGATTGCTGCGCACCTGTTGCAATCACAAGATAGTCATAATCAAGTTTACCTCCGTCGAAGTGAACAAGCTTTTGATCAAAATCGATATCGGTGACTTCGCCCAATGCAATGTGGACGTTTTTCTGTTTCCACAATATTTTTCGAATCGGGGCCGCAATATTAGCTGGATCCAGTTCTCCGGTTGCTACCTGATACAACAAGGGTTGAAACAAGTGGTAATTGCGTTTATCAATCAAATCGACTTCAACAGCAGTTTTACTCAACGATTTAGCAACATTAATTCCAGCGAAACCGCCTCCGATGACGACAACGCGGGGCAATTCAGAAGAACTATGATTCATCACTTAGCTAATCCCTGTATTAAATATTCTCGCCTGCTCCACATTGTATCTTGATCAGTCTTCATTCTGCTTTAGTCGAAAACGTGACCATGTTCGTACCGTTCATCATTTCCGGCAGCTTCTGTTAATGCAGCGACATTGGACTTCGTGAAGAATCCTTCATATCCATGACAGCGTTCTACATATTCCGAAATCAAAACGGAATATTGAGAGTGTTTTGAAAAGATCTGTTTCAAATTGGGTTCATCCAGGCACTCGCCCACGACATGTGCCAGAAAGGGGATGCCTTTTTCCATGAGTGTATGCACGACATAATCCACATTTTTTTCGCCCGCCCGGTGGTTGCCATCAACAACTTCATAAGCCATATGGTGTAAGCGACGTCCATAGTTTCGCACAAAATCTTCGGTGGGCATGGGAAGATTTTCGAATGAATTGACAAAGGAAGGAGTATTATTGGCAGTAAAAACTTTGGCAGGAGAATGTTTATCGTCAGTCATATAGCCATTTCGAGTGACATTCGTCGAGGAATTCATTTCTGCAATATTATACGCGCCCCAGAAATAATGATTTGACATGGTCAAAAATTCCAGGATCGCATCTTCACGTTCGCCTGCCAGAATTCGTGTTGCCAGATGGTCAAGCCCTAAAACGAGTGAATCCAGTTTCTGTTCTTCCGCAAACTGTACTACCTGATTGAGTGAGTCAATGACGGAAGCATCCAGTTCAAACGGGGTTCCCAATTGCAGAGCATCATAGTTGCCAATTTCTTCCTCACAATACCCCACTCGATTGAATGTGAAGTCAGAAGGAAACGTGAATGCAAAGTGAGATTCCGTAAAGAAAGGATTTTTTGTTTCGTGGTGATAATTAAAACGTATGTTGTGTGACTCAAGCGTTTTTTCGGTCTCAGTAACATCCTTCGTTTTGAAGATTTCGCCAATATAACGTGCGTTGGGTTTTTGACTGGAGAGAGGGTACAGCCTGTTGAACATTGTGATTTCGTCCGCGTAATCGGATGCGAGGGGTTCGAGAATAATGAGTCGCGGAAACTCAGGTTGGGATATCAGCACATAGACGTTGTGCGTTTCATTTTTAAATGCCGCAGAAAAACGGTACGGCCCCATCAGATATAACTCATGCAGGTAGGGCAGGGCATCTCCCTGTTCGACCTGTATCACCACGGCACACATTTTTTCCAGTAATTCATCCAGCCCACTACTTTGACGACGTTCATAAATTTTCATCCGGTACTCATCAAAGAATGCCGAATTTTTCTTGTCGCCCCCCGGTTGATATTGTAGTGGATCGATACTCACGAAATTCTCCCTTGCATTCACTGACTAGTATGCTGCCTTCAATACCCTGGTCTGATTCAGGGACAGGAAGAGCAATCAACTTCTGCAGCCTAATTGCTCACTTATGTGATATAGTACCGACAAAATCTGAATTTGTAACGTTGGTTGCCACAGGATTCTGATATTTTCAATGTCGAATCCCATTTCTGTTTTTTTCAGAATATGGAGATTGCAAAGTGCAAGGCAAGTCTATCTTTACAAAATACCGTATTTTGCAAAGGCGTCTGTTGCCGACATACCATTTTTGATGCTGTCGCGGAATGTGTTTTCTTCGTGGACTTTTTTCCAAGCCAGTTGAATCACTTCCGACTCGACCTGTTGGGGAACGACGGCTATTCCATCAACGTCTGCAAAGACCAGATCACCGGGAGCGAAAACCACTCCACCAATTTCCACAGGCACATCCATGTCAACTATCCGCTGTCGGTCCTTACTGTCATAAGGTGACGTTCCCACTGCCCAGACCGGGAATTGCATTTCCCGCATTTGTCGGACATCGCGGACTGCGCCGTCAATGATGGCACCCCGGCAGCCCAGGTTTTTGACTGCCGTCGAAAGTAACTCTCCCCAGATGCCGGAACGCATTGATCCGCTGGCTGATGCGATGAAGATCTCTTCAGCCTGAATTGAATCGACGGCTTTGAGCTCCAGTTCATAGGGAGAAGGGTCCGTATGAAACATATCGACCCACAGGCTCGTTTTGCAACGTCCGACAACAACTGATTCCACCGTCATCGGAAGTAATTCTTTACGTGGGGATTGATTTGTGAATCCGAGGGAATCCAGGGCATCACAAATGATTGCCGAGTGTAATGCCTGTCGCATCATGTCCAGTGTAATCGTATCTGGTGTTGGCGTGTTCATTTTTTTCTCTCACTCTGTTGTTGAATTTGTTTTGAAATTTGCTGACCTGTCTGGACAACCGTTTTAATAAATCGTTTGACTGCTTTCGCATCAGCACGGGCACTGGGCACGCTCAAGCTGATTGCAGCGATAATTTCTTCGTTTTCGTAAATTGGAGCACCAATGCAAGTCACGCCAACGTCATTTTGATCCTGCTCAACAGCGTATCCATCCTGCCGGGCACGACGATGAATCTTTCGTAACTGATTGACATCGGTTACCGTTTCCGTTGTTCGCGCACAGAGTTTGGTACGTTCAATGAGCGCATCCCACGCTTCATCGCTCATCTGCAATGTGATTGCGCGCCCCAGCGAAGTCGAGTAAAACGGATCGATGCTGTTCGGCTCTACAATCCGCCTTAACGGATGTGTGCTTTCCAGAACGCGTAAATAACGAACGTTGGTTCCACGCAGGACTCCGAGATTGACTGTTTCTCCGGTTTCTTCATGGAGGTGACGTAAAACCGGATCAGCTATTTCTGTAAGTCGGTCATCCATCGCGCCCAATGCCAATCGTCGTAATTTGGGTGTAATCTGATAAACGCCTTTATCCACGCGGCTGACATAACCCATTTCAACCAGTTCGCGAAGGATACGATGTACGGTTGGCTTATGAAAACCGAGTTCCTGGACGATTTCCATCAAGGTCAGTGCTGACTGCGAGCAAGCCAGAACTTCCAGTACGTGAAATGCTTTGCCAAGTGATGTGGCTTCCATGGTCGATGACATCCAGAATCGTACCCGCAAAAGTAGGGAGAAGGGGTTCGAATACAAATGCTTGTATTCTTGACAGCGTTCCATTATAGTGAATTATATATTCCATTATAAGATATAGGACACTATTTTTCAAAGTGAATCAGAAAGACAGCCTGCCTGTCCTGATTGAGGGGAATCACTGATGCGCGTCGGAATTATTTCCTTACAACACGAATCGAATACGTTTATTCGAACGGCAACAACGCTTGCCGATTTTGAATATGATACGATTGCCACAGGCGACGCAATTTATCCGATCTTTAAAGATGCAGCGCATGAAATAGGAGGTTTTTTTGCTGGTCTGGCTGAGTCGGGAATCGAAGCGGTTCCGATTTTTGTTGCACGTGCTCTCCCTGGTGGAATCATTACGGAGCAGACCGTTACGACTCTTGTAAAACAGTTATTGGAAGAACTGGATCAGGCAGGAGAGCTGGATGGCTTACTTGTGGCGCCGCACGGCGCTGGTGTCAGTGAAGGAGAACGTGACCTGGATGGTTACTGGTTGAACCTGGTGCGTCAGAAAGCAGGCGCCAATCTGCCCATCATTTGTACTCTCGACGCGCACGCCAATGTCTCTCAACAAATGATCGATGCCTGTAATGCGACCATCGTCTATCGAACGAATCCGCATATTGACCAGCGAGATCGAGGCATCGAAGCAGCCCGGTTGATGCATCGCATTCTGAAGGGAGATGTAAAGCCCACTCAAGCCGCCTGTTTTGTACCGGTGGCGATCAATATCGAACGTCAGCACACCTCTTCGGAGCCGTGCGCTTCCTTGTATCATCGCGCTGATCAGATCTTGGAAGATGCGCGCGTCCTGTCTAACAGTATTGTACTGGGCTTCCCCTATGCTGACGTAGCGGAAATGGGTTCCAGTTTTATTGTTGTCACTGATAATGATCAGAATCATGCACAAAATCTGGCCGATGAATTAGGTGAATTATTAATCGCACGTCGCGAAGAATTCGTGGCCCATCTGACTGGAATTGAAGAAGCCCTGGATCAGGCAGAACAACTGGAGGGACCGGTCTGCTTTCTGGATATGGGAGATAATATCGGCGGTGGTTCTCCCGCGGATGGCACAACCATTTTGCACGCGATTCAACAACGCAATCAGCCCACAGCCTTTGCATGTCTGTACGATCCGGAAGCAGCAAAGCAGGCGATTGATACTGGAATCGGGGAGACAATTTCGGCGCTGTCAATGGGAGGGAAAACGGATGATCAACATGGCGCGCCTCTCATTGCCGATGTTATTGTTGTCAGTATTCATGATGGTCACTTTACTGAGTCACAGGTACGGCATGGGGGTAAGACGGAATACCATATGGGACCAACGGCAGTCGTGCAAACAGATTTTGGAATAACGATCATGCTCAACAGTCATCGCACGCCACCATTCAGCCTGGGACAGTTGACGTCTTGCGGCATCAACCCTGCAGATTTCCAGATTTTGATTGCAAAAGGAGTACAAGCGCCACTGGCCGCTTACAGTCCTGTCTGCCCCAATTTAATTCGTGTGAATACTCCGGGAGTCACATCAGCCGATATGGAACAATTTGATTACCAATATCGTCGCCAACCATTATTTCCGTTCGAACGGGAATCAGAGACGTATCCAAATTGATTTTGAGCCGTTTGCATTGGTAAGCTCAATTAAAATGTCATTTTATGGCTTCAGCATCATCCTCAATTTTTTAAAGAGTACAAAATGCAGATCACTAAAATTGAAACTTCGATTGCCGAGTCGGTCATGCCGGGTTTGCTACTGGTTCGAATTCATACCAGTGATGGAATCGTGGGCTGTGGCGAAACCTATTATGCGCCCCATGCGGTTGCTGCAATGATCCATGACTGGATGTCCCATTATCTGATGGGGAAAAATCCTCTCAATATTGAAGCGCATTGGCGGTTTCTCTACGAACGTTCCACCAACTTTGGTTCACGTGGAGCCGAACTGCGTGCAATTTCCGCCATTGATCTCGCATTGTGGGATATTTTCGGTCAGGTGACTTCGCAACCGGTCTGGCAGTTACTGGGTGGCTGCGTGCAAGAGTCAATTCGCACATATAACAGCTGTGGTGGTCCCTCCTATGGAGGTACGAGCGAATCAAAAAAGACACATTGCTGGCCTGGTCACGGGCCTGTCGGAAATCAGGGTCCATTAAATGATTACTGGTCCGCCGTGAATGAGCCGGTTGAGTTGGCACAATCATTGATTGCGGAAGGTTATCAGGCGCTCAAAGTCTGGACGCTCGACTTCGCCGCCCATAAAACCAACGGGCCACTGCATATTACTCAAAAAGATATCACACGGGCATTAGAGCCATTCCAGAAGATTCGGGAAGCTTTAGGAAGTAACATCGAACTCATTATTGACGGTCACGGCTTCTTTCAGCTTGCGCCGGCAATCCGGATTGCCAAACGGCTCCGTGAATATGATATTCTCTGGGCGGAAGATCTACTTCGCGTCGATTGTGTTGATACGCTGAGCGATTTTCGTGATAAAGCGCAGATTCCAGTAGCGGTAAGTGAAATGTTTAACGGTCCCGATGATTATCGACTGGCACTCGAAAAGCGGGCCGCTGACTTTGTCATGATTGACCCCACCTGGGTCGGCGGGATTTCGCAAACCAGAAACATTACAAGGCTGGCCCAGTTTTATAATATACCTGTCGTGATGCATGATTGTACCGGTCCGTTAACCCTCTTGTCGGGAGTGCATGTTGCTGCGACTTCGAACAATGTTGCCTGGCAGGAAAGTCTGCGTGCCCATTTGAGAATGCTTTACCCTCAACTGATTGATTATCAGGTAGAAGTGGATCAGGGACGAATCCAGATTCCCAAAGCACCGGGGCTGGGAGCCGCCTGGTTACCTGAATTGTTCGAACCGGGAAAGAATCAGTATCGCGTGACTCAAAAATCATAGTTTGTAATGAACACTACATGAGTGTGGAACGTCATTGAATTTTCAAACGATTTTCCCTAAATCTAAAATGATAAAACTGGAACCAGACATGCAACTGACTTCTGTTGTGACTCCCTTTACAGATGAGAACCTGCAATTGCTTTCTCAGATTGGAGTGACTCATGTCACAATTCGCTATCCGGGAAAGGGGCAGGGCGATCTCGAATCCATAAAAAAACAAGTCGAAGTTTTCGGTTTACAGATTGCTGCCATTGAGGGCAATCTTCCCATCGAAAATATCAAACTGGGAAATCAGCATTTCGATGATGAGATCAGTGAGATGAAGTTGCTTCTAAAGCATATGGGCGCCGTTGGGATTCCGTATGTCTGTTATAATTTTATGGCGGGGACCGACTGGGTACGCACCACACTGGATGAACGCGAAAGAGGCGGTGCTTTGGTGACCCGTTTTGATATCGATCAGGCAGAGCAGGCGGTTTCACTTTCTGAAACGACTCAACAGAAAAATGAAAGCACCATTTCCAGCGATCAACTCTGGACGAATCTGGAACGATTCCTCAAAGAACTGGTTCCCGTCGCCGAGAAATTTAATGTGACATTGGCCATGCATCCCGACGATCCCCCCCTCGAAACGTTCATGGGCAAAGCACGAATCATGAATTCGGTTGAGAGTTTTGAAAAACTGGTTCAACTTTTTCCAGCCCGGCGAATGCCATCTGTTTTAACCGGGAACGTTTGCAGAAATGGGCGTTGATATCCCCACTACGATCGAACGACTGGGGCCACATATTAGATATGTCCACTTTCCGCGACATCCGGGGAACGGGAACGATTTGTCGAACAAGCCTTTCATGATAATGGTCCAACCGAATATGTTTGCGGCGGTGAAAGCTTATCAGAAAGATTGGTTTCAAAGGACCGATTCGCCCCGATCATGTACCTCAGTTAGTCAGTGAAGAAACCGGAGAGCCCGGATATACCATGTTGGGTCGTTTACATGCGTTTGGATACCTGCAGGGGCCTCTTACAGGCTGCTCACTACGAATTTCATCCGAAAACCAGCGTTTGAGCGTGTTTCGAGTCGAGCTGAGTTTTCCGATAACAGAACTCATCACGAGTTCATTGATTTGTTTCAGATTCAAAAAAATTGGAACTGGCTGGTAGATAGTGGCCCTCATTTCTGGTATAATCGTTATTAGCGGTACACCCTACCCGTAGATATGGTAACTGACGTCTCACAGGGAAGTCGGGATTGAAGTCAGCAAGTTGTTCATCCTCATTGCAGGACACGTGCTCGAGCGAGTATTTTGTACTGTAAGGGTGATCTGCTCTCTATCCGTGACTAACTCGATTTTCCACTCTATAGGAGTCAGACCCATGCGTATTCGAATGCTGTTTGCCGCGGCGGCTGTTGTCGCCTGTTTCTCTTTGATGTCTTCCGTATCTGAAGCGGGCGGACGCATTACTTACTACAGCTCACCGTTTCCCTATGTGGGACCTGCTCCCCGCGTTTACTCGGTTCCTGCTCCAGTAACACAGCCATGTACTATGTGCCTGCATGAACGCGTATTACGCACCCGCCCCGGTCCCCGCCGGTTCCGACTCCGTTTTAGCCACCGACACCAGTCGTGGTGCAACCAGTTACCACTTACTATGCTCCCCCTGTGTCACCTTCGTACTACTCTCCAGGCAGAGTCGTCTATAAGAGCCGCGGTCACCCGGTTTCTTAGCTCCCCGAACTATAAAACGGTTGTGAAATACAGATAAAACTGACTGTAATTCAAATCCATAATCCGAACCAGCCTCGCTGAATTCTGTATCTCAGATTCAGCAGGCTGTTTTTTTGTTGTGACGAGGCATTTTCGTCCTTCAGATTCTTATCGACTACAGTGTCCAGCCTTCGCGGTATTCGCGTTTGATGTACTGGGCGGCTTCGGGGACGTTGGTGACTTTGAGGTGGTCGGCGTCCCATTCCAGTGTCTTCTGACCGTCGCGGTAGGAAACATTGCCCAGCAGTACGGTCTCGGTGAGGGGCCCAGCGTAACCGAAGTTACTGCCGGTCGGTGTGCCGTTGTCGGATCGCGTCCAGCCATTCGATATGGTGGCTCTGGGGACGAGTCAGGTATGGTTTGACCGGTTTTGCTTCCTTGCCGGCTTCCATGTACAGTTTATTGGTTCCGTAGTCTGCTAATAAACGACCATCGTCTCCTTCGAACAGGACGGCGGCTCCCTTCTTGTAGACTTCAGCACCTTTTGGTTTCAAGCCACCGTGATACCATGTCATATGAACGGGAGGGAGTTGATCACGCGCTTCGAATTCATAATCGACTCGCATTTTACTGGGGCAATCGTTTTCACCTTTATGCCCTTTTTCGCCGACAGCGACGACGGTTCTGGGATACTTCAACTTCAGTGCCCAGAATGGAAGATCCATGTAATGGCAGCCAAAATCACCTAACTGGCCATTGCCAAAGTCCCACCAGTAACGCCAGTTGAAATGAAAGTGTGAAGGATCGTAGGGACGAAACGGAGCAGGTCCGATCCATTGATCATAGTTAACGTGTGCGGGAGGATGATTTTCCTTCGCCCGTTTTCCTTGAATTCGAACACCACTGTCGAGCCAGACATGCGCTCGTCTTACAGGTCCTATCACGCCAGACTGGACCATTTCGACGACTGTTCGATAGTTATCGGTGGCATGAATCTGGTTTCCCATCTGAGTGGGAACGCCGGCTTTTGCTGCAAGTTCGGTAAGGACACGTGCTTCGTATACCGAATGAGTCAGTGGTTTTTCACAGTAAACAGGCAATCCTTTTCGCAGAGCTGCTGCGACAGCCGGTGCATGCATGTGATCGGGAGTACTCACCAAAACGCCATCGAGATCATCTCGATCAAAAACTTTGCGATAGTCATCGTACTTGTCTGCTTTGGGAAACTCTTTTGACGCTTTCTCCAGTCGTTGCGAGTCGATATCACACAGTGCCACAAAATTTTCAGATTTCGTGCCGCTGATATTGGCATACGCGCGGGCAGCCACTCCGATTGTAGCCAGGTTTAACTTATCATTCGCGCTTTTCTTTTTGGTTGCACCTGCGACGGTCTTCAGAGGAAGTGAGGTGGCCAATGCGGGAATGGCGGTTCCTGCCACCATCGCTTTTTTAAGAAACTCACGGCGGTCAACAGAATTGAACATGAAACTTTCCTTATGCGGCAAACCAGGGTGTTTGAAAATGACGAATCATAAAACAGGGATATCAACAAGGCAGGAGAAACCTTCTGACAAATAAACTTTCTTCGATGTATCAATATATCGCATCCCGAAATGCAAATCGAGTTTATTGTGATAAAACGTAAGAATTTTGAAGTCTTGTTTTGGGAGAATCCGCGTTGATCAGGCAAGAGGTGGAGCGGCAGATGATTAGTTGGATGTATCCGAGGTCATATCTTCAGAGATACTGACTGCTTTTTCAACACCGGAAATTAGCTGATCGAGGCGGAATGGCTTGCAGAGGACACATTTCAGTCCAAGCTGCCGTGCTTTGACGATGGAGTGCGTCGGATCGTACCCAAAACCTGTCATCAGGATGACCGGCAGGTGCTCATGGATTTCCCGGATTTGGGCGAAACATTCATAGCCGTTCATGTCGGGGAGACGGAATATCAGCAATCACGACATCATAATGAAAGCTGCGGACCATCAGAAACGCTTCTTCACCATCGTGAGCCGTCTCAACTTCACAACCGAGTCGTCCCAGCAGCTCATGGGCGGCACGCCTGACAGTGGCATCACTGTCGACCACGAGAATCCGTTTATTCACCAGCTTGGGATTGACCTGTCTCATCGTAGGCACATTATGATGATGAGGTGTCTGAGGAGCAATTTCATCGCCCACCTGCTGAATTAATTGTTTGATGTGCCGCGTATCTTTGAGGATTCGTTGCAATCGTTCACACAGTTGGCTCGTGACCGATATACCGTTCCAGAATCCAGGCCGTATCGTTGAGGATCTCATCCACCGGATCAACGACCCCACGCAGAATCAATTCGGTACTGGCAGATGCGGTTGTTAATTTTTCAACTACCAGTAATTCGAGCGTATTCAACGCAATCGCGACTTCTCGACTGAACAGCTCCAGGAAGTGGAGATCATTTTTTGAGAGCAAAGCGCTCTGCATGCGGGCTTTCGGCATTGAATGTTCCCAGAACTTCGTCGTGCAGACTCAACGGAACCGTCAACGAGCTGCGTGCATTGGGGCTTCCCGTCATATATAGCGGATCGTGCGTAGTGTCTTCTACAGAGGTAACTTTGCCCGGTTGCGGCAACGAAGCCGGTTACAGCCGTTCGCTTCAGGATTGGCATACAGGGTACGATCGGCTGCCATCTGTTCCATGCCGACCGCGAGCAATACATCGAGTCGATCCGACGCTTTATCAAGAATTCGAATCTCAACGGTTTCAAATTCCAGGAGATCCTGTGTGTAATGCAGGATCTTGGCTTTTAGTAATTCGATACGATCTTCGGTGGTCATCTCAAAGATTTCTTCCGGAGAGAGATCACCGAGTTCCAGGCCTGCCTGGTAAATGGCATTCAGCTTTTGCCGCTGTAATACCTCGACAGAGATATCTCTGACGCTGGCGACCAGATGAACCGGCTCCTGTTTTCCTTCAGGATCGGTCAGCACAGGCATCACTTCCACATCAAAGTAGCGTTTGTCACCCACACGCAGACCACTTTTGGCAACCGAACGAGTAGAAAAAGCAGTATGAAACGGGCTGAAGTCGGGTCCTAAAATTTCTGGTGCACCAAAGGAGTCATAAAAGGAGCGTCCAATTAATGAGCCTGGCTGGTTGCATAACGCGCCCAGTTGGTGATTTGACCATATAATTCGCAAATCGGCATCCAGAACCACAACCGCATGTGGTATATATTCAAGCAACGTTCCCGACTCGATCAGAGCCAGAGGTAAAGTATCAGAAGTAGCAGGCACGACGAATGCAGAGACATTTCCCTTGTCAAACTCGGTGATACCATCCGCCAGATTTTCCGGAGTCACTACCAGATATTCATTTGATGAGAATTGTGCTCTCAGCTTGGATGTCTGGTTGTCAGCGGGCCCACAGAAGAGAATTTTTTGCGGATTGGTCACTACTAAATCAGCCTTTGTCCACTAAGACATTTAATGCCAGGCGAATAATAAATGCATAACAAAGAGGGACACTCATTATTTCAACCAGCCTGCGAGAAATTTCAAACCGGAAACAACGTCGTATCAATCTATAATTACGTGTTTCAAAGTAGAAATGATAGAATACTTGCCGTGCTTTACGTGCTTTTTAAAATAAAATCATTTACCACATGAAACATACAGTGTTATCGTACCTATGAAATCGGCTTTCTGTCAGTCAAAATTAAGATGCAACATGAGGAATCTTGCATTTTTTTTGATTTCTGGATCAGATTGAATAATTTTCCTCAAGTTGACAGGTCCAGTTTCACTGAGTACCTGAGACTCGATTCACTGAATTCTCATACTGATTGTTGTAGAAAAATACTCTCAAATGTCTACACCCTGGGTCGCGATTCAAAGAAACCCGATTTCTGGAACAGGAATCGGGGGTTGCTTCTGAAAGAATTGATTTACCCATTTGAAACAGAAAGGAATTCGTCCTCGTCTCTTTTCGAATCGGGAACGTATGCAGGAAGTTTTAAAAACGCGTGCATCTGCAGAGCAACCTGTCTGTATCGTAGCAGCAGGAGGAGACGGTACGGTACAGGATGTCATCAACCGCTATCCAGACCAGAGAATTGCGATTCTTCCTCTGGGAACAGAAAACCTTCTGGCCCGCTATCTGGGTATTAAAAAATCGGGGCAGTTTGTGGCGGAAATGATCAGTCAGGGTACGACACGTGAAATGGACCTTTGTCAGATCAACCAGCATAAATTTGCATTGATGGCCAGTATTGGTTTTGATGCGGCTGTTGCCTCAGAACTGACACAGACTCGTAAAGGTCATATTTCCCATTTCAGCTATCTCAGGCCGATTTGGAATACACTCCGAAGCTATCCCTATGAAGAGTTTCGCGTAATGACTGCCGATTGTGTGCAGGGAATCACCGCCTATCATGCTATCATAGTGAACATTCCCGTTTATGGGTTGAAGTTGAATTTTGCCCCCTCTGCCGACGATCAGGATGGTCTGCTCGAAGTCGTTCTCTTCCGGAAAAAGGGAATCTGGAATATGCTCAAATATGTAATTCGTGTGATGCGTGGCTCGCATCTTACTGCTGAGGGGGTCCAGATACTGCAGGCAAAACAGATTCAAGTTGAGTCCAATCACCCGATTCCCGTTCAAACAGATGGTGACGCCACCGATCTGACACCGGTAGAGATCCGGGTACTTCCTGCAGCGGCGCGATTTATCGTCCCTTGCTCAACGCGTACGAATGATCAATAATTCATTATCTCAGATGAATGGCCTTCATAAAGCAGCAGGAAAGGATTCACTTGTGTCTCAAAATCCCGTCACACTTGGAAATATTAAATGTGGTACAGATCAGCCATTGGTTTTTATTGCAGGCCCGTGTGTCATAGAAAGTGAAGAGCTGGTTCTGACCACTGCAAAGCAGCTTGCTGAAATTGCAGCGCGGGAAAATATTCCTCTCATTTTTAAATGCAGTTTTGACAAAGCCAATCGAACCAGTGTTGAAAGCTTTCGCGGACCCGGGCTCGAAGCAGGGCTTGAAATTTTAGCGAAAGTCAAACAGGAAACCGGTCTGGAAGTAACGACCGATATTCACGAACCCCGGCAGGCAGCTGCGGCTGCTGAAGTTTGTCGGATTTTGCAGATTCCCGCGTTTCTCGCTCGTCAAACAGATTTACTGGAGGAGGCATCGAAAGCGGCGTTAAAATATGAGGGAGTCGTTAATATCAAAAAACCACAGTTTGTGGCTCCCGAAGATTGCATTCATGCTGTACAAAAATGTGAGGCATTTGGCCTGGATCGACTGATGCTGACTGAGAGGGGAACAACATTTGGATATGGACGACTGGTCAATGATATGCGTTGCATTCCCATCATGCAGCGTATGGGACCTCCCGTCATTTTTGATGCCACGCACAGCGTACAGACACCTGGTGGAAAATCGACAGGTGGACAACGGGAAATGATTCCCTTTCTTGCGCGGGCCGCTGTCGCATGCGGCTGTGATGGTATCTTTGCTGAAACTCATCCTGATCCATCAAAAGCGCTCAGTGATGGCCCGAATATGCTGCCTCTGGACCAATTTGCCGGTTTTGCCGTTCATTTACAGAAATTTCGCTCTCTGGTAAATGAAATCGGGGGTCTGTCAGACATTCCATCTGGTTAAAAAAAGGTTATAGTATAGATCATTAGCGTCGCTCACTTTCTTTTATTTCAAATTCATCTGAAGGGACGCTCAGGAATATTACAGGCCGCGTCCCCACTGAAATCCCAGTTGGGGATGATAATTATTATGAAGTATTGATTGATATGATTTTAAGCAATTTAAAACATCGCTCACATGCGTTTTGTCTACCAGTTCTATTGGGTGTTTGTCTCATCGGCATACTGTTGATGATATCCGGTTGTAAAAAAACAACTCCACCACCGGCACAAAACACGAAGATCGAAACCAGTTCAGAGGACACAGAATCAACAGAAGAGGATCCGGACTGTAATAGTTACATCGACAACTCCATGAGCATGTTGGAGCCTGATCGATTGGGGATCAGCTCATTTCTGGAACGAGCAGTCGGGCTTTTGAACCAGTGGACGTTCGAGTGTGGAGAGTTCGATACCGATCCTCCTGTTCTGACAGATTCACAAAAACCGTTCTTTCAAAAATATCTGAGTGAAGCACAATTGGCCAAAATGGATCTGACGCGCTTTACTCTTGATGATGGCAAGTTTATTCGGGATTCACAGCTTTACTACGGGATGATGACGGCAGCCATCACAGGTCAGACGAATGATGTGCAACGTGCAACGGCTGCCTTCTATTATTGTGTGAATAACATCGCGCTGGTCACGAATGAGAAAAACGCGCTCCCTCTGATACCGTATGAAATCAGCATTTTAGGTACTGGAACTGCTGAGCAACGCGCCTGGGTTTACATCGGTTTGCTTCGGCAACTGCGCATTGATGCGGTGTTGTTTCGCCCGGCAAAACCAGCTCCGTTTAAAATTCTTGTCGGTGTGTTGATCGATCAGGAAGTCTATTTGTTTGATCCGACGCTGGGGCTGCCTGTTCCTGCCGCCCAACAACCCGCTGATGAAATTTTGATTCAAAACCCGGCGACATTGGATCACGTTTACAAATCGCCTGAAATTCTGACGAATTTTTATGGTGAAGATGCGAAGAACCGCTTCTCTTCAGAAGAGTTAAAAGCAGCGCAGGTCCTGATTATGGGAAGAAGCTGTGAATGGTCTGCACGAATGCGTCGGCTGGAGGACTCACTTTCTCGAAAACAGACTGTCGTGCTGTTTCGCAATCTGGACGAGTTTGAAGGGGATCTCGGATTTATCTCTCACATTCAAACGATTGGGAATGGAATCCTGAAACAGGCAGAGATTAAAGTCTCGGAATTTCCTGATCAGCAGGTCACGGAAGGCAAGTCTGTCAAGGGAGAAGTGGCAAAGCGGATTTCTGCAATGAAATTACCATTCCGTGCCCCTGTCCCCTTTGATGTGAACGCCCGCAAACAAAAGCCTCAGGGGTTTGAGGTTGCATGGGGCGCTCCGAAAAAAAAATTATTGAAAACAAGAACCGCACAATTGCTGGGAGATCAAAAAGAAGCAGTCGCAAGTTATGTGACCACGCGACTGGAAAGGGCTTTTCCTTCCGATTTGATCGTCCCTCAGGAAACACGTATTATGCACGCCGTTGCAGCACAACAGGCAACATATTTTCTGGCGTTGGGTCAGTATCTGCAGGGAGATTACAATTCGGCTTCCAAATCGTTCAATGACTATCTGCGGCTTTATGCCCGCGTTGAACCGGATCGTACATTAGCTGCCAGTTACCTGATGGCGATAAGTGATGCGAAATCAGGGAAATTGTCCAGTGCGATTCTTTCCGTCTCAGAAGGTAAACCTCCCGAGGCACTGAAGCCTGCATTTCAATTCTTCGAAAAACGCTGGCGAAAAATCCGGGATAACAAATCCGGTAAATAAATGATTTTTATCGGTATTCTTCAACTGAAAATTGAGACATGCTTGCCTTCCTCCGTCGCCGCTGGTTTTTAGCCGCCATTACTCTGGTCATATTATGTGGGGTCATTGCCGGTCATCAGGGACCAGAAGAGATCTTGACCCAGGTGAAGCAGTGGATTCGACCTTCCTGGTTGACGGCGATTGTTTTGTTTTTAATGTCTCTCAGCCTGAATTCTGAGCATCTGCTGACATCCATCCGCAAGCCGGCGCCTCTGTTTCTTTCACTATGTACGAATATCGTCTTGCTCCCACTGTCAGCCTGGGCACTCATGCCGATCCAGCTGACGTCTGACTTTCAAATTGGTCTGATTATCATGGCATGTGTACCCTGTACGTTGTGTGGTGCCTCCGTCTGGACGCGGCGTGCCAATGGTAACGACGGTATTTCGCTAATGGTCACGATGATCACCAATGGTGCCTGTTTTTTAACAGTTCCTTTCTGGATCTTGTTGATCACCGCGCGTGAAATTCAATTTGATTATGCAGAAATGGTATTGAAGCTGTTCTATGCAGCCATGCTGCCCGTGATTCTCGGGCAATTACTGCGGATGAATTCCAGAATCTCAATGTTTGCAGACCGGATCACATCCAAACTGGGTACAGTCGCACTGCTGTTCGTTTTATTAATGGTTTTACTGGCAGCAGTCCAGACAGGACATGGAGTCAAAACGACAGACACAGGAATTTCATTTACCGCCGTCGTGGTTGTGTGGATCAGCTGTATTGTGGTCCATCTCGCAGGCTTTTATCTCAACATGTTTCTGGGAAAGACGTTTCGATTTCACCAGCGCGATCAAATTGCCAGCGCGATAGCGGGGAGTCAGAAAACATTGCCGATTGCCATTTTCATTGCCACCGATGCATCGATGTTAGGAAATGCAGGTATTGCCTCAGCGGTTTTCCCGATGCTGATGTTTCATACTTCGCAGTTTTTCATCGATACGATTCTGGCCGACCGTCACCGTGAAAAATATCTCACATTTGAAGAGAATGAAACGACTTCATCTGAAGAGCAGTCTCTCTCTGCCTGCGAACAGTAGACGATCGTTGATTGATTCAATTCTGATAAATCACGACCAGAAACAAAACGGCATCCCCACGTCCCGTATTGACAATGGTATGTGGCACATCAACGCGATAGCTGGCGGAATCTCCCGGTCCCAGCTGCGTGGAATCGTCCCCCGATTCCAATTTGATTTTGCCTTTTTCCACGGTAAGAAATTCGCGAGTGCCTTTGAAATGGGGTGCACTTTTCAGCTTTCCGTCTGGATATAACAACACTTCATAAAACTCAACATCCTTTTCCAGTTGTAGTGGTGACAATGTTCGAATGCGGCACTCGGAATCGGAACGGTAATGAAACGTCCGGTCATCGGCACGAATGACTTCAATCGCAGAAGTGGAAATCGGAGCCTCGACCAGATCGCCGAGTGCGATGCCGAACGCTTGTGAGATTCGCACCGTTACTGCGAGAGTGGGATTTGCCTCACCACGTTCAATTTGACTTAACATGGAGCGGCTGACTCCACATGCAGCCGACAACGAATCCAGCGACCAGCCTCGTTCTTTGCGTAGTGCACGTACCCGTTGCGAAAGTTGCCCGCTGATCTCTTCAGGCGTGAGTTCCTGAGGGGAGTTGATTTCGGTTTGTTTTTTTGTGGAATTTTTAGACACAATATTGTCCGATATAATGGAAATTATCTCTTGCAAAATGGATGTCAGGTTCTATTATAATGGATAAACAGGCAATATAAAGGAATCTGTGTTTCGATCTCAAATATTTCAGGTGATGAGTCGCATGATGAAAGCATTAGTGAAAAAGGAGTCAAAGCCCGGGCTTTGGCTGGAAGAGGTTCCTGTCCCGACGATAGGAATTAACGACGTTCTGATCAAAGTGGATCGAACGGGGATTTGTGGTACCGACGTTCATATTTATAAATGGGACGACTGGGCTCAGAAAACGATCCCTGTGCCGATGGTAGTCGGACATGAATTTGTCGGCGAAATCGTGGAAGTCGGCTCTAACGTTTCGGATTATTCTCCCGGCGAAGTTGTGAGTGGTGAAGGGCACGTCGTCTGTGGTCGCTGTCGCAATTGTTTCGCAGGTCGGCGTCATCTTTGTGCACATACGAAAGGTGTCGGCGTGAATCGTCCCGGTGCCTTTGCCGAATATATTTCGCTGCCTATGACGAATATCTGGCATCATGATGATTCGATTGATCGTGAAATTGCTTCGATTTTTGATCCGTTCGGTAATGCCGTCCATACTGCGCTTTCATTTCCCGTTTTGGGTGAGGATGTATTAATCACCGGTGCAGGCCCCATTGGCGTGATGGCAGCAGCGATTGTCAAACATGCCGGCGCGCGGCATGTCGTCGTTTCAGACGTGAATCCCTATCGATTGGAACTGGCACAAAAAATGGGAGCCACCGTTGCCTTGGATGTACGCGATCACTCCATTGCAGACGTTCAAAAACAATTGGGGATGTCCGAAGGTTTTGATGTGGGACTGGAAATGTCGGGCAACCCGCAAGCATTTAATGACATGCTGACGAATATGGCCCATGGCGGTAAGATTGCCATGCTGGGTATCCCCGAACAGGAAATGTCCATTGACTGGAATCTGGTTGTCTTCAACATGTTAACAATTAAAGGTATCTACGGTCGTGAAATGTATGAGACCTGGTATAAAATGACGGTGATGTTACAAAGTGGACTTGATCTCAGTCCCGTCATCACACACCGTTTTGACGCCAGTGACTACGAAGCAGGATTTGAAGTCATGCTGTCGGGTCAATCGGGGAAAGTGATCCTCGACTGGAATCAAGTTTGAAATACAAATCATTAACGAATTAAGATAATCGAACAGGACTAATCCCATGTATGGATCGATCAAACAGGAACTGGAAAAGACGCTCTCTTCAATTCGTGAGGCGGGATTATTCAAATCAGAACGCATCATTACCACACCGCAGGACGCGCACATTCGCGTGGCTGAGGGAGAACCGGTGCTCAATATGTGTGCCAATAATTACCTCGGTCTGGCAGAACACCCAGAAGTCATCGCAGCCGCTCACGCGGGACTGGACCAGTGGGGTTACGGTTTGTCCTCTGTACGCTTTATTTGTGGAACACAGTCCATTCACAAGGAACTGGAAAGTAAACTGAGTCAGTTCCTCGGAACCGAAGACACGATTCTCTACACATCCTGCTTCGATGCGAATGGGGGATTGTTCGAAACGATCCTGTCGGCTGAAGATGCGATTATTTCAGATGAACTTAATCATGCCAGTATTATCGATGGTGTGCGTTTATGCAAAGCACAGCGTTTTCGCTATAAAAACAGCAATATGCAGGATCTGGAAGAGCAACTCAAAGCGGCGCAGTCGGCCCGGTTTCGAATGATTGCCACGGATGGTGTTTTCTCAATGGATGGTTTTATTGCGAATCTTCCTGCGATCTGTGATCTGGCAGATAAATACGATGCGCTGGTGATGGTCGATGATTCTCACGCCGTCGGTTTCATGGGCCAGCATGGAAAAGGAGTTCACGAGTTTCATGATGTGATGGAGCGTATCGACATCATTACCGGCACACTAGGCAAGGCTCTGGGTGGCGCCAGTGGTGGATATACCAGTGGTCGCAAGGAAGTCATCGATCTGCTCAGGCAACGTTCGCGGCCTTACTTATTCTCAAATTCAGTGGCGCCGTCGATAGTAAGTGCCTCGATCAAAGCCATCGATCTATTGACGGAATCGACAGAACTACGAGATAAGTTGGAATCCAATACGAAACATTTCCGCGCCGGTATATCACAAGTCGGCTTTGATGTTTTACCCGGCGAACATCCCATTGTTCCCATCATGCTGGGCGATGCTGCTCTTGCTGCTCAAGTCGCCGATGCTTTGTTGCAAAAAGGAATCTACGTCATTGGCTTTTCTTATCCGGTGGTGCCGCAAGGCAAAGCACGGATTCGGACACAAATTTCCGCCGCCCATTCGATTGAAGATCTGGACTTTGCGATTGAGAAATTTAAAGAAGTCAAGCAGGAATTGGGGATTTAAGCGAACGAAATTTGGTTGGCAGTATTTCCATGCACTTTCAGATTACTGAGAGTTTTTGTCTATTCAGTTTCAAATCCGATGACCGCATATTCAAAGCGGGTCCTGCCGCTGCTGTCGGCCCGCATGCGTTCGGCGATGGAAGGGAGTCCTTGTGTTGCCGTGAAGCGCACCGAAGCTTTTGCGTCACCATAAGAGAATAAAATGATCACGAGGCTTTTAGGCTGAGGGACCGTTTTATAAATCGCATAAAACCGATCGACAAATTCTTGTGTCGAATCAGCGCGAAACTCCGTAGTGACTTTGCCGATCTTTAATCGAAACACGCCTTTTTCTGTGAGATACAGTTCCCAGATATCACTGCGTTTAGTCAGTTCATCATAGGTCAGGAAATGTTTGACAACGTCTTCCGCTCTGGCACCGGCCAGCTCTTGTAACTGTTTCTTGATCCGTTCGATATCGGCTTTGGTTTTTTCAGTATCCGGATCGGCTTTCGATTTTAATAAGGGATCAACGATCTGATCCGGAAGCTGAAACAGTTGCTGTACCAATTCGCCGACCCGATCACGTTGCGCTTGCGCTCCTTTCAACTGCTCTGATAACTCCCGATTCTCTTTTTCTAACATTTGTTGCGCGGTGCGGAACGTTTTTTCCGATATTTTTGCCAGTTCTCGCGCTCTTTCTGCATTGCGCCGTTCCTGTTGACGGAGCTCGGATGACCTCTTTAATTTCTGTCTTGCCAACACACTATCGTTTTCGAATTTTTCTCGCTGTTGCTCAGCCTCTTGAACCTTTGTCGTCGCACGTTTTTCGATGCGGGCCGTTGTCTCTTGCGTATCCATAAACTGTGCAAAGATCACAATCAACAACAGGTCGAGCAGGGGAGTTAACTGAAATGTCAATCGACGTCGGGAAATCATTGCTCGGTCTGGCCTCCAGTCGCAAACGCCAACTCGCGTTTGGCGCGCACAACCGTATCCCGGACATGCTGACGGTTTTCAACCAGATTCAGAAATGAGGTTTCCAGAATACTGTTGAGGAACATCAGGAGAATCGCCGCCGCCAGACCGGCAAACGTGGACCAGATTGCATCTCCAAAATGACTGACGATCGAATTGATGGCACTGGAAGTTTCTGAGCCTGTATTTAACTGCAGCGCCGCTCCCATCGCCAGAATGGTTCCCAGAACTCCTGCCAGGGGATAGGCTTCTATCATTGTACGGCAGATATTATAACTGGTCTCGAAGAAGTGTGAATTCAGATAGCGACGTTTTTCGTCCAGAATGTGTACCCGTTGAGACAGTATTTCGCGATCAGCGGGGTTTGCATCAGGATCGAGGGTTTCATTCACATCCGCCAGAAATGCTTCAATCTGATCGGACAGATGACCCGTCGAATCGAGGACACTACGATGTTTTAAGCCACGCGTGAAATCATCAAGTGAAGAAGTGATCCCCCGCAAATCGCGACGCGACCAGATCCAGAGCACGAAGAAAAAAAAGAGATGCGCCCCACACGTTAACGTGATCACGAAGGTAGAGATGCCTGATAACTGGCTTAAATATTGTGCCATTGATTACTTCCAGATTCACAAACAGTGCTTACGCGAGAATTCCATTTCGTCTCAATCTTAAACGCAAAATCGGATAAAACAAGATTGAAACGATCCGATGTTTTGAACGTTTCATTCTGCAGAGCCGATCAAACCAATCAAGCCCTCTGTTGTGCGAGTCAAGATATTAGAACGAGGCGTTTGATTAGCGTGATCATAACGAATATAACGAAAAAGGATGCAAGCCTGTGATGGCAGGCTGCATCCTCGAATCTGTTTTTGCTGGCTTGATGATAAATCAGGCTCCATATTTTTCTAATCGACCCGCGTGTGCCATTGCCATCGACATTAAATACTTGGCTTCGAACTGACCAAGACCACCTTGAATGCATTCTGCTTCACCAAAACTCTGGCAGGCATCAAAGCGGGCATTTTGAGCCGAAAGTAAAACGGGCACCGGATGCCAGCTATGCGCTTTCATTTTGGCAGGAGTACTATGGTCACCTGTTACAATTAAAACATCAGGATTCAATGCATTAATGCGCGGAATGCACGTGTCGACGTCTTCTGTCCTGGCGACTTTCGCAGCAAAGTTGCCATCTTCTCCTGTGGAATCAGTGTATTTGTAATGCACGAAAAAGAAGTCGTAGTCGTCCCATACTTTTTCCAGACAATCCATCTGAGATTCCAGCGTCTGTCCTGCATCCTGCACATCCATGCTGACGAGTCGGGCTAAGCCACGGTACATCGGATAGACGGCAATCGCGGCAGCTCTGGTGCCATAGACTTCTTCGAACGTCGGAATTTCCGGCAGCTTGGCGATACCACGCATCGTCAACAGATTTGCGGGCTGATCGTCTTTCAGAATAACGGCGGCCTGCTTCATAAATTCTTTGCAGATTTCTGCCGTCTTTTGAGAGGCGGCATTCTCACCGACGGGTTCTAACGGAGGCACTCCTGTTTTCTGTGGATCGGTATCATTGATGTTTCCGCCGAGTCCTTTTCCACGTATTACGATGACCAGCCGATACTCTTTCACGTGTCGTACAAATACTTCGACACCGGGTATTTCGATCTTGTCAAGTTTTTTACACAGTTCGGCACCGATCTCACTGGCAATGCGGCCTGCACGACGATCCGTGATATTTCCCGCATCGTCGAGAGTACAATAGTTACCGCGAATGGCGACATCATCGGGTCCCAGTTCGAAATCGATTCCCAGTGCTTCTAATACGCCACGACCGATATTGAATTCGAGCGGGTCATAGCCAAACAGTCCGAGATGGCCGGGTCCACTACCGGGTGTGATTCCGGGCAGCACGGGAATACTGCGTCCCAAGGTTCCCTGTTTCGCGAGTGCATCCAGATTGGGAGTATTGGCTGTTTCCAGTTCCGTTTTTCCGCCCGGTTCTAAAGGCAGGCCGCCCAGTCCATCAGCAACCAACAGGACAATTTTAGATTCATTTTTCTTTTGCAGTTTTTTCATCAACGAGTGCAGGTCTGGCATCGAACTGTTTTTATACCTTCATAATTAATGTTGGAAATAGATGGTTCGAGACAGAACTTCACGTACAGACAATCTCGAAGCAATAGAATTACACAATACCGCAATCAGACCACATTGTTAAGCAGAACGAGTTCACAATTACGCATCGGAAGTCAATTGAGGTTCGTTCTTCACAAATCCAGAGGAATCGACGGCTTTTTGAAAAAACTGCAGGCTTTCCCTGGCCATCAATTCTGCGCTATAGAACTGACGAACACGTTCATAACCCTGACGGGCAAGTTTCTGGTAATAGTCCTGATCTTGATACAGTTTCTCCCAGGCTGCAACCAAAGCTTCTGGATCTCCGGGGGGAACCAGCATGCCCCCCTCCGTCTGTTCAATGAGCTCGGGAAATGCGCCATGTGCCGGCTGTACAACGGGCACGCCATTGGCCATGGCTTCCAGCACAAACAGCCCTTTGGGCTCATGATAGTCTGTGGGGACTGAAAGCACTGAGAGGCTCTGATAGAAGGCTGTTTTTTCCGCCAGCGAATCCGGACTACCCCAGTGTTGATACGAATCGTTCAAGGCAGTCAGATCTTTTGTTATTTCGTGAAAATAGTCTTCGTTTTCTTTTCCTAAAAAGCCGCCCACGTGCAGTCGGCTTTCCGGATGCGACTGTTGAAATATTTTGAATGCCTCGACAACGTTGTGCAAGCCTTTTTCTTTACAGAGCCGAGCGAAAAAACCAATCGTAAAAGGTGCCTCCCGATTATCAGAGGGTGTGCCTGCGTGACCTTCCAGATCAATGCCCTAAAAGCACTTTATGGAAATGATCGACGGGCAGATCAAGATACTCCGCCATGAAGTCTAGATAGTACTGGCTGTGGACCAACACACCGTTGACTTGTTGAACGTTCTGGCGAATTAAATCCAAAGATTGAGTGCGATAGGGTTCGCCCAGTTCTTCCAGAAAGACATCATCACCCTGCAAAATACAAAACACGGGACCTTGAAAATGCGCTTTGATTTTTTTGATCGTACCTGACAGGAGTGCGTTGCTCAGACAAATGACATCTGGCTGCAACTCTTTTCCGATAAACTGAGCCAGATCTTCAATCTCCATTTCTTCTGGTCCCTGTTCGCCTTCCAGCAAAGAGACGGTCAGCGCGCTCCCAGTTCATGAGCATCATTGCTGACACCAAATCGGGTTGCCAGATTGATGATCCAGGGCGTATCCAGCCAGTGTTTGAAAAACCCGGGCAAACGTCGCCAGAGTCGCGAACGATGATTCAGATAGACATTGATCCCGCCTAGAAAAACATGCTCAGTACTCATGTTTTGCTCATCGACGCGAATCGGTGTATAAGTTGGAATCAGGGTTGCTTCGGCTCCCTGGCGCTTCATGGCTCTGGTCCAGGTATTGTCGTGCATACAGGCGCCGCAAAACATCCCCGCCCCTCCCGAGGTGATGATCGCGACATGCAACTTTTTTTGTGACTGTTCGGACATACGTTTGCCTGATTGCCGTTGGCACATTGACTATTTCTGTTCCAGATACAAGGGCATTACCTGTTGCACAAAACGTTTTAATAATTCCATCGTTTCTGGAGTATCATGAATCGTCTGCTGAAATTCCTGTAGCGAAAGACCGGCAATTTTTTGAACATACTCCGGATAGGTGCGGAGCCGGTTCAAATAAGAGTCATGATCCAGCTCAGGGTGAAACTGTGTACAATAAATGGGTCGGTCCAAAAATCGATAAGCCTGATTTTCAACCCGATCGGTCGAAGCCAGTAATTCCGTTCCCGGTGGTAATTCCACAACCGTATCTTCATGGCCCATCAATCCTTCCAGAACGGGGCCTGAGGGGCCAAACACGGGATCTGATTTGCCGGCTTCGGTTAATGAAACGTGATGTACGCCCAGCTCGGCCCGATTCAGATCGTGAATAACACGCCCACCCATAGCACGTGCCATTGCCTGAAACCCCCAGCAGGAGGCAAAGGTCGGCTTGCGTGAGGTATGGACCAGTCTCAGGCTTTCTAAAGCAACTTCCAGCCATTCTCCCTCGTCGGCAGCAGAATAATGTCCACTCCCACCAATCAGAATGATATCGCTCGTTTCCAGATCATTTTCGCAGAGCGGAGCCTGCAGGAGATCAAACACTGAAATCTGACTGATGCTGGCATCCAGGGCCTTGGCAAAGCAGCCGACTTCCTGTTCACGCATCGGATCATCAGAGTTCCGAACTTGTAATAATAAATATCGCAGTTGCTGAAACATCGGCAGTCAACAATTTCCTGATCGAGTAGGGGAAGTTAAACACATAAAAATTCGTAGAAGTGTTCTTTCAATTTGTGAAACAGCTCACATCTGGCTCAGATTGAGTTCAAATATAACGGACTCTTTATATTACAATGAGGCTCATCAATTTAAAATCATGCAAAGAACAATATGCAGTTTATATCTGTTGAGCTGAGTTCACCATCGAACATTCGGATTAATCATGACGGATTTCATTCTAAATTTCATGAAGATTTCATTTCTAGTTTACATTTGCCTTGACAAATCTGACTGGAAAAAAGATATTAGTTATCAGCAAAGTGTTTTTATTTCGTGCATCATCTCCCGAGAGGATCATCTGTTTCCTTATCCTAAACCTCTTTGATGTATGGTTATTCGCGCCAGTCAGCTCATCTTGACTGGCGTTTTTTTTGCGCCAGGCGGTCTCACCTTCCGCATCAATCAAGTGAATCTCTAACCTTAATTCACTGGCCCTGGTTCTGAACCTGCTCCAGTATTATTGAAAGACGCTGGACGATTTCAGGGTGCTTATTCCAGACGTTTTTCGTTTCTGAAGGATCGTCTGTCAGGTGATAGAGTTGGCCCTTTGGTTCGCCTGCTGCGGGTTTGATGTTACGGGGATAGGTAAAACCTCCGGAGCCGCGGGTGGGGATCATTTTCCAGGGACCCTGTCGGATCGCGAAGTTACCCCATAACGAATGATGCACGGAATATTCACGCAACGGCTTGTTGCTTTTTTTACCGAGTAACGCAGGCAGAACGTTGCGGCTGTCTTCACCTGCACCGGCGGGGAGCTTAGTACCTGTGATAGCGGCGCATGTTGCGATCAGATCGGTCAGTTCGATTAACGTATCACTGGTTGATCCAGCCGGAACGTGACCGGGCCAGCGGGCGATAAAGGGAACTCGATGACCGCCTTCCCAGATATCAGCTTTTGTTCCTCTCAAGTGCGCATTGCCTTGATGTCCACGCTCTTTCACATACTTTGCTCGATGACCGAGTCGGTAATTCTTCAGGTCGTCGGTTTCCTGTGGCGTCCACCAGTGATACAGGCCACCATTGTCGGATGTGAAAATGATCAATGTGTTTTCAGAGACTCCAGATCGTTTCAGTGCATCCATTATGGCACCCACCGTGGCATCCACTTCAAGAACAAAGTCGCCATATTCGCCCGCTTTGCTTTTTCCGCGGAATTCATCATTGGGGACTAATGGTAAATGGGGCGCCGTCAGTGGGAAATAGAGAAAGAAGGGTCGGTCGGGAGACGCCTTTGAATGTCGTTCAATATAACGTACTGCTTGACCGGTTAATGTAGGCATGACACCAGAGATCGTGAAATCAGGAGACCGCATGCCCTGGTCGACCGAGAGAAATTCAGTTTGAATTCGCTCGGATGGGATTGTGGGAATAATGACAG
The DNA here is from genome assembly GCA_942492165.1 of uncultured Planctomycetaceae bacterium. Lineage (GTDB taxonomy): Bacteria > Planctomycetota > Planctomycetia > Planctomycetales > Planctomycetaceae > Gimesia. The sequence continues at coordinate 48,891 of CALOEF010000058.1, forward strand.
GCCGATCATTTTCGATATAGCAGAAAGGAGACATATTCAATGAGGCGGAAATACCAAAGTACCAGTCGAATCCGCAAGCCACGGGACCGCCTGAAACCGGTTGCGTGAAGTCAACATTGTCTCCTACCCGTGGTCGCTTGCGGCGATCGATGGGAACCGCGGGAACAGGCTGTCCATTTTTATCAGTCCACTGCATGCCCAGATGCCATTTACCAACGCAGGCTGTGTCGTAGCCCGATTGCTTGAGCAGTGATTGAACTGTGGGTCGATCTTTTTCAATTAAAGGTGGATCAAAGCCATCCAGCACGCGATACTTCAAACGAGTTCGCCAGCAGTAACGTCCCGTCAGAATTCCATAACGGGTTGGCGTGCAGACAGCAGAGGGTGTATGAGCATCGGTAAATTTCATGCCCTGAGCCGCAAGTCGATCAATGTGCGGCGTTTGAATTTTTGATTCTGAGTTATAACAACTGACATCACCATAACCGAGGTCATCGGCAAGGATATAAACGATATTGGGATGTTCGCTGGCTACCGTCGTTGAATTCAGAAAAAATGACAGTAGCAAAATCAGAATTGCGGGCAGAAATATTCCCGCATTGGATCGCTGTTGGAAACCTGATCGAGGGGAAATCGTGGGGAACATATATTGAGCCTTACTTGCTGAGTGAAACCGTTTAACTTCATTCACTATACGGAGTGGTTTGGTTCAAAATCAACAGGGTCGCGTGTGAAGCAAAACAATTTTCGAAAAGTGTAATCGAATTGGTGGTGTGACCATCAGTGCAATTGTATTCACCAGAACTATATCAGCGTAGTATTGCGGCTCTCAGTATAAATTGTTATCTATGAAGAATAAAAATAAATCACTCCAGATAGATCGAAACACATGTCAGATCAACCAGAAACAATCAGTCAAACGTGGGACATCCCTTTGCGAGCAACAGTCGATGTTGCTGTGATTGGGGGTGGCTCTGCTGGAATTGCTGCTGCTTCTGCTGCGGCACAGAATGGTGCATCGACGGTTCTTGTCGAACGCTATGGTTTTCTGGGAGGCACATCAACGGCGGGTATGGTCGGTCCCTTTATGACCTCTTATACGCCGGACGGCAAGCGGCAACTGGTTGCCGGTCTCTTCCAGGAGATCGTTGACAGAATGGTGGCGATGGGAGGAGCCGTCGACCCCGCCAATACGGAACCTGGTTCGGCCTGGGCATCGTTTATCGAATTGGGACATGCGAATGTGACACCATTTCATGTGGAATCGCTCAAGATGGCGGCACTGGAAATGGTTTGTGACGCCGGTGCCAAATTACGATTCCATACTTCGTTTGTCGATGTCATCATGGAAGGCGAACGAATTAGCGATATTGTCATTCTCGATAAGGGCGGGCTGGGACTATTGCGACCCAAAGTTGTGATTGATACGTCGGGCGATGGTGATATCGCCGTCAAAGCGGGGGCACCCTTTGAAATGGGTCGGCGTGAAGATGGTAAAATGATGCCTGTGACATTGTTCCTGACCATTGGTAATGTGGATGACGAACGGGTTGAAGCCTGGATGCGAGAACACGAAGTACTGCACCCGGGAGAGCGTTTATTCGAGTGTATTGTGAAAGAGGCCCGGGAACGAGGCGAATGGACTTTGGAACGAGAGTTTTTGAACATGTATCGCGAACCGACGCCGCATCAATGGCGGGTCAATACGACACGTGTTCAGAATGTGGATGGAACCAATCCGGATGATCTGTCTCGTGCTGAGATCGAAAGTCGGCGACAGGCCTGGGAACTGCTGCGGTTTTTCCGGTCGCATTGTCCCGGATTGGAAAACGCACAACTGGTTGCCACTGGTACTCAGGTTGGCGTGCGTGAAACACGACATATCCTGGGGGACTATGTACTCAACGGGCAGGATGTTCTTGAAGGTCGCTGTTTTGATGATTCGATCGCCCAGTGTTCTTATCCGATTGACATTCACGATCCGCAGGGGCCCCGCGGTCGTCTGGAAGGAATCAATGCCGATCACTATGAAATTCCGTATCGGTGTCTTGTGCCAAAACAGGTCAATAACTTACTCGTCGCTGGTCGGCCGATTTCCGCTGACCATGAAGGGGCGGCATCGGCCCGAGTGATTCCCCCCTGTTATGCGACCGGTCAGGCAGCGGGGACAGCAGCGGCGCTCTCGATCAAGCAATGTGTTACACCACGCGAAGTTAATATTGAGGAATTGCGCACAACATTAAAGAACCAGGGAGCGATTGTTTAACTGACCTGCTTCAGTTCACAACAGAAACGATCAAATCAATTCCTGAATGAGCTCACGCTCTTCTACAATGTATTGCGGGCGACCGTTGGGGTCGGTAAACGTGATGCTGTCGGTATCGATACCCAACTGGTGATAGACAGTGTGGAAGACATGCTGCAGTTTGACAGGACGTTCCTGCGGGAATTCACCAAGACGATTGGTTTGACCGATAGCCTGACCATGCTGCATACCACCGCCGGCAATAAAAAAGAACCCGGCTCGGTTCCAGTGATCGCGACCTGCATTGCGATTTACGCGTGGTGTGCGACCAAACTCGCCCGACATCATGATGATGGTGTCATCCAGGCGACCGGTGCGGTCGAGATCGGTAATCAAGGCAGACAACGCAATACTCAAAGGGGGAAGCTGTTTTCGCATGATGTCAAAATTCTTGCCGTGCGTATCCCATCCACCAAAATTCAAGGAAACGCAACGCACGCCCGCTTCGAGTAGACGGCGTGCTTTCAGAAATGATTCATTGGCCCGCGTAGCGGCCTCTTCAATACCATACATGTCTTTCGTTTTCTGATCTTCTTTTTTCGTGTCCAGCGCATCTGCCAGTTTACCGGAAGTAATAATTCCGATCGCCCGTTCGGTAAAACTGTCGATGGCTGACATCCGCCCGCTGGCATCCATAGTGCGTTTGATACCATCCAGGTCTTTCAATAACTGGGCACGATCATCGAGCCGTTCACGTGTGACGCGGCGATCAAGGGTTAAATTACCGCGCGCACGGGAATTGGGCCGAAAGGCAGAATGCATCGGACCAAGGAAACCGGGTCGTGAACTGTTACTTAAATCGACATTTGTGGGAGCAGCGCCTTCCGGGGTGACTTGTGCAGGTCCAAAAACTTGAGACATTACTGAGCCGATCCCGGGACGACCACCAATATTTTTCAATGATCTCACTGTCCAGCCCGAATCGGACTGTCGCGCGTTGTGTTCATTCTTAAAGTTATCAATCGAACGGATCACCGAAAACCTGTCGCCAACGGCTGCCAGTTCCGGCATCAATTCGCAAATTTCCAGGCCACTTGATTTTGTTTGAATCGGTAGAAATTCTCCCCGGAACTCAGCGGGCGCCTGTGGCTTGAGATCGAAGGTGTCCATATGCGTGGGGCCACCGTTCAGGAAAATATTGATAATCGATTTTCCAGAAGCCTTGCCACCCGATTGCGATTCTGCTCTCAGTAATTGTGGAAGTGTCAGACCACCACAGGCAAGTGCTCCAATCTGTAGGAAATTGCGGCGCGAGATTCCATCACAACATTCATAGTGGTTACCGGGGAGTACCAACATGGATTCTTCCTTTCAGAATGTGAGTTTTGCATGAGGTGGAGTACTTCGTTGTTGAAGCAAACTCGATGCAGCTTGAATTGTGCCTTTTTCAGAACAACAAATCAATAGGTATTTATGTATTCTGGCTGATTAGAATGAGAGATCGATATTGAGAAAGCATCGTATCCGGCATCACTGGTTGTGTCTTTGTCCCTTTTACACAGACTGAATCTTGAATTTCAGTCCTTTTTGTGTGTTAATCCATCTGCTTCGACAATCGCGCGGCACGACCAGTTGAGAGGGAGTCTTGGCCCAGAGCATGGGAACCGAGTACAGCGTTGGAAATGCAAATCCGTTGCCTCTGATTTCAGCGATTGTGCCGGTCTCTTCAGGCTTGAGTGTAATTCGATGTGTTTGACGTGCTCCAATATCGACTTGACGCGATTGTGTGCTGCGTGATGGCAGAATCGATTTGAATAAGACGACAGATTTTTTGTTATAGGAATCCCAGACTTCCAGATCGAGGCTCTGTGTCCCTTTTGGTATATAGAAAAAGGTGGATGACTGTGTGAGACCTACTGCGTTTCCATCGAACGTCAAGGATCGGCCACCCGTGTGCTGGTTGGTTTTCGGGTTCCAGCTGAGATCGGTCAGGAAGGATAAATTACCGCCGCGACCAATTTCAAAGCGATAGGTTCCGGGGCTGGCGGCTCGGTATCGCACTGTTGCCAGATGATGTTGTTTTTTATTACCGGGAATCTGTATCACTTCAGACGGCTGGACGGTCATCGTCTTGTCGATCAGTTCGTCCCATCCTTTGGTTTGTGCATTCCAGCGACTGATGCCATAGGAGACATCGCGGGCGATGTAGTAGCGGTCTTTGCCAGTCGGGTCGGCGGGCCAGTAAAGTTGAAATCCGATTTCCTCATCCGTCTTCGAAGCGACACACAAAAATGTGGGTGGTGTCATATAACCCGCATTGTAGAGAAATCCCTGTCGACTCGGTTCCGAGCCGAATTCGGTAACGGGGATGAGATCATTCAAATCGACATCACTACCTTTGTGACCGTTAGCCAGCGTCGCTTCGCCAAATCGCGTCACCGGGACCACCGGCCCAGTGTTCAAGCACTTTCGACCACCACTGTGCCGTTTCGTGCTGCTGTGAAATGTGCCGGACCATTCTGGCCAAATCACTAACTGCATCATCAATTTTTCGCGTGTCAAACATCGCGTCGCGACATCATGTGCGTCGCGTTCACGTACGACATCTGCCCTTTCCACAGCAGTTCCGCGCATCGCCGGGTACGAAGCTTTGTCTTGGCCGGTATCAACGAGATAGTAGTAGTACCAGTACTGTTTCAGGTCATTGAGGCGTCTCTGTGCCGCCGGTTCCTTTGTGTCATCGATCACCTTGTCGGCAGCTTCAATCATACGAATTGCCCGTGACCATGCGTACGGAGAATTGACCGGATAGTTTGCGGGGAGCAGATAATCGTAGTAGTTCTTCATGTGTCGCCAGCCCTGAATCGAAGGCCGCTGCAGCCAGCGATCTCGAATGACATCGAGCTCGACCAGGCGATAGACGTGGATTCCATAGTTGCTCGGAAATCAGATAGTAACCCAGTCCCAGTCGTCCAAAGTTGAAATCCATTTCGACATTGAGTGCGCGGAAGCCGGCGTCATAATGTTCCTGTTGTCGCGTTGCCAGGAACTGGGGAGACGCGTTCCAACGCGGTTTGAACCCATCAAGTCCAGGATCAGAGAAATACGAGAGGCTGATAATCCAGTAGTCTCCGGATGGTTCACGCGGCAGCATCACTCGAAATGCGTGTGCCAGATCAGTCTGCGAAGCAAAGGCTTTCCACTTGCCGCGCCCACGGTGTTTGGGATAGCTGGCAATCATGACGCGGATGCGCGGGTCAGGGTTAAAGTTCGGCGGTACGTCATGATAATTGTAGCAGTAGAAACTACAGCGTGTTGCGTTCTTTCGGGACTGACCCGTTGATGTAACACGTTCTTTTTCCGGTCGCGAATCGATCCAGCGGTCGTACTCACGCAGTAACCAGTTGTTAAAGCCATATACCGTATCGCTCGGCGCATTGGGGTCCCACAGCTCACGTGGTTGATTTAATCCATTGAAATTATGGAGCAGATAGGGCTTTCCAAATTCCACGCCTGTCTCGGCAAGATATTGCGGATACCAGTCGGGATTCTTAAGTAATTTGGCAAGTTGTGCGTAACCACCGCCATCTTCCGGATCAGTGCCAAAGACAAAAACACCATCAGGAAACTTTTCAAAAAACACGTCTGACCTGCGTTTCAGGTCTTCCAGAATCACCGCGCGGACGGCAGGCACCGATAGATCCAGGTTCATGGGGAGTGAAGCGAGATTGGCTGGCTTCCATTCTTTCCCCGTAGAGTAAAAGACGAGTCCTTTTTTTGGTTGACCTTTCGAGTCAGTATTAATCCATAACCAGCGGCGATTTGCATCAGAAGCCTTGGGTCGTTCTGTATCCTGCCCCAGCTTGACGGTGCCCAGAAATCCATCGGTATTTCCCGTTTTTCTGATCTGCGCTACCACTTTACGATGGTAGCCCTGCAGCGCGTGACCTGGGAAAGGAGGCATCGACCGTGTCAAGGTTCTTCTGCCAAGGTTCCAACGTCGATAACTGACGTCCACGGTTTCATCGGCTGGATCGGTGAGCAGTTTTGGATCCATGATTGTGCCAACTCCATAACTTTGACCACTCGTCGCATTCAACCCGCGAAGATAGTAGCCCGGCCTGCCTGCCTGTTTGATTCGAAATGCCAGTCGCTCACGTCCTTTTTGTGGAACATGAATCCAGTTCGGTCCCATGCCCAGGATTTCATAGCCGACCGACTCCAGCAGTGCGGGAACTGCTGCGACGAGTCCCTGAACGGTATTGGCAACAATGAAGAGTCGGTCTTTTTCGCTGCGAATAAAATAGGCCTCGCGATCATTGTAAGCATCGCTGCCATCGTTTTTTAAAGCGTTTTGCACGTCAGCATCATTACGAATGTCATCTGGTGCACCGGCAAGAGTTGTCAGTACGATCCCGCGCGAAAGATTATTCGAATTTTTGACAGCAAGACGTTGCCCGCAAATTTTTTCGATGCCTTCACGTAGAAAATTGACAGCTGCGCCAACGAGTGCGGGATCTGATGAATCGTGCCAGGGTCGATTGACCGCCTTTGACCAGTCAATTCCGGTTCCCTGTTCGGGATGATACTGGACCACGATCGGGGGTGGGACAAATCCGGATTTATTTGACCAGACAACAAAATCGTCTTCAGCAGAACGTGCTGTTTCGGCAAAATTCGTTGTCTGTAAAAACAGCAGAATCAACAGGAGCGTGAATTTTTTTAAAGTCATGATTGCTCTTTATCAATCGGAATTGTTTCATTGCGTCGGGAGCTTATCGGACATTACGATGCCACATGTGGTCAACGCTGAAATCCTAATGGTAATGATCGTGTTTCTGAAAATCCAGAATAATATTCCATTGTAAAATTAATTCCAAATGTGATTACTCGATGGGAGAATCTTCAGCAGGTTAGTATACTCAAACCAATGTTGAATGAGATTTGTTTCCACTAACATCGATTCTGAATCAGCAAGCCCTTCTTTCCTGATCGTTTTCATAATAATTCCCTGATTCTGTTTTAAGTCACAAAGGCTGTCCATGACAACGAATTATGATCCCATTGCGGAGCAGTACAAGCGATCCAAGCAACAGCCCTGGCGGACTTTTGTTGAATGTTTTACGTTGATGAATCTGGTAGGCGATCCGCATGAAAAAGCAGTACTGGATGTCGCCTGCGGAGAAGGGTTCTATACACGTTTGATCCGAGAGCGGGGCGCGGCACGTGTTACAGGAATTGATCTTTCCCAGGGGATGATCGACCTGGCACGCGACCAGGAAGCGCAGCATCAACAGGGAATTGAGTTCTTTGTCGGCGATGCGAGGGAATTGAATCGCACAGATCAATTCGACCTGGCCGTAGCCGCCTACCTGCTCAACTACGCACGCACTCGAGAGGAACTGCAATCGATGTGCGATGGAATTGCAGGTACTTTGAAGCCGGGTGGCCGTTTTGTCACCGTGAACTGTAACCCTGCTCAGACTTTTCCGACTGCTCCCTCGTATCGGAAATATGGTTTTGAGATATCTGTAATCGGTGATTGGCAAGAGGGTGCGCCACTCACATGGAAGTTTCACCTGGAGGACGGTCAATTCGATCTCGAAAACTATTACCTGAATGTCGCCACGCATGAAGCGGCGCTACGTCAGGCAGGTTTTCGCGAAGTGCGTTGGCATACACCCCAATTGTCGCCGGAAGGTCTTCAACAACACGACCAGAGTTTCTGGTCAAGCCTGTTAGAATTTCCGCCGATCACGTTCATCGAGTGCGTGAAATAAACTGATGAATCCGAACAGAAAAATTATGTGAGAAGAGAAAGGTGTCAGCGGCAGTGCATTGATCGCTGACACCTTTTTTACTTTTCATCTCTGGTGCCTTACGAACGCTCCAATGCCTCCCGCACGCCGGCTGCATAAGCGGGTTCGACCAGCTCAAAATGTTTGAGCTGTCGTTCCACAATATTCTCGGGAACACCTTGCATGGCGGCGGCAATGTTTGAGAATAATCGCGACTTCTGTCCGTCATCAAACAGATTGAACAGAGCACGCGGTTGCGTGTAGTCGTCGTTGCCTTCGCGATGATCAAAGCGGTCGGCATCTCCCGAAATGTTGAGCGGCGGCTCTACGAGATCAGGTTGCTCGACAGGACCGTTGAAGGAATTCGGTTCGTAGTACGCATCCGAATTCGTACCGTTCGGCTTAAAGGACATTGCACCATCTTTATGATAATGGTGCACGGGGCACTTCGGTGCGTTAACCGGTAGCGACTCGTAATGCGTGCCCAGGCGATGACGGTGAGCGTCGGCATAAGAGAAGATGCGGGCCTGTAACATTTTATCGGGGGAAAATCCGATACCGGGTACAATGTTTGAAGGGGAAAACGAAGCCTGTTCAATTTCCGCGAAGTAGTTTTCCGGATTACGATTCAATTCCATAGTGCCGACATCGATACACGGGTAATCGCTGTGCGGCCAGACTTTGGTCAGATCGAACGGATTATAAGGCGTCAAGTCGGCATCTGCTTCCGGCATGATCTGTACCTGAAACTTCCATTTGGGAAAGTCCCCTTTTTCGATAGCGTAAAACAAATCTTCCTGAGTACTTTCACGCGTCTTGCCGACAACCTGTTCGGCTTCTGCGTTGGTCCAGTGCTTGTGCCCCTGTTCTGTCTTGAAATGAAACTTGACCCAGAAGCGTTCGTTATTATCGTTGATAAGACTGTAGGTATGACTGCCGTAACCGTTCATGTTTCTGACGCCAACGGGCAATCCACGATCGGAAAAGAGAATCGTAACCTGATGCAATGATTCGGGCGAGAGTGACCAGAAATCCCACATCGCAGTGGGGGAACGTAAATTCGTGCGCGGATGTCGTTTCTGTGTATGAATGAAGTCCGGGAACTTATAAGCATCTCGAACAAAGAAAACAGGAGTATTGTTCCCAACCAGATCCCAGTTCCCTTCTTCGGTATAGAATTTTAATGCAAAGCCGCGCACATCCCGCTCGGCGTCGGCTGCACCTGCTTCGCCGGCCACGGTCGAGAAGCGGGCAAGCATTTCGGTTTGTGTGCCCGGTTGCAGTACTTTCGCTTTCGTGTATTTGCTGATGTCATGCTCGATGGTCAATGTGCCGAACGCACCCCAGCCTTTGGCATGCACGACGCGCTCGGCGATGCGCTCACGATTTTGATGTGCCAGTTTTTCAATTAACTGATAGTCCTGCAACAGAACCGGACCTCGGGGTCCCGCCGTGATCGAATTTTGATTATCGGCGACTGGTGCTCCGCCTGTTGTGGTCAGTTTTGGTTTTTGATTCATTCTCTTTGCTCCTGAAAAGATCCTCAATTTTGATTGCTAATGAACTATATTGACCAGAAGTCAGTATGTCTAATGCATTCTTTGGATAGTTGCCATACTCTCAATGCATCACAAGTCGAGAGCCGTTTTAAAGCAGGAATAGAGTCAGACACAACAAGAACGGGATCATTTACTTGACTTGCGTTTTTTTGAATAAACATGAAGTTGATCCTTGAATGCTTCCAGAAGGCGACTCTGGAAGCGGTAGGGATTCCAGACAACGGCAATCTTGCGAATCGGTTTCGGACCACTGAGCGAACGATAGACACGACGGTCTGTCTCATCAAGATCCCGCGCCATCTGGGGAATCATTGAAACGCCGTGCGACAACGAAACCAGTTCCTGAACCATCGTCAATTGGCTCGTGTGTTCGACTGCTACAGGATGAAACGAACGTTGACGACAAAACGAGACAATGTTGTCAGACAGACAATGCGCTTCGTCTAACAATACGAACGGATACGACTTAATATCTTTCAAACGGATCTGAGATTGATTAACGAGTGGATGTTTCGGCGGAAGTACCAGCAGCAACTCTTCCTGAAACAGTTCTTCTGCTTCCAGATATTTAGCGGGAACTGGTAATGCAATGATGGCGAGATCAATTTCGCCTTGAGTACAACGTTTGAGTAAATTAGTGGTAGTGTCTTCTTGAACGATCAACGCCGCTTTGGGAAATTCGGATGAAAACTGTCGCAGAAAGTCGGGTAGAAAATAGGGCGCAATTGTCGGGATCGCACCGACACGAACCTGACCACTTTGGCCATCATCAGAGATTTCCGCTTTGGTATCTTCAATGAGAGACATAATCTGTTGCGCGCGAGACTGCAGCAACACGCCTGCTTCGGTAAGTGCCACTGATCGTGTCTTTCGTTCAAACACCGGTTGGCCCAATTCGTCTTCCAGTTTTTGGATTGAACGACTCAGTGCCGGCTGCGAAATTTTCAACTCTTCAGCCGCCCGTGTAAAATTCCCACGCTCCGCGACCCCAAGGAAGTATCGTAACTGATCGATTTCCATCAATGCTCTCGCTGTTTTATGTTATGCATAAATCGCATAACGAATGAATTTATCATGCATAAAAAGTATAACATGTTTCATCAAAAATAGTATGAAAATAGAAGAGGAATTCAAACCATCCTGAACATTACTAATGACTAGCCCATTTTATTTACTGTCACAAAAGTCTGGAAATCAAAAAAGTTGTCCGTATCGAATAATCTTTAATGATCAATTTCATGCCTCATTTTCCGTGCTCATATTCAACTTGACACCACCGGGCATCTGACGAAAGTACCTACTTGTGCGTCGCGCGCGCGAGTGAATTTGATTTTGTCGATGAACAGGAAAACGTGTGAGGTTTTAAGCACTATGAAAAACACTGGTATTATAGAGTTTGCAAAATTCTTCTCAAAAAGGAGTGCCACATGAGCACTGCATTTCGAACCATATTTGGCACCGTTTTCGACAATGTCGCACATAATTTGTTCCTCACCAACCATATTGTGCACAATAATGCACACAAACAAAACTAGATTACTTGCCGCTCTTTCCCAAAATGACAATCTCACACCAGAATTTGATTCAAACGAAACTCGATATCTCAAACTTCAAGTGTGTGCAAGTTGTATTCTATCTTGGATACCCTCAGCTGAAGACGTGAATATTTTGAACTGGTTGCGGGAGCGATTCATTTGCTGCTTTCTGAAAAAGTAAGCCTTCACTTTGAACCAAAAGCGATTATTCGCGGTTCATCATTACCAGACTGAACCGGTTTGGTAATGATGTTAATATACTACGGCTGATTTCGGATTCGATGTGGTGGTATGGAGAGAATTCCTGATCGATAATGCCACGGAATTTGGTTACACCCATCCGTATGCATATTCTGGAGCTGATCAGGCTGTGCTGATTATTAAAATTGATAAACGGTTCCTGATAATCCTGCTGTCCGACCATGTCATCACATATCAGATATTTTCGAATGAGTTCTGATCTAGGAAAAATGAAACGAAGTAATTGCCATCATTGATAAGAGATTCTCTCCAGATATTACATAGTAGAGGATTAAAATATGTTCAGGAAAAATATTACCGTTACTGTAATCATATTCGTTTCACTCAATCTCTGCGCGCTTGTGCTTGCTCAAGAGCAGCGGGGTGCTGATGAATTGGAGAGTGCGCGTGCCAGAAGGACAAAGCAACTAAGCAATTCCCTGCGTGGAAATCGGATCTTCACGTTCCACTCGGGCTTTGGATTTATTGGTGATCTCCCATACTGGAAATCGATCTTGCCTTTGGCTGATAATCAGGCAGTTGCTCTGAAAGATCTGGACTCTTTGCTCTATAAAGCAAACACGGCTTCATTGGACAACGATGCGGACTACCTGGATACTAATCCGCGGGACTACAAAGAGTATCCGGATCGCAGCAAACGCCGGCGCAAAGCGGCTGTAAAGCATGGTCAGTTGATGTCGTTCACAGGGTTGCTCACAAAGTTTCAATCAAATGCTGTGGTTCAGCAACATCAACAGAGTCACGCTGCCGACAATCAGGTTGACGATCATTTTGAATTCTGCTGTGGGCTGTTGCTTTTTCGTTTGCCGTCTGCGTCAACCACTTCACGAGGCAGCAATAATTCGCCTGCACTACGCGCCAGATAGGGTGGCACCGTCAACAGGCGAATTGCGCCGGATGCGTGGTTCACTTTCCAGAGTCTGCCGTCGGTTCCTTCGGGGACTTTCACACTATAGAAATTAACCTTGCGTCCCTTGAGGGTGAATCGTTCCTGACCATCCGGATCAAGAATGCTGCCCGTTCCTCCTCCATGCATGCCAATCACCTTAGTACCTTTGGGAACATAAAAATACAATGTCCAGCGGCCTGATGTCACAATCGGCTGCTCCAGACTGGAGGGCATGACCATGGGCATATCACTTTTCCATTGAACACTGGTTCGGTCGCCGCCATCGGAAACGGTAATCCGATACAGGCCCGGTTCCTCTGCGGCCAACCGTACGGTGCGCGGCTTGCCATCGGGGGGAACAGACCGGTCTTTTGTGATGAATGTTTCGCGCTCGCCTGTCTGGCTGGCGCCGCCGATTTTCCAGACTTCGATTTTCACATTTCCCAGATTACGATAGTGGGGGATCAAGCCTCCTGTAATCTGCAGTTCAATAGATGATGACGGGGATGTGACATACGTATAAAAAGTTTGCACGCGGCGACCACTTTGCAATACCCCCGGTTTGACATTCTGCAGCTTGAGTGAACTGGCTGGAACGAGATTATCGCTATAGGTAACGGGTTCAAAATCGAGTTCGGTGAGTGGATAGCCTTTGATACCTGCTTTCAGAAACTGCTGCAATTCACTTTTGGAAAAGGGCGTACTTTCTTTCCAGGGGTTTTTGTCTTCGGGCACACTCCATACGGCATTTTCAGGAATCGTAACCAGTTTGTCGCGATTCACGGCGTCACGGTAAACGGCCTTACTGTGTACGAGCATGGTTTTTCGCATACGGTAGGCGTGGCGAATCATTTTTTCGAATGCCGGTTGACGTGCCGCGCCTTTGGCCTGTCGATATTGTTCATAGAGATCTACATAACGGCAGTAAAGAGTCAGCTCATCAAGTCGTGCGTGAACTTCAGGCGACTGAGCCAGTTGTTTCGCTTTTGCGAGTGCACGAAACATGCGACCGTATTGATCCGTCACCACCAGATGTGAGTGTGAACCATCAAGTTGCTTGTAGAACTCAGCCATCGGCGCTTTGGCTTTACCAAAACAGAGTGTCAAAAATTCGTCGGTTAACTGATCTGTCTGCTGAATTTCGTCGAGATCCCACAGCATGCGGGACGCCAGAAAATAACCCAGACCATTGGGGCCCCAGTTGTCGCTCGATTCGGCCGTCAGATATTGCGCACCCTGCTTATGAAATTTGGGAATCGTGGTTTTCAGATACTCAATGTTGCCGCCGCGTGCTCGTGCGGGCATGTCATGGTCCCAGGGATAGACGCTGTAGTATTCACGAATTCCTATTTTTGCTCCCTGGGCAGACCAGCCTGTAATGATCTCATCGAGCGTAAAGCCACCGCGCATGAAGCCTGTTGCGACACTGATAATCACATTCGGGTGTACCTTGATCGCAGGGGGCGGCGAATGAAATGCATAGGCATACATGCCGACATATCTCTGGCGTGTTTTACCATCAGCCTGCGGCTCGTTGATCGCTTTCGCAACCCGATTGGCGAGGATTAAGGCGCGGTCACTGACACTGCCCATTTTTTGACACGCTTCACATTCACACCAGCCGCCACCATCACTGGGGTCAAGCGAAATACTGTCTGCGTCCGGTTTCTCTTCAAAGTAGCGCAGTGACGATTTCTCGATCAGTTCCTGTAATTTGGGATTACTGATACAAAATTTGCCATGCGGACTGATATTGCGGCGGCCCTTCAATAACGCATAGTACTCAGGATGGGCGTCAAACTCGGCCTGATTATTGCGGATGAAACCACCATACGAATGCCCGGTTCTCAGCTCCATGCCCGAGGTCGCCCGGTTCCGCAGACACCAGCGCTCGTACGGTTCGGTTGCATAATCCCAGGGGCCATAGCCATACCAGATCCTGCGATTCTGATAAGCGGGCGATTCTGTGACATTCACATTCACCTGCAGATCTTTCTGCTGTGGAATCACCTCCCAGGTTGGGCCGGGGAAGTATTGTCGGTATCCAAGCCGATAGAGAAAATCCCACACGGCGTGTTCGACAGCGAGCTCCGTCATCCCGAGCAGATAAACTCCGTCTGCATGAGAACGAATCAGATATTTCTCGCGCTCCTCGAATCCGGGATTGCTCCATTCTTTTTTATTAACGGCATTCTGTTCCGGAAAATCGGATACCAATCCAACCGTGATGCCACGCACACCGGTTCCCGTTTCGACGGTGAAGGGAGCCTCGCTGATTTTTGTCAGATACCGGGCCAGGTCTTCCGCCGCTTTGCGTGTGCGTTCCGAAGCCTGTTTCGAAACCACAACAGACATTTCAGCACTACCGGCTTTCGCAAGCTGGCAGGGAGCTGGCTTGACTTCTGCACTCAAGTGAGAGCAGGGCAGGCAGACAAGAACAATGAACAGAATTATTTGCAGGTGTGTGCGTTTGACAGTCAGGTAGTGGATCATGGTTGTATTATTCCCAGCTCACAAGCTGGCTTTCCTGTTAGGATCGAAAATTTTCGTTAGGAATGTCGGAAATCGTCATCACGTGAAATCATATTATATCTTAACATTGTTGCACCTGAATTCAGCATTTATTTCTTCGGATCGATTTCCGAACTGAGTGCCGTTCCGATGCCGGTTCTACCGTAGCCGTTTCCACAGAAAAACATGCGCAGACGATTGTTTTCGCGGATGATTGATGGATACTCTACCATCTGACTGTCCCAGCCTTTTTTATTCGGCTTGAGATGTAGATTGTTACCATACTTTGCGCCGCGTGTCCAGAAAATGCCATCGTCCGATTCGGCGTAGCAGATGCAGTAATACCCCCAACGCGATCCGATGGCGGAATACCACATTTGAAAGGTACCATCGTCGCGTTGTAACACCACCGGACCTGCGATGCCTACATTTTCATAATCGCGATTCGGATCGCGCTGCATGATTGTGCCCTGTTTTTTCCAGTGGATTCCATCCTGGGAAGTGGCAAGACAAATCGTTTTCTGCTGGTTCACTAAATGTGGTTTCCCAATTGTGGGGCAACCAGTGTAGTAAAAACGCCATTCGGGTGTGCCATCAGCCTGCTTCACCTGTATCACTGAGCCGCCTGCGATACCGATGGCATCGGGGCTGCCAGCTTCTCCACTGACTGGCAGTACTGGCGTTTGTCCGTGACGTTTCCAGTTTTGACCGTCGTCGCTGGTTGCCAATCCAATGCCGGGGAACGCGCTTAAGCCAGAGCCTCTTCCACAGTTGCCCGTGTAATAGAGGTGTAGCCGACTTGTGTCAGTCTGAACGACGTGCGGCAAGACACACCAGCGTGCATCAAAGGCACCCGGTTTGCCAACCTCAAACAGGGGGCCTTTCCGGTCCCATTTGTTAAGTTGATCGATGTCCGCTTTCGCCACGCCGATCCGGTGAACCGAGCGATCATCGCCGCCGGCGTAATAGAGGTGATACTGATTTCCTTCCCGTAGCACCCAGGGATTCATGCAGCGCGTCGAATCAAAATTTCCAGCAGTGCGGGGCGGCAAGACTGGATTATTTTGATCACGTTCCCATTCAATCCGATTCCGCAGAGCAGCATATTCTTTCGAATGCGTGAGCCGCAATTTGATGACTTGTTTTTGACGTCGATGGATACCAAACAGCGTGCCGATATCACTGTGGTCCCAGGCAATGCCTTGTCCGGCAAGGGGCGCAGTGAGAGTTTCCACGTACTCAAGAGCGCCATTCGTTTCAGGAACCCGCAAGACATAGAGCTCACCCCGATCATGGCCCGTTGTGTAGAGCAGGCCATTCGGCCCCCAGGCGCCGCCGGAATTGCTGTTGGGTAAAAAGCGTTTGATTACCGAGTCGGGGAATGTCCATGTGCCGTTGGGTTGCCAGTCATCGTTATAACGAACGAGGTGCGTTTTGCGGACATTTTCTAAGTCTCCATAAAAGGCAAAGGCAATCCACCATTTTCCGTCTCGCCGATCAATCCAGTTGATGGCTCCCTCAGTATCAGGAAATTTGAGGCTCTCCAAATGTTTCAGGTTTCTGGCGTCGAAGACTTCCACCGTATTCTTGCGTGGTTTGACTGGCCAGTTCGAGTGGGCACAATATAGTTTGCCATTCAAGACAACAGCGCTGTTCAGGTGGCGAATATGCGAATCTTTTGCACCCTTCCATTTTTCGAGTAACTTGCCGTCTGATTTCTGATAGCGGGCAATTTCACGACTGGCAATGGCAAAGAAGGAAGTCTCATCAACGGCAACCGCCTGATGGGCTTCGTTTGCTGAATGTCGCTGCAATTCGCGAAAACCACGCTGCGGCTTTTCATCGGCTTGCGTTAATGAGACATAACAGAGCAAGGCAAAATAGAAAGTCCAGAGCGCATTCCATTGAGTGAATTTGAAAATCATCTTCGTCTCGTCCAGAGAATGAAAGGGGCAGAGTTCCAGATCACTCAGCATATCCTGCCCGATATGAAATGTCGAGAATGAAAGGATGTCTGCAAAGAATGGTACTGGTGTGAAACACACGAAATGCGAATATTACCTTCAGGATATGGCCAACTCACTATATCGCCAACTCACTCCTCGAGAGACGCACCCTGACAGATCATTCTGCATCCTGCATATGAGGTCTGCCGATCGATGATTTTATTTGGCTATTCTTTTTCCTGCTCTTTTCTCTGGACCTGAAAATAGGAAACCCCTGTCAGTCCGGATGCCAGTTCACGGACACGGATTTGCCAGGTCCCGGGCCGATCATTTTTTGCGATGTCCAGTTTCAAGGGAAGTTGACCTTCCGCTGCTCCATAATATCCACTGAACTCAGCAACTCTTCCCGCTGGATCGGTAATTTCTACTTCGAGCGGAATCACAGCTGGAACAGGCTGTGATTTCTCATCAACGACTGAAATTACAAATTCCAAAGCTTGTCCTGCTTGTGTTTTTTCTTTTCCAGCGACCTTGACAGACGAAATCGGCGTTGGTGTCACCAGAAACAAGCCACCGGCACATGGTCCCAGTTTGATCGGCCAATTGAGTGTTGCACCTGATCGGGAAGCTTGAACCTCTCGATTCGTGAGGAGATCATATACATGTCCTCTGTTACTCTGGACAGTCAAAGTGCCTTCACTTGGTAAACCGTCTTCCATCACTAGTCCATGTTGACCCACGTAAGTACCAAATTCCCTGCGGTCGTTGACGACAAATACGTAATCACTTTTCCCCGTTGAACGGGTTCGCGTCACAATTTCCGGTGTTGAACTTCTTGCGTACCATTTGTAACGCCCCTTTAAATCACTACGGAGTTTGGCTGCATGTTTTAAAATCGTTGCCTGATCCTCTTTTGTGCGTTTTGTCCGCACAAATTTTGGTAATGGGATATCGGCTTTAATAGCCGGTGTGAGATTCTGGTCGGCGATCACGATTCCGCCTCTCTTCTGAAATGCCAGAATTTTTTTGACCACCGATTTTGTCAACACATCACAATCAGAGAGTACCAGTAATTTGTATTGATCGAGACCTTTTTCAAGCAGTGTCTGTTCAAAGATAACCTCAGGCTGTAATTGTGCGTGCAGTAATGTGATATATGCTTCATCATGGTAATACCCATAACTTCCTCGCCGTGCGAACATCTGTGACGTGAAGCTGTCCAGATATGCGACATCCGCCGGTCGGTCCGGCACTTGCAGCAACGTCGGTCCGAGTGGTTCCAGGATTTCCCGATGCAAGCGTTTAAACTCGGTCTGCAAATCAGGCTGAGTGTATTTATAGGCATGTGTTCCATCGGTGGGCACCAGTGAAGACCAACCGTGATACATTAACCCTTTTACAGGTCGCGCGATTTTAGTCCAGAACGAACCGCGCAAATGTGTTGGTGCAATTGAAATATACGCCGCATCCGGATCGTGATCATCAAAAGGTGAAGCAATGAATTCTTTACCTGTTTTTTTGGGCGCACTTGATGAGCGATACCAGAACAGTTGCGTCATTTTCATTACATCTTGAGGTACTTTCGAAGCTGCTGCCATTGCGAAGACTTCGTCGCAGAAATATCCTACTCGTAGTGCAGAGGGTTCTGTGTACGTCCACTGATTGAGAACATCGACTTCCCCACCCGAACCCCCAACGCTGGGAACACGAATCGCAGGGTCGTAAAAAGTCCAGATGCGATCCCGTCCATCCGCTTTCAGTCCCCGATGCAGGGCCGTGTGCAACGGATTCCAGCCATCACCGACGGTCCAGAACCAGCGGTAAAACTGGAGTAGTGGATGATCATCGGGAAGCACTCGATCTTTCGGGAAACCGGGAATGGTATTCCAGCCTGGTCCGATTTTATCGGTCACCTGTGCGGGAATTTCCTGCCCTGAAAATTTCCGGTATCGGTCATAATCTGCTTTGGAAAAACTGACATGTGTATCATCCCTCACTTCGCTGTTGATCAGTGCTGCCACAAATGCCGGGTGTGATCCAAACATTTCTCCGACACTCCGCCCATAATTTTCTGAAAACTCTGTCAGCCCCGGCAAAGCTGCATTGCAATCATGTCTTTGATAGGGTTGTCCCTTGCGGTCGACCCGCCCCAACTCTTTTCGGGCTTTTAAAAAGTAGCCTGCATATAACGAAGCCGCGATGTCAAAATCATTCGCCAGTGCTGTATCGAGCATTTCATTGACCGCCTTCATCTGAGCGGGCGTCTGTGTCGGAACTGATTTCCGTGCTTCCCATACTGCATGCGGCGACGGAGAAAAACCAAGGCAGTGATTGAAACCTAAATCCTGCAAACGGGACCGTTCTTTCGAAAATTCGGTGGGACTTCCAATGCCCCACATCAAAACGGGCATGCGCGCTGGCAAGCGACGCGGCATGAGCTTGATAGCCAGCGTTTCTTCTCGCGTCATGTTGTATTCACCATCCATGCTGATCTGCCCAGTCAACTGATATTCATCAGGCCTGAGCGAGGTGTCGAAGGAAATCCGTTTTTTGAATTCTCCGCCTCCTGCCAGTTCGGGTAACTCAATTGTGTGTTCACTCCATCCCGAACCAGTCAGACGTAATCGCGCTCCCGCCAGTGATTTTTTCTGTCGATTGCGAACAGTCACCAGCACTTCTGGTGACGCTTCAAATCTCCGCCAGACAAGACGATCAATTGAGAGTGAAATATCCAGCGGACTGAAATCAAGGGCTCCCGAGCTGATTCGAACTTCATCAATGTAGCCTGGAAAGCCGCCGTAGTTACTGCCGATTCTGTCACCAATACTCAAAGGGAGTGAACCGGCTGCAATTCCGTGTCGACCTGGTCGAGTCACGTTTCCGATAGATGATCCGTTGCGATAAAAACGGACTGTCCCTGCGGCATCATACGAGAATGCGATATGTTGCCAGACCCCTTCTTCAAAAGCCAACAGGTCCGTTGCGAATGTTTCTGTATCTTTGCCAAAACCAAGCACAACATTCATGTACCTGCGCCCTGACGGGTTGGGAGGACTCAAAAACCATTGATAGTCATTTTGTGAGGCATACTTTTTATCGATCAGATAGACAAGGCTTGCCTTTTGCAGTTCCGCCTTGGGTTTGATCCACATCTCTACCGTAAATGCTCCAGCCGGACTCAGCTCAGGATGATTGGCAACCATTAAGGAATGGTGTTTATCCTCAAGAGGCCAGCCCGGAAATGATTCCAGTCCGCCGCCGAACTTTCCCTTTGCGTATGGCTTCGCCCCATCCAGCTTGCCGGAAAGTCCCAGACGACCAGAGTCAACTGCCTCTGCTCCCGCATCAAAACGCCAATGTCCAATTACGCCTGGCCCCTTTGAATCTGCTCCCGAGTAACCGGTTTGCCATGTCTGGGCTGCTGCTTCCGCCCCTTGCACCAACTCCACGGAATTGAATGCAATGGAAATCGTTCCTGTTAAAACACTCAATATTATTCGATTCAACATAGATCAACCTGGCTTGTTTGAATGACGGGGTAAAAAACACTGGGACTTTCATTTCTATAGCATCACTGATGACACGTCAACAGTCGACTTTGACAATCAGTGCCAGATTTTCATCTCTTCGTTGTCGGCTGACAAAGAGTAGAATCGTTACGGGCTTATTCTCGCGCACGGGTTCATGGCATGACTGTTTTGTATACTGAACTCGTTTTTTTGATTGTCAGGGAAGGAGGTTTCGGGATGATGTGTTTGAGTGATGGTTTGTTATTTCTGATTTCTCGTTACTGGACGAATTGTTATTTACAGTATGCTCATCATTGCGATTGGCATGGGGTGGCCCCGTTGGTTTTATGCGCTGTTTTGTCGAGGTCGTGGTTTGACGGGCGTCCTGTGCGGCGCGAATTTGTCGCGAATCGTTCTGATTCTGGTTTAAAAACTGGTGCTCATCTTGCATTCGATTTTGGGGGTGGAACTGCAAAGCTTGAAATGCCAGTGTTTTTCATAGTGCTTGAATCCATATGCGTTTCTGTGTTCAGTTGCAAAAAATGTTTCTCACGCGCGCGACGCATATGAGGCAGTTTAGAATGGGGCATGGCGACGTCAAGTGCAATAAAACAACTGCTTTTTTGCAGCAAGTTGTGTTATTTAAAAACTTGCTGCAGTCAAGGTGTTTCTATTTCACTGAATTGTGAAGTCAGGCAATGAGTTGCAGTATTAAGCGGAGGATCACCGTTTGTCGAATCTTAAAAAGTGGTATGTATTCAACTAGAACCATTGACGTTTATCAGCGAGGGTGATGAATGGTTTGCCGGTGAGGAAGCAGCGGAGATTTTCTAAAAATGTTTCCAGATGTCTTTCGGAAATGCGAGTCGAAGCGGCAGCGATGTGGGGTGTGAGAATGGCATTATCCATGAGCCATAAGGGATGTTCTTCCGGCAGGGGTTCGATCTCGAACACGTCAAGTGCCGTGCCTTTGATGTCGCCGTTTTGTAACGCGGTTGTGAGGTCTTGCAGATCAACAATGGCACCGCGGCCGATATTGATCAGATACGCAGACGATTTCATTTGTCGAAACTGTTCTGTTCGAAACAGTTTTTCTGTTTCGGGAGTGTGTGGCGCAGCAATGACGACGAAATCACTGATGGCTAATAAATCGTTTAAGCGGTCGACTCCCCAGACATCATCAACAACGCCGGGGATTTCTTTTGTGTAAGGATCAACGGCGTAAACCGTCATGCCGAATGCAGCGGCACGCTTACCAATTTCAGCACCAATGCTGCCTGCGCCGATGATTCCCAGAGAACAATCTGCCAGATGTAAATGGCTACGGTCAACCTGGCTGACCTGTCCGGGGCCTGTGACAAAATCGGGTTGACCCGCTTCGCCTCCGATTGGCTGCCAGCGGGACTGTGACTGCTGTCGGATATACTGATGCAGGTTGCGGGCAAAGCAAATGACGAATCCCATGACATGGTCGGCGATGACATCATAAAACAAGCCACGCATGTTGGTCAGCTGACAAGGATGTTCTACTAATTCAGGAAAGATATAATGCTCCAGGCTCGCTGTAGGAGACTGGATCCACTTTAAATTCTCGGCAGCTTCAAGTAATTCCGGTGTGATTTTGCCAAAGAAGGCATCAGCATCTTTAATTTCATTGAGTGCTTCATCAATTTTTTTCACGTTACAGATCGACAGCTGATCTGAGGTTTGTTGAAGTCGTGCAATTCTCTCGGAATCGATTGCCGGGTAGATGAGTAGTTTCGTCATATGATTGGGAGTTCAGTTTATAAAAGTTCTATAGTACCGCTGATGATACGTTCGATATTCGTGTCTGTTTCCAGAATCAGAAATCCGTCGTCATCTACTTGAAGGCAGATACCGGTTTTTGTGATGGCAGCTGTTGTGACACGGATGTTCTTGCCGGTCAACATACAATATTGACGCCAGTCAGCCATCAATTGGTTTTTCCCGCTGGCAATATCGTAAAGACGATTCTCAATTGCGTTGATCAGGTCAATGAGAGTGACTGCCAGCGAATATTTCTTTCGAGTCGCTTCATAAAGCGAGATTCCCGTCGATCGCAGATTTTCTTCTGCAGACAAAAATGAATTATTGATATTAACGCCGACTCCGATGACGATCAGTGCCGGGAGGCTGGCTGTGGTTTCTACAAGAATTCCGCAGACTTTCTGTTGCTGAAGATACACATCGTTCGGCCATTTCAGCTCAAGTTGATGTCCTGGAACTAACTTCTCAAGCGTTTCACAGACGGCAAGTCCTGTAGCCAGAGCGATCAGTGGTTGCTGTTCCAGGGGAATGGGGGTTTGCTGGACATCGACAACCAGTGAAAACGTTAATGCCCCTTCTGCAGACCACCAGAGATTATTCCCTCGACCTCGTCCCGCGGTTTGTTTCCCGGCGAGTACGAGGCTCGGTGGATTGACATTTCGTCCGGGGTTTTGATGGTTGGGGGGGCAAAGTGTATTTAACGCCCAGGTATTAGTTGAAGCCAGACTTTCAAAGTAGTCCAGATGCTCGATGAAAGTTTCTGTCTGGATTGCTTTTAAATCCTCAGCAGTAAACGGTAGCATTCCAGACTCATCTTGCGAAAAAGATCAAACAACTACTGATTTTCTGACAAAGCGGCAAGGGCTGCTTCGCGTGAATCATAAAGAGGCCAGAGCGTCCCCACTTTAATACATTTTAAGATGTTCTGCATATTATCACACGCGGAACAGAACACAGCCTGTCCACCGGTCTGGCGGGCGCGCTGTAACAATCGGATGATGGCTCCGATAATAATGGAATCCAGGTATTCTACATGTGACAGGTCGATCAGCACATTCTTGATTTCAGGTAAATCAAACAGTCTCAGAACCTTATTGGATTCGATCTGAACGTTGCTGTACTGAAATTGCAGAGTCGAACCTTGCGGTATCACGATCAGATTCGGCGCAGACTGTTCTACCGCAAAAATTTCCAGATTCTCTGTCATCGATCCATTCCAGTATTACACAATTTTGAAGAATTTGAGCATTGTCAATGTATTCTAAACGATGGAAACTACTTCAAATCACTACTAGAGCATAACCAAACTGGGTTCGAATATCAGGTATGGAATTGAATACTCTTGAGAAAAACTGAACGAATTTTCGAAGGTGTACACCTTGTGTTTTATTGTGAGACAGCGTGTAAACTCGCTTTTCAGCCAGTTTTACAAACCCTTTATTCGAGGTCTCGATTTCAGTTGCTTAATGTGAATTACCTTACTTAAAATAGATGTTTGATGAAGAATGAATATGAGATGCCACTGCCGAACTGAGTGCCAGGTCTGATAATCTGCGGTATTAAAAAATTTGGCAGATTGATCATGATCGTCATAAACAGATAGTTCCACAAAGTTGAGGAATTTTGCCTGGATCAGGTCGATAAACTAATCCGCAACGTCAGTAAGAAATAAGTGAACAACCTTTTAGATTAATCAGTGCGCATTAATCTGTTGAAGTACGAAAATGTCATCTACAAAACTAGCCTGGTATAGCAGTCCTCGCAGACTATTGCGATCAATTTTAATGCTGGATGATACTGCGCATTCGATTGCTTTGGGGACTGCAATCGGGATGTTTATCGCATTAACGCCAACTGTAGGCATCCAGATGCTGATGGTAGTCTGCTTTGCGTTTCTGACTCGTCCCTTTTTTCGGTTTAATCAATTTGCCGCGTTGATTACCGTTTATGTATCCAATCCACTGACGTTGGTTCCCATCTATTGGTTCGATTATAAAATTGGAACCTATTATACAGGCGGGTCTATGACCCAGGGGGATTTTGCTCGAATTCTCGAATTTGAAGGATTCAGTGGCTGGTGGGAGACATTCAAGCAACTCATGCTGGAAGTCGGTTCTCCTTTGATTATTGGTTCTTTAATTGTGGCTACATTTTTTTCACTGCTGACATACCCGATCATGCTCAGGCTGGTAACACACTTTCAAAAGCGAACGCCTGTTGAGGACCAGAAGGTAACAGATAGCCAGACTGTCGTTCCTTATAAAGCAGTCGATGCAGACCAGAACACAAAATCTGTGCAGCTCCATTCCCGTTAAGCGTTGAACTCCACTTGAACTCGCTCATAATAGTCAAATGAAGCGATATCAGTTTTTGACGCGAATTGAAGGGACATCGAATGTCATCTCCGAGGTATGACTGTTTATGTGCAGGCATTATTGTTGCAGATCACATCTGTAAAGCCATTGACCATTTGCCCCGACCTGGGGAACTGGTGCTGACCGATAAAATGGAACTGGCGATTGGTGGTTGTGCTTCCAATGTCGCTTCGGACTTAGCCAGACTCAGCAGAGAGGTTGGTATCGCTGGTATCGTTGGACAAGATGTATTTGGGCGCTATGTTGAGGAGAGCCTGGTTGATTCGGGAGTTCACTGTGATTACCTGATGAAATCGGACGTATTGCCAACGAGTGGTTCTTTTGTCATCAATGTGGAAGGTGAGGATCGCCGTTTTATTCATTCGGTGGCTGCGAATTCGCTGTTTACGGGTGCCACTGTTACAGCAGACCAGATTCAATCCAGCCGTATTTTATATCTGGGAGGCTATTGTCTTTCCGATGAACTCAGTGCCGAAAATGTTGCTAACATGTTTCGGGCCGCGAAGGCTTCGGGCGTGACGACAGTCCTGGATGTGGTGACTCCGCATTCAGGCGATTACTGGAACATGCTGAAGCCGGTTTTACCATTAAGCGATTATTTCTTACCTAACAATGATGAAGGTGAATTGATTACAGGAGAAGCGGACCCTGTTGAACAGGCGCGGGCCTTCAAAGCAGCGGGTGCGAATACGATCATCATTACGTGTGGAGGAGAAGGCAGCGTTTTGATGGATGATAACCGGACTATTCAATCTGAAGTCTATCCGGTAAATTTAGTCGATGGTACCGGAAGTGGCGATGCGTTTGTGGCAGGTTTTATTCATGGCCTGCTGGAAGGTGCCAGTCCCGAAGAATGTTTACGTTTCGGTTCCGCATTAGGGCATAGCTGTGTTCGCGCTACGGGTGCGACCGCTGGGATCTTTACACGAGATGAACTGAATCAGTTCGTCGATGCCCACGAATTAGCTGTTAAGACGATTTAACAGGAGCTGTCCTTTCAGCCGGTTTATTCTTGAGCCATGAAGGGTTTGACTGCATTTGTCCAGACGACATATCCTTCATGCTTTAAATGTAAACCGTCTGACTGGAATAATTCGGGGCGGGGTTTTCCATCAGCTCCCAACATCGGATTCCAGACATCAGCATAGTCCAGGAGGCGGTTTTCAGCACATTGTTCCGCAATCAGCTGGTTGGCTTTGATCATTTTCTCCGAAAGTTCCCAGCGACGGAGGCTGGGTTTGATGGCGATAAACACGATTCGTGTTTCAGGAAGCGTTTTATGAATGGTGGCAGTGAATTTCCGGAAATCAGAGGCGACCTCTTTCGCAGTCCGATTGCGTGAGATATCGTTATCACCGGCGTATAAAAATACGAGTTTCGGCTGATGTTTCAGGATGATCCGATCGGCAAAGTGAGTGGAGTCAACGATTTCGGATCCGCCAAATCCACGGTTAATAACTGGCTGACCGGGAAAATATTTATTCAAATCCCATAATCGAATACTGGAACTGCCTACAAAGAGGACTCC
Source organism: uncultured Planctomycetaceae bacterium (assembly GCA_942492165.1). Taxonomy (GTDB): domain Bacteria; phylum Planctomycetota; class Planctomycetia; order Planctomycetales; family Planctomycetaceae; genus Gimesia. The sequence continues at coordinate 74,835 of CALOEF010000058.1, forward strand.
ATTTTTTTTGATTTTCTGTTTTTGATCCTGCTCCTCAAATTGAGAAATCGCTTTCTTCCATCTGTCAAAATCGTGATTGGATTTGTCCGCGGCCTGAGTCTTCTGAGTCATTTGAGAGAACAATGCCAGCATGATCGATAGAGTAATAAGGTTTCTTTTCATTGATTTCCTCAAAAACAAACAGCAGTAAAGTTCGAAGTACGATTTCAGAATTGGTGTTTTCCAACAACGAAATCTCCATGGTTATAATGATGAATCCTGGTGCGAAATGGCACTCCAGGCAGATAATGCGTCTCGATTGGCGGCGACATCGTGCAGACGCAGGATATCAACAGATTGTTCAGCTAATGCAATGGAGACTCCCACCGTTCCTGCCAGACGTTCTTCTACAGAACGATTAAGGAGCTTTGACAAAAAACGTTTTCGAGAATGTCCGATCAACACAGGATAGCCCAGGCTTTTGAACTCCGGAATGTGAGATAGAATTTCCAGATTATGCTCAGCAGTTTTTCCAAATCCGATGCCGGGGTCAATGACGATGCGATCTGATTCCATTCCGGAATCGATTAATATTTGAATACGCTTCAGGAACCAGGTCTTGAGATCGGCGATCACGTTTTGATATTCAGGATTATCCTGCATCGTTTGAGGCGTGCCTTGAATATGCATGCAGATCACTCCCGCTTTGGTTTCCGCTGCTAAAGGGATCATTGCCTCATCGAACGCCAAACCGGAAATGTCATTAATAATTACTGCGCCGGCCTGAATTGCCTGTCTGGCAACTTCCGCCTTTGTTGTATCAATGGAAACAGGGACCTGGGTACGCTCGGATAAAGCAGAGATGACCGGGATTACTCGTTGCAATTCTGCTTCGAGAGAGACCGGTTCTGCGCCAGGACGTGTGGATTCCCCTCCAATATCTAAAATACTGGCTCCATCCTTAATCAGTTGCAGCCCTTTTTTCAAAGCAGAATCAAGATCCGTGGCTTCGCCCCCATCGGAAAAACTATCGGGAGTGACATTTAATATTCCCATCAAGAGCGGCTGTTGACCGAGTGGAATCGATTTGGAGCCACAGTTCCAGAGACGCTGGCTATGTGACTGTTTGTTCATTTTTTTCAAATGTGATGAATTCACTCAATAATCCACTTTTGACCGTGCCGTTTTCCAATGTTGATACTTGAATCAACCCTGTTTTAACTCTGTGCCTTACCTCTTGCAAGCATAGTGGCTGAAGAGATCATTTTATCAAAGTTGCTGTTATGACGGTTCAAAAATGGAGATCGACGTTTTCCAATGTGGTCAGATTCGATTAATTTCACCTGCTTCACACAACGTTCTTTGCAGCGAACTAAATCAGATCGAATCGAAAATACTAAAATAACGGTTATACAGGCTAGAATCGTTATTTCAGGAAATGAAGGATTTTTAGAGAATCTTATTTTTTAGTATTGCCTTTACTTTGACAACGTAATTCGTTTTGGTATTGTATTCAGCGTATTCACCGTAACCGGTAAATCTTAACAAACTCGTAAAACAGATCTGTTTTCCCTAAGTGCGTACGCTTGGGGACGTTGTTGAAGAATGGGTCATTTCCTGTTTTTCAGCGAGTGGAACCACTTTAATTAGAGAATCTCAGGAGTACACCATGATTCGAAAAACTGTCACACTTTCTGTGATCGCTGCAATGACATTGCTCACTGCTGCTTTCAGTATGTCAGACGCTGAAGCACTCGGTTTCCGTAACCGTTGCTGCCAGCCACAACGAACACGTTGCTGCCGTCCAGTTCGTACACGTTGCTGCAAGCCAGCTCGTACACGTTGCTGCCGTCCAGCTCGTACACGTTGCTGCAAGCCAGTTCGCACACGTTGCTGTAAACCAGCTCCCGTATGCTGCCCAGCTCCAGCTCCCGTATGCTGCCCAGCACCAACATGCTGCAAGCCAGCTCCAAAATGCTGCACAGCTGCACCTAAGTGCTGCAACGCTTCTCCTTGCTCCAGCTGTGGATCAGGGGCAACAACACCTGCTCCCATGGTAGAAGAAGCACCAGCTCCTCCAAAGAAAAAAGCTCCTGCTCCCGCTCCTAAAAAAGCATAGTAGGCCTTTTCTGACAGTATCACTTTTCAGTGATTTATAAAGTCAGTTGGAAGCTACGATAAATTCAAAACAGTCCCTGTTGCTTTATGCAGCAGGGACTGTTTTTTTTGTGCGTTGAAATCAATCAGCGTGTATTTAAGGGCTTTTGAGCTTAATGCGTATTTCACGCAATCAGGATGCTCTCGAAAAAATCCCGCCAGCATCGGACCAGTCAGGCAGATTTTGAATAAGGCAGATCTGAATCTGGTTCGGATTGAGGGCTGGCATGGTTAACCAGATCTTCCAGTTTGGGGAGCATCTTCTTTCCCAGACGAGTCAGCTGGTAAAACACTCCGGAATCGCGGCCTGACAGTTGAAACTTTAAGAGATCAAAGGCAATGAGTTTTCCGTGAATGCGGGGCAGTCTTTCGGAGACAACGCCCTCGACTTCATTTTGACGGACAATCCATCCATCAAACTCGGGGTTTTGTTCTTTTGCCTGAATCTGCAGCTGACTGTAATGAATCAGCACGAGGCACCATTCAGGGTTTTCTGTCATTTGTTCAAGCTCGAAATCAATCATGTTTGTTTTATCGACTGCAGTTGAAAATCAGTCACACTGAATTATTTCTGCCGACACGACCGACATAACAGGACTACGATCTCACCCGTTTCGAGCAAAAAACCGAAAATTCTACTCAAGATTCTCAAGGATCGCGTGTGACTCTATGAAACGCCTCGAGTCTGATTCGGGCTGATATTCAATGACATTTCAGCTATTGCACGCGAAAATTAACCGGAATCTCGAATGGGGTTCACAAGAGTTTAGGCATTCCGCTCTATTTTAGATTCTGATGCCGAAATCTCGATGAAAACCGGAATTACATATTTGTTTTTGAATCAGAGACTTCACCTAAAGCTGCATTCATCGCGTTGGTCAGTTCAGAGTCATGCTGGTGATCCTGCGTGTAAATACGGAAGATCAGAAAACTGACAGGTAAGGCTCGGAACAGTTCATCATCATTGAGTTCCCGTGTCACTCCTGTACCCGGGTCAAGCAGAAAGTTTTGACCTCCGGCGGGTAACCTTCCACTTGGGCGATGGTAATGTTTGGCAACATCTATTCTCAGTGGAATTTTCTTCAATTTGGCAGGTAATTTGGCGCGGACACGTTTTTCAACCAGATCCGGTTCTGAAAAGATGGAGGTATGAGCGGCTGTGCCCGAATGAAAATTGAGTGACCGTTCGCATGCCATTTTCCATTCCACATTTCGCGAGAGTATACCTTGCCAGCGCTCTCCCAGACTCTGTAGTTCTGGGTCGGAACTTTTCTGAAACCTGCCGACATCGACCAGAAAAGAAGATTCCGTGAATCCCAGATATTCGTCCAGTTTTTCCAGTGGATTTCCATGGAACAGGTGTTTCATGGTTTGGGGAAAAATTTCTTCTAACGCCAGATCAAGTGCGCGGACCGTACGATGATAATAAATCGTACGAAACAGATTGGCCCGGGTCTCAATGAAATTCACCAAAGCAGGCAAACCACGTCCGTGGATCGTTAAGCCTTCCGAGGTAAAAAAACTGTAATGCACCAGTCTTGAAACATCGACTGCGCGGATGTTGTATCCAGACATATACGCGTCACGCAGGACAAAATCCATATTATCGACTGTATAGATTCCGCTGAACATGGCGCGGAGCTTGCTAAGCCAGTCCGGATTTCCTTTTTCTGTTTCAGGATCTCCGGCAGGTCGACGAATCAACCAGCCAATCTGTCTGGGATCCAGTTCTTCCAGTGGATTCAAGCGACCATTGGGGTTTCGACGAATTCCTCGAATCAAGTCTCCCAGTTCATGTTCAATAATATGGCGCCGATATCTTCATGGGTCAGTCCGTACTGATCAAGATAATGGTCATCAAAAAAGTGACCGAATGGCCCGTGGCCCACATCATGCAGTAAAGCCGCTAATCGTACCAGGCTTTCAACATAAGGTAGCGAAGGGACATTCCTGCAGGCATTATTTAAAGAATCATACCAGGCATTAATCGTGGTTGATGCCAGATGCATTGCACCCAGCACATGTTGAAACCGCATATGTTCGGCAGAGGGGAAGACCCACCATGCAGTTTGCAGCTGATGAATGTGCCTGAGTCTTTGTACCCAGGGATGATCGATGATTTCCTGTTCGGATACTTCCTCATCCGGAATCCCCGTTTTTGAAGTAAAAGGAATGTATCCGTGAATCGGATCATGAGCCAAACTTTCAGAAATAAAATCGCGTACCATATTATCACAGTTTCAATTGCATTATATTGCCAGTAGAGTCTGAACAGGTTTTCATAAATTTTAATTTGTAACAGTTTGAATTCTAATGACGTTGTCACATCTTCCCAGCCGTTTTCAGTATCAAACCCACCATCCACGGCGCAGTCGTGCGTTACGGCGATTTGAAATTATTGCACTGATAATCGGCCTGTTAGCCACCGTTATTCTACATGGGTTGTTGAAGATTACCACCATCGTTCATTGGGAATTAGGGGCGACTGTTATTCTTGCATTGGTTTATTTCGCATTCAGTCTTTCGATCCGCTATATCTGGCATATTTCCCGAAAAGAATTTATCAGGAAAAATCTGGCTTATATCCTGATATCTGGATTATGGATATTCACGAGTCTTGGGATTCTGGTTTTTTACAAGCTGTTTCCCAAAAATTTTCCGGGTCAACTTGATTTGATTCTGGCTGTTTCGGAATTTTTTCTTATTCTGCGAAGCTTATATGAAACGATTATTTTAATTCGTCGTGTTTCATCCCGCGGCTGGAACCCTGCATTGGTTGTTGCAGCTTCGTTTCTGATTTTGATTTCCATCGGTACAATGCTCCTCATGTTTCCAGCAGCACGTGCGCAGGATGCGTCTGCAAAAATAACAGAGGGCGCCCCTTTTCTGACTGCTTTGTTCACATCCACAAGTGCCAGTTGTGTCACAGGACTCACTGTTGTTCCCACTGGCTCTTACTGGAGCAGAACCGGGCATACCATCATTCTGTTTCTCTTTCAGATTGGGGGCCTTGGGATTTTGACTTTTGGTGCTTTTTTTGCCGCCGCATTTGGGCGGACGATGCAAATTCGTGAGAGCGTAACTTTCAGCGAGATGCTGGAATCTCATCAAAGAGGAGATGTCAGACGATTGCTGCTGGCCATTCTGGGAATCACAATTTTCACAGAGATCACAGGTGCTTTTTTTCTTTCAGGACTCTGGTCGGATCTTCCCTGGGGAGATCGAATTTTTCATAGTCTGTTTCATTCCATCAGTGGCTATTGTAATGCCGGTTTCAGTTTGATGGATTCCAATTTGCTTGATATGGGACACTATTGGCAGGTTTGGGGCGTGATGCCGATATTAATCATCATTGGCGGGTTGGGCTTTGCTGTTAACTATAACTTTCTACTTTATGGCATCACCCACTTTTCAAATTTTTCTATTCGAAAACCATTGTTTAACCATCCCACTCAGAAAGTCAGGCTCTCGATATCGTCGCGAATTGTTTTTCTGACAACGATTTTTTTACTGGTTGGAGGGACAGTGGGTATCTATCTGCTCGAATCAATCCATATACAAAAGGAAGCATCCTCGTGGGAATTGTTAAATTCCGCATGGTTCCAATCTGTGACTTTCAGGACAGCCGGTTTTAACACGGTGGATTTAGGGGCATACCAGCCCCAGTCAAAACTGTTCGCCATTTTACTCATGTTCATCGGAGCCTCTCCCGGTTCGACCGGTGGCGGTGTGAAAACCGCTGTCTTTGCACTGGCAATCCTGTCTGTCTGGTCACTTCTCAAAGGCAGGGATCGAGTCGAAATTATGGGGCGGACGATTCCCAGCTCTTTAATCAATCGATCTTTAACGATTATTTCACTTGGTATTCTCGTTCTGATGTCTTCTACCTTATTAGTTGTTCTGTTTGAAAACAGACAGGATATTTTTCTGGATCATCTGTTTGAAACCACGAGTGCTTTCGCTACTGTGGGGGTGTCTACGGGTATAACCGCTGATTTAACGACCCCGTCTCATTGGGTCATCATTCTCACGATGTTCATTGGAAGAGTGGGTCCACTAACGGCTCTGATTGCTCTCACGAATCGTGGACCGTCTTACAGATACAGTTACCCGGAAGAAAGTGTAAACTTAGGTTGAAAGATGATGAGAAAAATTTAAATTGATGTAAAATCAGGCAGTTTTATACGCATTGGGAGAAATGGTCCTGTGGTAAAAGTAGCGGTAATTGGTTTAGGTCGCTTTGGGATAGAACTGGCCAGACGACTGGGGTCCAGCGGGGTGGAAGTGATTGCCATTGATCATTCGGATAAGCTGGTCAATGAAGTCAAAGATGATGTTGCAATTGCAGTACGCTTGAATGCCACAGACGAATTAGCTTTAAAGAGCCAGGAGATTGATAAGGTTGATGCCTGTGTGATTTCAATCGGCGAAAATTTTGAGTCGGCTTTGCTGATTACGGTGATCGTCAAAAAGCTGGGAGTTCCCAAAATTATCTGTCGTGCTCAAACCAGGTTCCATGCAGAGATTTTTAATCAAGTCGGCGCTACAGAAGTGATTCAACCCGAAGTACAGGCCGGTGCTCACCTTGCTCGGTTACTGGCAAATCCCCATTTGGAAGATTACCTTCAGGTTGGTGATGGGTATACAATGATTGAGCTTTTGACGCCCGGTGAGTTTGTCGGGAAAAATCTGTCGGAGCTCGCGCTTCGTTCAAAGTATTCGGTCAATGTCGTAGCGATTCGAAAACGTAATTCAGAAGAAGTCGAAAACAAAACAGGCAAGGTCTACACGACTGACTGTGTACCGCATCCCGATTATCAGATTCAGGAATCGGATATTCTCTTAATCATAGGAACGGATCAAAATCTGGCCCGCCTCCCTACCAGCAATACTTAACGGCTTCTGGATTCTTTGAAATCTCATTCAGCAATATCATGCAATACATGAACCGCGACATCAGGGAAACGACTGCAGTCTAAGCCCAGTCCTTCGAACGCTCAACTGCTTTTCTCCAGCGTTGATAGAGCTGGTCCCGTCTGGTTGAATCCATAGCGGATTGAAACTCGGCATCGAGAGCCCAGTTCCTGGTGACTTCTGCCTGATCCTGCCAAAACCCGACAGCTAAACCGGCCAGATAGGAGGCTCCTAATGCCGTTGTTTCATGGACGACCGGCCTTTGGACGGGAACATCCAGCATACCTGCTTGAAATTGCATCAGCAAATTATTGGCAGCGGCACCGCCATCAACTTTAAGACTTTTCAGCTGGATGTTTGAATCTTGTTCCATCGCATGTAATACATCACAGCTTTGATACGCCAATGATTCAAGGACAGCGCGCGCGATATGTGCCTTTGTGGATCCCCGTGTAAGACCGATGAGAGTACCCCGCGCATCTTGATCCCAATAGGGTGCTCCTAATCCAACAAAAGCCGGCACAAAAAATACATCACCAGAATCCTCAACTTGTGAGGCCAGGTCTTCCACTTCGCTGGCTGATTTAATCATCTGTAACCCATCGCGTAACCACTGGATCGCAGCGCCCGCTACAAACACTGATCCTTCCAGGCAATAGGTCACTTTCCCATTAATGCTCCAGCCGATGGTGGTTAATAATCCTGCATTGGATAGAACAGGTTGTTCGCCGGTATTCATCAACATGAAGCAGCCGGTTCCATACGTATTCTTGGCTGCTCCAGATTCGAAACACCCCTGACCAAAGGTGGCCGCCTGTTGATCACCTGCGATACCTGCGATTTTAATTGGTGCACCAAAAAGTTCAGGAGTGGTCTCGCCATAAACCTCACTGGAGCTTTTCACTTCAGGCAACATGCAACGGGGAATGTTGAAGATCTTCAGAAGTTCGTCATCCCAGTCGTGTGTATGGATATTGTATAATAAAGTTCTGCAGGCATTACTTGGATCGGTGACGTGTACCTTGCCGCCCGTCAGTCGCCAGATTAAAAATGTGTCTATCGTTCCCAAAAGAATCTTACCCGATTGAGCCTGGTTTCTTAACCCATTGATTTCATTTAACAGATACTCAATTTTACTACCGGAAAAGTAAGCATCGAGGACCAGCCCTGTCTTCTCCCGGAATACTTTTTCGTAACCTTCTGCTTTGAGTTGATCGCAACGCCCTGCAGTCAGGCGGCTCTGCCAGACGATTGCATTCGAAACTGGTTTCCCTGTTTCACGGTCCCAGAGGACAATCGTCTCTCTTTGGTTGGTGATTCCAATTGCGGCGATTTCATTCAGGTCAGCGCCTGACTGTTGAATGACCTTTTGGGCAGTAGCCAATTGTGAAGCCCAAATGGCCTCCGGATCATGTTCTACCAAACCCGGTGCCGGAAAGATCTGATCAAATTCCTGTTGCGCCGTTGCTTCGATTTGCCCTTGATGGTTAAACAAAATGGATCGGCTTGATGTCGTTCCCTGATCGAGGGCCAAAACGTATTTTGCCATCGGAATGCTCCTTGAATTGAATACCGGCTCTGAGCGAAATGCTTGTTCTTTCATTTAATGTTCACATTAAGTTAGCAGGTCGTAGTTCTCAAGGAATTCCTGCGATTTCTTTGTTGTCAGATCACAAACTTGCCATACGTGAGGCAACCCGGGATCCTCGCTGCCAAGTTGGCAGCCTCTGGACAGTTCTGGAATCTTCAGTATCCCGCAAACCGTTAAATGAAAGCATCTTACGGTTCGGAGATCTAATTGGCATGATGATTGCAATTAGAAGTTCACAAGGTTGGGGTCTAAACAAGGCCCTGCCAACTTTGTTGTATATCACCTGACGTACTCACACGCTGATCTGCATTGGTTCAGCGCGAAGTTACAAAACTTTGTGTGAGATATCGTGGTCATGGGTAAGTTTATATTGGCCATTTATTGCTGGTTGAGGAGAGACTGTGGCAAAACTTTTAAGCTTTGACGAAGAGGCCAGGAAGAGTTTATTGGCAGGCGTCAACAAATTATCGCGGGCGGTAAGCAGTACGCTTGGGCCGCGTGGACGAAACGCTGTCTTAGACAAAGGCTGGGGAACTCCCAAGGTGACCAAAGATGGTGTCACCGTTGCAGAAGATATCGATCTGGAAGATCCTTTTGAAAATATGGGAGTCCAGTTGGTAAAAGAAGCAGCATCGAAAACAAATGATGTTGCCGGCGATGGTACAACAACAGCAACGGTTTTGGCTGAAGCGATTTATCGGGAAGGCCTGAAGTACATTGCTTCGGGAGCAGACCCGATGGCTCTCAGCCGCGGTGTTCAAAAAGCCGTTGATGCTGTCGTAGAACAGATTGGAAAAATCTCCAAAGAAGTTAAAGGCAAAGATAAAAAAGCGATTGAAACTGTCGCTACGATTGCCGGAAATAATGACCCTGCTATCGGGAAGATTCTGGCAGACGCTTTGATGAAAGTGGGAGCAGATGGTGTCATCACTGTCGAAGAAGGCCGGAGTGTTTCAACTGAGGTTGATTTAGTAGAAGGAATGCAGTTTGAACGCGGTTTCCTTTCACCTCACTTCGTAACCGACGAAGACAATCAAACCTGTGATCTGGAACGGGTTCGTATTCTGATCTACGAAGAAAAAATCAGTTCGGCTCAAAGCCTGGTTCCATTATTGGAAAAGGTTTCTAAAGATGGTTCGCCACTTTTGATTATTGCTGAAGATATCGAAGGCGAAGCGCTTGCCACTTTGGTGGTCAACAAACTGCGAGGCATTCTCAAGGTCAGTGCAGTGAAAGCCCCTGGCTACGGCGACCGACGCAAAGCGATGCTTGAAGATATCGCCGTATTGACTGGTGGAAAAGCCATCTTTAAAGATCTGGGAATCAAACTGGAAGCGGTTGAATTAAGTGACCTCGGTCAGGCCAAGAAAGTTCATATCAATTCTGACAATACGACAATTGTCAGTGGTGGTGGAAACAAAGCCGCTGTGAGCGGTCGTGCTGATCAGATTCGAGCAGAAATCGAAGTCACAGACAGCGAATATGATCGTGAAAAGCTGCAGGAACGTCTTGCCAAACTGGCTGGCGGTGTTGCACAGATCAACGTTGGTGCTGCTACAGAAACTGAAATGAAAGAACGCAAAGACCTGATTGATGACGCACTCTCTGCAACACGTGCTGCCATTGAAGAGGGAATTGTGCCCGGTGGTGGTATCGCACTATTACGATCCAGCAAATCGCTTGCTGGTCTAAAGCTGTCCGGCGATCAGGCATTGGGTGTTTCTTTAGTTCAAAAAGTTTTGGAAATGCCTTTGCGAGCGATTGCCGAAAACGCAGGCCTTGATGGTTCTATTGTTTCTAATCGTGTGAAAAAAGACAAAAGTAATTCCTACGGTTATGATGCCTTGAATGACAAGTATGGCGATATGTTCGACTTTGGTGTTGTTGATCCCGCGAAAGTCGTCCGCTCTTCTCTGCAGAATGCAGCTAGTGTAGCGACTCTGCTGATGACAACCGATTCCATCATTGTCGAAGAACCCAAGGAAGAAGAAGACGATCACCATCATGACGACCACCACGACATGGGTGGTATGGGCGGCATGGGTGGCGGAATGCCTGGCATGGGCGGCATGGGTGGCGGCATGCCTGGAATGGGTGGCATGCCTGGCATGGGAGGCTTCTAGTCGCCATTTGAATTTCTTTTTGAGAGAAGGTACCGGGTGTTCAATTCGATCTTCTCTACAAAAGTCAGCGTAACTATTTTCTCCAGGAACTGATCCTGGATTCACAAATACATTCAGATCAAATGAAATAATCGGGAGTTAACATAATGGAACTGAATCCCCTTGATGACCGTATTGTTGTTGAGCCAAATGTCGCTGAAGAAACCACAGCCGGTGGTATTGTTCTGCCTGACGCGGCTCAGGAAAAACCACAAAGCGGAAACGTGGTTGCTACTGGCCCGGGACGACTTCTGGAAAGTGGCGAACGTTGCCCTGTTGCTGTTGAAGTAGGGGACGAAGTTCTCTATGGCAAATATGGTGGGACGGATATTGAAGTCAGCGGTAAAGAGGTCAAGATCTTACGTGAAAGCGACATTCTTGCCAAAATCATAAAATAAAAAGCGTACTTCTATCGGAAAATCAAGCAGATGCATGAAATGCTGCCGCTTTTCAATGTCTCTGTTTCTTCTGGAAATTTAATTCAAACCACAAAATCATACAGGAAAACCGGGTAAATTCACCAAATGTCTGTTCCTGTTAAACAGAGGAGTCTATAAGCGTGGCAAAGCAACTATTGTTTGAAGATCGCGCACGTACTAAGCTTCAAAAAGGCGTGCAAACCATTAGCGACGCTGTAGCGATCACAATGGGTCCCACAGGACGAAATGTGATCATCGATAAAAGTTTTGGGAACCCATTGGTAACCAAAGACGGTGTTACAGTCAGCAAGGAAGTCGAACTCGAAGAACCGTTCGAAAATATGGGAGCGAAACTGGTCAACGAAGTCGCTACCAAAACCAGTGACATCGCCGGTGATGGTACAACGACGGCGACCGTTTTAGCTCGCTCCATTTATCAGGAAGGTCTACGCGGATTATCACTGGGTGCAAATCCCATGATCGTACGACGTGGAATCGATAAAGCAGTTGTCGCAGCCGTAGAAGCGATCGAAGCACTTGCGAAACCTGTGACAGAAAAATCAGAAATCGCTCAAGTTGGTGCGATTTCTGCAAATAACGATTCTGTGATCGGCGACCTGATTGCTGATGCAGTCGAAAAAGTCGGTCGCGATGGTGTGATCACTGTTGAAGAGGGTAAAGGGAATGAAACAGCCCTCAATTTCGCTGATGGGATGCAGTTCGATAAAGGGTATATTTCACCTTATTTTGTGACTGATACCGAAGATATGAAGTGTATCCTTGAGGATTGTTACATCCTGATTCATGAATCAAAAATTTCTGCATTGCGGGATCTGGTACCGCTGCTGGAAAAAGTTTCACAGACCGGAAAGCCTTTCTTGATTATTGCTGAAGATGTTGAAGGCGAACCATTAACGGCATTAGTCGTCAATAAGCTGCGAGGTGTGCTGAATGTTTCTGCTGTAAAAGCTCCCGGCTTTGGTGATCGTCGCAAAGCAATGCTGGCAGACATTGCCGTACTTACCGGCGGTACGGTTATCTCTGAAGACCTGGGTATCAAGTTGGAAGCAGTCGAACTGAGCCAGCTTGGTCAGGCGAAGCAGGTTGAGATTACAAAAGACTCATGTACGTTGATTGAAGGTTATGGTAAAACTGAAGACCTGCAAAAGCGAGTGGCTCAGATTCGTGGGCAGCTGGAAAATACGGATAGCGAATATGATCGCGAAAAATTCCAGGAACGACTTGCTAAATTAACTGGTGGTGTTGCGATTATTTCTGTTGGTGCTGCAACGGAAACAGAAATGAAGCAGACCAAAGCCCGTATGGAAGACGCTCTGCATGCGACTCGTGCTGCTGTTGAAGAAGGAATTCTTCCCGGTGGCGGTGTGGCACTTCTGCGAGCGATTGAAGCAGTCGAACAAGTCAAAGGCAAAAACAGCGATGAAAAGATTGGAATCGCTCTGGTCGCTCGTGCCCTGGAAGGGCCGATCCGCCAAATTGCTGAAAATTGTGGAACCGACGGAGCTGTCGTCGCTGACGAAGTGAAACAACTTACAGGCTCTAAAGGGTATGATGCCAATTCTGGTGAATACGTTGATATGTTCAAAGCCGGAATTATTGACCCAGCCAAGGTTGTCAAAAACGCTTTAAAGAATGCTGCTTCTATCGCAGGGTTAATGCTGACGACGTCAGTTCTGGTGACTCGGGGCGACAGCACTGATGGCGATAAACTGGCGGATGTCGAAGGAAGTGTTCGATAATATACTGAAAATCAATTTGATTGGATTCAGTATAGACTTTGTAATAATAGACGGGCCGCCGAAAAATGGTGGCCCGTTTTTTTCAATTCGAACAGAACGATTGAAATCAGAAATGGGACAAAATAGATTTGGTCCATTTCGAAACCTTTAGATTGACGAGTTGTGATCTATGGCATCGAAACGCGATTATTATGAAATTCTCGGTGTATCGCGCGAAGTGACCACCGTTGAAATCAAAAAAGCATATAAGAAACTGGCGGCTCGCCAATCATCCGGACCGGAATCCAGGTGACGAGGAAGCCATTAAACGTTTCAAAGAAGCTGCCGAAGCGTTTGAAGTTCTGGGTGATGAGCAGAAACGCGCACACTACGATCGCTATGGTCATGCCGACTTTGGAGCAGGAGGAGGCAGCCAGTTTCATGACGTCTCTGATATCTTCAGTGCCTTTGGCGACCTGTTTGAAGGATTCGGATTTAAAAGCAACTCACCTCGAGGCGGTAATCGTCCGCGACAAGGCGAGAGTCTGCGGACAAGTATCCAGATCGATCTTCTGGATGCCGCAGCGGGCTGTGAACGAGAAATTGATATTACTCGACAAGAATCCTGCGAAACCTGTCATGGCTCAGGTGCGAAACCGGGTACACAACCCGATGACTGCGATTACTGTGGCGGGGCAGGTCAGGTTGTTCAGTCACAAGGCTTTTTCCGGGTACAGACAACGTGTCCTCGTTGTCGTGGTGCGGGGAAGGTGATTGTCGAAAAATGCTCGGACTGTCGTGGTGAGGGTCGAGTCGCACAAGAAACCACGCTGGATATTAAAGTCCCTCCCGGCATCGATAACGGCATGCAACTCTGCCTGAGAGGAGAAGGGAATCCAGGTGCCAAATGGAGGACCACGTGGGGATTTGTATGTTGTTGTCGGCGTCGATGAACATCCCCTGTTCCGGCGCGATGAGCAACAGCTGAGTTGACATGTGCCGATTACATATACTCAAGCAGTGCTCGGTGCCAATATCGAAATTCCCACTTTGGAAGGGCGACATGATTTAAAAATTCCCTCAGGCACACAACCGGGTGAAGTGTTCCGTTTAAAAGGTCTGGGTATGCCTAACCCTCATGGCGGTCGAAGAGGAGACTTGCATGTTGTGGTTCAAATTGATGTTCCCAGGAAAATTTCAGAGCGGGAAGAGGAAATACTACGTGACCTGGCAGAAATTGAACATGCTGAAGTGTCGCAACACCGTAGCCCGAATCGAAATTCGTTTATTGATAAGCTAAAGGAATACTTTACCCACTCTGATTAAAAATTGATCGAATCAGAGTCTGCAGGTAACAACGGATTCAATTCATTTCTACAACCATCTTGTTAAAAAAACGTAATAGGTCGGAAGAATGTCAGATATAGAACAGCCAGAAGAAACTGGAAATCAAGCAGAAGAAAATCCGGTTGAACAGGAAATCACCGAAGAAGCTCCTTCTCTTGAAGATCAGTTTCAAACAGTAGTCTCTGAACGAAATGACGTGCAGGACCGCCTTTTGCGATCTCAAGCAGAGTTAGATAATACGCGTAAAAGGTATCAGAAAGAGCTGGAGCAGATGCGGCAGTATGCGGCGACTCCCTTCATTCTTGACTTACTGCCGGCTTTAGACAATCTCAATCGAGCCGTTGACGCAGCAGAAAATGCAGATCAGATAGACGACCTCAAGCAGGGTGTCGAAATGGTAGCAAAACAGATTTTAGATGTATTTTCCAAGCATCATATTAAAGCGATTGACGCTTTAGGAAAACCATTTGATCCGAATCTACATGAAGCACTCTCACAAATGCCTTCGGATGAATATCCTCCCATGACTGTAATACAGGAACTGGAACAGGGGTTTATTTTGAATGACCGGGTTGTTCGTCCTACCAAGGTCATAGTCTCATCTCATTCTGACGAGAGTTAAGTTATTTCTCAGATCCTGCTTTAAGGAGAATATAAACGATGCCAACTTACGACTATGAATGTTCTCAATGTGATCATACATGGGAAGAGTTTCAGTCAATCACTGCGAAACCACTCAGGAAATGTCCCGAATGTGGCAAGCTGAAAGCAAAACGCGTGATTGGTGCCGGAGCGGGAATTATCTTCAAAGGTTCAGGATTTTACCAGACAGACTATCGTAGCAGTTCTTATAAAAAGGCAGCAGAAGCTGACAACAAAGCACAAGCTGCGAGTTCCGAATCGAAAAAGAGTAAGGATTCAGGATCGGAAAACAAGAGTTCATCGTCTGATTCCTGATTACCTTTGATATTTGGTCGAATTTCTCTAAGATAGTGAGACGACAACAGACTCCTCTTTTTCGTCTGAGGCCACGATGATTCAACCTCAAACATGTCCCATTTGCCGCAAGGCCGTCACTGTCAAGGCGAGTGACGATCAGTCAGCATTCCCTTTTTGCAGCAAGAAGTGTCGCGATGTGGATTTTTTTCGCTGGTCTGAAGGACGCTACGCGATCGTCGAGGAACTGGATCCTCATTTGATCGAGTTACAGCGTCTGGAGCAAGAATTTGAAGACGATTAAAGGAAGCTCATCGAATACACCGGCTGTGGGTCTATCTGACAAACGGGAACACCTCAATGAAGGTGGTCTTTCCCCGATTGCACGTGGGACGTTATTTGGTCTGATATCAGCTTTAGCGTATACTGGTGCCAATATTGCGCTACGCGAGGTAGCCATTGATAATAATGCAGATTGGGCTATCTGGATTTCTGCATTAAAAGCCATACCGGCGACGATTGCCGGTTGGGGCATTGTTGCATATCGAGGGGCTCAGGGACTGCCTTCGTTACCTCCCCGCAGACTCGTCATTCCCTTAATTCTTACCGGGTTGGTAATGCAATTTGGTGGTAATGTGATGTTTCAGTGGTCTCTCAGCATTGGTGGACTGGCTTTTACCGTGCCGTTATGTTTTGCCACGCTGCTCGCTACAGGAGCGGTGCTCGGACGCATTTTTCTTGGAGAAGCGATTACTTATCGCATGCTTGTATCTATGCTGATATTAACCGCAGCCATTGTGTTGTTGAGTCTGGGAGCACATCAGGCCGAGGAATCAGTTTATCAACATATACCACATCATTCGAATTCAATGGCAACGGTAGCATTGACAGTCTTTGTTGCTGGATTTGCCGGATGTGCTTATGGAGTCGGTGGAACTGTGATTCGTGGTTACGTTCGAGATGAACTTTCTATCTCAGCAACCCTGGTATTAATGAGTTCAACCGGTCTGGTCTGTTTGTCAGCAGTCGCTTTTTTCCGTCTTGGTTTTACCATTCTCTGGGAAACAACGCTCTGGCAATATTTCGTCATCATGATAGCGGGAATCATGAATGCAATTGCATTCTTTGCCATTGGCGCATCAATGAAACATTTGACCGTTACCCGTGTGAATTTATTAAACGCATCTCAAACCGCTATGGCTGCTTTTGCCGGGGTCATTTGTTTTGGAGAAGAATTAACCGTCTGGTTATTGAGTGGAACAGCACTCACAATTGGCGGCCTTTTTTTAATGGGTAAAAAGAGATCGACTATACCAAACAACTCAGTAGCTCAACGAACAGAGACAAACACGATTTCGCAGGAGTCCGAATCGAATGAATGAGAGTACGAATATGTCTCCGGAATGGCCTGAAAAATGGGCTTCCATTCCTGACCAGCCAGAACTGCCTTACCCGGATGCGAGTTGTGACTGGGATGCTTTACATTGTATTCCAGAAATTGATCCGACTGCATGGGTCACTCCTGATGCCATTGTCACAGGGAGAGTGCGTCTTAAAGCCCGTAGTTCAATTTGGCACCAATGTGTGTTGAGAGGTGATCTGGAATACATTGAAGTTGGAGAAGAGACGAATGTGCAGGACGGATCGATTTTACACACCGACTATGGGCATCCCTGCATTCTTGGGAACAGGGTCACCCTGGGACATTCAGCAATTGTTCATGGCTCGATTGTCGAAGATGATGCAATGATCGCCATTGGCGCGACTATTCTCAGCCGATGTGTGGTTGGCAAAGGTGCATTGATCGCAGCGGGGTCTCTTGTTCGAGAAGGAATACATGTCCCGCCGAACACACTCTGGGCCGGTTGTCCAGCCAGGCAGATTAAAGTACTTACAGAACAACAGCAGGAGCGATTAAAAGCAACCTGGCAGCACTACGTGAACCTTGCTGCAGCAAGTCTTCAACGTTTTGGTCGTCAACATATTGACTCTCTGTTAACGCACGATTAGACTCGAAGATCAAACCGCCTGTTCACAGGTTCAAGCATCCTTGAGGAAACCTGACATTGGGTTCCGTTTTTGCCTCGAAAACAGTCCTGAATCTGTGGTATCCTTTTAGTTCAATTATCCAAAATAAATTTCGCAGGATCACCTAATAATGAATGACAAGCAACCTCAGACTTCTAATTCAACAACACGTCGTGAGTTCATTAAAACCGGTTCAGCAGCTGTTGCTGCCGCCTCCAGTTTATCTGGAACTGCTTTCGCAGGATCAGCTCAGTCAACGGCACTCCAATCCAGTTTGTTTGCCGGCGGCACCGATGTGATTCGTGTTGGTCTGGTTGGTTGTGGTGGGCGGGGAACGGGAGCTGCAGCACAGGCACTGGCCGCTGACCCAAATGCCAGACTGGTCGCGATGGGTGATACGTTTTATGACCACCTTGATAAGAGTTACAAGAACCTGAAAAAGAACCCTGTTGCCGAACAGGTGCAGGTCGACGCAGACCATAAATTCGTCGGCTTTGATGCCTATCAGAAAGTCATTGACTGCGTAGATGTGGTTCTGCTGACCACTCCGCCTCACTTCCGCCCGATGCAATTGCGGGCTGCCATCGAAGCTGGCAAACACGCTTTTGCAGAAAAACCAGTGGCCGTAGACGCACCTGGCGTTCGTTCCATTTTGGAAACCTGTAAGTTGGCCAAAGAGAAAAACCTCTCGATCGTTTCGGGTCTCTGCTGGCGCTATCATCAGGGAATGCGGGAAACCTTCAAGCAGATTCATGATGGTGCTGTCGGCGATGTGATGGCAATTCAGTGCAGCTACAACACCCGTGGGTCTGTGGATGTTCAAGCGAGAACCCGGAATGGAGCGACATGGAATGGCAGATGCGAAACTGGCTTTATTTCACCTGGCTGTCGGGTGATTTCAATACCGAACAGCATGTCCACAGCCTGGATAAGATGGCCTGGACAATGTACGACCAGACGCCGATCTCCTGCAGTGGTACTGGAGGCCGCCAGACACGTACCGGCAAAGAGTACGGTCACATTTACGACCACTTCGCGATCGTCTACGAATACGCCAATGGAGTAAAGGGATTTAGTCGTTGCCGCCAGCAAGATGGTTGTTCGGTCGATGTCTCGGATCACGTATTTGGTACCAAGGGACGCGTCGATGTCTTCAAGCATCGTATCTACGATCCCAAAGGGGAAAAGACCTGGCAGTTCCGCGACAAAAGCAAAAACATGTACCAGGTCGAGCACGATGAATTCTTCGAAAGCATCCGCTCCGGCAAACCCAATCAACAATGGTGAGTACATGACCAAGAGCACTATGCTTGCGATCATGGGTCGTATGGCTGCATACACTGGTAAAACCATTACCTGGGAGAATGGCTATGAATTCGCAGGAAGACCTAACTCCCGCCAGTTACGAGTGGAGTTCCATGCCGGTACCTCCCGTGGCGATGCCTGGAATCACCGCTTTTAAATAAACAGACGATTCAGCTAAAGGTCTTTTGATCTTGAACTTCAAGCACGCGACTCTCAGTGAGCGTTTTTTTGATATCGATAACGCCTGCAATAACGGCTGACTCGCGAGATGCGTTTTACCTGTGATCAATCATTTTTGCTGTCGTTTGGAGAACAGCATTCGATTTTTACCAGCATGAAATTATTTAAGATTGGCGAGTTTTTCGAAACATTTTCTCGATCACCGTGTTTGATCTTTGTAGCTTAGAGACTGGACAAGGTACGCCAGGATCAATAGCGAATAGTTTTGTCCTGAGAGAATTGATTATCACAAAGCAAGATGAAAGCGCTCGACATTGAATTTTTGGTAACAAAGAGTATAAATCCTTTGTTTACAGTTACTTATCACATATAGACACTCTAACCGGAGACATTCAGATGCGAATGACATATCTGCTTTCCCTTGGTACAGCTCTGCTTGCAGTCTGTGCTACCACATTTGTGATCGCTCAGCCTCCTGAAAAGGGTGATCGCCCGGAACGCAAAGAAGCAGGTGATCGTCCGGAGCGAGGGGAAAGAGGTGACCGTCCCGAACGTAAAGATCGCGGTGAACGTCCTCCCCAACGTGGAGACCGCGGCGACCGGCCCGAAAGAGGAGACCGTGAAGGCGGTCCTCGTCCTGAAAGAAGAGGACCTGGTGGACGTCCCGGTTTTATGAGGATCATGCCAATCATTATTGTATTGGATATCAATAAAGATGGTGAAATTTCCAAAGAAGAAATGGAAAAGGCAGCAGAGTCGCTTCAAAAACTGGACAAAGACAAGAATGGAAAGTTGACTGAAGATGAATTACGTCCTGACTTTGGCAGGCGTGATGGAGATCGTCGTGGTGATTTTGGTAGACGTGATGGCGATCGTCCTCCAAGACGCGATGGTGACGGTCCCCCTCGTGAGGGAGATCAACGGGGACCAGGCAGGCGTGATGGTGACCGCGGCGGAAATCGTGGTGGTGACTTCGTAGAACGTCTCATGAAGAATGATAAAAACAAAGACGGAAAGCTGACGAAAGATGAGCTTCCTGAGCGAATGCAGTCTCTGTTTGATCGAATTGACACAAACAAGGACAAGGAAATTTCGAAAGAGGAATTGACCAGGATGGCTGAGAAGTTTAACTCACGTAATCGATCAGGTGGCAGGAATCGTGGTGAGCGAGATTCAGGTAAGGATCGTCCTAAACGACCTGAATCAGAAAACTGAAATCCTTCACGTCTTGCTTCAATCCATTTTTCAGGTACGTCATGCTACGATCAAAAATCGCATTGTTTGCTTTGGTGATGCTGGTTTCTTCAAGCGTTCAGGCAGACTGGATGCGGTTTCGAGGACCTAATGGTTCAGGTGTTTCTGATGAACAGCAAAAAACTCCCACGGTATGGAGTAATCAGGAAAACTTGATTTGGAAGGTGGCTTTACCTGGTCACGGTTCCTCCAGCCCGATCATTGCAGGTGATAAAGTATTTGTTACCTGCTGGTCGGGGTATGGAATGACTCGGAGCGAGCCCGGAAAGCAAGCCGATTTGAGACGACATTTAGTTTGTCTCAATCGAAAGACGGGAAAGATTCTCTGGAACAAAACGGTCAAACCCATACTGCCAGAAGACGTTTACACGGGAATGTTTGCTGAACACGGATACGCTTCTCATACGCCAGCTTCAGATGGCAAACAGGTCTATGTCTATTTTGGAAAGTCGGGAGCGCTCGCGTATGATCTGGAAGGAAACCAGCTCTGGCAAACGATCGTTGGCGACGAACTGGATCCGCGAAGATGGGGTTCTTCCTCCAGTCCGATTTTGTATAAGGATCTTTTAATCGTCACTGCAACTGCAGAGTGCGAAGCAATTGTTGCCTTGAATAAGAAAACGGGAAAAGAGGTTTGGCGACAGGAAGCAAAAGGGTTCAATGCGACTTGGGGAACACCCATTCTTGTACCTGTAGATGACAATCGAACTGATTTAGTGATTGGTGTGCCGCACGAGATTTGGGGACTCAATCCGAATACCGGAAAATTACGCTGGTACTGCGAAGCGATGGATACCGATACCTATTGCTCAAGTGTCATTACAAGTAATGGTATCGTATATGGACTGGAAGGACGCGGAGGTGGATCAATTGCTGTACGAGCTGCCGGAAAAGGTGACGTGACGAAATCTCATGTTCTCTGGTCCGGCCGAGATGCGAATCGGATTGAAACTCCGATCATCTATCAAAATCGGATTTATTTCTTTTCTCGAGGCATTGCCAATTGTATCGATGCCAAAACCGGCGAACGCATCTTTCGAGGTCGTCTTGATTCAGGTAATTCCAGCGTGTCTGCAGAACAGACGGGAAATCAATCGAACAGACGTCGAGGTGGTTTTAGAGGAAGTGACTATTCTTCACCGGTCATTGCTGATGGCAAAGTCTACTTCGTTTCCCGCTCAGGAGAAACTCATGTCATCAAAGCCAGTGATAAGTTGGAACCGCTTTCTGTCAATCGACTGACAGACGATCATGAAGATTTTAGTGCGTCTCCCGCAATTAGTGGCGGTCAAATCTTGATTCGTTCGAATAAGCACTTGTATTGTGTCGGTGTGAAGGACAGCCAGGGATAATCAAGCAGGGCCACTATTCCCCCTGGATGGTGACAACAAGTCGCCGTCCGCTGGCACGGTCGCGATGTTCACAAAGATAAATACCTTGCCAGGTTCCCAGGCAGAGTCGACCACCACTGATGGGGATGGAAAGTGAATTGCCGATCATAGATGCCTTGACATGAGCGGGCATGTCATCAGGGCCTTCGCAGGTGTGAATATAAGGCAGCGATTCGGGGGCAATACTGTTAAAGGCCATTTCCAGATCAACGGGGACATCCGGGTCTGCGTTTTCGTTAATCGACAACGACGCTGACGTATGCATAATAAAAACGTGCATCAATCCCACGTCAATTTGAGAAAGTTCCGGCAGTTCCGCAAGCACTTCACGAGTAATGATATGAAACCCACGCCTCATTGCAGGCAATCGGACTTGCTTTTGTATCCAAGGCATTTTCACTCTCTTTAATCAGTGTGAGTTCGGTCAGGGGCCGCCTCGCATTGTGCCCGCCAACGCAACCAATGGTCGGTCAAAGTGATCGCAATCATTGCTTCCGCAATGGGAATAAATCGAGGTAGCAAGCAGGGGTCATGTCGCCCTTTGGTCTTGATTCTGGTCGACTTGCCTTGTTTGGTAACCGTGGGCTGTTCAATCAGCAAACTGCTTGTGGGTTTGACGGCTGCGCGAAATACAATAGGCTGTCCGGTTGAAATTCCACCTAAGCTTCCGCCGTGGCGATTCGATTTTGTGGTAATCTCAGGGGCGTCTGTTTTGGAATCGGACCTGGTGATGAAATGGTCATTATTTTCGCTGCCTCGCATTGTGGCACATGCGAATCCCGTTCCATATTCGACACCCAAAACGGCAGGAATGCTGAAGAGCGCTTTGGCAATATCGGCCTTCAGTTTGTCAAAGACCGGTTCTCCCAGTCCGGCAGGTACATTGATGGCGACAATCTCCGCCACACCGCCGATGGAATCTCCTTCCTTGCGTATCTGATCGATTAACTCAATCATCTGATGAGCCATCTCATGATCGGGACAACGCACAGGATTTAATTGACCATCTGAAAATTTCTCTACCTGGTCCATTGTGATTGAGGCGGGATCGGTTATCTGTGCCTCAAGATTGCCCACCTGAGAGACATAGCCCACGATGCGTCCGCCAAAAGCGGATTCCAATATTTTCTTGGCGACAACACCAGCGGCAACCCGGACATTCGTTTCCCTGGCACTGGACCGGCCGCCGCCGCGGTAATCACGAAAACCATATTTGGCATCATATGTGTAATCGGCATGTCCCGGACGGTATTTGTCTTTGATATCGCTATAATCTTTGCTTCGCTGGTCTTCATTGCGTATCAAAATGGCAAGGCTTGTACCGGTAGTGATTCCTTCAAAGACTCCCGCGAGAATTTCAGGGTGGTCGGCTTCTTTCCGTTGCGTCACAATTTTGCTTTGCCCCGGTTTTCGGCGGTTAAGATCGACGAGCAGATCTTCCACGCTGATCGGAATTCCCGGAGGAACGCCATCAATAATCACAACATTGCCCGGACCGTGGCTTTCGCCTGCTGTCGTGATCCGAAATGCTTGTCCAAAAGAATTGCCTGCCATACTCTGATTGTAACGGGACTCGAAGGAATGTCATCCTTCCCGGGAGGATCCCCTTGATGAATTCGCCGAGAAGGTAGGAATTGTTCCGAATATTCCCGCTGATAGCCTGCAGGAATTGCTGTCAGGAGAGTAAAATAGCGTTCTTGAGTGAATGAAATAAAGCATTCGACTCGATCAAACGTTAATTATTTGCGTCCTGCTCAAAATGAATGGAAAGACTTCTAATAGTGTCCAACCCGCAACCCCATAATTTTCAGACGGCCCAGTTATCAGGCTGTATGATTCTAAGCCTGTTTGTCTTTTTTGGCTGCCTGATGCCTTTAATCTTTGTCGATCTGGCTGAAACGGCATTAAGAAACCTGCATTTATCACGATCTGCAGCCATTCTGGTTTTAATCGGTATGATTTTTGGATCGTTAATTAATATTCCCATCTCTCGATTTCCGCTCGATCAGGAAGTGAATGTCCCGCTGTTTGAATCAGTTGCAGGCTTGAACTTAATGCCTCAAATGCAACGTCTGAGGCAGGAAGCGATTATTGCCGTTAACCTGGGAGGTTGTGTCATTCCCGTTGTGCTCGCGGTCTGGTTATCACAATTTATAATTGCCGGTGGACTGACTGCCATACTCGTTACTCTGGCAGGAATCAGTGCGAATTCGATTATAAGCTTTCAAACCTCGCGGCTGGTTCCTGGAAAGGGAATCGCGATGCCGGTATTCATTCCTCCGCTCGTTGCTGTCCTGGCAACCTGGTTCGGGTTTGGAATTATCGGCCCGATGACAGGGGCATTAGGAGTCGATTTTAGTTCTCTTTATGCACCTGTTGCTTTTGTGATCGGTATCTCTGGACCACTCATAGGAGCCGACTTATTACACTGGAATGAATTCAAAAATCTGAATGCACCCTGTGTCAGTATTGGAGGAGCAGGAACCTGGGACGGTATTGTGCTTTCAGGAATGATCGCTGCACTGATTGCCTGAACGGAATTCGAATTGATTGTAGTGGCCTTACGTATTTTTATCATGATTCGATTGCTACTCTGTTACAGATGCCTATAAACTGTTAACCGAATGTAAATTGAGCAATTCGTAATTTCATCTGCGTGGATCTGTACTGAGAATTCAGATCTCTTAAAAGAAAGTGACTGGCTTGGACCTCTGGCAAAATCTATTATTGGCGGGTGTAGGTATTCTTGCAGGCATCCTGAATGTGCTGGCTGGCGGAGGTTCATTAATATTAATGCCGACGATGATTTTCCTGGGGATGCCAGGAGCAACTACAAATGGAACAGCCCGTGTTGCGATCTTTGGACAGAATGTGACTGCGATTGCCGGCTTTCGACAAAAAGGATTTTCGGATTTTCGGCTCAGTTTTTCACTTGCACTTTGTGCAATACCGGGCACATTTCTTGGGGCTTATCTGGGAACACAACTCACTGGTACCTGGTTTAATCGCGTATTAGCGGTTGTCATGCTGGGTGTGTTAGTCACGATGATCCTGGGTGAACGTCAAAAGAAAAAACAGAAAGCGACCTTGGAAAACAGTGTTAATGCTACAGAGGCAGATGATTCTCATTCGAATGAATCCACAGATCAGCAACACAAGTTGAAAACAGGACACTTGCTGATGGTCCTGGTAGGCTTTTATGGTGGATTCATTCAGGCAGGTGTCGGTTTCATTATCATTGCCATCCTGAATAATGTCATGAAAATGGACCTGCTGCGAACGAATATGCATAAGGTCTTCATCGTGGCGATCTACACGGTAGTCGCGATCGGGATCTTTGCCTGGCAGGATAAAATTAATTGGACAACGGGTTTGTTCCTGATGGCTGGTATGTCCATCGGCGGCTGGCTCGGATCACATCTTGCAGTCAACAAAGGGGACTCATTTATACGTGTTGTCTTATACACGGCAATTATCTGTATGTCGTTCCGGCTTTTAGTAATGTAAAATCATTAATGACAGTTGTTGTCTGGCCTGGGTCACTTAAGTTAACAAGGGTTTAATAAAACAAATGAACTGGTCCGCGCCCCAAAGACAAAAGATCCTGTGTCTGATTCTGATGCTGCTGATTTCGGTGAACTCACTTGCTTGTGCCGACACTGTAGAGCCGGAAGGGAATTTGGTCTTTAATGCAAATCGGTCTTTTCAATATCTGAAAACGATTTGTCGTCTCGGATCTCGCACGAGTGGTTCAAAAGGGATGGCCGACCAACAGAGAATCATTTCGGAACATTTCAGGAAATTGAAAGCAAAGGTTCATTTTCAAACGTTCGATGCGCCGCATCCTGTGACTGGGAATCCAGTGCGGATGAATAATATGATCATCAGCTGGTATCCCGAGGCGAAAAAGCGAATTCTTCTGGCCTGTCATTATGATACAAGGCCTTTTCCCGACCGTGATCGGAACCAGCCCCGGGGTCTTTTCGTTGGCGCAAACGACGGGGCCAGTGGAGTCGCCTTCCTGATGGAGCTGGGAAATGTAATGCGTGATCTCAAAATCAGCCACGGATATGGAGTGGACTTTGTTTTTTTCGATGGTGAAGAACTCGTGTATCGCGAGAAGGATCCTTATTTTCTTGGCTCAAAATATTTTGCCAATCAGTATAAAAATCAGCCAAGAGAGTTCGAGTATGTCTATGGCATTCTGCTCGATATGATTGCCGATAAGAATCTGGTGATTTATATGGAAAAGAACAGCCTCAAATATGCGCCCCAACTGACTCGTAGTCTCTGGGCAGCAGCCAAAAAAGTTGGTGTCCGGCAGTTCGTTCCCAAAGCCAAATACGAAATCCGGGATGATCATTTACCCTTGAATGAAATCGCACACATTCCCACTTGTGACATTATCGATTTTGACTATCCAGCCTGGCATACAATGCGTGATATCCCGAGATCATGTTCCGGAGCAAGTATGGCAAAGGTTGGAAAAGTACTGATGTACTGGCTGCAAAATATCCCTTGAATTGATCTGTCGTGAAGACTTGCATCATGAAATTGACTGGCTTGAACATACCGACGAAATGGATTCAAAGGCATGATTGATTCTTTACTACTTCATCGTGTTCAATTTGCTTTTACCGTTTCGTACCACTATCTGTTTCCACAATTGACGATGGGATTAGCGCTTTTAATCTTCATTCTCAAGAGCATCGGTTTGTGTGGACATACCTGGGCTGATACTGCTGCCCGCTTCTGGTTGAAGATTTTTGGACTCACATTTCTTATGGGTGTGGTTACTGGAATTCCGCTTGAGTTTCAATTTGGGACGAACTGGGCGCAACTGGTAAAATCCACGGGATCAATTCTGGGTCAAACGTTGGCGATGGAAGGGATATTTGCTTTTTTTCTGGAATCAACGTTTCTTTACCTTTTGATTTTTGGAGAGAAAAAGCTGGGGCGGACTCTGCATTGGGGTGTTTCATTTTTGTTGTTGGCAGGTACATGGTTAAGTGGCTATTTCATTGTCTGCACAAATGCTTTTTTACAACACCCGGTTGGATATCGAATTTCCGAGGATGGCGTTTATCACCTCACAAGTATTTGGGCTTTGCTTAGTAACCCCTGGGCTGTAAAGCAATACCTGCATACGATGACTGGTTCGGTGATTACAGGTAGCTTTACGATGTCATCGATTGCCGCCTATTATTTATTAAAGGGGCAACATGTCGAATTGTCTCGACGGTATCTAGCTGTTTCGGTCATTGTCGGACTTCTCTCAAGCGTTATTGCCGCTGTCCCAACAGGTGATTGGGAAGCGAAACAGGTACAAAAGCATCAGCCAGTCAAGTTCGCGGCCATGGAAGGGCATTTTCATACGGAAGACGGAGCAGGCCTGATTCTCATTGGTCAGCCCAATATGGAAGAACTTAAAATTGATAATCCGATTATCATCCCTAAAGTTCTTTCGTTCCTGACTCACGCCAGTTGGAATGCAGAAGTCAAAGGCTTGACAGAATATGATCGAGACCTCTGGCCGGACAATGTTGAACTTCTGTATTTTTCTTACCGTATCATGGCAGGGTTAGGAACGTTGTTCATTGCTCTGATGGGTATCAGCTCGATTTTTCTCTGGAAACGAACTCTACATACCAATCGCACTTTACTCTGGTTTTTAATGTTAGGATTACCATTTCCGTTCATTGCCAATACAGCTGGATGGTTCACTGCAGAAATTGGTCGTCAACCCTGGTTGATCTATGGTTTGATGAAAACGGCTGATGGTGCTTCCAGGAATATTTCACAAGGGAATGTGCTATTCACGTTATTAGGATTTATGGGGCTTTACCTGTTTTTGTCTGTACTCTACTTTTTTTTAACGACACGCATTGTCAGCCAGGGTCCAGAATCGATTGACGAGAACAATACTGATTTCGCAACTGATGTAGGTACTTAGAGATATGGAAACAGTCTGGTATATCCTGTTGGTATTGATGATTTCCACGTACTTCGTACTTGATGGTTTTGATCTGGGAATTGGTGTGCTGCATCTCGTGCTGGCAAAGAATCGACAGGAGCAAAAACAAATCATTCAATCGATTGCACCAGTCTGGGATGGCAATGAAGTATGGTTAATTGCCGCTGGTGGAACAATGATGTTAGCCTTTCCAGTTTTTCTAAGTGCGATGTTCAGTGGCTTTTATCTCCCGTTGACAATCTTCGTCTGGCTCTTGATATTCAGAGCCATCAGCATTGAACTGCCACACTATCTTTCAGATTCATTGTGGGTTCATTTCTGGAACATAATGCTGTTCATTTCCAGCGGCTTACTCATGGTAATTCCAGGAATTGCTTTGGCCAATCTATTTCGGGGCGTTCCCTTAAATTCGGAAGGCACATTCTTCGAACCGCTCTGGACCGATTTTCAAACCAGCCAACAAACCGGGATACTGGACTGGTATACAATTCTTGGCGGAATCACCTTTCTATCGATCCTGATGCATCATGGTGCCCTCTGGCTTGCTGCCAAAACCGATGGCAGTGTTCAACAACGGGCGCACAAGATGGCATCCAGGTTCTGGATTACGAGCACAGGCTTGATCTTTTTAATACTCATTGCCAGCTATTATGTTCAACCACATACAAAAGAAAGTTTCTCTACTCATCCCTGGATCATGATTCTACCTGTGGGGGCTCTTTTTTCGCTGGTGGGCGCCTTACTGTTTCGGATCAAAAAATGGAACATGTCCGCATTTTTGTGCTCAGCGTTATTCATATACCAGTTTATTTTGACAGGTGCTGCAGCCCTCTTTCCCAAGATTCTTCCTGCCTTAGACCCTGAACTGAGTTTAACCATTTATAATACGTCCCCTCCACCGGAAGAGTTAATCACGACACTCTATTGGTGGGTTCCGGGAATCATACTCGTTAGTGTTTATTTTACGATTATGTTCCGTTCATTGCCAAAATCCATTTCCGCTGAATCCCAAAAAGATCATTAAAGTACCAGCGAAATCAGGAATCCCCGTTTTTTTCTGGTGTGATTGCAAATTCGATTCTACTCTCAAGAGCAGCAAAAAATGCAATAATGAAGAGAGTTGGCTATTTGTATATTTGTAGCTCATTGGCATAAATCACGTGCCAATACATGGAATACGGGTGTTTACAAAACGCAACCATTCCCTTTTTCCATTAAATTTGACGTTAATAATGAAGAATTGGTCATTCATCAAAATTACATAATGTATCTACTCTCTGTTCGTCTCCAAAATATTCTTATCAGACACGTTTCATCTGAAACTGATTTTGTTAGACTTAAGATGAGAAGAATGGAAGATTCCGTTGGTGAAAATTCAACATTCAAAAGGGTTCCCTACGCTATCGTTCAAGGACGCAGATATTGTGACAAGTACAATCCCAGGCATCATTGTCGGAACACTCCTGGTTTTATTTGGCCGCAGGGTTAATTCATTTACATCGCACGGGCTGGTTCCATCGACAACTTGATGATGAACTCAGTGAAGACGATCTCAAGTTTTTCTCAAAACAATATCGCCGGCGCATGCAGACTTCGAGTCTGCTGGTTTTAATCGGCTTTCTGATTGTGATCGGCGATGCCCCCTATATGCCCTGGAAGTTGTATCCAGCCATGTTTGCCATTTACTGGGGAGGGATCCTGTTAATCGCGTTCTGGGTTATTCTGTCTGCCATTGGTGATATGAGTGCATCAAGAATCAGGTCTGCAACAATGGTGTCGCGAATCATGGATCAGCAACGACTGCTGGAAAAGCAAATAGCAGAGTTGAGAAAGAAGGCGCAGCAAACAACTGATAAGAATTCTCCCTCAGAGCCAGAGCCGTAATGACTCGTGTTACGAATTGACTCGAAGTCCTGGTAGAGCGATTTGTTCTTGAAGCGCAGGACTGGTCAGAGCAGGGCTTTTAAAAACTCTCTCATTCGCTGTTGTCTCACAGCGTGCACATCGAGCAACCATCAGGATGCGACGCGCGATTTGATGTTTCCGTCAGATGACAAACGATCGTAACCAAACAGCTCGAATGCTTTTTGCCATTTCTCGTAGATTTTCTTTTCCTGGGCTGCATCCATTTCGTATTTATTTTTCTTATACGATTTTTGATCTTTCAAATATGGTTGCATATTCTTTTCCAGTTCATCAAAACCAGAAAGATTCAGACGTTCGTAAACTTTCCGCATCTCGTTTACGGGATCAGCTTCAAGATCTTCAAATCGGACTTCGTGTAACTGACCTTCTGGTACAACTTGCCGATCGCGCTCATATACATTTAAATGATCAATATAAATATTGCTCATATCCTCTTCCAGCTTTTCCATATCGAGAGGGGCAAAATTATTTTCGCCAAACATGGTACGGCGTAGATGAAGTGTGGAATTATAAACTTTGTAAGGGTTTCGATGAATATAGACGAATCGTGCATCCGGAAACATTTTCAACAGAAATGGGATCCGGAATGTGTGTGTCGGGGATTTTAATAAGATGTGTTTATTTTCACCTGACTTGTAAGTCAGCTTTTTCAGAAAATACAAGAACGTTTTTTTCCAGAGTGCGTCTTCTTTGGGGCTCAACTGGTCTAGTTCATAGTAGCGATCGTAAACTTCCGGTTGATCACTGAATCCAATTGCAAGGTAAGGGGACATCAAATGCAACAACATGATCGATGTCTCATCCTCCTGTGGTAAATCCCAGGTAACAGGCATATTGTCCATGGGACGCTGCTTTGGTAACAGGTGCTGGACCACGTGCTTGAGCACAGGTTCCGTTAACAAAAAGTGAGAAGGAAACAGCATGGCTCCCATATTGGGGTAGATAAACTGTTTGTCCATCGACATCAGGTTATGCAATAGAGTTGTGCCACTGCGCCAGTGACCAATAATGAAAACGGGTGGTTCCAGTTTTGTCTTGTTGATTTTTCTTCGGAAGATCAGATTTTCCATCAAGGCGAAGCAAGAATTGGAGATACTGAATATTCCAGAAGTAATCAGTCGAAATGAACCTGACCAGCGAATGGTAGGACGTAATCGCATCAGTTTAATAAAATTTAAAAATCCGATCCCTGACCAGACACAAAAGGGGCCTTGGGATGATCCACTGTTAATTTTCTGGGATTTAGACATCTAAAGCGAACGTCCTATATGTTTAATACAACTCAAAACTCAAGCTAAATCATATTTACCTGAGATCAGAATATGATGCTCTCATCAGTTTGGCTGAAACTGATTGAATATACTAGAAAATAATTCTGAGATTGTCTTGAGGCAGGTAAATTAGATTAAAAGCAAAGTTCTTGGTTTCATGCCACTTTTCATCTTTGAATTGACAAGATTCAAAGGATCTATAATGGATTTATTTCGGCATCTGAAGAGTCAGACTTCGAGGAACTCTAGCCCATTCAACCGGATTGATCAATTCAACTAATTTAATGCGAAATAGATCACATACCTGAGCATTCTCTATGCTATCTACATTCCCTATACTAATCAATTGGCACAGCTGAAAATTATTTGATACGAAATCGTTTGTCTTTGCCGGGTTCAATTATTATGGACGAGGCAAATTCGATTCAGGGAGTGTCTTGTGGTGTGGCCATGTGTTTACTTGAGCAGGCTGCTAATCGCTTGAAAATCATCTGCAAGTGAAGCGTATAGCTTTCGATAGACAGGGTATGCCTGGTTGTATTTTCTTTTGGATTTTAAGTCTACCTTCGTACTTTCAACAATTCGAATTGTCGCTGAGCAGGCTTCGACAACATCCTTGTACGCGCCCGTCCCGGCTGCCGCCAGCAAAGCCACACCATAAGCGGGCCCTTCTTCTGCATTGATTGTTACTACTTTTCGACCATAAATATCTGCCTGCATCTGCCGCCAGAATGGACTTCTTGCACCTCCACCGGAGAGCCGGATTTCTTTTACCGGGATCTTCAGATCTTGAATGATTTCAAGTGAGTCTCGCATGGCGTATGTCGCTCCCTCAATGACAGCACGACTCAAATGCGACCGTCCATGTCGCAGACTCAATCCAATCCAGGCAGCGCGTGCGTCAGGATCCGCATGGGGTGTTCGCTCTCCTGTCAGGTACGGCAGGAAAAACAGCCCTTCGCTTCCTGCAGGTGCTTCCGCTGCCTGCCTGGTAATAAGTTCATAGGGATCAATTTTCTGTCGTTTTGCATTTGCGATCTGCTGTTCACAGAGCTGATTTCGATACCATTGCAGGCTACCACCGGCGGAGAGGACTACACCCATCACGTGCCACTTGTTGCGAACGGCATGACAAAATGTATGTACGCGACCTTCGGGATCAATCTGTACCTGATCACTATGTGCAAACACAACACCGCTTGTTCCCATCGTCGCAGAGATCACACCTCCTTTGACAATTCCATTTCCGATAGCACCAGCGGCCTGATCACCTCCTCCGCCCACAACGGCTGTCCCTTTTGAGAGTCCCAGGAGTTTGGCAGCTTCTCCGTTTAAGCAGCCACTCACATCCTCTGATTCATAGACATCAGGTAACAGAGATCCATCCAATTCCAGTTTACTTAATAAAGGGCGACTCCATTTTCGTTTCTTAACATCCAGTAACAGTGTTCCCGATGCGTCACTCACTTCGGTCGCAAATTCTCCCGTCAAACGAAATCGAATATAATCTTTGGGTAACAAAACCTGAACGGTTTTATCAAAATGCTTTGGTTCGTTCTTACGGAGCCAGAGAATTTTCGGCGCGGTAAATCCGGTGAGTGCCGGATTAGCAACCATGCGGATTAATTTTTTCCGTCCACCAGCGCGCTGTTCGATTTCGGCACATTCAGCAGCCGTCCGCTGATCATTCCAGAGTAGTGCGGGTCTGATGACTTCATGTTTTTGATTGAGGAAAACACTTCCATGCATTTGTCCGCTCAGTCCAATTCCTTTGATCTCAACGGGTTTGATTTTACCTGCTTTCATTACTTTTCGAACACTTTTGATCGTGGCCTGCCACCAGTCTTCCGGATTTTGTTCTGACCAACCCGGATGCGGGCTGTAGAGCGGATATTCGACCGTCGCCGATGAAAGAATTGTACCATCTTCCTTCATCGCCAGAGTTTTTGTTCCACTTGTCCCGATATCGACGCCCAGAAAGACTGCCATGCTGTTTACCTTCATTGTTTTGGAAGAGTATGAATTGTTGAACCGGCAATATGAATTGTGACCATCAATTTACATGTCACTCAGGACACACGCAACCGATGGGCTGCACCTCGGTTAATTCACGTACCCAGATATTGCGAAACCGGGTCTTGTTCCTGTGAAATTGAAGCTGGATTGGCAGTTTCTTTTCATGAGCCGTATAGAAAGGTGGCTGATGATAATAGGTGGCACCCTGCAGTTCCGTATGGTTTTGCACAACAACACCATTCTGGATGACCGTGATATAAGCGGGCTTGACCAATTGACCATAATCATTGAACCGAGGGGCTGTGAAAATGATATCGTACGTCTGCCATTGACCCGGTTTGCGGCAGGCATTCACCAACGGCGGCCATTGCTTATAAATGGCTCCTGCCTGACCGTCAAAATACGTTTTGTTCTGATAGGAATCAAGAATCTGGACCTCATATTTTCCCATCAGATACACACCACTGTTTCCGCGCCCTTGTCCTGTTCCTTCAATTTTTTCTGGTGTGGCCCACTCCAAATGTAACTGGCAATCACCAAATGATTGTCTGGTTTCAATATCAGTTTTTGTGGTGATCGCGTAGCCATCCTGAATTTTCCATTGATCGCCGTTTTTCCATTGATCCAGGCTTTTCCCATCAAACAGAACAATCGCATCTGAGGGAGGCTGGTTGGGACTGGTCGTGACAACCACAGGTTCTTTCCAGATCAGACCGTTCTTATACTCTTCTATCAGATTTCCATAAGTGTGATAGGCGGATCCGAGAAAAGCAGTTACTGCCAAAACGTAAAACGTGCCACGTAAACCAGTCATGAATTAATTCCTGTTCTTTTCGTATGGATGTAAATATTGATTTGGAAATAGATGTGATTTGCAATATTTTCGATTCGCTCATTCAGAGAAACGATCAATAGTCCAGGCTGGCGCCTCCTTCTGCCTCAATTGCCTGACCTGTGAGAAAGCTGGAGTCGTCAGTCGCCAGGAACAAGGCCAGTTTTCCCATCTCTTCAATCGTTCCCATACGCTTAAATACTTGCAGATCTGCGACGCGCTGCAATGCGGTATCCGCGTCGGGAAGAGTCGCCGCCCAGTCGCGCATCAAAGGCGTATCGATGTTACTGGGCAGAATGGCATTCACTCGAATGCCAGCTTCTCCTAATTCAATCGCCAACGATTTGGTAAAACTGACCTGGGCACCTTTCGTGGAACAATAGGCGGTCGAATGATGCTGCCCTAAAACGGCCGTAATCGACGACATATTGATGATCGTCCCTTTCGTTTTTCGGAGATGTGGCAATGCATACTTGGCGCCTGCAAACGTACTCAGAAAATTAACGCGCATCAATGCTTCCATTTCCTCAATGCTTGTTTCTTCCAGAGACATTGCCGGCGGATGGATTCCCGCATTATTGATGATGCAATCCAGCCTGCCAAACTGTTCAACAACCAGTCCGATGGAAGAACGGATCTGCTCATGATCGCCGACATCACATTGAACGAAAATCGCTTTCCCGGGGCCTTTTTGATTCAATTCACGGGCCAGATCCTGACCAGCGTGCATGCCTCGCGATAAAATTGCGACGAAACCACCTTCTTCACAAAATACACGTGAGCAGCCTTCGCCAATTCCCTTACTGCCTCCGGTAACGATGACGACGCGATCTTGAAATCTCATGCTTCCCTCAAATCATTGCTGGCCGGATCAAACTCAGAACAAATAGTCGCTATTTTTGCCGGTTTGCTATTTACGGTAACAATTACTGAGAAGGAATTCCAATCTTATTCAGAGATGAATTATCAGGTCGAGACTAAATAAATGAGTCTTAGTTTTTCCGTCAGCGCTGGTGGACTGGTGAATCAATGGTTACTGCTGCGAACCAGCACGCAAGATTGCCGGGATTTCAGCCAGGTTTAAATTTCCCCCACTCAAGATGGCGACGACGGTCTTACCTTGAAATCGAGTTTTGTATTTCAAAACCGCTGCAAGGGCAGCAGCTCCTGCGCCTTCCACGAGATTGTGTGTTTCTTTGATAATGTGGTAGGCTGCGATACGCATATCGTCTTCACTAACGAGCAGGAAGTCATCGACAACCGATTTCATGATCTCCTGAGTAAGCTCAGCAGAAGAACGGGTGGCAACTCCTTCAGCCCAGGTCTCAGCTGATTCCGTCGTTTGCAGCTTGCCTGCTTTCCAGGATAACTGATTCGCAGGTGCATTCTCGGCTCCGACGCCAATAATTTCCGTCGAAGGGTTCAAGTGTTTGGCGACAATTCCAGTTCCACAGACACCGCTCCCCATGCCAACGGGAACAATGATGGCATCAGGTGCGTTCAGTTTTTCAAAGATTTCAATCGCCTGAGTTCCCACGCCGGCAATCAGCTTCGGTTCGTTTCCTGAATGCACGTAACGCCGTTTTCCATCAACCAGTTCCTGCTCCAGATATTGTTTGGCTTCATCAAAGTCCTCCCCTCGTTCAATGATTTCCGCTCCCAGCAATTTGATAGCACG
The DNA here is from genome assembly GCA_942492165.1 of uncultured Planctomycetaceae bacterium. GTDB lineage: Bacteria > Planctomycetota > Planctomycetia > Planctomycetales > Planctomycetaceae > Gimesia. The sequence continues at coordinate 109,934 of CALOEF010000058.1, forward strand.
TAATTTGTCGGGATTATTATGTTTGGGAACCACAATCGTGCATTTCGTACCAAAGATGCGCGCTGCATATGCAAGAGACTGCCCATGATTTCCTGTTGAACATCCTATAATTCCCGCTTGACGTTCCTCTGCGGAAAGCGTGCTTACTAAATTGATACCACCGCGAACTTTGAATGCTCCCACAGGCTGGTGGTTTTCATGCTTTAAATAGAAATTCGTGCCCGTTAACTGGCTTAAACCAGGCCACTCATACAGGGGCGTCGGCGACAATACTTTACGAATACAGGGAACCGCTTCTTGAATTTCCTGATAAGTAGGTGGGCGCATAATAGACCTGGCTTATTTGATATTTGACAAGGATGAACTATTTTGAGTGACACACTATAGCTGTTGAAGTTCGCGAGAATACTGTCAATTGTCAAGTTTGGAAGCATCCGATTTTGAGACCGATCAATAGAAGCAATTGTTGCAGATGCCATAAACATCTGCTACCATCAAGGACGTGATTTGGCTATGATTGAAAACCATCAGCCAGCAACCGTTATCTTACCTGCCATACTTCGGGAGTGTGGCTACCGTAAATTTAAGTTGTTACGGATCGGTATCACCAGACCAGTTTTCAACGTGTTTGATGTGCCAGGAATTCCAGGCTACAACGCTTTCCACCTCGGCACTCAATTCATGCCCCGACTGAAAGCGACTCAGCATGCACAGGATCGTATTCACACATTTATGGATCGGTGTATTCGTCATATTGCTATACCCGGCTCAAGTCTTTTCGAAAGAGAAGACGATCAATTTTAATCGCGACATTCGTCCCATATTGTCACGAAACTGCTTTCAATGTCATGGCCCGGACGCAACACATCGAGAAGCAGAATTACGTCTGGATATCGAAAATGGTATTAAAACGAAATCAGACAATGATTTGATCGTTCATCCCGGGCAACCAGATCAAAGTCTGTTATTCGAACGAATTTCCAGCGCTGATCCCGATCTCATAATGCCGCCCGCAGATTCTGGAAAATCATTGAAACCATCCGAGATTCAATTGATCAGACAATGGATCGAAGAGGGCGCACCATGGTCAAAGCACTGGGCTTATGTAAAACCACAGTCCGTTCCCGTTCCCAACGTTAAAAAACAGGACTGGCCGATCAACTGGATTGACCACTTTATATTGTCGCGATTGGAAGAGCAAAAACGAAAGCCGGCAGCCGAGGCTGATAAAATCACTTTGATTCGCCGTTTAAGTTTCGATTTGACTGGGCTCCCTCCCACTTTGAAGGAAGTCAAACAGTTTGTAAATGATCAAAGTCCGACTGCATATGAAAAACTGATCGATCGATTGTTAGCATCTCCCCATTACGGCGAGCGCATGGCCATCTACTGGCTGGATCTGGTTCGCTTTGCAGATACCGTTGGCTATCACGGCGATCAGGATCATCATATTTCTCCCTACCGGGATTATGTCATTCAGGCTTTTAATGAGAATATGCCCTTCGATCAATTTACCCGTGAGCAGTTAGCCGGTGATTTGTTACCGAAACCAACACTGCAGCAAAAAATTGCCACCGGTTACAATCGTGTGTTGCAAACGTCGCATGAAGGGGGCGTGCAGCGCAAGGAATATTTGGCAATCTATGCCGCTGACCGCATTCGCAATTTCTCGGGTGTCTGGATGGGGGCAACGATGGGGTGTTGCCAATGCCACGACCACAAATATGATCCCTATACTATCAAGGATTTTTATTCTCAAGTCGCGTTTTTTGCTGATATCGATGAAGACCAGCATTTGAGAAGAGGCTCTGATCGCATTCCAACGATTAGAGAACCAGAAATTTTTCTCTATTCTGAGCAAGAGCAGAAACAGATTTCTGAAATCGCGTCAAAAATCAAAATGGTAGAACAAGCCTTGAAATCAACAGAACAGAAAAAAGAACAAAAGCAGCTGAAACAACAGTTAGATCAACTGAAGAAATCACGAGCAGCCATCGATAAACGAGCGCTGAAAACCATGATTACGGTTTCGATCAAACCACGAGTAATTCGCATTCTCCCGCGCGGTAACTGGCTCGATGAAACGGGTCCTGTAGTTCAACCTGCGATTCCGGAATTTCTGGGTAAACTGAACAGTGATGGAAGCCGTTTAACGCGCCTCGATCTGGCGAACTGGTTATCAGACAAAGACGGTTATGGTCCATTGATGGCACGTGTCTTTGCGAATCGATTCTGGTATCTGTTCTTCGGAAATGGTATTGCTCCGGTTCTGGATGACTTGGGAGGGCAGGGGGGGCCACCACATTACCCGGAATTGCTTGACCAGTTGGCGATCAAATTTTATGAAGACCAATGGGATATCAAGAAAATGGTTAAATTCATTGTAATGAGTAGAGCCTATCGCCAGTCTTCACTCGAAACTCCCGACCAGCGAAAACGCGACCCATTCAATCAACTTCTCAATCGTCAGGCGCGCTTTCGCCTGCCAGCCGAGATGATTCGGGATAACGCTTTAAGTATCAGTGGTCTGTTAGTTAACAAAATTGGGGGTCCCAGCGTCAAACCTTATCAGCCAGCCGGCTATTATCGTCACTTGAATTTCCCCAAACGAAAATACGTCTCTCATACAGATGAACGACAATGGCGACGTGGTCTCTATGTGCATTGGCAACGCCAGTTTTTGCATCCGATGCTCAAGGCCTTTGATGCGCCCAGTCGTGAAGAATGTACGGCACAACGTCCCAAATCAAATACACCCGTTGCCGCGATGACTTTGCTCAACGACCCCACTTTTGTGGAAGCAGCTCGCTCGTTTGCTGAAGACGTTTTACAAAACGGAGGCCAATCAGATACAGAAAAAATCAAATACGCGTTTTCCAAAGCGACGTCGCGTGATCCTGAAAAAATGGAATCATCTGTGTTGAAAACGCTATTGAATTCAAATCGCCGGGCCTATCAAACGCATCCTCAACAAGCTGTTCCGCTGACAGAATTCGGATTAGCAACATCAAAGCAAATACAGAACAATGTCGAATTGGCATCCTGGATTGCAGTCACGCGAACCATACTGAATCTAAACGAAGTTGTGACGAGGAATTAAACACAATGGTAAATTGGGATCAGATACAGACGAGTTTGAATCGCCGCACCTTTCTTGGAGATACAGGCGTCGGTCTCGGAGCTGCCGCACTCAGTTCTCTGCTATCCGGGGAAAATGTGGTTTCAGCGCAATCCAGATCAAAACAGCCCCAGGCAGGAGGATTACCGGGTATACCTCACTTTGCACCAAAAGCAAAACGCGTCATTTTCCTGTGCATGGCGGGGGGACCGACGCATCTCGAAACCTTTGACTATAAACCAAAGTTGGCGGAAATGGATGGGAAGCCATTTCCCGAAAGCTATACCAAAGGACAACCGATTGCGCAACTGCAGGGCAAAGCACTGAAATGCCAGGGACCTTTAACCCGGTTTCAGAAGTACGGTCAAAACGGGCAGGAAATCAGCGATTTTCTTCCCTGGACATCAAAAATTGCAGACGATATCTGCATCATTCGTTCGATGGTTACCGAACAGATTAATCATGATCCTGCGCACACATTTTTGAATACAGGCACTGCCATCAGCGGGCGACCCTCAATGGGTTCCTGGGTTACTTATGGTCTGGGTAGTGAAACAGAAGAACTGCCTGGTTTTGTGGTACTCACCAGTGTCGGCGGACGAAACCCGCAGCCGATTGCTTCGCGTCAATGGGGAACCGGTTTTCTTCCCAGTCGCTACCAGGGAGTTCAATTCAATTCCACCGGCGATCCGGTGAACTATTTAAAGAATCCTGCAGGAGTCAGTTCTCAACAGCAGAAACAGCTGATTGAAACCGTTCAAAAACTGGACAGTCTCCGCAATCAACGTGTAGCCAATCCGGAAATCAACACTCGCATTGCCGCCTATGAAATGGCATTCAAAATGCAAACTTCTGTTCCCGAACTGATGGATATTTCGGGCGAATCAAAAAAGACTCTGGAAATGTATGGAGCCGAACCAGGATCAGGAACTTATGCCACCAATTGTTTATTGGCAAGACGTCTGGCCGAACGAGGTTCACGATTTATTCACCTTTACCACCGCGGGTGGGACCATCACGGCGATCTGATACGCTATATGAATACCTGTTGTGGCTTAACTGACAAACCGACCTGGGCGCTCATTAATGATCTCAAACAACGTGGCATGCTCGACGAAACGCTGGTCGTCTGGGGTGGAGAATTCGGCAGGACTCCCATGTTCCAGGGCAAGGGTGGGGCAGGTCGCGATCATCATATCAAAGGCTTTTCCATGTGGATGGCAGGCGGCGGGATCAAAGGGGGCATCACTCATGGTGCCACGGATGAACTCGGCTATCATTCGGTTGAAAAGATCGTGCATGTTCGCGATCTGCACGCGACGATGTTGCATTTACTGGGAATCAATCATCAAAGATTTAGCGTGGAGTTTCAGGGACTGGATACGAAACTGACCGGTGTTGAAGAAGCACACGTCATTAAAGATATTTTAACGTAGCATAGCTCGGAATTTCCCTTCAATTCACATCGAGGAACTTGATAATTCCTGTCTGCTAAACTTTCAGATCTTCTCCATCCTGCACGAGATCATCAGGATAGCGCTGCCTGATCGGTTCGACGATGTCAGCGATAAAAGCATCAACCTGTTCGGGTGCGCGGCCAATGTATTTTCGGGCATCGAGTGCACTGTTGAGATCACATTCCTTGAATGCGGGATCTTTCTGCAGGCGATCGATCAGGTCGTTTTGTCCGCCATGCACTTTGACTTCTGCTCCTGCAGCCTGACTGTGAATGCGAATGAGCTCATGCAAATCCTGACGATCACCACCTGCGGCTACTCCAGCCATTAAAAATTCTTCCGTCGCCATAAAGGGCAGTTCTTCATTCAGATGCTTCTCGATCACTTTGGGATACACGACCATGCCATCCACAATATTGCGATACAAAATCAAAACGGCGTCTATGGCTAAGAATGATTGTGGCAGGGACAGACGTCTGTTGGCACTGTCATCCAAAGTGCGTTCCATCCATTGTGTTGCAGCGGTATCTTCAGCATTCGAAGTCAGGCTCATGGCAAAACGAGCCAGTGAGCACATCCGTTCGGACCGCATTGGATTCCGTTTGTACGCCATGGCTGAAGAACCGATCTGTTTTTTCTCAAACGGTTCTTCCAGTTCTTTACGGTTTTGCAGAATGCGAATGTCATTGCCTGCTTTATGAGCTGACTGACCGATGCCACTTAAGGCTGATAAAACCTGGGCATCCACTTTGCGTGAATACGTTTGGCCGGTAACGGCATAGCGATCACGGAACCCCATTTTTTCGGTGACACGCCGATCCAGCTCATCCACTTTTGCATGGTCGCCCTTAAAAAGTTGGAGGAATGTCGCCTGTGTTCCCGTGGTTCCTTTTACTCCTCGGAATCTGAGTCTTTCCAGACGATATTCAATCTCTTCCAGATCAAGAATCAAATCATAACACCAGAGAGTTGCCCGTTTACCGACCGTCGTTGGTTGAGCAGGCTGCAGGTGAGTAAATCCCAGACAGGGTAAGTCGCGATACTCTTTTGCAAATCGAGCTAAATGATCGATCACTGAAACCAGTCGGGTACGAATTCGTTCCAGGCTTTCGCGAATCATTACCAGTTCGCTGTTATCTGTGACAAAACAGCTGGTGGCTCCGAGATGGATGATCGCCATTGATTCGGGGCAACGATCACCGTAAGTATGCACGTGTGCCATGACATCATGGCGAAGCTCTTTTTCGTATTTGGCAGCCAATTCGAAATCAATATCATCGACGGCTTCCTTGAGTGACTGCACCTGTTCTGCCGTAACACTGAGCCCCATTTCATGTTGTGATTCCGCCAGCGCGACCCATAACCTCCGCCAGGTGGAATGCTTTTTTTGAGCCGACCAGATTTGGCTCATTTCTTTGGAGGCATAACGACTGATCAGCGGATTTTCATAAATAAGATGACTCAATTTCTTCTCTTTCTACAGCGCGGAGAGTTTAACTTCTCACTCAAATATTGTTGTCTCGTAATTTACGAATTTGATGTTATACCACTTCAACAGGAACAACCCGGACGTTTTCTGCTACATGGATACCCATCGAAATGACTTGACCATTCCAGGTGGATACCACAATTCCCGCCTCGATATTTTTTTCAGTGACGCTCCCTTCCGAACCAATCATTAAGCCTGATCGAGACAGGAATCGGAGAAATTCCGTTTCCTGATCAGTCACTTGCACAATTTTAATTGGCACTCCAATGGGACAATCTGACAAATTAGTCAGATTGGGGTAAGCGCGGCGCATTTGACCATCGATGGATGGAATCGGATCACCATGCGGGTCCGTTTCGGGAAATTCCAGATACTCATCAATGCGGTCCACAAGGAAGTCACTGACCGCGTGTTCCATGTTTTCTGCTTCGGCGTGAATCTGATCCCAGGACAGTTTCAGTGTTTGAAACAGGAATAATTCAATCAAGCGATGTCGACGCAGCACCCGGATTGAAGTCTGTTTACCGGTCTCAGTCAAGCAGGCTCCTTCATAAGGGCGATACTCAACATGCTCTGATTGCTTCAACGTTTTGAGCATGCTGGTCACGGTACCGGGGGCCACATCCATGTATTTGGCTAAATCGCCGGTACTAACCCATTCTGAGCCGGACTGCAGGCTGATTTGCAAAATCGCCTTCAGGTAATTTTCAACAGTTAAGCTGGTTACGTTCAAAACTACATCCTGCCTCAGCAAATAATCAACTCTATTTCAAAAGCGATCAATGGGTAACGAGATACGTAACCATCATTTCAAAATGTGATTGCGTTTGACCTGTTCGTTTATCCTAGCAACATCACATTTCACTTGGAACAAATACCGCCACCGAATTTTACTGGCATTCTGAGATAGCCTGTGGATTTCCATCGATTCGCAGTAATGGGTCAAGTCTATGAAAATCAATCACTTACATCATTTAATTCAGTCCGGTCTGAATTGTGTCTTTTCTACAAAATCGAGGACTTTGGTTGATGCTTGAACTCAGATTATGCCGATTTTAATGATTGTATGGTTTTCTCTCAATTCTCATCTCTCCTTGCTTAAATGTCATAAGGAAGACCTGATGTTTGGTTGTCGTTCGATTTGTTTCACTTTATCGATGGTGGTTGCCTGCTCCGGCGCTTTGAGTGTAACCCAGGCACAAACGGTCATCCGAGACATCAATCAACAAAAGAAGCATGAACAAAAGGCCGTCATTGGACTTCTGGGCGAATTTTCGCAGTGCGCTTCGTATGAAGTTGCGCAAGGAGACCTTGTCCTCAGTCAAATCATTCCCAGAGTCGGCGGATTGACGAGTGATTCCTCTGGTATCATCCGCGTCATTCGTGGCGGGCGTGTGAGTCAGGATCTCTTTTATTCATCAGAGATGGCATTTCCGCTCATGCATGGTGATGTCTTGATCGCCTTGAAATCCTCATCACATGTTATTAACGAATCGTACGAGGCCCGGAGTAATCAACGACAATTTCCACCGAAATTGACTCAAGTTGCCATTATAAATTTACTGGATCATCCGGTCATCTTCGGGCTGCATCCGGAAATTGCCGATCTGGCTGGTATTTTGCGTTGCCTGCGTCAACCGGTAGAAAAGTATTCTCAAATAGCCCGATCAGTCAAAGTCATTTCTTCCCGACGGGCCACAAAGAATTTTAATTTCAAACAAAAAAAGCTGACGACTAAAATTCCTTCAGGAACCGTATTGGTTTTCAACTCAAAAACAGGCCTCGATCTATCTTTGATCCCGAAATCCTTGCCAGTTCCTCAGAGTTTACAAACGCAACTGTCGAGCCTGCCTGCTGCTGCAGTCGAACTGAACAGCCCAACGCCGTCACGTTTAGAGGCATTGCCTCCTCAAGAAGTCACTCCCCGTGTTGAAGCAACGCAGCGGAAATTGCCTGAAGTGACGCATCCTGAAGATGTATCACTGCCATCAAAGCAGCTCCCCTCATTAAAAGCAGATGCAGAGCAACTCCAACTGAACGGCCCGCTCTTGCAGCAGACAACCGCCAGTTTAAGTCAGGTTCCCAAACCCAGGCTTCCTCAGAATTCAGAAGGCGAAGCACAATCATCGTCTGAAACCAATCAAGATATTGATCATCTTTCTGCTGGCTCCAGCGTTCCAGACTTGAATCTGAAGTCTGCTCCCCTGCCTCCTGCAGAATCAATTCAAACACTGGAAGACGAGGAATTATCCCAATATGATGAATTCGAAGAAAGTGCGGAGTCATCGTCCGGATTGCATTGGAGTTTGTATTTCGTGTTGGCATTGATAGCCGCTCTCGCCTGGAAATACCGTCACAATAAATTCAGAACACATCAGGTTGCTCTCAGGAATCACCCGCGGAGTCAGCAGCGGAATGATTCTGAATCGATGAAAGCTAAGCAGGCGGCGACAGTGATCACGAGTTGGGATACCTTGCCACCTCTACCTGAAAAATCGCTATTGGAACAAATGCTGGAGAATGAGATTCCCGTAATTGAAGAGTCGCCTCAGATTCCGACACACACTATGATTTATGGTCGCCACCAGAGTAAATCAGCGCGGATTGATCAACCGGAAACTCTCAAAGGCCCGCATTTCGGGAAGAAACCGGAAGGGGAGCCTGCAAGCGCTGGCAACGCGGGATCCACAAATTATGCTCCGTTGAATACGCGCCCGGCAATGGCTGAAAAAACATTAAAAGCCCCGGCTTTTCGATTTGACAGATCTCATCCTGAGACGACAGCTTCTGATAAAGCAGGTCTGACAGATTCCGTCGGTTCAGTACGTTCCAGTCAATCGAATATCAATACCGATTCCGGGATTCTCGATCGAGTTCTGCAAGCTGTGCAGGGAGTGATCCATAAATGAGTATCGCGTTACATATTGGCTCTGCCTGTTTGAGCACATTACAAAACGAATCTGGCAGAAAGTTAACAAGCCGGACTATCGAGACCGCTTATACAGTGATGGACGATACACAAGAGAATCGTTTATTATTGCGAAAGCTCACGATCCCCTTTCTCTACTGTGAAGACAGTTTAATTATTCCAGGAGAGTATGCTCATCAGATAGCACGCTTTTCAAACTTGCCTTTATATCCTCTGTTTTCAAAAGGGGATCTGGTACTCAATGATCCCGTTCACCGGCAACTGCTTTCAACATTGATTCAATCGTCCCTTCCGAAAACGAAGAACCGCAATGAAATTTGTGCGTTCATCACTCCAGGAACCGAAACAGACTCATCATTGAATAAACTGGTTTCTCAGATCATTTCCTTGCAGGGGTTTACTCCATTAGCAACGACCATCACTTTGGCAGCAGGATTATCTGCTTTTCCGGCAAATTCACGCTTCTCAGGGTTTGTGGTCTATCTTGGTCATTCACATTCCGAAATCGGTTTGATCCATCAAAGTCGAGTCGTCATCCGGCATGCCGTACCCTATGGGAGTGAATGGATGGACGAACAACTGGCCCGTTCTTGCAGGCGCTTTACGACAGATTCCGAAGGTCAGCAGATTCCAGACATCGACCAGGGCAAAGCGTTGAGACAGAAACCAGAATGGAATGTGAGCCCCTATCTTCAAATCGTTCTCAGATTTCCGGGGTGGTATGAGTCTCACCTTGACGAGTCTGCTGGAACAATTCACACAACAAATGGCGACAATGCAAAATTACGTCCAGACGTTAGGAAATCTTCCAGTCGTTTATCTGGGGGGACTGTCGCACCTTGAAGGCTTCAAAGAGTTATTGACGCAAAACCCTTTCCGACAGGAAGATTCAGTTGGAGACTCTAGCAGGCGACTCTCCTGTAAAGATGAGTCCTAGCGCACTCTCTCGGGTGCACTGGTTTCTGCTGCAATGGAAGAAGAAGCAGTCTCTCGGGCCGCTTAATTACAGGTCGATTAATTCTGACTGACCAAATCCTGAGATAATTGCTCCATAAATTTCAAATAATCCACTTCCATCGTTTGCAGACGCATCTTAAATGCGTCTTTAAAATCTTGCTCTCGCGCTTCAGCAGAATATTCTTTAAGTGGATCCCGTTGCGAAATCTTTTTTAAATACCGTGTATATTGAGCAGGTCTTGTTTCAACGAGATAAAACGTCAGTGCCCATGATTCGGCGTAGGCATCAAACATGGCAGAATGAAATAAGTGGTCTTCCCGAACAAGCAGTCGCAGGGAATTCTTTTCACGTCGTTTCTGTGCAAAATTAGTAAACCACAAGAGTCGGTTTCGATTAATTCTTGTTGTTGGCTTACTGCGACCTCCTGTGTGTGAACGCAATTCATCTGATTCGAACGCCGTTGCCAGGCCTTCTACAACCCAGCGCGGGTTTTCGCCAATTCGCGTATGGAGACCCGTGTTAAATGCGAGTTGATGTGTTGCTTCATGAATCATCGTGTCCCGTAATGCTTCAGTCAGATTTTTACCGCCGTTGGTTATCCGGGAATAGATGACTTCATTCTCGCTCTCATTTTCATCCAGACCAGCTGATTTGAACGCCGTTCTCTGATCAAATAATGCAGTCCGATTGGTATGCGGGTGATAATAACCAAGCAGTCCCTGGCTCGCACGCACTCTGTCTTTTTTACAATATTTATAAAAGTCTTCTCGATCTGGAAAGATAATGGCCACCATCAAAAATTCAGGTGCCTTGACCTGATATCCGCGTAAGGAAAAATAATGAGAGAATGACTGGTATAATTCTTCGAATACACCTCCATACGCATTCGCCTTACCTTGCGGTGCACAAATTAAATAATGTCTGGTCGAGATGACTTCAAAAAAAGGACCAAATTCTTTCTGCAGTTGAAGTTTTGTTTTATTGAGAGGTAATCTTTGAAATTCTGATTTTAACCGACGAAATCCGGTAACATTCTTAAGCGGAACTTCTGACAACATTCCGGTCTGGTCGATCATCCAGCTGACATCATTATTATGGGCAATGGATTTCCCGACAAAAACATCACTTCTCGTTTTTATCTCAATCAATGAGGGAGTCTTGGCAAATGCAGAAACTTCCAGCAGGAAAAAGAGGCTTACACCGAGGCAGAAATGTGATTTAATTCGTAAGCTGTTCAAAATCAATTGAAACCTCCA
>CALOEF010000059.1:0-44715 GCA_942492165.1 uncultured Planctomycetaceae bacterium
TTTTGCATACGCCTTTCATTTTTTATCTTTAGCCAATGCTTGTGACCAGCACTGGAACCGATCTGCCATCTAGCAGGATTGATCATCAGCTGGCACCCAGTCATGGAGTATCTCAGGTGTATTATGCGGCGTTTACACTGGTTATCTACGGTTAGAAAAAATGAAGCAATTCAACAGAGCACGTACAAATCAAATTTGAAATCATACTGTTTCAGCTGCAATCTCAATCCTTTGCGCGCTTAGGCTCATGCCTGCTCTGATGCTGTTATCGCAAGGAGATGCACGACAACGATTTATGATGTATTCAAGTATTCTATCGCATAAAGCATCACCTCGATCCAGAGTAGTTTTCATATGAGATGGATATTTTCTGCCAGTTCTGCTGACAATCTGGCTGTTTTTAAATCGAAGAAAAAGCGATCACTTTGCTCATCGAGTTTTTTAAGTACTTCATCTTTGGAACGACGGGACTGGCAATCATCGGAATTTTATTAGGCGCTTTGTACGCGACACCAGTGGGAAATGCCTTATTACGCTTTTCGTATGTCGCTTCTCGAGTTTTATCCGTTCCGTCTGTTTGATGCGTTACTCCCCATTGCGACCACAATTGCAGTTGTTCATTCAATCTGCCGGGAATTTTTTCAAAACGAGAACTCAGATTCAATGCCGTCTCGACTCACCCCAACTTCTCTAAAAACCATCATCGCTTTAGGTAGTTTTCTTATTTTTTCAAGCGTGCTTTACTCTGCCTTGATTTTCCCTCCAATTCATAAAATGACTCCCGCACAGCGTACTGACTGGATTGATACCTGTCAATGGATCAAAGCCCACCCCCCACATCATTATTTTTGACACCAAACAATGTGTCTGACTTCAAATGGTATGCGCAAAGACCCGAATTTGTCACCGTCAAAGACTGCCCTCAGAACGCTTCTGGTATTGTAGAATGGAATCGGCGTCTCAAGTACCTACGAAATTGGGGCCAGGACTATTATAATCAAGGCTTTGATGAACGCGTACATACGTGTTCTCAAAGATATTCTAAATATTACTCATTTACTGGTGAAGCGGCTGGGGCCCTTTACAACAATGAAACCCATTTACCAAAATCGAAGTTATAAAGTTTATCGACTTCCCTGATCACTTTCCCCTGAATGGCTTAAGTTATGTACGATTCAAACACCGTGAAATCACATTGCTGTAAAAACATGTTTGTTGTTTCGGTATTGGGAACGGTTCTGCTGCTGACAACTACCTTGCCAACCCCGCATACAAACTCATTGAGTTCTGTTTTAAGTGCGCAGACAATTGATCTGAAATCATCTGACTGGCCTGTTTTCCTGGGACCGCATCAATCGGGTATCTCTTCAGAAACGAATCTGATAGATCACTTCCCGGAGGAAGGTCCTCCATTACTCTGGGAAAAAAGATTGGAACGAGGTTGCAGTACGCCCTTCCGATTCTCCGAAATCGCCTGATCATTCATCACAGACCAGATGTAAAACAAGACAGTAAAGAGATTATCGAATGCCTGGCTGCAGATTCTGGCAAACAGTTATGGAAGTACGAATATGACACGGACTTCCGAGATCCTTATGGATATAATAACGGGCCACGTTGCTCACCTCTGCTCACTCCCAAATACTGTTACACCTTTGGGGCACAGGGAAAACTGTATTGTCTGAATCTCGAAGATGGAAAACTTATCTGGAATCGCGATTGCCTGAAAGACTTTGATGTCCCTCCTGGTTTCTTTGGCGTCGGTTCAACTCCCATTCTCGAAGGAAACAAGCTGATTGTCATGGTAGGTGGCAAGCCGAATTCTGGAATGGTCGCGTTCGATGCATTGACCGGAAAAACAATCTGGGAAAATGTGGGCAAAAAAGTCTGGGATGGAGCCACAACCGGCTGGGAACGCATGCCTGAATATAAATGGCGTGGAAACGTAAAACTTTCCAGCTACTCTTCTCCACTTGCCGTCACCATTCATGGTAAACGACATTTATTATGCCTGATGCGACAAGGATTAGTATCACTTAATCCAGAAGATGGATCAGTCAATTTCAAATACTGGTTTCGCTCCATGATCAATGACTCTGTAAATGCAGCTCGCCCTGTGGTTATTGATGACAAAATATTCTTATCAGCTGCGTATCAGGTTGGATCTGCTTTATTGCAGGTTAATTCAGATGGTAAAAGTTATAAAGAACTTTGGCGTAATCCCACAAACATGATGACTCACTGGTCAACGACCATTCACCATGCTGGTTATCTCTATGGTTTCAGTGGACGTCATGAACGAGGCGCTACAATGCGCTGTGTCAGTTTGAAAGACGGTAAAGTGATGTGGGAGACAGATGGAACATCGCCTGTCATTGGAAAAGTGAAGCGGAATCAATCAACTGGAAAGTTCGAATGGATCGACACAGGCAAACCAGCACCATGGCCATTCTATGGTCGGGGATCTGCGATTCTGGCCGATAATAAATTTATTGTTCTCGGTGAAAGAGGCACATTAGCGATAGTCAAAGTCGATCCAAAACAATTCAGTGAAGCCTGTCGAACTTCTTTTCCACAAATTAATTATCCCGCATGGGCAGCGCCGGTACTGGCTCACAAAAAACTCTATCTCCGCAGTGAATCGCATTTAATTTGTCTTGATTTTGCCAAAGACAAATCAAAGAAATAACACATCCTGATCAAATCCAGCCTGAATCGTTTTGCAATAAAATATCCTACATTGAATCAGACTGCTTCGACTGGCGTGCCAGTTTCTCATCGACCTCCTGATTCCAATGTGGACCTGCCAGCACATCCAACAGTTCCGTTCGGCTCGGGCGATGCTCTGCATCTGTGAGCATCAGACTCGCTGGCATATTTTTCGGTTCATCTCTGACACGTTGAACACAGGCTCCCAAAGAGATCAGTTTCTCTTCCAGGCCTTCGTATCCACGGTCCAAATGATAAATCCGACGAATGACTGTTTCGCCCTCTGCAGCCAGACCCGCTAATACCAAAGCAGCACTGGCTCTTAAATCAGAGGCCATCACACAGGCACCACTCAATCTCGAAACGCCATTCAAAATCGCACTCGCTGACTCGCGGCGGATTTTCGCTCCCATTCGGGCCAACTCGGACGCATGCATAAACCGATCAGGAAAAACCTTATCCGTCACAATACTGATGCCAGGAACACATGACAGTAATGACATTAATTGTGCCTGCACGTCGGTTGGAATTCCCGGATAAGGCAAAGCAATACAATCTACTGACTTCAGTGGCTGAGTGACTTTTGTGACAATCGATTGTTTTTTTGAGGGTTGATCTGGAAACTCCAGTTTAATGGTCACACCCACATCTCTGAGCTTTTCGATTACCGCTGTAATATGATCAGGGCGGACCTGATTCAAACAAACTTCGCCTCCTGTGATGGCTGCTGCAATCATTAAAGTAGCAACTTCAATCCGATCTGGAATGACCTCATGCTCGACAGCATGAAGTTCATCGACACCTTCGATCGTCAGGAATGGGGTACCCAACCCCTCAATCCTGGCACCAGCGGCGTTAAGAAAGTTTCCAACATCAACAACCTCTGGTTCACAGGCAGCCGACTCGATTGTTGTTATCCCTTTTGCCAGCGCTGCCGCTGTCATCACATTGCAGGTTCCGGTAACCGTACTTCCAAATGCCCCTCCCAAAAAGATATTCGCCCCTTTTAAACGATTGGCACGCGCAATGACATAACCACGCTCAACGCGAATTTGAGCCCCCAAAGCAGAAAGCCCTTTTAGATGCAGATCAATAGGACGATCACCAATGTTACAGCCTCCGGGTAAAGAGACACACGCCATACCACGTTTGGCCAGGAGTGGTCCTAAGACACAAACGCTGGCACGCATTCGTCGTACAAGCTCATAGTCGGCGATACAAGCAGCTTCATCTACATTTCTCAGACGCAATGTTCCCGAGACATCATGGTCCACTTGCATACCCAGAGAACCAAGAACCTGTGATTGCGTTGAAACATCAACCAGTCTGGGAACCGAATAGAGAACGGTTTCACCTTCGCAGGCCAGTGCAGCTGCCATCATTGGCAATGCAGAATTCTTGGCACCACTGACAGAAACCTGACCTGAAAGCCGTTCACCACCGCGAACGATAAACATATCCATCCCTGGATCTCCCAAAAATGCTGGAACTTAATCTCGTATCAAGAAGTATATTCTATCCAATTTATTCAGGATAGCTGTTTTTTGCCGATAATCACCCTGGCCCGGCCTGCTAAATCATTTTTCACTTTCACACCTGTAAATTTCCCGGATTCTTCAAACAGGGTTTTTAACGACGATTCCTGCTCGGGAGAGAACTCCAGCATCAATTTGCCTTCTGCTTTTAAATATTGATGAGCTTCCTGAATAATTCTTCGATAAAAATCCAGTCCATCAACACCACCAGCTAATGCGAGCCGCGGTTCATGTTGCCTGACTTCTGCCTCTAACAGTTCAATTTCCGAGTCCGAAATGTATGGTGGATTACTGACGATAATATCAAACAGGGAATCGTCTGAAATCTGATCGAAACAGTCGCTTTGCAGGAACTGTATTTTATCAGTGACTCCGTTAACAGCTGCATTTTTTTCGGCAATTTTTAATGCCTCCTCGCTGATGTCCGTTGCGAGAAACCGGGCCTGTGCACAATGTGATGCAGCGGCTATGGCAACACACCCACTACCTGTACACAGATCAAGAATGGTGGGAGCCGATGTCTTGTGTGCCCGATCAACCAGTTCCATCACCAGTGTTTCGGTATCAGGCCTGGGAACTAACACATTATGATCGACAAAAAAATCCAAACCAAAGAATTCACGATTTCCCACAAGATAGGCAACCGGTTCTGACCTGGCTCTCCTCTGAACCAGTTCCCGCATCAACGTACGTTCTTCCTCAGTGACAATATCTTCGTAATTGGTATAGAGTCGAATTCGCTCGCATTTTCGGGCATAAGCGAGTAATACTTCGGTATCTAATCGGGGAGAATCACTTCCATGCTTTGTTAAATGAGCCGTCGTCCAGTCAAGAATTCGACGTACCGTCCATGGGTCTGGTGTCGTATTAGAAACACTATCTGATACTTGAGGTTTTTCTTTCACATTACGATCCATCGGTTTAACAGCATGCAGTGATTTCACAAACGAATGCTCTTAACTATTAGATTTGCCTCCCAGCAAACGTTCTTCACGATCAAACTGCAACAAGGCATCAATCAGCTCGTCCAGATGCCCCTGCATAATCTGATCAATTTTATAAAGCGAAAGATTGATACGATGATCTGTGACACGACCTTGTGGAAAGTTGTATGTTCGAATTCGCTGGCTTCGATCACCGGAGCCAATCAGTGTGCGGCGCTGGTCAGCACGTTCATCCGCTGCCTGCTGCTGCATTTGTTCCAGAACGCGACTGCGAAGTACACGCATCGCTTTGGCTTTATTTTTATGCTGACTTTTTTCATCCTGACATTGCACGACCGTACCCGTCGGTAAATGCGTGATCCGAACGGCACTTTCTGTCTTATTGACTTTCTGCCCGCCTGGTCCACTGGCATGAAATGTATCGAGGCGAATGTCATCCGGTTTGATATCGACTTCAATCTCACTAGCTTCAGGAAGCACAGCAACCGTCGCGGCACTGGTATGTACACGCCCCTGTGTTTCGGTCTCTGGAACCCGTTGGACACGGTGACCGCCACTTTCAAACTGCAGACGATGATAGGCACCTTCTCCGGCCATAGAAAAAGTGACTTCTTTAATGCCCCCCAGTTCTGTCGCACTGAGATTCAAAACTTCAGTTTTCCAGCCTTTTTGTGTTTCCACATAGTGCTGGTACATGTCATATAATGCACGCGCGAATAAAGCAGCCTCATCACCACCTGCGCCGGCACGAATTTCCATTATCAAACCACCACGCGTGATCGAATCACCTGAGACCACGATATCTTCAAGCTCTTCTGTATGCTTCGCATGCGCTTCACAAAGCTCATCATATTCCTTCTGTGCATACTCTTTTGCAGCAGGGTCAGACTCATCATCAAGCATCTCGCGCGCGACTTCAATATCCGCTTCACGCGAATTAAACAACCGAAGTTCACGGGCGACCTTAGAAAGTCCACCGTATTCACGTTGAACTTCAACCAGCCTGGTATTATTAGTCAAAACTTCCGGATCTTGAAGTTGTTTTTCCAACTCTTCAAATCGCTCTAGCTTTGCTTGCAGGGTCGGAAACTTCATTCACCCAAATCCACGAATAAGTCAGTCTGATTTCCATTTCGATGGCCGAATATGAAATTCCTGTCAGTGAATCAAAACCAAATCAGACTTTTAGAAAATTGAAAGACACCACTGTGCATTAAACGAGGCTCATACGGAAAAACCGCAGAGCCTCGGTATGAGAATATTCGTAAATTCGCTATTCGCCTTCTTTTTTCTCAGCGCCATCTTCTGCGTTTCGTTTGTCCCAATTATATTTCTTCTGGAACTTCTCGACCCGACCGGCACTGTCAACAAACTTCATCTTACCTGTATAGTAAGGATGAGAGTGAGAGCTGATTTCTACCGTTACCAGTGGGTACGTGTTTCCATCTTCCCACTCAATGGTCGACTTCGAGGTGGCAGAAGAACGGATCATAAACGTATCACCTGTAGAAGTATCTTTAAATACGACAGGATGATAATCAGGATGAATGTCTTTTTTCATTTTCTCAGCTTCTTTGTTACTTAATGACTTTTGATCTCACGGATTGTTTGCAGGCAATCCCACGGAGAGGCGACCAGAAAAACACATCTCACTCAGATGAGGTCCCCGCCTGTGATTGGTACTCATCAAAATAACGCTTTGTGCTCACAAAATACCTGACACTGTTGTTGTCAGGTACCTGATCCTAAATTTAGGAAACAAAACATCTTATAGAAATACTCACGTACCAGAGACCCACAGTTTACGTTCCTCTGCACGAATGAGCAACCTTAAAGCCTTCACCATCATAATTAACGCAAACTGTTACCCTAAAATGAGATACATACATTTCATGCAATCAGATTTCTGACAATTCGATCAATTTTTTATGATTTCCTTGCCACCTACTGATTTTCTGAGAATTAACGTTCTCTGCTGCTGACGTAGAATGCCTCAATCTGAGTATTTTGATCGACAATGAAATAGACCTGTCAGCTCCGACAGGACTCTGATTCTCTTTGAAAAATCAAATGTGAAGTAACTTGGACTCCTGCCACGGACCGTTTAGAGTGAGTGAAAAAATCAAAACATGACAATCAGAAATCGTCAGGAATCGCATAATGGAACACGCAGTCAATTGGAACAGTCGAAATTTAACGCGAGGTTGGCAGCGTGGAGTGACAGCATTTTATTATGGCCTCGGCTTGACTGATGACGATTTTGATAAAGCGCAAATCGGAATTGGCGTTCCACTGCTGGATGGAAATATCTGTAATGTCCATGCCTATGATCTGGGAAAAGAAATTGCAGAAGGTTGTAAAACGGCCTCAATGATCGGGTTCCCTTTTGGTGTTCCAGCCGTCAGCGATAACATCACACAAGGTCAAGAAGGAGGAAACGCCAGTCTTCCCTCTCGAAATATGATCGCTAATGCAGCGGAATGTGTCGTCAGTGCCCACAGTTACGATGCACTGATAGGTCTTCACAACTGCGACAAGAATGGCCCTGGATTTGCAATGGCTCTGGCACGTCTCAATTATCCAGGATTAATAGTCAGTGGTGGCAGTATAATGCCAGGTTGCCACAAAGGTCAGGATATTTCCATTCTGGATGTCTATGATTCACAAGCTGCTGCCGCTGTCGGTGCCATGGAACAATCGGAAGCTGACCAGATCCTGAAAACAGCCTGTCCCGGTCCGGGAGGTTGCGGAATTGCCGCTTCATTCAACACCTGGGGAATTGCGCTGGAAGCCATAGGGTTGATGTTGCCTTTCAGCAGCTCCACACCTGCCATTGATGATGGTAAAAAAATTGAGTGCCAGAATGTCGCAGCCGCTGTGAATCATCTTCTAAAACAAAATATTCGCCCTCGAGACATTCTCATACGAAAAGCATTTGAAAATGCAGCTGCTACAATCGCCGCTGTCGGCGGGTCCACCAATGGTATCCTGCATCTGCTCGCCTTAGCCAGAGAAGCAGAAGTCGACTTTCAACTGGAGGACATTCAAAAGATCCTTACCAAGACACCCGTATATTGTAACTTTGCTCCTCGTGGCAAAAAAACGATGGTTGATCTGCACCATTTAGGGGGGACTCCCGTTCTTTTAAAGCACTTGTTGAACGCAGGTATCATTGATGGCAGTTGCTTGACGGTCACCGGAAAAACATTGACTGAAAACCTGTCAGATATTGGTGATGTCCCCCTTGACCAGGAATTGATTGCACCACTTGGCCAGCCATTTAAAGATTATGCCGACATGCAGGTTTGTTTCGGCAATCTTGCTCCGGGAGGGATTGTCTTTAAAGTTTCCAGTATGCAGGAATCCCATTTCAGTGGAACTGCCTGTTGTTTTGATGAAGCCAAAGCAGTTGTTGAAGCAGTTGAAGCGGGCAAAATCAAACCGGGAAATATCATTGTATTGAGAAACCTGGGTCCGGTTGCATCGGGAATGCCTGAGGTTCTTGTTGCAACTGCAGCACTGGCCGTCCCGGAACTCGATGGTAAAGTGGCATTTATTTCTGATACACGCGTCTCAGGAGTTTCACATGGTGCGATCGGCGTACATTGCTCACCTGAAGCTGCCGTTGGAGGACCCATCGGCCTGATCCAGGACGGTGATCGAATTTCGTTTGATCTTTTAGAGGGTCAAATCGAAGTCAAAATCAGCGAGCAGGAATTTCAACAACGACGTGATAAGTGGTCTTCAACACCTGTAAGACATGCCCGGGGTTATCTCGCTGATTTTGCAGCAACCACATCTCAAGCGCACCACGGATGCGTCAGCAAGGCTTTACTCCCTGAATATGAATGAAATAGAGTTCAAATTTAATTACCAAGGAATCCGATAACATGGCGACACCAAAGTCTTCGCTTGAAGATCTTGTGAATCTCATAAAGCCGTACCATCAGTCACACCTGATACAATGGTGGGATGAATTGAATGATCAGCAGCAGACAGCACTGGCATCCCAGATTCAAACGATCAACTTTGAACAGCTACAGCGTCTCTCTGCAGCAGAACATTCTGAAATCACAGTGGAATCTCCTGCCCGGAAAGCAGAGCGAGCCACACCCCCCGGCACTGTCATTCGCCTTCAGAATCGTGATGAGAACTCAGCTCATAATTTGCAGGCAGTTCAAGCAGGAAATCAGTTACTTTCTGAAGGAAAAGTTGGTGCGATCTTAGTCGCAGGAGGGCAGGGAACTCGACTCGGCTTTAATCACCCCAAAGGCATGTACCCGATCGGTCCCGTCAAACAAACTTCGCTTTTCCAAATGATGGTTGAGCAACTGCTTGCCCGATCGCGAAATGTGGGAAAACCCATTTGCTATTTCATCATGACCAGTGATGCGACCCATGACGATACAGTTGCTTATTTTAAAGAAAACCAGAATTTTGGACTGCAGACAGAAAACCTGTATTTCTTTCAACAGGGAACCATGCCAGCCGTTGATGCCGATTCTGGACAGATACTGCTGGAAGAAAAATATCGGATTGCCGTCAGTCCGGACGGCCATGGTGGCACACTGGCTGCCCTCAAAAATTCCGGTCTGTTTGATATCATGCGAGAAAAGGGTATCGAATATTTGTATTACCATCAGGTTGATAATCCGACAGCAATTATCTGTGATCCTGAATTCCTGGGATATCATTTACATCATCAGGCTGAGGTCTCAGTGAAAGTAGTTGCTAAAAGATCTGCCGACGAAAAAATGGGGATAGTCTGCGAAGTTGATCAGAAAACCCAGATCATTGAGTACAGTGATCTTCCCGAAAATATTGCGGAAAAAACCGATTCAGAAAATAATCTGCTGCACTGGGCAGGGAGTACGGCGATCCATATTTTCAATCGTACTTTTTTAGAAAAAATCGCCAACGATGACAGCCTGCTTCCGTTCCATCAAGCAAATAAAAAAGTACCTTTTCTCGATGCTTCAGGCAATCAGACTGTACCCGAAACCCCAAACGCAATTAAATTCGAACGATTTATCTTTGATGTTCTCCCGGTTGCAGAGTCGGTGCTCGTTTATGAAATCGATCGCCAACGTGAATTTAATCCTTTAAAAAATGCAGAAGGTCAGGATTCACCGCAAACGGTCCAGGCAGCGCTCAGTCACATTTATTCTCAGTGGCTCATTTCCTGCGGAATTGAAGTTCCCACAGGAACAACCGTCGAAATCAGCCCTCTGATGGCGCTCGATGAAATAGAATTAAAAACCAAAATCTCGCTCAAGGATCAATTTACAGGTCCGATCTATCTGGGAGAATAGAATAATCGTACTGCAATATTCAAAAACGAGAATCAAAGCTAGAGTGGAGATTTAGTATTATGCTACATACTGTCGTCATGGCGGGTGGTAGCGGCACACGATTCTGGCCTCAAAGCCGAAAAACAATGCCCAAACAGCTCCTGAAACTAGTGGGTAACCGCACCATGCTACAGGCAACCGTAGACCGCTGCAGCTCACTTTCCGACGAAAACCATACCTGGATTGCCACGAATGACAGCTTGAAACTGGAAATTCAAAAACAACTACCTCAGTTAGCTGACAACCATATCCTGATCGAACCTGTACCAAGAAATACTGCCCCGTGCATCGGACTGGCGGCAATGCACCTGTTGAAACAAGATCCGGACGCGACGATGTTAGTCGTTTCCTCTGATCATGTCATCAACCCTGCTTCCGGCTTTAGCAGTACAATCCAACAAGCAACGTCTTTACTCGAAACGAATCCAGACGCTCTGGTTTTAATTGGTGTGCCTCCCACTTACCCCGCGACCGGATATGGCTACATCCAGTGTGGTCCTCCTGTCAAATCAACACAGTCACACGGTTTTCAGGTACAGGAATTCAAAGAAAAGCCCGATGCAATCACTGCACAGCAGTATTGTGACAGTGGAAACTACTTTTGGAACTGTGGAATCTTTCTCTGGCGGGCACAAGCAATACTGGATGCTTTTTCACGATTTGAACCTGAAATTCACAAACAACTTTTGGTAATCTCATCAGCGATTGGAACCTCTGAATACGAAGACGTTCTCAACCAGACCTTCCCGGAAATCAAATCGGAATCGATTGATTACGCAATCCTGGAAAACTCTATTGAGAATATTGCCGTGATTCAGGCAAATTTTGAATGGAACGACGTCGGCAACTGGCAAACCTTAAAAAACTATTTTCCAACGGATCATAATGGAAATACCATTCTCGGACCTCATTGTGGAATCAAGACATCAAACAATATCATTCGAACCACTGAGAACCATCTCGTCGCAACAATCGGAGTTGAAAATTTCCTGATCGTCCACACTCCCGATGCCACCCTGGTGGCACCCAAAGACGATGAAGCTGCCATCAAAAAACTGGTCACACTGATAAAGGAGCGCGGTTATGAGCGATTCCTTTGAAGCCGGCAATGCATCAAATCTGGAATTTCCATCAGAGGGACGTCTGCTGGGTCTCGATTATGGAACAAAGCGAGTTGGAGTCGCCATTTCCACTTTCGAACAAAATATTGCCAGCCCACTCGAAAATTATGCTCGGCAATCTGAAAAGGAAGATGAAAATTTTCTCAATAAAATCATTCGCGAATATCAATGCAAAGGTCTGGTAATCGGCCTGCCTGTGCACATGAGTGGCGATGAAGGCCAAAAAGCAAAAGAGGCCCGACAGTTTGGTAACTGGATTTACCAATTTGCCCCCCTGCCGATCCGTTACTGGGATGAACGTTTTTCTTCTGCAGCGGCTGAGGAACTTCTGGTTAATATGAATGTCAGCCGCAATAAGCGAAAAGCATATCTTGATAAACTGTCTGCTCAGATTATCTTACAGTCATTTCTGGACAGCCCTGACCGGAATCAGATTCCGGGATCTTTTTAAGTCACTTCTGATTTGAATCCTGTATAATCGTTTGCTGGCTGAAACCTTTCTTGAGTCAAAATTCAAATTATCGAACGAGAATCAATGAAACAATTACCCCTTGATCGTGAAGAATATATCGAACAAACTTATTTCTTCAGGAACTATCGTGAACGATTGGAAGACGATATTCCTTCGCAAGACGTTCTTGCCACGATTTATGAGGAAATTCTTGCCACAACCAAATTGCCGATGGCGATTGATTTCCTTAAAGGGGAACTGCTTTTAACCGGCCGCATTTCGGAAGGGATGGCGAAGCTATCTCACTATTTCACCCCATTTCAGACATTTATCCTGAAAAATGCGGAGGACGATAAATCCAAATTCGATCAAAAAACTGCTTTAAAAATTCTCGAACGAGAAGCAGAGTATCGGGCGGATAATCCCAGCAGCTCTGGACTCTTTATCTATCAGTTTGAATGCATTGCACGAAACCGACTGGGGTACCACAACGGTCTGGAAGCGATCGCAAGTGACACTTTATATAACGATGACTGGTCTCAATGGATTCGAAAGTTGAAGATACAGCTCGGCTCTGTCGATTTTGCAGACCTTCTGTATTTTCGTTCACAGCATTTCGTTGATGAAAAACGAAGACAACCGGGAAACGAAGAATTTATACCACAAAATCCCATACTGTTCAGTAAACAGGATGGACGCATTGCAAAAGCCAACCGGAATCGAGATCCGTTATATATGTTCGCAGCACTTCAGCGACAATTGGACTATCCCGAAGTCCCACGCGCGCTGGTAAAATCAGATAAATCCTTATTTCACCCTGCTTTAGAAGCTCGACTACATAAGATCGAATCAAGGCTGCAACTCATCGATTCAGAGCTGAAAGGAAACTTCGACCTGAATCAGTTTGTCGTCAAAGACATGAAATTTGATGATAACGGGATTGACTCTCAAAACAACCATTAGGATATATTCATATATAGATTGGTAAATATGTATTGCCCTGTTTTGGTTGATTATTATAAAATAACATCGTTGGAAATCAGCTCAACTTGTGGAACCCTCGAGAATTTGATCCGTTTCCTGTTGAGAACTTTCACCAGAGATTAACATGTTGTTTTTTTTAATTTCACAGAAAGGAGATATAATTCCCCCACATTCATTGTCCTGCCCAAACAATATATGAAATGCCTTAATCTCCCACCCCACCTACACCCACCTTTTGTAGGATTTTCAGAAAGGCTCAAATATGTCTACTATTTCAATTGATACTCCTGAATCACACTCTGTGTATTCAGCAAGACAATTTTCGAACACACCTGTATCAACTAATGTTTTAAAAATGACTATCTGGACTTTAGGCACGATCATCTGCTGCCTGGTATTGATCGATTTTTATGCCCAGACACAAGCTAAGGAAACAAAAATTGCTCTACAATGTGCTCAGACAGAAAAGTTGGAAGTCAATCAAGATCTACGTTTCTCCGAGATTGAACAGTACATCGCTGGATCGCCTGCTGTTGTAACCCGTCCCGCTGATTCCCATACAAATATGTGTAAAGAGATGAAGCAATATACCTGGAATGGCTTCTTTAAAAGCTATTCGATATCTGTGTACGTCGGAATAGGAAAAGACCCTTCTATCGACTTCGTTCAAAGTGAAGGCGATACAATAAAGGATCCCTTCGAGCAAACCTCCACACTTTAAACCATTCTGCTGTCATCGATAATTAACAACTGGTTGAACATCAGCCTTAAGCAGACTATAACGTTTGCTTAAGGCTTTTTTATTTAATACGCAAAACAGAATCGTTCTTAAAACACCATATTACGATCGATGACTTTAAAAGACAGACAGAATTATGGAAACGATCAAAGGACACCTTTACGACTACCCGAAATACTATGATCTGATTTTCGGCGATGACTGGAAAGCGGAATTTGACTTTTTACAAAATTGTTTCAAGTTACATGCTACGCGAAATGTGACTAAAGTATTCGAACCGGCCTGTGGTACTGGACGACTTCTGATTAAACTCGCACAGGCAGGATTTAAAGTCGCAGGTAATGACCTGAATAAACATGCGATTCAATACTGCAACGATCGACTGGAACGATCCGGCTTTTCACGATCAGCGGTCATTGGTGATATGTCTGATTTCAAGCTGAAGCGACCAGTAGACGCAGCATTTAACACCATTAACAGTTTTCGACATCTACCTTCAGAGCAAGCAGCTGAGAACCATTTGAAATGTGTAGCTGATGCACTCGCACCGGGAGGTTTGTATATTCTGGGCATCCACCTTACACCAACGGTCGGAGAACCAATGCAAAGCGAGAGCTGGTCTGCAAGACGCGGAAATCTCTCGATCAATTCGCATATGCAATCAATCTACACCGATCTCAAACAGCGCAACGAACATCTGGAAATGACGTTTGATGTTTATACACCAACGCGTCAATTCCAGTTATTTGACACGATGGATTACCGGACTTATACAGCACCGCAATTTCAAGCGTTACTGGCAAAAGTACCTGAATTGGAAGTCGTCGAATTATACGACTTCATGTATGAAATGGACTATACAATCGAAATTGATGCAAAAACAGAAGACGTCGTATTTATTTTACGCAAGAAATAAACACTAACGATTGGAATTCATTCGCAAAAGGGATGATGAAATACAGAAACATTCCCGTTTCTGTGTATCACATATCAATCAGACCGCGATTCGACAGTCGGCAATACGCGTGTTCCGATTGTCTCACCCGCAATCGCTTTTTCGATATTGCCAACCTTACGGAAGTTAAATACCAGAATGGGAATGCCGTGCTCCATACAATGATGCAATGCCTGTGCATCCATCACTTGTAAATTCTTATGCAGAACATCCTGATAACTGATCTCTGAAAAACGGACTGCGTGCGGGTTTTTCTCTGGATCATCGGAATAGATACCGTCGACCTTTGTTGCCTTCAAAAGAATATCGGCATCAATTTCTCTGGACCTTAGCGCCGCTGCTGTATCTGTCGTCACAAATGGACTACCCGTTCCCGCTGCTAAAATGACAACACGCCCCTTTTCTAAATGACGAATACAGCGTCTTCGGATAAACGGTTCTGCTACCCCTTCCATTCGAATTGCCGTCTGTAGACGTGTTGGTACACCTGCCATTTCCAATGCGTCCTGTAAAGCTAATCCATTAATCACCGTAGCCAGCATACCCATATAGTGCGCGGTCGAAGGATTACTGGCAACACTCGCAGAAGAAAACTGTTTTCCACGCAAAATGTTGCCTCCCCCACAGACAATCGCCAGTTCAACTCCTGAATCGACCAGTCGTTTGATTTGAGCAGAAATCGATTCCAGCTCAGACATACTAATTCCACCTTCTCCATCGCGGCAGAATACTTCACCACTCAACTTGAGTAGAACACGCTTGTAGGCAGGCTTCAGTAAGGGAGCAGGAGAATCAGTCATCCGTGGAATCCTCATTGTCTGGAAAGTGTTGATAACACCAGTCAAAAACCGGTGCCGTGAATATAAAAAAACGCATGCGCGCCAAAAGCTCACATGCGTCGGTCTTCAATAGATTAGCCGCCAATTGTCCAGCGGGTAAATGCGACAGACTCCAGCCCTTTTTCGGATAAAGCCTGACTGACTGTTTTAGAATCATCAACAGCATAGGGTTGATAATCCAGTACGCCTTGTTCGGCGAAGAATGTTTTCATGCGACCATCGACAATTTTGTCAATGATATTGTCTGGCTTGCCTGTTGCTTTTGCTTCTGCAGTCAGACGATCTCGTTCAGCCTGAACCAATGCAGTATCCAGATCTCCTTCTTTAACGACAGCAGGCTTCAAAGCGGCAATGTGCATCGAAACCCCTTTCAATAAATCAGCATCCGCAGACTCGCCGGTGGCCTGAAATAACACACCGGTTTTCCCATCGTGATGAACGTATCCGCCTGTTGGTCCTTCAGAACGGGCGATTCGTGAGACGACAATCTTTTCACGGATTTTATTCAGCATATCCATGAATTCATCATTTAATGTTTTGCCAGGTGTTTTGACAGAAGGCAAAGTCAATAACTCTTCAACAGTAGTCACACCGGGATTTGCCAGCAGTTGAGTAGAACAAGCATTCGAGAAAGCTGTTAAATCTTCTCCACTTGCAACAGGCGCTGATTCACAGACGATTTCCAGCATGACAGTTTGAGCACCATCCTCACTGGAAAGTACGGTAATTCGTCCTTCAGAAGTATCGTTTTCGCTGCGCTTCAGCTGAATTTTACCCGCTTCTTCTCTCAGGATATCAATCGCCTTTTCCTGATCTCCCTCTGCTGCCTGCAACGCTTTTTTACACGCCATCATGGGCAAATCAGTAATTTCACGCAATGCTTTCACGGCTGCTGCTGTAATTTCAGCCATTTCAATAATCTCCTTCGAAAGCGATGACTCAGGTGAGCCACGCCCTAAAATGATAATCCGATTTGATAGTTTATATACAAGATGAGTCTGCTGAGACGTTCCTGAAACGGAGCAGCAGCATATCACATCACGGTTTTATTGAGACATCTCTTATAAGAGGAAGACTTATAGAGAAGGAACAGGTTTATGCTCTTCATCTCCACTTGCTTCAGGCTCATCCTTCTTGCCGGCATCCGGTAGCTTGCCTTTTCCTTGAAGGATTGCCGCCGCCATTTGATTCATCACCAGACGAATGGAACGAATACTGTCATCATTACCGGGAATAGGCAGATCCACTTCGTCTGGATTCGAATCAGTATCGATCAGACCGACTACCTTGATTCCCAAAATGTGTGCTTCATGGACAGCATTTTTTTCCTTGGTAGGATCAACAACGACCAGAGCCTCTGGCAATCGATTCATCGTACGAATTCCATTGAGGTTCCGGAATACTTTTCGCTTTTCACGCAGTAATGTGGACTGCATCTTTTTGGTAGGAATTAATTTCACCTGTCTCATCGAAAGATTCCAGTTCTTCTAACCGCTTTAAACGGCCACGAACTGTGCGGAAGTTGGTTAAAGCACCACCCAGCCAGCGTTCGGTGACATAAGGCATTCCACAGGCAATTGCTGCGTCTTTGATTGGACCTTGTGCCTGCTTTTTGGTTCCGACAAATAAGATCAAACTTCCCTGTGAAGCCACACGTTCCAGATAGCGTTTTCCACGCATGATCCCACGCACGGTCTCTTTCAGGTCAATAATATGAATCTGGTTACGACGTCCATAAATGTAGGGTCGCATTTTAGGGTTCCAACGACTGGTCTTATGACCGTAGTGAACACCTGCTTCAAGAATTTCTTTAACCACTAAATCTGACATTTCAAAAGTCCTCTCTGTTAAATGGCACATGACCTTCTAAGGGCCACGTTCTTAAGTAATTACAATCAATGGACTTAACCATCAAAGGCGTCGAAGAATATCAACAAAATCAACCAGGCGCAACCCCAGCGAAAAACACAGGGGAGTGCTACTGCGTGGATAGTATCGGAGTTATTTCAGCCCGTCAAACCTTGCGACCGTTATTTCGCTGAAATGAATCGAATTTGGCGTCTGAGATCAGATATTTGGCCTCATACTGAGTTCAGGGAATCGGTATACTCAAAATTCCCAGAATCACTTAATAAACGGTAAAAAATAACGAATAGCAGAATACCGTTTCAACTTTCTTTTGACTTCATTCCATAATGCCATCAACACTTCATGAATTTTCGACCTCAATTCAACAATTAAGAGACAATCTGATTGCTCTCGAAAGAGACGCGGACCAGCTTGACCTGACCGGATTAAGGGGCCGCGAATGGTTTGAAATCCTGCAACGAAAATTAATTCCACAATTAACCGATCATGTGTACCTGGTCGCTGCCGTCGTTGGTGGAACAAATATTGGCAAGAGCGTTATCTTCAACCATCTGGTAAATCAACAGGCAAGTGCTATCAGCCCACTCGCATCACAAACAAGACATCCCGTTTGCCTGGTCCCAGATAACTTTGAACAAAAACATGATTTGGAAAAAATCTTTGAGGGATTTAATGTAACCCCCTGGTCTTCTCAGAAAGATCCCCTCACACAAGACGAACAACATTTGCTTTTCTGGAAACATAGCGAAAGCCTGGCTTCAAATCTACTTGTGCTGGATACTCCTGATATCGACAGTGACGCTGAAGTCAACTGGGAACGCGCAGAGCGAATCAGGCAATGCGCCGATGTACTGGTTACTGTTTTGACGCAGCAAAAATACAATGATGCGGCTGTGAAACAATTTTTCCGCGAAGCAGCTCGAGAAGACAAAGTGATCATCGCGATCTTTAATCAGTGTCAATTACCCGATGACGAAGCCTACTGGCCTTTATGGCTGAATACATTTTGCCATGAAACGGGAGTTCACCCTGAATTTGTCTTTATTGCTCCCAATGACCGGTCGGCTGCCACTCATTTGCAACTCCCCTTCTACCATCGTCCATTTCAACCGACAGAATCAGAAACTCTGCCTGAAGTCGATACAAAAGTCAGTTCGAATAACACATCCAGTAATTTAATGATGGTTTTATCACAACTTCATTTTGGAGAGATTAAGGTCCAGACACTAAAAGGTGCTTTAAACTATCTGGTTGAACAAAACACGGGAGTTCCAGCATACCTCCAGGAAATTAAAAATCGAAGCAATGAATTCCGCTCGGCATCAGAATTACTTTCGGAACACGAACTGGCGGAAATCGAGAACTGGCCATTACTGCCAAACTCAGTCATCGTCGACACTGTCCGCAGATGGTGGCAGGAACAAAGAGAAGGCTGGTCAGCTCAGGTTCATGGTTTTTATAACACGATTGGGGCTGGCGTACTCTGGCCTGTCCGCTATTTTCAATCTCTCAGGACCGTCGAAAAACGCTCCCCTATGGACATTTATCGCGACCAGGAATGGTCTGTTGTACTGCAGACCATTGAACGCATTTACGATCGGCTGACACTGGTCAGTGAATTGGGAAATGAACTGTTGACGGTTCGATTAAAAAAACTGTTAGATGGAACATCACGCGAACAATTATTGAACACGTTGCATCAAGAGCATGCTGATTTTGATTTTACAGCACAACTGGAAGAGTTAATCGACAGCGAAATGACATTTTTTAAAGATGAGAGTCCACAGTATTACACTTTTTTGAAACAATTGGATCAGGTGGCAGCAATGGCACGTCCCGCTTTAAGTGTGGGATTGTTTTTTGTCGGTTTTGGAGCAGTTGGGGATGCAGGCACTCAACTTGTAACCAATACCATGATCCAGTCGGTTGTCAATGTTGCCGGCGATGTTGCAGGAGGAGCCGCCGCGACTACAGTCGGAGAAACAGCCGTTAGTAGTACAACCGCGTCTGGCATGGGATACCTCGAAGCAAAATTTCGAAGATTTCATGCGGTTTTTGCTCAACAGAGAACAGAATGGCTGGCAACAGCAGTTCGAAAACACTTATTGAAAACTTTGCCGGAGGAATTAAAATCAGCTGTGGACCTGCCTGATTCAGAATACTTCAAGGCGGTTCAGAATTCATTATCAGAACTCGAACAACAGTTAAAACGCTTCCAAACGCCGGCGTAAGGCAATATCAATTCAAACACAGAGAATGACAGACAATCTCATTTTGACAAGACAGAACCCGGAACCTCAAAAGAAATGATTCTCGTATGCCTACCACTGAATTAGCTCAAATTGAAATGCTGGCAGTCGTGGACAGTCTGATCCAACAACTCAAGCATTGGAGTGAGCAAAAATCTGACTGGAAAACAGCGCAACACTCTCAGGCCATGATTCAACAGTTGCTGCCACGCCTGAATATGTTACGAGTACGTTTAGAATCACCGTTAGTCATTGCGACCTTTGGTGGAACCGGTACTGGAAAAAGCAGCTTAGTGAATGCATTGATCGGATCTTACAGCACAACCTCGGGCAGGCAACGCCCGACTACGACTGAGCCGGTACTGATCGCTCACCCGGACACTGACCTGGATCGTTTGGGATTAGATCTTAACGAATTTCATGTTAAACAAAAAAATATTGATCAACTTAGAAACATCATTCTCATTGACTGCCCGGATCCTGACACCTCTGAAGCGACTGACGAAATCAATAATCTGTCTCGACTGCAGCACATTATCCCTTTATGTGACATTTTACTCTATACATCCACTCAACAAAAATACCGATCGGCGCGTGTGTCGGACGAACTGAAAGAGGCGGCGATTGGGCGGCGTCTGATATTTGTACAGACACATGCTGGCCTGGATGATGATATTCGAACGGACTGGAAACAGCAGCTTGCTCTACAATTTGAAGTGCCCGAGATTTATTTTGTCGATTCCGTGCAGGCGCTCGAAGACCAACTGGCAGATCGACCACTCGAAGCAGAATTTGCCAGTTTACAAAATATTCTCAGTACGCAACTCGGAAAATCAGAACGCCTGCAGGTAAGACGCGCAAATCTGCTCGAATTAATTCAAAACGCCATCGACCATTGTTCTCAGAAATTCAAAGCGGGATTACCAGCAATTGAAGAACTGGAAACATTTCTGCGACAACAACACGTTTCACTGATCACTCAGATGTCACAGGAACTTCGAACAGAATTACTCATTAGCCGCAACCTCTGGGAACGCAGACTTCTCTCCTGTGTTTCTGATTCGTGGGGATTCAGTCCTTTTTCATCAATGCTGCGAGTCTACAATGGTTTGGGGAACCTCTTTGCATCGGCGAGCCTGTTTCGTGCCAGAAATTCCGCACAGGTTGCACTGATTGGTGCATTGCAGGGCGCCCGTTGGCTAGGTAACCGACAAAAAGAACAAGCTGCAGAAGATCGACTGAAACGTGTAGGCTCTTTTGGACTGAACGATAACAAACTACGAGAATCACAATTATTGATTGACGGTTACGCACAGGAGGCAGGACTAATCACACACCCCAATCAGATCTCAGGATCACTGGAAAACATTCAAGCAGAAGCAGCGTCTGTCGAAGCAAAGTTTCTCGACGATGCTGGTACGAAAGTAGATGGAATTATTACCAAATTAGCGAATCAAAACTCAGGCTGGTTCACACGAATCATCTATGAGAGTCTGTTTCTCTCTTTGATTGTTTACGCTTTAGTCCGTATCGGCAAAAATTTCTTTTACGACTCGTTCCTGGACGAAACGAACATTCTTGCCATTGATTTTTATGTCACAGCCGGAGTGATTTTTCTGATCTGGTCAGGATTTCTGGTAATGATGTTTACCAGAAAATTGAAACGCGGCCTTGTGCAGGAGATCAACCAGTTGGCGGATGATCTCGCAGAAGCAAAACTATCACGTGGTCTCTTTCCTGACCTGGAACAAGCTTGCCAGAAAGTTCATTCCTTACAGCATTCACTGGAGAGGATGGGAGGTGAGCGAGTTACATCAACTGCGAACTGATATCGCCACTTCTCATATTCTCGGGGCCTGGAAAATATCAGAATCAACCATGAACACCGACAGTGCTTCACCGCCGCTGACATCGCAATAAATTATTTTCGATTGTAAAACATTTCTGCAATACCATACGCATTATTGGCACCTGAGCGACTCACTTCTTTACCGTCAATCAACAAAATCAACGTTGGTAAAGATGCGACGTTATACTTTTCACTCAAATCCTCATGTTGATCAACGTCAATAATTCGAATGTGGCTTGATTTTCCAGAGCCGATATCCCAATTTTTTTCTTTCAATGCAGGAAATTCATTGTTTTTCATCTGCACACAGGCAGGACACCAACTGGCAGTGAAAAGAAGAATTTGATGACGGGAAACATCTTTCTCCATTTGAAATAATTGAACAACGTTTTCTGGTAATGCAGGGATCTCTACAGTTTTCATTGGTGCCAGAGAAAGCGAAAGAACCAGCGTCGCCGGGATCAGTGTATTCATTGTTATCCATCACAATTAAAAGATTTTTAATTTGCCAAATTGAAACAGTCAGAAACAATAGCGTCTCGCTCCAACCCATACAACCGTCAAAGTCAACTCAAATTGACAAGATTCCAAATCCTCGTTATAGAGTCTCCTGAATAGTTCCTCATATTTTCTACTTAGAAAACAAACTTTTAATTAGCCTTAATCCTTTTATAGCATTACACTTACAACCACACATCTTCTATGACATAATTCCTGACTGCACTACTGCTGAAATGGTCATGGCCGATTGACACAGATGCTGCTCACGCAACATCATGACACCTTTACCCTGGAAATGTTTTCAAAATGACCTGGTTAAAAATGATTCTGCTGTCGATCATTCAGGGAATCAGCGAATTTCTGCCAATCAGTTCCTCGGGACATCTAGTCATCGCCGAGAACTTACTTGATATCCAGGCCGACCAGACTGACGTCAACATTGTCTTGCATGCAGGCACACTGCTCTCAATCTTGATTTTTTACCGTAGAACCATTTTTCGATTACTCAGCCAGGACTATCGCGTTATCCTGCTGTTGATCGTTGGCACGCTCCCTGTTGTCGTAATTGGATTGGCTGCAAAAAAATTTGCTGAACACTGGTTGGAAAGCTCATTGCTGGCTGGATGCATGTTACCCATTACAGGTCTGTTTCTGCTGATGATTCCGCGCATCCCTCAACAGGATCTGAGTTATACACAGCTTTCCTGCAAGCAGGCATTTCTGATTGGCCTGGCGCAGGCAATCGCAATTCTACCAGGCATTTCACGTAGCGGGAGTACGATTGTGGCTGGTCTTCTCACTGGAATGTCAAGACAATCTGCAGCGACATTCTCTTTCCTGCTGGCAATTCCAGCTATCGCTGGAGCAACGATTCTTGAAACTGCTGAAATCCTCTCAAACCCACACATCAGCACTCCGCTGTTCCTGCTGGTGACAGGGGCCATCATCTCTGCAATTGTCGGGTTGCTGTCACTTTGGCTGCTGGTTCGCTGGCTTGAAAAAGGAAAACTGCACTATTTTGCCTACTGGTGCATTCCCCTGGGAATACTGATTGTCATCATGCAGTTGCTCTGAATTTCAACAGTGATCAACGTGGTGAGTCACGGCGTACATAGCATCGCAAAGAACGAGCCGGCAACACGGAAACCCTTGGATACAATGTTGCACCATCCCGCTTTGGAAAAATATCCAGAGGTGAACGGGCAGATGTATCAATCGTCAATTTCCACTCTTTCGGTTTGATACCAAACGGTAATTCAAACGCCTGAGCATCGGGAGACGAATTCACCAGGATCATCAGATCTGATCCATCTCGTACTCTCCGAGAAGAGTGCCTTGCTCCCAGAATACATAACAGGCAATGTGTATCATGCTTCCAGTCGACAGACTGTCCGAGCACATTGAACCAACTGATGTCTGCCAGTTTTTCAACACCATCAGATTGCCCTGTCAGGAAGTTCCTCTGCCTGAGTGTGGGCTCACAAAGTCGGAAGTGAATCAGTTCTTTACAGAACCGGTACACTCCACTGTTTGACTTTACCAGTGACCAGTCAAACCAGGAAATCATATTATCCTGACAATAGGTGTTATTATTCCCACGCTGCGTGCGACGACATTCATCACCTGAAAGTAACATGGGAACCCCTTGACTCAGAAACAAAGTCGCCAGCATATTTTTAATCTGGCGCTCACGCATTCCATTAATGGCAGGATCATCAGTGGGACCTTCAACTCCGAAATTCATGCTGATGTTGTTGTTTTCGCCATCCTGATTGTCTTCGCGGTTGGCATAATTATGCTTGTGTTCGTAGCTCACCAGATCATTCAGCGTAAAACCATCATGCGCTGTGATAAAATTCACACCATGAAAGGGTTCGCGTCCCGTTTTCTGATAGAGATCGCTCGACCCTGAAATACGTGTCGCATAATCGCCCAGTGTCGGAACATCGCCACGCCAGAAACGACGAATATCATCACGATAGCGACCATTCCACTCCGCCCAGCGAATGTGTGAAAATGATCCGACCTGATAGGCGCCAGCTGCATCCCAGGCTTCTGCAATCAGCTTGGTATCTGCCAGCAAGCGGATCTTCAGCGATCGCTTCCACCAGAGGCGGACTTGGAACAAGGCTACCACTTCGGTCGCGGCTCAGAATCGATGCGAGGTCGAACCGGAACCCATCAATATGATAATTACAGGTCCAGTACCGCAGACAATGGAAGATCATTTCCCGGACAACGGGGTGATTACCGTTGATCGCATTTCCACATCCGGAATAGTTTTTATAGTACTTTCCGCCCTGGTCCAGATGGTAGTAGACCTGATTCTCTAAGCCTCGAAAGGAAAGTGTCGGGTCCGTTTTCATTCCCTTCAGCAGTATGATTGAAAACGACGTCCATAATGACTTCAATACCGGCTTCATGCAGCGCACGCACCATTTCTTTGAACTCACGCACCTGGGCACCTGGCTCTGGGTTTGTTGCAAACCCACGGTGTGGTGCAAAGAAAGCCAGTGTTTCATATCCCCAATAGTTTTGATGATCTGTGAATGAACCATCTGGTTCATTCATGGGAAATTCATGAACGGGCATTAACTCAACAGCAGTAACTCCCAGATCAATCAGATAGGGAATCTTTTCAATAACTCCAAGATAAGACCCCGGGTTTTCTGTCTCACTCGTAGGAGATTTTGTAAATCCACGCACATGCATCTCATAAATGACGGTATCAGCCAGATGATGCCTTACATGACGATCACCCTGCCAGTCGAATTGATCATCGACAACAACACACTTGGGTGGACGAACAATTCCATCTGGTGAAGGCTGAAAATTTCCAGCCAGCGCTTTGGCATAAGGGTCGATCAAACGCGCACGCTTATCAAAGCGCTGTCCGATCTCTGGCTGAAATGGGCCATCAGCTTGAAAATGATAAAGTTGCCCAGGACTGATTCCGGCGATAAACGCCGTCCAGATATCTCCCAACCTTCCATATTCCTGATCAAATTTGATGACTTCTGATGGCTCTAAATCATCGACGTGATCATAGAGCAATAACCACATGGAGGTTGCAGAACGACTATAGACTGAAAAATGAACCCCGTTATCCTGTGGCACAGCTCCATAGGAAAAAGTATGCATTGAGTGAATCGGGGAACTTAAAGAATGTACCAAATTACGACCCATTAACTGATCTGTCCTTAAAAGAATCTTATTGAATAAATCGCGTGAAAATATGGTTTGATTTCGTGATCACAATCAAAGTCATTTTCACATTCAAATCAGGAAAAGTTTCATCATAGCAACAGTCGTCTCTGCAGCATATACATAACATCTGAATCCGCTAATCCCTACGACCCCTATTCTTATTATTTCGGCGGCACCCTTAGTGAATAATCATCCCATTTTCGCTTTCGAACTTAGTTCTTGGAGATCATTTCAAGCTGGACAAAAAGATCCAAAAAATAATCGTTTTGAACTTTATTCAATTAAAGCTCAGTTTACACAGACTTTAACTGATTACCCTAATCAGATCATCAGATAAAAGTACGTTTCAAAGTAGTTTTTCTCTTATCAGATTTGCCAAAAGAAAACTGAGCTATCGGGACTGCCCAACAGCTCAGTGTTTCATTATCCACATTAGAAATCCTGTTTATTCAGAATCTTAATTTATTAACGATCACCTCTCTTGATTAAGGAAAAAAGGGATCATTTCGCATTGAATTGACGGGAGTATAAGGTTTGTACACAGGCTGACTCGCAGGGCGATAAGTTGAGTACTGCTGTGTGTTATAACTGTTTAAACCACGATATCCAGAATGGTTCTGGTAAGGGCTCATGTAACGAGTCGTGCCACAGTTTCCTCCAGGACAGTTTTGAGCACCATAACCTGTCGAGCAGTTTCCGTTGATGCAACCCGTTCTGCAGTTACCGTTAGCACACGGACTTACATAGCTTTGATTACTGTAACTACCTGGATAACAATTCCCGTTTACACAATTCGCACCACGATACATCGATTGTCCGTTGTAATTCTGGTATCGATTATAGCTGACAGGTCTGGTCAGCGCCCTGAATGGTGATGTCACCACATCAAGAACCCCACCTGGACGTGGCTGAAAAAAAGCAGTTTTGACTTCAGGTGCTGCAGTCACTTGAGCGTAATCTGATGCTTTCGCCTGATCTGAAATCATCACCATTGAAACCAAACATATTGCTAATGTCGTTAATAAGCGTGTCATTTCTATTCCTCCTCATTTTTTAGTTGCCGAACAATGTTGTCATTTAAACAACATATTGATAAATCTATTCCATTGCATTCGGCGTGCCATAACTCTAAACCAGGAAACACAACAACACATATCAAACTGATAAATAAGGACTTATGAAATTACACAAAAAACGGAACAACCATTAACGCGACACAAAGGCATCGAACAATGTAACATTTACGATAACATTCATACAATTCGACCCCATTCCGACCACTACTCACAATTCAGATAAACTTTAACGTCAAACTATTACCGTTACTGGAAATATAACAGCATTTAATGAGCGCAACAGCGTTATATACTGTTATCACATTGATACACATGCTTCTTTCTGGTGGTTAACTAAAACGATTATTCTGAATAGGCACAATTGCCGATATTACATATAAAACTTCATACCTGCCCCAAATCTTTCCAAGTGCCCGGATTTTGATATGGATCTGATCTCTTATTTCATTTCTCTTGATAACCCATTTCAAATATGAATCGACACACCAAAAGAGTTGACCAGCTTGCTGCCGTTCCAATGTTTTTTGTGGCTGCCTTCTTCCTTATTTTTTTTGCGGGCACTTTACATTTAGTGAACGTTGAATCTCCAGGCATTGCTCTGGATATTTGCAACTGGTGCCTGTTTCTGCTGTACCCCTTATTCGTCATCGAAGCAGCAGTCCATATTGCTCTGGGAAGTCCCCGGTGGAAATACAACCTTCTTTATTGCCTTTTGCCACCTTTAAGAATTTGTGCACGTGACCATATGACGGGAACAGCAATCTGGTTTCCGATTATGGCCTGGAAGCAGGTCACACCGGAACTCCGTGAGAAAATCAGAAAATCATTTTCCGCGCCGATGCTGGTAATTGCGCTGTTAGTTCTTCCCTTATTTGCAGTCGAACACTTCTGGCAAAAACAAATAGAATCAAACATACTTCTAGCAGATTTCACTGCCATGGCGACAGGTTTGATCTGGTTCGCATTCACACTCGAATTTCTTGTAATGATCTCGATCGAAGAGAAACGACTCGAATACTGCCGTAAACACTGGATCGACATAGCTGTCATCTGCTTACCCATGATTGCCTTCATGAGAGCACTTCGGATTACAGGCTTAATGCGTCTGCAGCATCTGACAAAATCGGCACGTGTATTTCGACTCAAAAGCCTGGTCATGAAACTTTACCGGGCATTACTTGTGCTCGAAGTTATTAATCGGCTCTTGCAACGTAATCCAGAGAAACGCATCGCGCGGCTGGAGACAATCCTCGAAGACAAAGAACTCGAAATAGAAGAGATCAAAAAAGAAATCTCATTTCTAGCGGAAAAGATCGAGAGTAAATCTTTGCCTGATGCTGTCAATTCAGAAGTGCCGCAGCCAGCAATCTACGAGAAAAAAGCAGCTTAAATGACTTGGTTCTGCCTACTCTTCCCGGTCATAGCGAGGTCTTCGATCAGACCAGTCGCCAGGCAGTTTCTTGAGATATAATTCCAGAAATTTGAGGATGTCAATCTCAATACCCAGTCGTTTTCCCAACAGGTCGGTTCCACGGAGTTTTGCCTGATATTCTTTCGAAATCATATTCTTCTTTTTATCAGAGTTGCCCGATAGCTGCGAAAACAGCTTTTTTGATGCACCTTTATCAAGTGAATCATCTTTACCAGAACAGACAAAAAAGCTGACACCAAACAATGGGTCTCTCAAGCGCATTGCCGATCGTGCCGAGGAAACTCCGGATACACTGGCAACAGGTGAGATTAAAACCATCGCTCGAATCGTCTGGCCTTTGGGTGTTTTTGCCGCTAAGACCGGCGCATCGTCATAAGGAATCTTGGACCAGTCATAATTCGCATAAGTCAATGCAATGGGAACGCTCATATCAGAAGCGACTATCGCAGTCTTCTGCATGTTTAAATGTTTCTTCTGGTGCTCTTTAAAAAGAAATTTCCAGACCGCTTCCATGTCAAATGCAATCATTGCCTTGTAATCCAGAGAAGAGAGTTTTTTCTTTGTGCTTCCCTTCTGATTCTTGCTCGTACCAGGCTGAGGCGGTGGTGGTTGACTCTTACCATGCTTCCTTAAATCAACAGCGACTACAGCATATCCGTTTTGCTGCAAGATGGGGGCAAATTGATTTGTCCAGGTTCTTTTACTACCACCTTTTCCATGCAGAAGAACAACAACAGGTGCATCGGCAGCATTACTTGATTCATAATATGTAATAGAAATCGGCCAGCCACCTTGCGCAGTCAAGGTCATTTCTTTAGGCTTGGGCGGCCCCTTTGTACCTTTACCCTGAGCATTCACGACACTTGAAGCCAAAAGAATCACGAACAGAAATGTGAAGATGGAATGCTTCAATTGATTATTTTTCAAACAGGAGAAAAGCGTTCTCAAAGTACCACCTCAAGGTTGGACTAAATTTTCCCGGCTGTAAGCTTACTGATTGAGCCTATCCCGATTATTCGATATGTTTACTGATATACACCTTTTGATCTCTATTCATTCTATGGATTTTAAGTAACGAGGTCAATTAGTGATATCTTCTTTTACGTTCATTCGTACTACTATTTTTGTTATTAACAATCTAACAGGTCCAATTTTCCAACTAGATCATCGATCTGACTGGCGTCCCCCATGCAGGACAATCATTCTGAAGATACTCAGCCAAAATCATTCCTCGGTCTGCAAAGAGACGATCAATTTTTTTTAGGTACGCTCTTTATCGTGATCTTAGTTCTCGCAGTTATCTATCTCGGACAACTTTCCCGCTGGGGAAGTGATCCGATAGAGATCAAAAGCCAAAAACATCTTACTTATGAATTTCAAATCGATATTAATCAGGCATCCTGGGTTGAATTTGCACAATTGAAGAACATTGGTCCCGTACTTGGAAAAAGAATTGTTGCCCATCGCGAGGCATATGGTCCGTTTCTCTCAATTGACGATTTAATGAAGGTCAAAGGCATCGGCCCTCAAAAACTGAAAGAGAACCGATTCTACTTTAAATCGATCTCCGTTGATCCAGAATGACGATGCAGGTGATCAAGTCTGATCACGAACCAATAGATACCACACTTAATTCCTGCTCATTTCGTGTAGAAAAGCCATCAGATTTCCATTTCTTCTGTTGTCCAGTCTGAAGTCAGTTGATTCCTCACCCATTTCCGGGTTGAATAGGCATTCGACACTAAATTTCTATTCTCGGAAATCTGGCGATCCAAGTCTCCAATTGCGTTCAAACTAAAGGGTTTACTATTTATGGCAGGTTTTGACCACAAGCCTTCTGAGTCTGAAGAACCGGAAAATGTTGAGACGATTCAGCGTAATACCAACCTCGGTCTCAAATTATTCGCTGTTTATCTAATCCTCTATGGTGGATTTGTTTTTCTTAATACTTTCTCACCTTCAAGAATGGAAGTGGTCGTGTTTGCCGGGTTGAATCTGGCTATTGTTTACGGCTTCACATTGATTATTGCTGCGTTTGTATTAGCAATTATCTACGGGTGGCTCTGCCGTAATGATCTTTCCTCCTCAAACTCTGATCATAATGAGGAGGCCGCCAAATGATTTATGAACCATCTTTAATGGCCGTCCTTGTATTCGGTGTGATTGTTGCCATCACGTTAGGACTCAGTTTCTGGTTAGGGGCAAAAGCGAAATCAGCGAAAGGTTACTTCGCCGCTGGTGGAGGGATCCACTGGTTTGTCAATGGAGTCGCTTTTGCCGGTGATTATCTCTCGGCTGCATCGTTTCTGGGCATTTGTGGAATGATTGCCTTTTATGGATACGATGGATTCCTTTACTCAATTGGTTATTTAGCTGGCTGGATTGTAGCTCTCTTTGTGATTGCGGAACCACTCAAACGCATGGGGCGATTTACCTTCGCCGATGCATTGGACAGTAAATTTCAATCGCGGGGCATTAAACTGGCCGCTGCAATCAGCACACTGATTGTTAGTATTTTTTATCTTATTCCACAAATGGTAGGTGCTGGCGTTTTAATCACTCCCCTGCTCGGATTTCCCCATTATGTCGGCGTACTCATGGTAGGAACGATCGTCATTCTGATTGTCGTGACAGCAGGAATGGTCAGCACAACCTATGTCCAATTTCTGAAAGGTTCGCTGCTCGTCATCTTCAGTACGGTTCTGACCGTTCTTATTCTTCAAAGAGGGCTCTCAACCGATCCTGAAAATAATGGTAAACCGACACATCATTTTGAAATCATCGGTCCTGTTGCATCAAACGAAACCGATACCTGGAAATCGAAACTCAATTTAAATGCAGACGACTCATTAGTTGCGCTCAATGAGGGAGGCTGGTCAGGCAAAAACATCCTGCAGCTTACGAAAGACAAGAAAGTCAGCTATTGGAAATTGACAGAAAATTCGGAACATCAATACTTCCTGTCTGAAACACAGTATCGACTAAAAGCCAAAGACGGGACCACCATTGTTAACGGGCTTCCCCAAGGCATCGGCGAAGGAGAAACCGACTTATTTCCAGTAGGTCGTGTCAGCAAATTACCAAACAATGAAACGGAAACGGGGCCTCTGGGACCTGCAGAATTTCTCAGCACAATCCGTGAGAGTGAAGTAATCCTTTGGGGCTCAGAAACGATCAAAGAAAAAAATGGAGCAGTATTAACAATTTATTTTCCCAAACCAACTGCAGGCGAAAAAGTTCTCAGCCCGGGAAATCATCCGAAATTTGCCGGTATACGTAGCGATGATATTTGGGGAAAATTAAACTTCCTGTCTTTGATGCTGGCCTTATTCTGCGGGACCGCATCACTTCCTCATATTTTAATTCGTTATTACACAGTGAAAGATCAGGCCAGTGCCAGAAAAAGCACCATCGTCGGCATTGGAACGATTGGCTACTTTTATATACTTACATTGTTTATGGGCTTTGGAGCCATGACCAGTGGTGCACTTGATGTTACCAATTCCAATATGGCAGCACCATTGCTTGCCAAGAGTATTGGAGACTGGCTATTCGCCATCATTTCAGCGATTGCTTTTACCACGGTACTGGGAACGGTAAGCGGTCTCATCATTGCTTCCAGTGGTGCTGTAGTGCATGACTTGATGTCGAACTTTTTGAAAATCGAAATGAATGATTTTGCAAAAGTCCGGATTGCAAAAATCGCATCAGTTGCTGTAGGTGTTATTGCGATTATCCTGGGAATACTCTTTGAAAAATTTAACGTCAATTATCTTGTCGGCTGGGCATTCAGTGTTGCTGCTTCTGCCAATTTACCAGCTCTGGTCATGTTGCTTTTCTGGCCCAAAACAACAAAGCAAGGCATCACGGTCGCCATTTTCGCTGGAATGATCTCTTCATTAACATGGATTCTTTTGAGTGCGGATTCCTACAAAGGAATCTATGGACTGGATCCAGCAGATGCGATTGTCCCCTTTAGTCAGCCTGGGCTGGTTACAATTCCGTTAGGTTTTCTGACGCTGATCATTGTTTCTCTTTTGACACAACCTAAATTAGCGGGAACTGAAAGTTGACCGAACAACAGCACGAACCAGAGCAGGAATGGTTAACGGCAACCGCGCTTGAAGATGATTTTACAATCATCTTTCGTTTGCTGCCGAAGATTCCTGACGGAATTTCAACAGATGATTTTGCTGCCCGAATTGAAATTATCTGGAGCTATCAGTCACCCAATGACAGTGGGATGCCAGGCTCAGAAGATCAGCAAAAGATGAATGAATTCGAACAACGTCTGGAATCAGTCTGGCAAGATTCCGGCCTGGGTTTTCTAACGATGCTGTTGACTGGTAACCAGATGTGTGAGTGGCAGTGGTATGTCAAAGAGACTGACCAGGCTTTACAGATTCTCAACGAAGCAATGGCAGACTTGCCTCCCCTGCCTCTTGAAATTCATACGGAAGCCGACCCCGACTGGTATGCCTATTCCAACTTCATGCAGCAAATAACAGAGTAATCCTTTCTGGTACACAAGTTTTCCGCAATCTCATGAATCAGAAGGACCAGCCAGTTCATGAATCTCCCGGGCGTGAAATTTCGCCGGCATTTTTCCCGAAGCGGTCCAGAATTTCGTTCACGGTAGATCGGATCGTAATACATAATCCATCCAGGTCTAAATCATCTTCATCCAGGCCGAATGGTTCT
Source organism: uncultured Planctomycetaceae bacterium (assembly GCA_942492165.1). GTDB lineage: Bacteria > Planctomycetota > Planctomycetia > Planctomycetales > Planctomycetaceae > Gimesia. The sequence goes on from CALOEF010000059.1 coordinate 32,513, forward strand.
TCGACAGAATGAGCAATCACTTCGATACCAATCATGAAATAAGCCAGAATAATCGTAAGTGGTACTGTCCAATAATCAAAATCTTCTACTAACCCCCAAGGCAGAGTACATAAATAAAGTGTGATACAGTGGCGTACAAATAAACGATACGAGGGTGAAAGGCGGGTTCTACGAATTCGCTCACACCCCCCACAAATCTCCATTAACTCTCGAGTCTCTGAATCCAGGACTCTGAGTTCATCGCCGTCGATCACTCCTGATCTTTTCCAATTAATCACTTTACGATAAATAAGATCAGCAATATAAGCAGGGATGTGGCGGGGAGGAGGATCAATTTGTTCCAATTCAGGAAACATAGAGAAATCATCATCTTCGCGCAAGTGGTCTCGCAACGCTTCGGGAAAAGAAACAATTAAATTTCCCAGCTCTCGAAGCTCATCGGCACCGTAGTTCGTAAATTCGCGAAATTTAATTGCCATATTGCGACTTACATTAACCAGACTACCCCAGAGTTGGCGCGCCTCCCACCAACGCGAATAGGAACTGTTTGTTCTGAAAACCAGCAGTAAGCCGAGTACGAGGCCGAGAGTCGTGTGCAAATCGGAAGACATGTGTCCCAATTTCTGAATCTCATCTACATTTTTTTCTGAAATTCCAAAATAGAACAGCCAGCCACTATTCTTTTTGAGTACGGGAATGAGACTATAAAGCCCAACCAGACCCGCATAGAGAGAAATACGCCCTAAAGTCCCTAGTTTTTTCTCGATAAACGACAGATTCAATTCTGCATCAGCAGCCATAAACGAGATTTCCCTATATCAATTAGACATACCTAATCAGTCAATCTTGAGGAAGAAGATAGAGGAACTCTAATTTTTTCGCCCCAATAATACAACTGAAGTATCATCGTGCCTGCCAGATCCGTCTGTAAAAGCATTGGAATCACGGAACAGACTATCCAATGCCGCCTCCAGTTCTGATGAACGAGAAGCTTGTAATGACTGCATAATTCCGGGAATTCCAAATTCTCCAAACGTCTCTTTTTCTCCGGGAAACGCTTCTGCCAGACCATCTGTGAAAACAAGCAGTCGACTGTTCGCTGGAATCACGGAAGTATGAATATCATATTCCGCATCAGGTACGATTCCGAGTGGAAGACCGCCATCATCATTTGTGCCTAATTCAAAAGTCGTATTTGTTTCGAGTTCCTGAACAATGGGAATGGGCGCTCCCGCTGATGTCCACTGAAATTCATTGGTTTTTGCATTCAAGATACCATACAAAAGCGTAATAAATCCACCATCATCGTTCACGATAGCCTGATCACACAGGCGGTTATTTACATCGGCAACGAAAGCAGCTGTATCCAGATACTTGTTCGAGCGAATCATGCCCACTAAGGTATGCATTGTCATGATCGACATGCAGGCTTTCATACCATGGCCCGATGCATCACCAACTAAGATCACCAGATTATCATCGTCCAGCATGAAGACATCATAGTAATCCCCACCGGCCAGAGTAACTGGCTGACCTCCGAACACTCGAATCTGTGAAGACTCATAACGCGCCGTCACATCATATCTTTCCGGCGAACTGAGATCACTGGGAATAATTGATTCCTGCAGTTTACGAACCGATTCCACTTCCTCACGCAAACGCTCGGCAATAAATCGTTCACGCTCAGCTCTGACTGAATCAACTACGCTCTGCAAAGTTGTTTCGATCAGAAACATAAAGTCACCACCTTCGTCTCTGATGATATAAGCGCGCATTCCCGCTGATAAGAAACGGGCCACATGAAATGTTCCCTGAGTCGGACAGGCGCCAACAACAGGCGTATCAAGATGCAGTTTACGAATCTGCTCAAAGTGCTCAAATGATGTTTGAGGATCGGGATTCATAATCGACATCAAAATGATGTCCCACTCCTGACCATTTGACACTTGTGAAAGAAATTCTTCCGTGGAATCACAAACCACCAGCTCGTTTTCACTCACCCCTAGATAAAGCGAGATGAGCTCACTCTCTTCGGCATTATCCCACCCAATAAGAATTCGCATATATGGCCCTTACCAAAATCATAACTACTGTAAATGAACTCGCTCATGTTATAGCATTAATAATCGAATATCGACAGAAAACTCTTTGATTAGAGTAAAAGCAGGAACCAAGGCGTTTATTATCAAGTAAGTCCACTGGCGTACGAGCTTCAGATGTGTACATTTTCGTCAAATGCTCTGACTGAATACGATTCCGAATTGAAGGAATATAATGCATTCGCTGTTTCGCAACTTCAGATTTGCATTGCCAGAATGCAGCTTGTTTTAGCTGCCTGCATCAACTCCATCCTCTGCCGCCTTGATGAATTCTTTGCAGGCAATCGAGAGACCATAATCGCCGGCAATATACTGGTTTCCTGGTATAGGACGAGAGGCAAGTCCAGAATTCCTTCCCGGTAGGAATTCTCAAATACTTTTCCACGAATGCCGTCAATCAACGGGCTTTTTTCACCTTATGCCAGCGGAACAAATAGTGGGACGGATTAGCCCTTGATTCTGAGCAGACAAATCGGGATATTCTAATTGATATGTCCTCTTAGACTTTTATTGACAGGTTTATTGAATTCACTGCTCATCGCTGCGGTGTTATTCTGCTCCCTCATTATTTATAGAACATCAATCTATCATGTCATCCGTTGCCTCTTCGCCGCTGTTAAAGCTTCACCCGGAAGATAATATCGCCATCGCTCGCAATTCCGTGGCAGAAAACCAGGAATGTGCACTGTCGGAAAACGAAAGTGTGACCACCAGAGAAAGTATCGATCTGGGTCATAAAGTGGCGATTCAATCTATCGACAGTGGAAAACCAATCCGTAAGTTTGGACAGACTATCGGTTTTGCGACCTCAGACATTCAACCCGGCGACTGGATTCACAGCCACAACCTGGAATCGGGAGTGTTGAGTCTGGACTATGCCTATTCAACGGATGTCCCTGCACCTCCAGAATCTATTGAAGGTCGGACATTTATGGGCTATCGCCGTCCGAATGGGAAAGCGGGAACACGAAACTATCTGGCGATCATCAGTACGGTAAACTGTTCTGCCACCGCATCAAAATACATTGCTCGTGAGTTGGCAAAAACCTCTCTCAAAGACTTCCCCAATATTGATGGCATTATCCCTCTGGTTCATAAGGGCGGGTGCGCGATGCAATATGATGGGGAAGACCATCACCAACTGATGCGGACTCTGGGTGGTTTTGCCAAACATCCTAACATCGGAGCGTACGTTGTTCTGGGTCTCGGCTGTGAAACGGGACAAGGTTCGTTTCTCTCTGAATCCGAAGGCTTGGTCCAGTTAGCAAACCCGAATGAGCCTCAAAATCAGGCTCCACTGGTACTCAATATCCAGGATATAGGAGGAATAGCCAAAACAGTCAAAAAAGTGACAGCACTTTTAAAAGAGTATCTGCCTCAGGTGAATGATGTCACACGCATTCCAATTCCAGTCTCGGAAATCATTCTCGGAACAGAATGCGGGGGCAGTGATGGAAATAGTGGTGTAACCGCCAATCCGGCGTTGGGAATTGCCAGCGATCTTCTGGTTGCACATGGCGCTACTTCAATTCTGGGAGAAACGTCTGAAATCTATGGCGGAGAACATCTTCTGACCCGTCGCGCGATTACTCCGGAGATTGGCAAAAAGCTGATTGACCGTATCAAGTGGTGGGAAGAATACACGGGCAAATTTGGTGTTGTCATTGATAACAACCCTTCTATTGGTAATAAACGCGGTGGTTTGACTACCATATATGAAAAGTCATTAGGTGCTATTGCAAAAGGAGGCAGCACCGCTCTCAAGGAAGTCTACCGATTTGCAGAACCAGTGACTGAAAAGGGCTTTGTGATTATGGATACCCCTGGTTACGACCCGGCTTCAGTGACAGGTATGGTTGCTGGTGGCGCAAACGTCGTAACTTTCACGACAGGTCGAGGGAGTTGCTTTGGCTGTAAACCAGTTCCCAGTATTAAAATCTCAACCAATACTCCCATGTTCGAGCGGATGGAAGATGATATGGATCTCGATGCGGGCAGAATATTAAACGGCACCTCCGTCGAACAGGTTGGTCAAGAAATTTTTGAGCTGATCATTGAAGTTGCCAGTGGTAAAAAAACCAAGAGTGAGGCTCAAGGTATCGGTGATGAGGAGTTTTGCCCCTGGAGCATTGGACCAGTCCTCTAAACACTGCTATTCCCCTATCTTAAATCAATTCGTAATCTATTTCATCAATTTTGAAGTTCAAATTACAGCTTCGTTGACTGAAATTCGCCTATCTATTTCAAATATAGTAACTTACAAGAATCATCTCCCAAAGTTTGTTTAATCATTTCAAGTAACACCGATGAAAAGCAACACAAAAAGTATTCATACGAACACACTTTTTGTGCCCTGATACAACCGTTAAAACTATTCAAACACGAAAATTCGGTATCTTCCGAATAATCGTTACAGTTTATCAAGAGCAGTGTCCGATATAACCAGCAACAGACTCCGCGCTTTCCCGTTATTGACAGCGCGAATTGTTATCAAAGTTTCCGCTGTTTGTTAAGGACGTATAGATGCGGCTTCTTCATTGGCTAGCACCGGCATTGAGCATCGTTCTGATCTCACATGCATATTCGACTGTTAAAGCACAGGGTGGATATCCGCCCCCGATAACACAGTCAGGTATGATACAACCTGTATCCTATAATTTTCCGGGATTCGCTCCGAATGCGCAATCCATGGCGGCCGCTTCACAGCCTAACTTTTTTCAAGCAGTGACAAACAGCTTGACAAGTGGGTACGGTCCACCTTCAACTCCAGGCATCCCTATGAACGTGGGTCAGGGGGCACCACTCAATGCTTTCCCTCAAATCTCTCCATTCGAAAAGATGTTTCAGCAACATCGATTTGAAAAAGACGGATTGTGGTCATACAAGGGGAGCAATGCAGGCAAACAATATTTCTTCAGTACAGAAGCATTGTTTGCTCGATACCGCCGACCTGGCAGTGCACTTTTTGGAAATGTGGGTACAACCTCATATTTCAATATGGTTGAAGATGATTTAATTGACGCCACAGATGATGAATTTGCTGAAACAGCAGAAGGATTGAATTTCTTCGACAGTACAACATACGATGTCATTCCTAATCAGAATGCAGCGGGTACCCGTCTACGCTGGGGTTGGACCAACGACGACGAAAGTGGTTTTGAATTTTCCGGCTGGTGGATTGCTCGTGCTGATTCAGCATGGTCAGCGATTGAAACTTCGACTCACAAACCAAACCCTGCTAACCAGGGAATCATGAATATCCTGTTGTCCCCCCCCAACTTCATTGATCCTACGGGAACAGGAATTATTTCTTCGATCCCAGGTGTGACAGAAGCAGAACTCAATGAAGTCTTACAGGCAGAGCTAATGAATCTGCGATCATTACCTCTCGATGATGGATCACTCAATGGTGTAGCGGTCCCGTATGACCTCGAATTCAAAATCAAAGTTGTCAGCCAGTCCTGGGGAACAAACGCAACATGGATGTCGACACCAGTTGTTGACAAAAAGAACCTGAAAATTCGTGGTCTTGCTGGTGTGAGATACATGAAAGTGCGAGAAGCATTTGGCTTCGTCGGGCGAGACAGTGGATTACTTTATAGTGATGCTACAAACATTGCTGGTATCGTAGAGGACCTGAAACTGTTCTCACACCCTTCAGGGACAGATGAAAATGAAGACGGTATCATTGATAACGCTGGTGTTGTTGAAGACGAGGATGGTGGTGGGGATTCTAGCACAGCCTTCTTTGCTGCTCCAGTAGATCCTGTTACCAATACTGTCGTAACACCGACGACCACAGTGGTAAACAGTCTGGTTGACACTCACCTGGCAGGTCCTGAAATTGGTTTTCAATTCGACCTGGGTGGAGAAAAATTCAAACTTTGGGGTCAAACCAAATTTGGATTGATGGCCAATCAGGAAGAAATCGAGCTAAGTGGCGACAACGTTGGTATGATTGTTCGAGCTGATCCTACTAACGTCGATCGACCTAAAGCGTTAATCGATCCCACTCCCGGCAACCCCAATCCAAATGCTTTCAGTGAAAAAACTTCACATTCTCACGTATCACCTCTTTTTGAACAATCAATCTTTGCGGAAATGGCAATTTTCCAGAATGTACCGGTTTTGAAACGAATGAAAATCCTGGAGGGTGCAAAATTCAAGGTTGGTTATACCTACATTGTCGCAGGTGAAATCGCCAGACCGTTTGACAGTATTCGATGGCAGGGTATGCCGACGCGAGGCTTGTTTCCTTCGATTGATGTCAATCGAGAAAGATGGAGCGTTGGTTCATGGAGTGTTGGTGTCGACTGGCTCTACTAAAAAATCAGCTGCATTGAAAACATGTTTCAAACCGACCTGGAATTTTTCCATGTCGGTTTTTTTCTTATCATAAACATCTTTGAACTCAAATCGAACCAGAATATCGCATTCTTCAGACCAATTGCAGCAGTAGGAATGATTTGGAACTCTTCAACACTCTATCTCAACTGTTTCAGCGTGACATCTCCCAAATTACTGTTATTCATTTGATACGTTCTATCCTCTCCTTCCACCTGAAACCAGATATCAAGCACGCCTGTACCCGCTGATAATTCAAAGTTGGCAGACATCTCATTCGCTTTTAAATACTCGTGAGTCTGCTTTCCTGACCATGATACGAATAATTTACCCGGTTTTTGTTTTTGATCTCTTTTAATATGTACCTGGTATAATCCTGAGTGAACTATCTTCACCATCCAACCTTGTGAAACCCCCTGAAAATAATTCCCATCCTGATAACGACAGAGTACACAGGGAGATTCATGTTCGCGATCAACGAATATCAAACCTGGGTTAAAATTACGAGTTTGTTTCATGATTGAATACCAGGCTTCGTATTGTCGACGCAAATCTTGTGCTGTCTCTTTGTTCGATTTGATTCGATTGTTTTGCTCCCCTGGATCTCTCTTTAAATCATACAACTCCAAAATTGGCTCGGCGTTTGGTGTTAGATTTTCCTTCCCGAAAGTGCCAGGATATCCAATCAGCTTGAAGCGATTTGTAACAACAGCGCAATTTTGATACCGACGTGGAGATAACCCGCGATGGACCTGAAAATAAAGAGCGCGTTGTGGAAGCGTTGATTTCCTGCTTAGTAGAATGTCTGAAAAATCGACTCCATCCAGAACCAGTGATTCAGGTCGTGGTGTTTTGGTTATAGACAACAGGGTTGGTAAAAGATCAATATGTGCTGTAATCTGGTTATGTTTCTTCCCCCCCTGAACTTGTCCTTTCCAGTATGCAACAAAAGGAACCCGAATTCCTCCTTCGTAGACCGAAGATTTTCTGCCTCGTAAACCGGCAGTAAATCGCTTTTGCTGTGGTCCGTTATCTCCCATAAAAATCACAATCGTTGAATCTAACAGCTGTGCTTTTTTCAAGTACTGCATCAATCTGCCAATGTTTCCATCCAGATTTGATATCATCCCGTAAACACGAGCGGTCGTCTCATTTAAGCCTGCTGTCTGATAGGGCTCCCAATCAGATCGATCCACTTCCAGAGGTGTATGCGGTGCATTTACAGGCAAATAAACAAAGAATGGTTTCTTCTGATCCTGTTGTTGATTGATAAAATCCAGTGCCGCATTAAAAAAGACATTCGTGCAATAACCAACGGCCTTTTGTTTTTTTCCATTGTTCCATAACCAGGGATCAAAATAACTGTTAGGTCGATCAGGACTCTGACCTATCCCACCACTTTTATGAATCAACGATTCGTCGAACCCCTGATCTTGGGGTCGCATGGGATAATTGTCACCGAGATGCCACTTACCGAAGATTCCTGTTTGATAACCCGCTTGCTTCAAGATTTCGGCAATGGTGATTTCCTCGCCGTGCATTTTTGCACCTCCGCGCGAAGTATGGATCACCCCGGTTCGATAGTAATAGCGCCCGGTCATCAGGCTTGCTCTGGTTGGTGCACAAACCGGGCTGCAATAAAATCGTGTCAATTCAAATCCGGTTTTCGCCAGGCGATCCAGATGAGGAGTTTTCAACACCGTGTTTCCATGAAACCCAACATCACCATAACCCTGGTCATCCGATAAAATCAAAACTACATTCGGACGCATTTTCTGTGTCTGGTCCGCCTTGAGAATCGGATCATCACCCCAACAAATTACCATTCCCAATACCAAAGTTATCTGCAGGAGATAGCGCTTCCAGAAATTTAATAAATACATGTATTTATCCTTATTGATGAGATGAAAGCCCCATATCCACGGTTCAAACAGACTATAGTATTGTCATGAAGACGCTATTTCGTGTGATCGAACCAGAGAAAACTGTTGCCGAAGCAAATCAAATTACGTAATATGATTAGAAGATTTGTTTTCAGGGGAGAGGATTCATGAATCACAAAATCGCCAGTATTTCCATGGCAATTTGTTATCTGGGTTGGTTTAGTCAATCCCCCAGTCATGCACAGGAACTTAGAGTTCAACAACCTATCGTACAACAATTCTCAGCTGGTACAACGGTGAGTGTACCAGATCGAGGCCGTGCTTTATTGGGAGGAGTTAATTCAGGTGCAACCCGTTCCAAACGCGTAGGACCGTTTCGGCGTGGTTCATCCTACGGACAGGAATTTCGAAGTTCGACGAGTTCAGTCGGAGTTTATATTCATGATTTTGAATCAATGGACCAGTTTCTATTGAACTCCGCCCCATCAGCTGCCAGATACTCAAGTCGCAATCACTATTTGGACCAGATGTATTATAAGAAACCTCAGTCTTCTCAACAAACAAAAGTGAGAGACCGGGCGCACACTTTTAATTCATTGGAATTGCGGGAACTGAAGGCGAAACGTTTTTTTGAACTAGGTCAATCAGCAGAAAAAAAACACGCGACTTCAACGGTGGCAAAACTGCATTATCGTATGGCTGCAAAATATGGAAGTCAGAAAGCAAAATCACGACTGCGCGTTTTAAACTCACTCAAAGAAAAAGAGAATCGCAAATAACGTGAATTCTCTATGCGGCTTCTTCAGCCCCTTGTTCTTGATCTTCCATAAAGATCCGATTTGGCAGGTGAACTTTTGAGTAACGTTCGCCGCGGGCATCATAAAAATAGACCATATTGGAATCGGAGGCCCAGATTGCCCCCAGCCGAACACTTCGAGGGCCATTGATTGAAAATTGCAGTCCACAGCTCCGACCGCGACGACTCAATGCCATTTCAGACATTGAAAACTGCTCTTCAAGCAGATTCTCTTTTTCACACAACGTTTTGTGTATGTATTCTCGAAGTTCATTCAGCGACTGGATTTTCTCAACACTGCTGCTCATTCACTATACTCCTGGCTGAAACTTTCGTTCACCTGTTTATTCAGTTAAGCCTACTGTTAAACCACTTTGAGCTTTTTCGATGGAATAGGTTGACCTCTCGAATATCGTCCAACCAAACAGCCTTCTATTACAAGAGTTGAGGTGTCCTTCTCATTGTTATTATTTGATCAGATTATGAATCTGCTGTATTCGTTACTCCCGTAAAATATTTCCTCTTTTTCCCAGCGATCAGAAAATCGGAGTCATGAAAGACCGACTCGTGTCATTGGTATTCGATGAGTTAACTGGTGAATATGTCCACTTTTAACAGGTATACTTTCTCTAATCCAAACAGGTTATACATTTTTTGATGACAGAATGGGAAAAGTGATCTCACGGGGAAAGTAATTATTCTGCTCAACACGGAAATTCCTGATATCCCTTAAATTTACCGGATATAAATTAGTTTGTATGATTGCTTATTCAAGCAGAGACAAAATTCACTGTTGTTCGATACAAAATACACTCTTGTGCAATAATTGCTCAATAAACCATTAAAAAGAGGACTTTTTGAAGTGCCCGTTATCTCACCCGAGTCATTACAGAATTTTACTAAATCACTCCTGCTCAATGGAGGCGCGAATGAAGAAGAAGCCTGCATCGTTTCTAACAGTCTGGTTGAGGCCAATTTGCTGGGACACGATTCACATGGTGTGATGCGATTGCCCTTTTATCTGGGTCGAGTGAAGGAAGGTATCCTGAAGGCAGGTGAAACGCTCCAAATTCTCAACGAGACGCCCGCTGCCATTACAGGTGATGGATGCTGGGGATTTGGCCAGACAGTAATGCATGACTTGATGAATCGACTGATTGAAAAAGCATCTAACCTGGGAGTCGCCTGCGGTACTTTAAAACGAGCTTCCCATATCGGTAGATTGGGTGAGTACGCTGAATTGGCAGCAGCCAAAGGGATGACATCAATCATTTGTGCAAATACAGTTGGTTCAGCTCCACGTGTCGCACCGGTGGGAGGCAAGCGACCTCGACTGGGAACCAACCCCATTTGTATCGGAATGCCAGGCGGAGCTGCTGGTCCTTTTGTACTCGATTTCGGAACCTCTGCGACTGCAGAAGGCAAGGTACGCATCAAAAAAATTGCAGGTGAGCAAGTGCCACCAGGTTTAATTCTGGATCCGGAAGGAAACCCCACCACCGATCCAAATCAACTTTACGGCGACCCTCCAGGAACTATTTTACCAATGGGCGGAGATCAGGCATACAAAGGCTTTGGTCTTTCATTTATGGTGGAAATGCTCTGCGGTGCCCTTTCAGGAGGGCAATGTGCATTTCCCGACGCACCACCGCCTCAGGGAAACTGTGTGTTTGTAGTTGTCATTGATCCAAAGCACATGGGTGGACAAGATCATTTGCTGAACGAAATCACGAACCTTGAAAAATATGTTCGTAGTGTTCCTTTAAAAGAGGGTATTGACGAAATCTTCCTTCCCGGTGATCCCGAAAAGAAAACAGCAAATTCCCGTAACGAAAGTGGAATTATACTCGATGATGCCAACTGGCAAGCGTTAATAAAACTTGCAGAGGAGCTTGGGGTTGAAGTCCCGAAATTATAAGAATCGTGACGGCCAAACATGTCTGATGAACATCATGCTGATCAGCACTCTACCATGAGGGAAGCTGATGCGCGCCTGTATGTACCGATCAATGACACCGACAATGTTTCTGTTTGTGTAAAAACGTCCTCATCCAAAGAGTATTGCTTTTCAAAATTCCCCAAACAGGATCATTATCATCTTTTAATGCATGGAGAAGTCTATGTCACGAATGGTCATGATATGTACTGCCTGGAATGCGCAATCAAACAGGGACTCTTAACAACGGACCGACTCAACTGGCAACATCAAAAGAAATCATAGTCAACTAATCGTGATCGACTACACATTAACAGGCAGGATCGTCGTCGCTTTCAGTTGATCGGAGACTAACTCCAGACTGGAATCCTGTTGACCGAATTGCTCAGCTTCAGACCACCATGCAGTAGCTCGCTTTTGTGTCCATGCTTTGAGTTCCAGCTGGCTGAGGGCCAAATCCAGTTCTTCCACTTTCTGAAATCGGTTTTCAGGTTTCTTCTCCAGACACTTCAGAACAATGGCTTCCAATTCTCTGGAAATAGAGGGATTGATTTCAGACATCGGTTTCACTGCCTTACTTGCATGTGCAAACACAACCTTTAATGCGCTCTCGCCTTCAAATACTGGTTTCCCGGTCAGCAAAAAATAGGCAGAGGCTCCCAGAGAATAGATGTCGGAACGGGTATCAGGCTCGCCATCACCGGTAACAACTTCTGGACTTGTGTAAAGTGGAGAACCGACAACGGCACCTTCCATCGTCAGATTCAGTGAATCTTTATCAGGGCGGCTGTCTTTCACCAGGCCGAAATCCAACAACTTCGCAACATCGTATATTCCACCCCTCTCTGCAGAAAATATATTTCCGGGTTTAATATCGCGATGGATGAACCCTTTATGGTGTGCTTCTGCTAAAGCCGAACAAACCTGTTTTAAGAGATGAACAACCCGCTCAGCGGGCAGTGGACCGAAACGTTCTACAATCTCCTGCAAATTGAGCCCCGGCAGGAATTCCATCGCATAATAAAAGGTACCTTCCTCAGTATGACCATAGTCATAGATTTCAATGGTATTCGGATGGGTTAAACCGGCAGTCGCCTGAACTTCGCTCTCAAACCTGAGCAATACATTTTCATCATCGACCTTAT
>CALOEF010000060.1:0-181784 GCA_942492165.1 uncultured Planctomycetaceae bacterium
GCCGTTGATTTGATCGTTCAGGTAAACCGCCTGCAAGGTGGTCCGCGCAAAGTGACTCACATCACCGAAGTGCTGAATATGGAACAAGACACAGTTATCATGCAGGACATATTCCTGTTTATTCAAGATGGGATTGATGAAGAAGGAAGAGCCTATGGTCACTTCGAAGCGACTGGGGTCCGTCCTGCCTTCATGGATCGACTGGAAGCAGCAGGCGTTCGTCTGCCTTCGAACCTGTTTGCGAATCGTGTATTACAGGGATAAGCGTTTCCATCGGTTCAAGAAATGAAACCGTAGTTTAACAGATCTTAATTACGATAAAGGTATTCAGAGATGGATCAAACACTAATCATCTCAATCGCTGCTTTTTTAGGAATGATGGCCCTCGTGGGTGCTGTCGCTTTTGTATTTAAAGATTTTTCGTCCAGTAAGGCGGAAGATCGGCTGGCAGTGATTACAGGTAAAAAAAAGACAACTGACGAAACAGCATCACTGCTCAAAGACGAATTTGTCAAAGGGGGGTTAAACAACCTTTCAGACCAGGTTGCTCATTTTTTCGAGAAGTTCGGCAACCTGAAACTTTTGCTCGAACAGGCTGAATCCCCATTTAAAGCAGATACGTTTTTTATTAATGACGGGAGTGGCTGCCGGTTTAGGGTTTGCAATTGCATGGATTACTAATTCACCCGTGCCTGTATACCCTGTAGCAGCGATGGCTTTCGGAGCAGGACCGTTTATGTGGTTACTGTTCCGCAGGAATCGTCGGTTCAAGAAATTTGCTCAGCAGCTTCCAGATGCGTTAGAGTTGGTAGGGCGCGCACTGCGATCCGGGCACAGTTTATCTTCTGGCTTAAGTGTTGTTGTACAGGAAATGCCCGCTCCCATTTCAACCGAATTTGCGATGGCTTACGAAGAGCAAAACCTGGGGGTACCCATCGACGCTGCTTTGAAAAGCATGTTGAGACGCATGCCGAACCTGGATTTGAAATTTTTCGTGACAGCCGTTGTGATTCAAAGGCAGGCAGGTGGAGACCTTGCTGAAATTCTGGACAAAATTGGTCATATCATACGTGAGCGATTCAAGATTATGGGGCAGGTCCAGGCATTAACGGGAGAAGGTCGAATTAGTGGTGTCGTTTTGATGGCCTTGCCGATTGCCTTGTTTTTTGCCGTCTATTTCCTGAATCCTGATTACGTCATGCTGTTGTTCACAGATGAATTGGGAAGAAAGATGATCGCAGGTGGGATCGTGCTTCAAGTACTGGGTGCTTTGTGGATCAAGAAGATCATCAATATCAAGATCTGATTGAGAATATTGATCCATCAATGAATTGGTTTTAACAATTACTTATTGATAAATAAATATCAACGGCTCGATTGACTGAGTAGGGGAGTGTGAATTATGGATTTTGTTCAACTGTTACCGTGGGCAATATTTGGGATGGTGATTCTTGCTGGTATTGCATTGATCAATAAGTTCAATTCTGATAAATCACGCACAACTGAGAGACTGGATGAGTTACGAAATCCGCACTTGCGTAATATCGCAGATCCATCACAGTCGGCCAGTACCTTACTGGAAAAAGCAGCTCCGGCACTTTCCAAAGCTTTGACTCCTAAGTCTGAACTTGAAGAAAATCAATTAAAGGTACGTTTAGCGAATGCCGGATATAATTCAGAAAATGCGCCGTCGATTTTTCTCTCGTTAAAAGTCGCTTTAGGGCTTTTGGGAATGGTAATTGGTTCAAGCTATGGGTTTTATCGATTTGGTTTTGCTCAAAATGGCTGGACCTCGCTGGTCATCGCCGGTGGTCTTGGTTTTTACCTTCCTGAAATCGGGTTAAAGCTGTTATCGCGGGCTCGCATCGGACGAATCTTTCTTTCTTTACCAGATGCATTGGATTTGCTGGTTGTCTGCGTTGAAGCCGGATTGGGGCTGGATGCTGCGATGAGACGGGTTTCTGAAGAATTAGAAGAAACCGCTCCCGATGTATGTAGCGAGTTTGCTTTGTGTAATCTACAACTGCAGATGGGGCGTCAGCGCCGCGAGGTGTTGCATGATTTGGGAATCCGGAGTGGTGTCGATGACATGCGTGCTCTTGCAGCAATTTTGATTCAGGCCGATAAGTTTGGATCATCAATTGCGCAAGCGTTGAGAGTACAATCAGACAGTATGCGTGTGAAACGAAGCCAGATGGCTGAAGAACAGGCAGCAATGACCGCGGTGAAGATGATTTTTCCGCTGGTTCTCTTTATCTTCCCTGGTATTTTTGTCGTTCTGGTTGGCCCGGCTGCGATTATGATGATCAATGGACTCTTATCAAGCTAGTCGAATGTGAAAATATCACTCATACAACCTGAAAACTCTGTAAACACCTTTGATCATTTTGGTTATCAAAGGTGTTTCATTTTTTTTACAGATCAATTTTATATTTCAGAACTGATCGAAATGAAAAAGAACATTTAGGAAACAAGTTTGTATTATCGGCAGCACATCTTTGAATCAGTATTATTTTGCTGCATTATCAGTACTTCGCGTCTTAAACCGCTTTCAAAGAATCATTTGGCACTTATTTTGCGTGAATAATTTAAATTGAGTATGAGTTTAGTGTACGAAACAAAGTATAAACAAAGAGATTTGTTTTCATATACCAAGCAGTAAATAGATTAAGTTAAGACTAACAGGCACGCTTTTTAATTGAACAAATATGGCAAGGCACTGTTGTCGTTTGTGTCATTTGAACAAAATCTGGTAATTATATTCGCGCATTATGTGTCGAATGAATATGGTTCATTAGTCTTTGTTTTATTTTGGCAAACTGATTTTAAGGTCCTGATATAACTTCTGAACCAGTTTTCTAGATTGACAATTTCCGATGCCTGCCCCCCCCTCCTGGCTAAACCAGATGGCAAACCAAGTAGCATCATTGATGTATGATGTTGATGTACTTGCACCCATCGGGTGTCATTTCTTTCATAATTCCACCCGTGATGAGTGGGAAGTAACTCTGTTTGCATCGAACACAGAGATTGTTGGTGGAGAATGGGATGGAGTATTGGCTCCTTCTAAATTCTGCTTCGACATTCTAAAGCTGGATGGAATATTTGAAGAAGTCAAGGCTCTACACTGGCAGGCTTTACCTGTCAGCTTTGATGATGAATTAGGTCCTCATATTTCCATTGAAGCGACTTATGAAAAGCATCAGGTCTGGGTACGCGTCTTGGCAGAGTCTCCTGAAGAATATGAACCAGGTCGCCGGGTTCAGGCCTATCAGTTAAATTTAAAAGAGATCTGGTAGTATTGCTTTTATCGTTCAGATTGCTTTCTGAATTTGTTGATTGTGGAATACAATTCAACCTGCTTTTCTGACTTTCTCATCGGTTTTCTCACAGTTTGAGATTGTTGCCACTGACTGTCATGGAACTATTTTGTTTTCTGGATTATCATAGTCTTTTCAGAAATTCGTGTTCTACAGGGCCGCTTTGTTTCAACTGGTAACGGAGAATAATGTGATGCAACTGGGGTTTGTCACTGCGATCTTACCTGATTACGATCTGCGTCAGGTTTTCAAAACAGCAGCCGAAATCGGATACGACTGTGTGGAAATCATGTGTTGGCCGGAAGGGAAAGATGCCCGTCGATATGCCGGAATTACTCACATTTCTGCAGAAGAATTTGGTGATTCCGAAGCAAGTGCCGTCTTGCAGATGGCAGAGGAATTTG
The DNA here is from genome assembly GCA_942492165.1 of uncultured Planctomycetaceae bacterium. Classification (GTDB taxonomy): domain Bacteria; phylum Planctomycetota; class Planctomycetia; order Planctomycetales; family Planctomycetaceae; genus Gimesia. The sequence goes on from CALOEF010000060.1 coordinate 3,725, forward strand.
GAATTACGATCAGTGGATTAGGATATTACCCTAATCCACTGACGCCAGATTTGGAAGAATCGCAGAAGTATATAGAACACATTCAGAAGGTCATTCTCGCCGCTAAAAAGTTAGGCGTTAATCGAATGAATACATTCATCGGCCGTGACTGGAAAAAATCGGTCGATGATAACTGGCCTCGTTTTTTAGAAGTCTGGCCAGGCATCATCGATTTTGCAGAACAACAGCAGGTTCGAATCGGCATTGAAAATTGTCCCATGTCGTTCACTCAAGATGAATGGCCGGGCGGAAAAAATCTGGCCTGCAGCCCTGCAATCTGGGATCGAATGTTTGCTGAAATTCCCAGCGCGTATTTTGGATTGAACTATGATCCATCACATCTGGTCTGGATGCACATGGATTATCTGGCGCCGTTGCGCAATTATGCCGACCGGATATTTCATGTTCATGCCAAAGATGTACGTATTGATCAGCATAAGCTGGATCAGGTTGGGATTCTGGCTCATCCCCTTGAGTATCACAGTCCAAAGTTACCGGGTCTGGGACAGGTCGAGTGGGGTCGCTTTTTCTCTCAATTAAATGAGATCGGTTATCAGGGACCCGTGTGTGTGGAAGTTGAGGATCGTGCCTATGAAGATTCAACAGAATCTTGTCTGGCAGCTTTGCGCCAATGCCATACGTATCTACGAAACTTTATTCCGGAAAGAAAGTAGCAATTATGGAATATGGTTACCGTGACATTGCCAACATGATCGACCATTCGTTACTCAAACCGATTTTGACTGCTGAAGAACTGGAAGCAGGCTGTCAGTTAGCATTGTCATATGATGTGGCCAGCGTCTGTATCATGCCCTTTTATCTCAAACGATGTGCGGAACTTTTAAAAGGATCAACAGTGAAAGCAAGTACGACTGTCGGGTTTCCGCACGGAGGACATTCATCGTATATCAAACGGGCCGAAGCCGAGCTGGCCATTTCAGAAGGTTGTGAAGAACTCGACATGGTCGTTAACCTTTCGCAGGTTTTGAGTGGCAATTGGAAATACGTCTCAGACGAGATCGAATCGATTACGAAGATTGCGCATCAGGCAGGACAAAAAATTAAAGTGATCTTTGAAAACTGCTATCTCACTGAAACCCATAAAATTCAACTCTGTCAGATCTGTGGAAGCTTGGGAGTGGATTGGGTCAAAACTTCGACCGGCTATGGGACGAGTGGCGCCACGTTAGAGGATCTGAGGTTGATGCGCACACAGAGTCCCTCTTCAGTTCAGGTCAAAGCAGCAGGTGGCATTCGTACTCTGGATCAATTATTAGAAGTCCGTGATATCGGCGTGAGTCGGGTCGGAGCGAGTGCGACCCAGGCCATTCTTGACGACTGTCGCAATCGACTGGAGCTACCACCAGTTTGATCAAGATTGTTCAGTTTCGCTACTCTGGTGCCGCGAGTTTGCAGGCAGAAACAGGCTTCAAACCCATGATATGGTTACCGGAACTTCCATGCTGATGAAATCGGGAAACCCGCTTTTACGCTGTTTCAGTAACAGGTTACGTACTTTTAAACAGGCATTTCGCAGATTGGGACAGAGTTGAAACTGAGTCTCAATTTCCGTATATTATAAATGTTGAATTGATATTGTGTTTCATGAAATGAATGAAAAGTCAACTACGGACATTAGTATTATTGAGACCCTCGTTGTGATGACATTAAATCAGATTGTCAAAGGTCAAGTCGCGCGAATCACACAGATCAACGGTGAAGACGCGATTTCTATTCGCTTAATGGAGATGGGGCTCATTGATGGCGAACAAATCCAACTGCTGGGGAAAGCGCCTCTGGGCGACCCTCTTGAGTTTTCGGTTCGTGGCTACCGTCTCTCTTTGCGTATGAATGAAGCAAAGTGTGTCGAAGTTGAAATTGTTTAAAAAAAGCACATCCTGAAATTGCAGGTTGTTATATTTTCCTCCCTCATGAAAGCCCCGCTTTCAGATCTCCAAGTTCCATGACCACCACTTCCGCCATTACGCAACAGAAAATGACAATTGCCATTATTGGCAATCCTAATACGGGAAAGAGTACACTGTTTAATCATCTTTCCGGAGGGCATGCACACATTGGGAATTTTCCCGGTGTAACAGTAGAAAAGAAAGTTGGCAGCGTTACGTGGGACGGACGCCACATTGATCTGGTTGATTTGCCGGGAACTTACAGCCTGGCACCTCGCTCGATTGACGAGATGCTGGCAGTTGATATTCTGCTGGGTCGACAAAGGGAGGTTTCACGGCCTGATGCCGTCATCTGCATTGCTGACGCATCGAACCTGGAGCGAAATCTTTATTTGTTTAGTCAGATTCTGGACTTGTCGATACCTGCTGTTCTCGTCCTTAATATGTGTGATATTGCCAGGTCACGAGGAATTGAGATAGATGCACAGGCTTTAGCACTGAAACTGAAGCTACCTGTCGTCTGCACTGAAGCACATCACGCGAAAGGTATTGAAGATCTTAAAGCAGCGATATTACAGATTGGCGCGGGATCGGAGCATCAACCACAGAGAATCTTCCCTGATGTTTTTTATCAAGAACGAAATCAGCTGAAAGCGCAAATTCAGTCAAATCAAGAACAGGCACTACCGGATTTTCTGGTGGAACGTTTGTTGCTTGATGTGGGTGGATATGTGGAATCGTACTTTGAGCATCATACGCATAACGGCTTGATCGATCAATTAATTCAGGCCCGGTCGCGTTTGAAAGCAGCAGGACATGCTGTCCCCGCGATCGAGGCCCGCTTGCGTTACAAATGGACGGGTGAGTTGTTAAAGGATGTGATAGTGCATCCTGAAGATCAAAAAGTGACGACTTCCGACAAGATCGATCGCTGGTTAACGCATCGCGTATTCGGTTTTCTGTTTTTTTTCGTGCTGATGTTTTTTGTCTTTCAGTCTGTTTTTACCTGGGCTGGTCCTGCAATGGGCTTGATCGAAGCAGGGCAGGGGTTTGTCGAAGGAACCGTGTCGGCATTGATTTCTCCCGGACCATTACGAAGTCTGTTAATCGATGGTGTGGTAGCTGGTGTGGGAGGGGTACTGATTTTTCTGCCTCAGATCGTGATTCTGTATTTCTTTATCGCAGTACTGGAAGACAGCGGTTATATGGCACGTGCCGCGTTTATTATGGATCGCTTGATGCGGAGCCTGGGACTCAGTGGGAAATCATTCATTCCGTTGATGTCTTCTTTTGCCTGTGCTGTTCCCGGGATTATGGCGACGCGGGTCATTGAAAATCGACACGAACGACTTGTGACAATCTTAGTGGCGCCGTTAATGAGTTGTTCAGCGCGGTGGCCCGTTTACACGCTGTTTATCGCCGCCTTCATTCCCAATATTGTCTATCTGTCAGTTGCCGGAATTCCTCTCATTTCATTAGACGGAATTGTACTGTTTGCCATGTCTTCAATCGGGGCATTGGTTGCCATTCCCGTCGCCTGGTTTTTGAAACGTATCTGTTTTAAAGGTGATGTGGCGCCGTTTGTAATGGAGTTACCGGGTTATAAATGGCCTTCTCCACGCAATGTGATATTGCGAGTTTATCATCGTGGAAAATCGTTTGTTGTCAAAGCGGGTACTTTGATTTTCATGACTTCGATTCTTATTTGGGCCGCCGGTTATTTCCCAGGAGACCACGGTGAACAGTTTGAACTGCAAAGTAGAATTGAGACAGTGGATGACAAGTTAGAAAAGCTTGGTGACCAGATTGCTTCCATAGAAAAAGAAAACCAGACAACTCTCGCAGAACTACAGAATCAAAAAGATCTGCTTTTGAAAGACCAGGCTCAACTCAATGAACAACAGAATCAAGTGAGCAGTCAATTGGTGGAGTCCAGCTTTTTGGGTAAAGCCGGGCATCTTATTGCTCCTGTCGTGAAACCATTGGGCTGGGACTGGAAAATTGGTGTCGGAGTAATTGCTTCCTTTCCGGCGCGAGAAGTAATCATTTCCACCTTGGGAACCATTTATAGCCTGGGTGGAGATGTTGAGGAAGAGGATCAAGGTTTAATCGGATCGATTCGTGCTGCAACCTGGCCGGATGGGAGAAAAGTGTTTAACGTTCCTGTGGCGATATCCATCATGGTTTTCTTTGCATTATGCGCCCAGTGCGCAGCGACTTTGATGGTCATTCGGCGTGAAACGAACAGCTGGCTCTGGCCTGTGGTCTCGTTTACGTATATGACTTTGCTGGCGTATATAGGCGCATTCATTTCGTACCAGGTTGGAATGTTATTCATTTAATACAGATAAAACCTGGCAGATGGCAGTAGATTGTTTTAGAGTATGAATCATACCGTTTCATTGAAAGTATGAGCTCGCATTATGAACCAGATCGATTGGCAATTGGCAATCACCCTTGTTTGCGTTGCCGTTGCGGTTTATTTTCTGATCCGCCGCATTGGGCGTTTTTTCAAACAGCGGACGGGATGCGCTGGAGGTTCCTGCACTGGCTGCGACTCCGGAGTTTCTCAATCTCCCGACTTTGTTTCGCTGGACCAACTGAAACGCTCGGAGTGATCTGTAGAACTCTGATCAGTTTTATCACGTTTTTGCTGCTGAGTGATCGGTTGAATATTTATCCGTGAAAATGAGATTTGGACTATATCGAAACAGGGATGTTCGACAGTCAATCTGGGAATGCTGGAGTTGCAGAAAACGGGAGAATGATTATCAGAAAGATTTGCCAGGAGAGAGAATTAATTTGATCTAACGGGAATACAGCTTCGTTTATCATTAATCATGTAATCGATCTTCAACAGAAATCAGATTGGAACGAGGGAGAACTGAAATGACCCAGGAGAGAACTTATCACCCGGCATCAGGCTGGAATTCATTGTTCGTCTGCCTGTGTGGAATCGCGATTGCGATCGCTATATTTATATTGGGGGCAGTCAGCGAAAGCATGATATCGATTTTCTTTGGGATTTTTGCAGGACTCAGCAGTTTCATCGGCTTGTTTGGATGTATGGCGATTGCACCAAATCAGGCGCGTGTGTTGTTACTGTTTGGTGAGTATAAGGGATCTGTAATGAAGTCGGGTTTTTACTGGGTCAATCCTTTTTTTACCAAGCACAAAATATCTTTAAGGATCCGGAATTTTGAGACCGGATCTGTGTCGACTCCGGAACAAAAAGATGCATCTGGCAGAGTCATTCAGGCAAAAAGCCGATCAACAGGTAAGCCATCCAAGGTAAATGATCGGGATGGGAATCCGATAGATATTTCAACAGTCGTCGTCTGGCGTGTTGTTAATACAGCAGAGGCAATGTTTGAAGTGGATGATTACGAAGATTTTGTAGCCGTTCAAAGTGAGGCGGCATTACGGAATCTTGCGAGTCGTCATCCTTACGATAGTGAAGATCATGAAGTATCACTGCGTGGCAATACTACGGAAGTCTGTGATCAGTTGAAGGTTGATATTCAGGAACGCCTGGATAAAGCGGGTGTGGAAGTCATAGAAGCGCGAATCAGCCATTTGGCTTATGCACCGGAAATAGCGGCTGCCATGTTACAGAGACAACAGGCACAAGCAATAGTGGCTGCGCGGACAAAAATTGTCGAGGGAGCTGTCGGCATGGTTGAAATGGCATTGGACCATCTGTCTGAGCGGCAAGTTGTCGAATTGGATAACGACCGTCGGTCAGCATTAGTATCTAACCTGCTGGTTGTTCTGTGTAGTGATCGACACACGCAACCAGTCGTGAATACCGGAAGTTCACATTCTTAAATCAAGCCGCAATCACTGACTAATGTGAACGCTGGTAATTGTCTTCAGAGGATATTGATCGATTTGAGGGGCTGGAGTGAATGATGATTCACAAGGGATGGATTGAATCCGCGGCGAAGGTAGTAAATGAACGGGGGGGAAGATGAATGTTAACTCATCTTCCCCCCATCCGTTCAGGGACTAGTAATAATAATTACGAAATGAAAAAAAGCTGGATCTCGTAATCGGTCAGCCTGCTAACAGTAAATTGTCTCCAAGGTGGAATTTCTTACTTTCGAATTCCGTGATAATTTCAGAATTAACAAAAATAGGCTGATGATTGAGGTATTTACCTCACTTGTGAGTCTCGTTGAAAAATATGTTGTGCAATTCGAATCAGAAATGTACTGCTGGTATCGACGAAGTGGAGGTCTGATGGTCTCAAGACCGGAGTCGATTGTACAGGATCGGTTTTCGCTTCTCAGATCACTGTTTCTCGGCGGGACGTTGATTGGGATCTCGGAAATCGACGACGGATTTCCAGGTTTTTCCAATGCGGAGTTCATCAAAAAAGAACTTGCCACTTCTGCCTGCATGGATGCGGGCATGATCGTAGACGGTCGAATCTCGAAACGGATCTGAAGTACATGTCCATACGAGTGGCTCCTGGTCGGGAATTTTTTCATTCTCTGCGAATGCCCGCAAGAATATCTGATCAGGTGATTTCTGGCTGGCGACAATCTTGCCAACGAAAAAATAGGGTTTATTGGACATCAAAGGGGGTGCTGTTTCCACGGCTTCGACATAGTTTTGCAGAATTGGAAAGTTTTCTGAGCTCATTCCGAACAGGATTTTTCTCACGCTCTTTGATCCGTCGGTTGCTTTCTCCAAAGTTCTGAGTGAGACATTTCCATATTGTTGATTTGAAGATTTTGGTTCTTTTGAATTTTCGATAAAAAAACTGATGTAATAAATAGCATCGATATCGAGCCGAACGGGATTTTGCAGAGTTCGCCAGGCGATATCTCCTCTTGCGAATTCAACACAACCAATTTGACTGGCTGAAAGAAGTTTCGGGTGAAGTGCTTTCTCAGGGTGGCTCGTACCGGAAGCGGGATCAATCTTGTGTCTTCTTTTTCTCCAAAAGTTTTGGTCTTTCCATCCAAGCCCACCTTTACGCCATTCGGAAGTCCATTTCGGGAAGGCTATTTTACCGGGATGAAAACTATCATAGGCAATGATTTCATTTTGTACATCATTCAGGTTTTTGGAAATTTCTGGTACTTCGCGTTTAAAATTTTCAGGTTGTAATGTAATTTCATCGTTCGTTTTATTCTTGATTTGCCGCGCTTCGCCTTGTTTTACTCTGAGTTCTGTCTGGTCATCTGAGGTTTCATCAGAAGGTTCTACTCTGACAATTCCATCAAACACGTGAAGCTCTGTCGTTCCGTCCTCTTCGACTTTAGTTCCATACTCAGTACCAATATCGAAAAAAGTAGCTTGAGGCGTAATTAACTCGAATTCCGGTGCAGATTCATAACCGTGTAATACAACTTTTCCGTAGTTGACAGTGGCACGATTGGCAGAATCAATTGTGATTTTTGTCGGTCCTTCCAGAATCAGTCGAATTCCGCTGTCAAATCGAAACTCTGCAACCCCCATTTGAAGAAAAAGATCTTTTGACAATAAGCGTTGTCCTGAGAATTGTGGTGGGTTTTTATCTCCCCATTGACAGGCATTGGCTCTTGTGAGTGTGGCTACATATGGTAATTCAACCTCTGGTGATGCAATCGCAGGTGTTTCGGTATTGTTATCCCAGAAAACATGGCCTGTTGTGAACCACTCAACCAATAAAATCAGTAAGATTGAGGCGATCGCGACAGAGAAGTATCGCAACGAATGAAGACTGCGTTTTTCAGATACGATCGGTCTGGTAGAAGTTATTTTATCGTGTGGGAGACTTGAAGTGACAAACTGATCGAGTGCTTTCAATCTTTGAACATCATCTTTTTGAATTCCTGAATTGATATCGACGTAATCGAAGTAAGCCTGCCTTGCTTGAGGGTTGTCTTTGAAGTATTGCTCCAGTTCATCAAATTCAGATTGAGATAATTGATCATCGATGAGTTGGTTCAACAGCCGATCAATATCAGGAGGAAGATCTTGAAATGACATTATGATTGAGCCTCACATTTAAGCTTTCGCATTATGCATTGAGCTAATTCGCGTCTCAAAGTACTCAGTCGATTGTAAAGCGATTGAACCGTTTTACCGGCCTCCTCTGCAAAATCTTTAATGGATTGTTTTTCGAGCGTTGCCTGTAGGAGTAATTCTCTATCAGCTGGTTTTAAACTGTCGAAACAATCTTGCAGGAGCTCGAGTCGTGTATTGTGGTTGCTTAAATGGCGCATCCGCTCTTCTGACATTGTTTCAATGAGCTCCTGGCTAAAAAAGTGTCGGTCACGTTGTATACTTCTGCGAAAATTGCAAACGGTAAAAAATGCGATCCCGCATGCCCATGAAAAAAAATCCCTCTCTTGATCAAATTCACTGAACTTATTCCAAAGCGTTAAGCAGACATGTTGATATACGTCTTCCGCATCGGAGTTGTGGGGAACCAGAGTTCGAATATACCCAAAAATACGTAGCCGCTCTCGATTCAATAATAGTGTAAACATTCCTCTGGCATCTGACTCAGAAGAAGAGGTCAATGTTGACATAAGGGCCGGTATCTCCGTTCAGTAATTTCTGCAAAGCCTGCTGACTATTTAATATAATAACCGAGATCTGCTATTAATTAAATATGGCAAACTCCAGGGAAGAACGGAAATCCTTACCTAATCGTCTCTCATAAACAATACAAAGAAAATACTTTCTTTAAAGATTAAGTATTCAGTGCTTACTATGAATTGTACTGGAATCAATGAGATCTAATCTCAAATTTTGAAATTCATGTTTACTTAAGGAAATTATTTTGTAAACATCGGTTCAATTAAGCGGGGTTGGTTAAAAGGAGACTGTCTTATCATTACGAAAAATCGAGATGAAATTGAGTTCTGATTGTGTTATTCTAATTGCCTGTAGCGTGTGATGTTGAAGTTATCCGTCCAAATTGATCTTCCGTTGTGGGTGTCACCAATGAAAGAGTTAGTGAACAATAGATTACTATCGTTTATTGCCATGCTTTGTGGTTGCCTGATCGCAGTGAGCTTGTCGAGTTGTCAGGATCCTGAAGAGATGGCTAAAAAGCGAGCATCAAATCAGAATACGGATGCCGGTTCCAGCAAAAGGAAGTGCCAAAGGCAGTTGCGGCTGCTCCTGTACAAAAACCGGATCAGAACGACTCGAAAAAAAGTATCATCCACAAAACGACTGCCGTTGTTCTGGACGTGAAAAAAGCACTGAAAAATCCAGATATCAAAGTGGTTGATGGCAAGATCGAAGGTGTTGACCCTTTTACTCAGGCAGGCAGTGCTTATGTATCAATGGCGTCTCGTGTCAGCACATTGGGAATGCAGCAGGCAATCAAAGCGCATAAAGCGTTGAATGACCGATTTCCAACCTATGACCAATATATGAAAATGATGAAAGAGAACCGGATCGAGTTTGCCAAACTCCCGCCTTACAAAATGTATGGGTATGATGATGAAACTGGCCATATACTCGTTCTTGAGGATAACAGGAAAAAAGCGGAGCTCTATAAAGCAGCGGGAATTCCTCTCGACTGAATTCCGGTCTTGTTTGGCATACTATCTGCGTCTTATCTCTTCAAGCATAAAATTGAAGGGAGAGTGTTGTTTTAATGCAACATTCGTTTCAAAGCAGGTTCAACGTGTTGATTTAATGCAACACGCACAACCACTGCTGAAAAGGTAAGACTCATGAAAGTAATTCAGTCAGATGAAATCAGAAGTCATTTCACAAAACTGTTATTTCTTGTGCTGGTTACAGGAAGTATCAACCTGAGTTTTGTCTGCCAGCGAGCGGAAGCAGAAAACTGGATGTTCAAACGCTCTTATTACAGCCATGAGCTGCCGCCCGAAGTTGCTGAACGATATCCTCGTCCTGAGAGTCGCTCAGCTTATCGGCTTCCAGAACTGGCGACCACTCCGGGATTTGCCTTGAAGGGCGCCCGGCGATGGAATTATGTTCGCATGTTTAATGGAAATAGTTATGACTATACTATTTTACGCAGCGATACGTTCGATGTTGTCTCACCTTAATTAAGTGAAAAGCGATCCAGACGTAATCGATAATCTGACATCAGATCCTGATGTCATGGATGTCAGGTCAGGGAGACTGCTTTTTCTTTTCAGCAAGAGCTTCGTAATAGCGGCGAACCTGATCTTCATACTGCGGTAGAAACTTTTCCGTATAAATATTTAATAGTCGTTGCCGCATGGCAGGCGGAAGATGTCCCCAGGCATCTTTTACATAGCTGTTTGAATTTGACAGGTTGCCTGCGGTGACCTGACCTTTCTCGATTCGTTCTGATGATTTTCGCGCAGGTCCCTGTGATAGTTGAGACACGCTTTTTGAAGTCTTTCCCTCTTTCATTTTTTGGGTTTGTTTCTTATCTGATTGTTCTTTACGATCTGACCGTTTTATGATTTGAACTGAGAATTTTTGAGCAGATTCAATCTGCTGAATTAAGTTCTCAATATCTGCAATCACGTCGGTCTGGATTTTTTGAGTTGGTTTTCCCGTCTGTTGATTTTTGATCAGATTCCCGGCTCGTTTCATTTCAGCAATAATTGATTCTACGGGTAACTTTTGATCAGAAGCGACATTTTTGATGTCTTTTTTCTGTAGTGATTTTTTTCTCTGATCATGAGTTTTCTGTTTCTTCTCGTTTTTGATATTCTGCTCTACAGAATTTTTTAAAGGGATCTCGTCCGCCCAGAGTGAGCTGGAAAGATAACTTCCTGGAATTCCGGTACAACACAGGAATAAGCAGCAAACAGTCATCTGGCTGATAGAATAGAATGTCATTTTTGAACCTCTTCCATTTTTTCCGGTTCATCAGCAAGTGGTTGAGTAAAACGTGACAATAATTCCATTGATAGCAGAGACAGGTCTTCCTGTTCTTTTGCTAACGCGTTTCGTTGCTGAATCTGCTGTGGTGTCAGTTTTTTGTTTTGGATAATGGAATTATTAAAAGATCTGGTCCTCTGCAAAATATTTTCCTGTAACAGTTTGAGTAATTTCAATTGAGTAACCAGTGAAATCTGATCTCTTTGAGAGATCGTCATTTCAGGAGAATCAGGGTTATCGACAGATTGCTTTTGTTGCAGTGCCTGTGTGTCGTTCATAATCTGTAACATTACAGAAAGTTTTGATTTGGCTGTTTTTTCAGCGACCAAAGTTTTCTGGTCAGTCAAACGTTGATCTAATCTGTTGACAGCAATTTCCAATTGATCTGCTACTTTTTCAAGAGTCAGCATAAATACTGGGGCAGCCTCTAATTTGAGTGCCAGTGCCCGTGTTGCAAGTTGCAGGTCTTGTTCAACTTGAAAAAGTTGTTTTAACGATTTTAATTGTCCACGTGACCAGCGACCCCTTGAAAGGCGTAGCTGTTCCAGTCGAATCGTTTCCAGAATGACCGCATCCTGCCGTTCAATCAGGCTTTTGATTTCGGAGTCTAATTTCTCTAATTCTTCAAACGCCAGTGATTCTTCAGCATCTTTTCTATGGGCAGCCAACTCTCGTTGTGCCTGTTCCAGATCATCAAGCGATTCCTGTATTTGTTTTTGTGCTTCCTGAGTATTCCCTGCCTGTAATGCCTGCTTGATTTTCGAAAGTCGATTTCTGGCCCGTTGAACTGATTTCGCAGCTGGTTGCAGTCTCAGGCGTTTTAACTGCTGCTCAAAATCTTTCAGTTTTTCGTGCAGCTCTTCTTCTCGTTTTGCCAGTTTCTCTAATTGCTCTTGCAGTTCTGGCTGGTTTTTAAAACGGGTTGTTTTTTTCAGTTTTTGCAAAACATCCTGTTGTTGACTCTTCAGGAGGCTTAACTCCTGTTCTGACTTTTTCAGCTTTTTGATTAATGCATCGGTGGTATCCGGGGACTGGTCTTTGAAAATATCTTTCAATATTTTCATGGATTGTTGAAGTTTTTGCTGCTCCTGAATTGCTTGCCCAACCTGGTTTTTCTGCAGCTTCTCAGCAATCTGTTTCATTTCATCAGGCAGGGGATTTTTCCGTAAAAAATCGATAGCGTCATGATTTCTGGATTGCTCTTGTTGTGTTAATGCATCTGACTGAGAATTGAGTAGATTAACCAGATCTCGAAATTCATTAAAACTGTCAGCTTGTTGATTCTGTCGGGATGCCAGCTTTTCCAGATCTGCCTGTTCCTGCAGCTTCAGTTTTGTGAATGGTTTTGTAATCGTTTTTTTTGAGAGCTGCTCAGTCAGTTTCTGGATTTCTGACTGTTGATGAATTTGCTCTTCGAGTTCCGAAACCAGATCTCTGGTTTTTTGCCATTGTGAAAGTGATTTGAGCAGGCTGTCTAATCGGTTGATTACCTGTTGTTGCCCCTGTTGCGCGTTGTTTAAAGCGAGAAGCGGGGCCGGGTTTTTTGCAGGTTGCGTACTCTCATTTTTTACTTTTTCAGCCTGCTTCGGATGATCGGAATCGCGTGTTGATGGATTATTGATTGGGTCATGTTGACTGGAAGCTTTTGTTGAATTTTTAGTCGAAGCACTGGAATCATTACCCGATTGAAGTTTTTTTCGCGCTTGAGTGATTTGTTCCTGAATTTGAGGAAAGACGCTTTGATTTAGCTGAGAAAGTTCTAAATTGAGTTCTGAAAGACGCTGGGCCATGGCAGGCTCATCAATATGATTCCATTCAAGCTCGTTGATGAGTTCCTTCGACCGTGGTTCCAGACCGGTCCGAGGTCGGAATAATTGTGATGCTACACGCTTCTGGTCCATTTCCACTTGTTTGATCGTATCGATTTCTTCAGCCCTCGCTTTTCCGACACGCTGGAGCTGGTGCTGGACATCTTTTATTTCGGTATGCAAAAGACGTTGATCTTTTAAAACGCGAGTCAGCTCTTCCAGCAGGCGTGCATGTCGATTCGCTAGTTCATTTGCCTTGTATTGCGGGCTGACAATAGTCAGTACTCGTGAGATACTGGTTCCAATATGTGATTCAGTCAGTTCAAGTAATTTACTTTCGGGTGAGACGTCCCTTAAGTAGTTATCAAGGGCTTCTGCGCGAAAGATAATCCGATCACCTTCCCGCAGTGGCAGGTCGCTCAGATTCCAGATATGTTTGAGAATAAATTGTTCATTTGCAGATTGATGCGTAGAAGATTCAGTGGTGAAAGGGAGCGGGAATGACTGGTTCTCTCGATCTGTTCGCAGTGCACGCGAGAGCGTCTCATCACGGGATGATTTCTGGTATCGTATAAATGCACTTGTGATTTCGAGGTCATCTTGAATCGAAACCTTCAGAGGGATTTTTGCTGTCGGCGTGACCTGCAGGTCGGTTTCAGGCTGTTCCAGATAGACTTCCGGAATCGCATCACTGATGGCGGTAATCTCAAAATGTTCAGGCGAGGGAGGTATGAATCCCTGGTCGTTTTCCACATCGAACCAATAGGAATATGTTCCAGGCTCCTCAATCAGAAAGGAACTGCTGAAATGTTTTCGATCCGGATCCAGTCTGAGAGCAATCGGTTCCTGGTCTTTAACCCGGAGCTTAACAGATTTCAGCAGCTTATTTGAACTTGCTTTGAACTCAACGCGTGTGCCGACCAGGGCTTTAAAGTTACCAACTCCCGCTGGAAGGGTTTCGACGGGCTTCTGAGTATAACCAGGAGGAACGAGCCTGACTTGCTGAAGTTGAATTGTTGTGGGAGGCACTGCGATAATAGTGAGCCATGGCATGGATTGATCATCGCCACCTGTCACCCTCAGCTTCAATGTTTTGTTACTGATTAACAGAGTGCCTGTTCCGAGATCACGGTTCTTTGCTGAGGGATCGGGCACCGATACGATTCGAAGCGATTCTGAATATCGCTTTCCACGAGTTTGCTGATCCTGGTTAATTTGATATTCGATTTTCAAATCTTCAGGCGGAGTTCCTTTTCGATTTTCAACAAAAAACCGGAAATTCTGGCCTTCCACAATTTGATATGGATTGTTGGGGCCCGTTTCAACTGGTACCAGATTTTCGTCCAGAATTCGGAGTTCGACCGTTTGCGGCCAATCGGGAGCTGTAAAGGGAAAGACCACGCGGTGAATTCCCAGCATCGCCTGCTCAGGATGCAGTGCTGTAATCGAAGCCGTAAACAGGCAGATCGCCGCTGCTCCGATCATGATTTTTCGAACTGGTTGTGTATCAATCAACTCCAGAAAATTGATTTGAGAAGCCTGATGATAAGCGTCATCAATGACTGCCTGTCGCAGTTGCAGCGAACCTGAAAATGGAGTCGTTCGCTGATGCTCAAACTGAACACTACTGGAGAATCGATCTTTCAGAGAGGGGTGTTGCCGCTCGATTTTCAGTGCCAGATCAAAATCGGAGAGTGGGGTATATAAAGGGATGACCAAATGTTTCCAGAGAGTCAAAACGACGAAGCTACCCACACTTAATCCGAGCAGTAATCGAATAACAGGGTCCGAAATATTCAAGGCCCAGTCAATACTGATTATGATCAGAATCGAACTGAGAAAAATGAACAACCCCCGACAGAGTCCATTGAGCCAGATCAGCTGATGAATCTTGCGATGCAGTTGCTCAAATTGTGCTCGAATGGAGTTTGGCATGTTACTGATCTCAGGGAAAAACAGTGGTCACTATTTGATTATACTAATCGAAAACGTTTTCTTAAGAGCCACTCTGTTGAAATTAAAAAAGTGAATAGAATCAGAAATTCCCAGCGATTCCAAAGCGGAACGGGCTCTTCATTCTGAAGAGGAACCGGATGTCCTGAAGGAATAACGTGAGGAAGTTGCTCAGCAGCCAGGATATGAAAATACTTGCCTCGGGTTTCCAGGGCTGTTTTCTGCAGATCGCTTTGATTCATGTCTCGGTTCAGTAATTCCAGCTGTGATACTTCGACTCGAAAATCGACTGAAGGGGGATTCCCCTGAAGAATCGGTTGAGAAACCCAGGTATGGTAGGCCCCTTCTGCAATGTTTGAATAACTCCCTTCAAAGATACCGGGGGATTTCTCAAGCTGAGTTAGTTTGACAGGTTGTGATGGTTCCCCTTGCCGTTCCAGCATCACAGTCACATTGTCATTGGCATTCGGGATCAATCGCTCATCCAGGAATTTCACACGAAATTGAACCGTATTACCTTGTTGATATGTTTTACGATCCGAAGTCAGTTCGACAGTCTGTTTCTGATTTAATAGTTTTGAACGACTGAGATATCGAATTGATTGTACCCAGTAACGAGAGTAGTAAAGGTCACCTACCAGATCCCGCCAGCGCCACAGGTCATCTGTTGCGCTAAAAAGGACTTTTCCGGATCCAATACGCTGCGTTACGATAATCGGGATTAATTGGCCATTTTTCCCCTTTTGTGTGGGATGTGTCGCGAGCACAGATGCTCCGGGTTTGACTCCGCCCGCAGTGTAATACCAGTACAATTCAGGCAGGTTATTCCAGATCAACTGGCTCTGTTCGGCACTATCTGCAAAACGAAATATCGATGTGCTGAACTGTCCCTCTTTTGTCAATTCCGGCTGAAACCCTTCGATTACAGGTGCTTGCGAATCAGATTGTTTCGAGTCAGATATTTCGAACAGGGCAGCAGACCTTCCAGTTTGGTGTTTGCATAGGATTGGGGGGAAAATCGAGGGCCGGCAACGACGACCAGTCCCCCCCCTTTCTCTCGCACAAACTGGTTCAGGTTCTCAAAAACAGCCTGGCTGAGATAGGCGGGATCTGCATCACCTAAAATTACCACGTCGTATTGATAAAGGTCTTCTTTTTTTACGGGAAAATAATCAAGGGCGGTTATGTCTTCCGAAGAATATTCCAGGTCTGATTCCTGCAAAATGCTCCGTAGCTCAATGGTTTTATCTCGCTCCAGGAGGTGTTTCAGATAGCGATATTCATAGCGGGGAACAGAATCAACTAATAAGACACGGATTTTCTGGTCAAGAACTGATATCTGTCCTGTCTGCTGATTATTTTTCTGATTAACTTCTCCTTTGACTGATTCCACTTCACACAGATATTCAAATAACCCCGCTTTGGTTGGAGTAAAGGTGAGTTCAATTTTTTGAAATTCTTTTTTCGGGTTGATTGGAAATCGACGTGTTGCCAATTGTGTTCCTGTCCTCGCATCTTTGAGTGAAACAGAAACAGAACCCGAATTGATACCAAAGCTCTTCACTTTCGCAGACAGATTGATCGGATCATTGACAAAAGCAACATCGTCTACCAGAAGATCATATAATCGCAGGTCTCTGACAGGTTGTTCGCTACCAACACCTACAGTGAATATTGGAACCAGTTTTGACCTGGCTAACGAACCTGCTCGGGATAATAGATCCATATCACCTGTGCTGGAAATTCCATCGCTGAATACGATGAGAGCCGTTGGCGGTGTCCCTCGAAAATCATTCAGAACTTTTTGCACTGCATGAAAGGGACGTGTTTCTTTCCCCACGGGTTCTATTTGACTGACCAGTTCCTGAGTGAATTCACTGTCCATTTTGTCGAGGAGACCTTCTGTTCCCAGCGGGGTACATACTTCAGAAAAATGATAAAGTCTCAGTTTGTGTTTTTTTTGTAACTCATTCAGAAACTGTGATTCTTTTTGGAGTAACAAATCTTTGACCAGCGCCAGGCGATTTTTTCCTTGTTTTGGTTGTTGAGTGGGGGTGTTCTTTTTATTTGAACCAGACTGGGAATAATTGTCTTCCAGACCCATACTTGCTGAATCGTCAATTAAAATCGCTACAAAAGGCAGGCCGGTCTTGTGAATGGAGAGCGTGAATCTGGTGAGGAACAAGAGAACAATAAAGAACAGGGCTATTCTGATACCCAGTAACAGGAATCGCTTTTGAAAATTGAGATGCGCAGTATCTTTCAAATAAGCAAAAACGAGCAGAAAAATAATTCCAACGCCGAGAAGTAAAATAGTCCAGTTTGGAAGCCAGCCCGGCCAGGGGGTATTCCACTGGAAATTCCACACTGTCCCTGTCCAGGACCTGTTGGTGGGATTTCAAAATAGGATTCGAAGAGTTGTTTGAGATAATCCATAAATATGTGTCAAATTGCAGTATATGGGGAGTCGATCCGAGACTTTCGGGGCAGACTCAGGCTGAAGATACTTCTATTGTATTCAGATCTGCCAGTAATTGCTGTTTTTCCTCTCCTTTCAGCTCCAATTCTGCGATTTTTTTTGCGTGTTTAAGGTAAATGGCAACATCATCCGGTTTATTGGCGACGAATGCGGACCGTGCCAGAGCTTCATAAGCGTACGCGATACAAAAAGGGCCTAATTGATTTTTCTGGCTCACTTCCAGGCAGAGAGTCGCGTAACCAAGTGCGGGGATCGATTGGTTAGTAATGGCGTAAACCCGGGAAAGCTGCCAATAAGCAATGGAAAGATTGTGTGGCGTATGTTCCTCATATTGTAACCAGTGCCAATATGACGCATGGCTGGCAGAAATCATTGACAGGTTTTCTTCCGGGGTTCGATCACGCTTCTCGATAGAGGTCCAGGCTTGATTGAAGCAAGTCGCGGCAAAATAGCGATGAGCAGTTTGCGCATCAAATGTTGGTTCCTGCATGCGAGAGCTCCTTGTGGGAAGGTGGTCAATCAGTGGCTGTTTGGGTAAAGAGATCCCTAAATTGCCCTTCAGGCAGATTCGATTTCAAGGCATAATGCATTGTACCGAAGCCAGAGAAGAATTATAAGAACTTTGAAAAAATGAAAGGAACTCAAAGAATCAGGGCGAAATGTACTAATCCCTGACCGTGTTTATCTATTTTCTCAATTTTGACCAGGCACCCGGCTTGATGCAACAGGATCTTGATATTCGATAATGTTTATCTATTCGGATCAAATGGCATAACCAATGGATTCCGAATGCATCACTTTCCGATAGTTAAAAGACGAGGGATTTCGGAAAGTTCACACTGAAACCTGCAACGGTTGGGAAATCCTCCTGGCAAGACTCATCATTGGGAATCTCAGATAGACATTAAGGCGGCCATGATCCTGTCAAATATGAATATTACTCAACAGAGGCTATCAGAAACGGAATCGGAACTGGATTCCGGTTTATTGCCCGCATCTGCCCATCTGGTCGGCATTTGTGGTTCTGGAATGAAAGCCCTGGCAGAATATCTCACCAGTGCAGGATGCCGTGTGACAGGCTCTGATTTAAGCCCGTCGCCCGCAGCAGAAAGCCTGTTGCGGGACGGTGGATATCGGGTTCATCATGGACATGACAAGAACTTTGTCCCCGAAGGAACAAATGTTTTAATTTACAGCCCGGCGATTGGTCTGGCAAATCCGGAACGTCGCTTTGCGCAGCGGATGGGAATTCCGCAATATTCTTACGCTCAGATGCTGGGCAATCTGATGCGTCAGAAGAAGGGGGTCTGCATTGCAGGCACGCACGGGAAAAGTACCACTTCCGCATTAACAGCTTTCGTACTTCAAAATGCAGGAGTTTCGCCTTCTGCAGTGATTGGCGCAGAGCTATGCAGCCAGAATTTAAATGGTTGGGCCGGGAAGGGACCATTGTTTGTCGCCGAAAGTTGCGAATACCAGCGGAGTTTTCTTAGCCTGTATCCCTATCATGCAGCGATTACCAATATTGAACCCGACCATTTTGATTATTTCAAAAACCAGGATGATATGACATCTGCTTATGCGGAATTTGCCTCTCGAATTCCCGTCAGTGGATCGTTGTTATTGCCAGGAAATTGTCTGGGTTTACAGAAGATCATCGAATCCTGTAAAGCGAAAGTCTCTACATATTCGCTGGAACGCGGTGCAGACTGGTGGGCGACTGACATAAAGCAAACCAATTTTGGTTTACGATTTCGACTGTTTCACGAAGGCAACTATTTTTCAGAAATTTCCACACAAAAAAAAGGGAAGCATAACGTTTCCAATGCGATCGTTGCTGCTATTCTCTGCCACACTGCCGGGATTGAAATAGAAGACATCCGCGAGGGGATTTATCAGTTTCCGGGAATTCATCGCCGTTTTGAACAAATGGGTTCTTACAAAGGTATGACCTTGTTTGATGATTATGCTCACCATCCAACGGCAATTCAGTCCACTCTCAAGATGTTGAGAGAAGAATATCCAGATCGCAAAATCTGGTGTCTATATGAACCGCATCAGGTTTCCCGCACGCAAGCATTGATGGATTACTATGCTCTCAGCTTCAAACAGGCAGACGCAGTACTGGTTTCTCCCGTTTTTGCCGCCCGCGAGAAGCTCGATCAAGAGCCCGTTGATACGTCAAAAACCCTTGTAAAACGAATTCTTCAGCATAATGATTCAGTCAGTTTCTGCAGTTCCCTTGACCAGATGGTCTCAACTTTAGAGACTGAGGCTCAATCTGGTGATATTATCATAACTATGGGGGCTGGCGAAATAAATCGGATCCATCATGAGTTCAATCGAAGACTTCAAAGAGATTCTTAAACATTCTGAACCACTGGCAAAGTATTCCTATTTTAAAATAGGGGGCCCTGCTCAGTTTTTTCTTGAACCACGCAATGTAGATGAACTGCAGTCAGTGGTCTTATGCTGTGTTGAAAACGACATCCCCATGCGCGTCTTTGGTGGTGCCTCGAATATTCTCATCAAGGATTCCGGGGTTCAAGGAGCTGTCATCAGAATTCATGATGAGGGGTTCGCCAAAATACAGATCGAAGGTACGACAGTCACTGCCGGCGCTGGTGCTCTGTTATCAAACCTGGTGTCTCAATCAGTAAAATGCGGGCTTGCCGGTCTGGAAAGTCTGGTTGGGATTCCGGGGACTGTCGGAGGTGCCTTGCATGGAAATACAGGCGGACATAATGGCGATGTCGGTCAGTGTGCGACGTCGATTTCCGTAATGACTGCCCGTGGTGAAATATTTGTTCGAACTGCTGACGAACTCAGTTTCAGCTACCGGGAAAGTAGTATTAATGAATTAGTGATTCTGGACGCTACTTTTGAATTGAAACAGGATGATTCCGACGAAGTGACAAACCGAATGAAAAAGAACTGGATTATGAAAAAGGCTAATCAACCACTGATTCATCAGTCGGCGGGTTGCATATTCAAAAATCCACGAGGTCTTCATGCTGGTGCCTTAATCGAACAGGCAGGTCTCAAGGGAACCCGAATGGGTGGGGCTGAGATCAGCGACCGGCATGCGAATTTTATCATTAACGATGATAATGCGACGGCGGAAAATGTTCATGATCTGATTAATCTGGCTCAGACTACGGTCTCTGAAAAGTTTGGTGTTGAACTCGAACTGGAAATCGAACTTTGGTAATCGAATTTCCCCGTTATTTCCCGATGCAGTAAATGTGATTGAATGTTCTCAGGAAAATCTGCCCATCTGAAAATGCGGGAGTCGAATTACTTGTTTCGTGAAGTTCATTTTGCGCCACTTTCTCGTAACGTTTGTTGTCGGCCTTAAAGACATGTGTGGTACCGTTCTGGTCCGTCACATATAAATGTTCATTTGCCAACACTAATGAACCCCAGCAGGCGGCGCCTCCCGAGCGTTCTTGCCAGACGACTTCCCCCTGTGTCGGGTATGATGCACTGGAACAGATTGGGACCTGCGTTGGCCATAAACAGATGGTTCTTCGTAAAAATTCCGGAGGAAATGCGTTGAGGGTTCGGCTCTTTGCGCCACAGGCTTTGTTTTGCTGTGATATCTCCCTTCCCCTGCATGCGGAACCCAATTGCAGGTCCATTAAATCCCCCCATCGCGACACAAACATCGTTTGCGACAATCGGTGATGTATAAGCCAGGTCCCCCTTCTGGCCTCGCAGACCGTAACAACTCCAGATGATGTTTCCCGTTTTGGGGTCATAGGCGTTCACTCGAAGTGACATACTGCAGATGATGAGTTTTCGACTGTTTATCTCGGCAATGATTGGCGTGCTCCAGGAGCCCATATACTTTCGCTCCTTATTTCGTTGACCATTGCCTTCGACCGGTTCTTCAGTTTCCCAGATAGTTTTTCCGTTCATCAGATGAAGGGCCGTCATAAAAACTCGTTTGCCAGGGCCGCAGTGCAGAATGATCTTTCCTTCGTGCAAAACAGGAGAGGCACCGTAACCCCAGATATGCTCAAACTTTCCAAGATCCCTTTTCCAGAGTTCCTTTCCTGCGAAGTCATAACAATAGAGACCCGCCGAAGCATGCCAGACGATGACTCGTTTCCCATCGGTAACAGGAGTCGATCCGCAATAGGGATTTGTTTTATGAGTCGGCATGACTTGATCAAAGTTGACGGTACGGACCCAGAGTTCTCGTCCGTTGGTTCGGTCAAAGCAGTATAAACTTCGTTTGCGTCCTTTGTTTTCTGCGCAGGTCACAAATACTCTTCCATTCGAAACAATCGGGCTGCTGTTTCCGGGAGCAGGCAGTTTCGCTTTCCAGATGATATTTTCTGACGGACTCCATTTCAGTGGAACATCCTGTTCCCGTGAGATTCCATCTCCCCGTAGTCCTCGAAATGCGGGCCAATCTTCCGCATTCAGTGTTGTCAAACCTGAGATCAGAAAACAGGAAAGAACAAAAAAAAGAACGTGAAAGCCATGTTTCATGGGAAAGCCTTTTCAAACATGAGAATGAATGGAACTCAAAATCCCGGTTAACTGATGATGTCATGAATGACGTGTCCGTGAACGTCGGTGAGTCGCATATCACGACCACCAAAGCGGAAGGTCGATTTTGTATGATCTAACCCCAGCAGGTGTAACATGGTGGCGTGAATGTCATGTATTTCTACACGATTTTCTACAACTTTGTATCCCCAATCATCTGTGGCACCATGAGTGATGCCTCCTTTAATCCCGCCGCCAGCCATCCACATGGAAAATCCGAATGGGTTATGGTCTCGTCCATTTTTTCCCTGTGCAAACGGTGTTCTCCCGAACTCGCCTCCCCAAATGACCAGCGTTGATTCCAGCAGCCCCCGCTGTTTAAGATCTTTTAAGAGTCCGGCAATGGGTTGATCGACGGCACGCGCGTTATTTTCGTGATCGCGTTTCAGGTTTCTGTGTTGATCCCAGCGGTCACTTTTGACATTGGTACAAGTCAGTTCAACAAATCGCACGCCGCGCTCGATCAGGCGTCTGGCCAGCAGGCATTCGGCAGCATAAGTTTGCGTGGGTTTATATTCTGCATTGAATCCATACAGGTCCAGAGTCGATTTGCTTTCGTCAGCGAACGACATTAAATCGGGAATTGCCATTTGCATTTTATAGGCCAGCTCATAATTCAAGATGGCAGACTCGATTTCGTCATGAACTCCTGATTTCAGTTGTTTCAAGCGGTCCAGTTGCTGAATGAGATTGAGTTTTTGTAGTTGACTTTGATCCGAATTTTCTCGACGTTTTACATTTGCAATGCCAGTGCCTCCCGGTTTGAAAACAGAACCTTGAAAGCTGGCAGGAAGAAAACCACTGTTGAAGCAGTCAAGTCCCCCGGGCGGAATTAACCCGCCGTTAATAACCACAAAGCCGGGTAAGTTCTGGCATTCACTTCCCAAACCATAATTGACCCAGGCTCCCATACTGGGGCGTCCCTGGAAGCCACTGCCTGTATGTAGAAAATAGTTAGCAAACGTGTGTTCTGGAAATTGTGAAACCACAGAACGAATTACAGCGAGGTCATCGACACACTTTCCGACGTGTGGGAACAGCTCACTGACGGGAATGCCACTTTCGCCGTAAGGTTGAAATTTCCATGGGCTTTCCAGAACTTTTCCAATATTATCGAATTGTGTTGCTTCGACCTTAAAAAAATCGCCGGGACTTTTGCCGTTGTATTTGCTTAACATTGGTTTCGGGTCAAATGTATCGACCTGAGAAGGACCCCCATCCATATACAGGAAGATGACATTTTTTGCTTTGGGTGGGAAATGTGTTTTACCTGCGGCTTCTCCTGAGAATACCTGATCCTGCAGGAGTGCGGTCAGCGCAGTGGCTCCAAACCCGTTGGCGCATTGTCTGAGTATATCACGCCGCGTGAATTGTTGTCTGAATTGACCACATTGCATGTCGCAGACTTTCTGAGTAGTGTTATTGACTCAAAAGAGATAGATAAACTCTTTGAGGTTGAATATAACGTGTCCCAGCTCTGCCCAGATGAGAGCAGAGTCAGCATTTTTATGACCTTGTCTGGAACGCTCTATTATAAATCGACGAGCGGCCAACTGCTCATCAGTTGTAGGTAATCGGCTTAATGCCGACTCATACATCCAGCGAATTCTGTCATCGGTGGTTTGAAGTTTTGATTCTCTGGTAACACGTTTCCCCCAAAGCTGGGATTGTTGAATGACAAACGGATCGTTCATCAATATGAGTGCTTGTGCGGGAACATTGGATACATTGCGGCGTCCCATTGTGCTGAAAGGGCTGGGGGTATCATAGGCCAGCATCATTGGTGAGAGAAAATTGCGGCGGACCTGAATATAAATGGAGCGCCTGCCTTTGCCGTCTAAAGGACCATTTATCGATGGTTTGCCGCGACCATCCATAAATCTGGTAAGATGAACTGGAATAGACGGGCCATACATTTGGGTATCGAGTCTACCCGAAATGTCTAACAATGTGTCACGAATGACTTCACCTTCCAGTCGTTTCAAGGGCATTTTATATAGATAAATATTGTCCGGATCGATTTCTGAAGCATCGGATGTGGTCTGGCTGGTCTGTCGATAAGTTTGTGACAGCACAATGTTTTTTATCAACTGTTTTAGAGTGCGGCCCTCTTTCAAGAATTTTGATGTCAGAAAATCCAGCAGCTCAGGATGTGAAGGGCGATCTCCCAGGACACCAAAATTGTCGACACTGGAAACAATTCCCCGTCCGAACAAATGCGCCCAGATCCGGTTCACAATCACTCGATGAGTTAAGGGGTTGGAAGGGGCATTGATCGCTGTTGCCAGTTCGAGTCGCCCGCTTCCCGGAGTGATTGCGGGAGTGCTGTCAGACAACGCTTCCAGAAAACGTCGTTCCACCAGTGGTCCCGGGTTCTGGTGGTTACCTCGAATCAGGACGTGATCATTTTCAGAGCTGCCGTCCATCATAGCCAGGGCTGTTTGAGATTTGGCTTGAATCGCCTGTTTCAGTTGTTCACATTGAGTCTGATATTTTTTGATTTCTCTGGAAAGTGCTATCCGTTGCCTGCTTTGTGGTTCAGAGAATAAATCAGGATGAGTGAGTACCCAGTTGATAAGGGCAACAGTTTCTGCACTCGGTTTCTTTTCACTATCAAAATATTCCGCAAATGCACTCTGAAACGCTTTTTGGGTTTTCTCATTTGTAAGACTGATTGAAGTTGAAAATTGCCTGGGATTCTCTGCAGAGTGTTTTACCTGATAAACTTCCAGAGGCGCTTTATCCAGAGGCGTAAATTCCAGATGAATGCGATGCCCTTTGTATCTTGACAGGTCATGCTTAATCCATTGAGGTTTATTTTCAGAGTTTGCAGTGATTTTTTTCAATGTGGAACCGTGTAGCGGACCAAACAGCAGGCGGTGAGAATCAACACAGGCGTAAACCCAGCAGCCTCCCTTGATCCGATATGAAACAGAGCCCTGTACTTCGAAGGTTGGAGTCCGCAGAGTACGACCTGAACGGGGGTATGATCGGAGTTTGTTTTTCTGATTCATTTGTGATGGTTTGACATCGACCAGGTTATCCCAGAGAAAGTCACGTCGGGCGGCACCTTCCAGCATGATTGTGAGTGGGATCTGCTGACTGGACTGATCCAATACTACAGTACCCCGTGAACATGGAGTCTGGCCGAACGTGAATCCATCGGTGATAAAATCTTCGAGAGCGCAATTGCCATAATCAATAATTGTCCTGTTTTCAGGATGAGAATGGTCTGTTTCTTTTGAATTGGATGGAGAGGGATGCGCGAGGGATGCGTCTGTGTCAGAATCGACAAAGAGTGTGATATTCAGGCTGTTCTCTTTTTTCTGGTTGCTCTGAATGAATTTGACCCAGCGTTTGAGAATTGCTGTATTGAGCTTTTTAGCGGAAGACTGCTGTTTGATCTGTGTATCAAGAGTGGGGGATGCTCCGTTCTGAATTTGCCGTGTCAGTAAATCTGCAGTCTGATAATACGCAGAAATACTTTTTATCTCAGCGGCAAACGCATCTTTCAGTTTGGCTTTCAGGAGTTTCTGGTACTGTTGATGAAGCTGTTCGGCCCGCTGTGCGATTTTCTGATTGTTAACCATCGATTCGAAGCGTACCTGATGATAATTGCTGCTTTGCAAATATCCATAGAGTGCGTAGTAGTCTTTTGTCGAAATGGCATCAAACTTGTGATCGTGACAGCGCGCACAGGAAACCGTCATGCCCAGAAATGATTTTGTCAAGACATCAATGGCATTATCAAAACGGTCTG
Source organism: uncultured Planctomycetaceae bacterium (assembly GCA_942492165.1). Taxonomy (GTDB): domain Bacteria; phylum Planctomycetota; class Planctomycetia; order Planctomycetales; family Planctomycetaceae; genus Gimesia. The sequence continues at coordinate 29,072 of CALOEF010000060.1, forward strand.
TCTCATCCTTACGGATGTCGACAGGAGAGTGCACCCACTCACCTAAATACCAGAATGCCGTTCCCAGAACGGATTCATTAAACTGCTTTTCAGGATGAAGTCGAGGTTGTTCCAGCAAATCACCGGCGATATGTTCCGTGACAAACTGATCGAATGGAATATTTGCATTCAGTGCTCTGATGACATAGTCACGATACTGGAATGCATTGGGGGCATCGTTGTCAAATTCATGGCCTCGTGACTCAGCGTATCGCATCAGATCCAGCCAGTGTCGTGCCCAACGTTCACCAAAATGGGGAGAGGCAAGCAGTTGATCAACGACTTTCTCGGTCGCATTTGCCGAACGATCATTTAAATAAGCGTGAATTTGTTCGGGACCGGGAGGGAGACCGATTAAGTCAAAATAAAGCCTTCGGATCATGGTTCGCTTATCAGCAGGCTGGCTTGGCTGCAGTTTGTGTTCTTGCAGTTTTGCCAGAATAAATTGATCCAGAGGTTGTGTCGACCAGGTTTTATTTTTCACAGTGGGGGGCGAAACGTTTTTTATTGGCTGCCAGGCCCAATGTTCCCCGCGTCGTTTTTGCAGATCGAAAATCTCACTCGTACCTGCTTTGACAGGAGCTTTTTCGTCGGGCCAGGGAAGTCCCATTTCAATCCAGCGTGACAATAGATCAATTTGTTCTTTTTTCAGACGAGAATCGGGAGGCATTTCCAGTGATTCATATCGTACCGCTTCCAGAAGCAGACTGTCGTGAGGGTTTTTGAGTTTGGCGGAGGGGCCCGTGTCTCCTCCCTTTAAAATCAGGGAGCGTGAGTCCAGACGAAGTCCCCCTTCCAGACGTTTGGAATGTCCGCTGTGACATTTGTAGCAATGTGCGGCGAGCAATGGTCGAATCGACTTTTCAAAGAACTCCAGTTGCTCAGAAGAAAACCGGGGAACAGAACCGGATTGCGATGTTTCTGCTGAAATTGAAACACTGACAAATCCAGTCGACAGCAATAAAACAGATATCAATGGTAGAATATGCTTCATGCTCAGGTGTTTCATTTCAGAGTTCGTGTCGTGATTCCGCCGAAAATTGCATCAGTAGTCTGTTATCGACGAGTGCACTTAAGGTGGAGGGAACAACACAAAGATTGTTGTCATAAACCATATTAACGCTTTCAGATGAAGCAATTCAAGGTTTATTCAACCGGGCGATGGCAGCGAACCAGAATCGTTTGCGAGGAAACTAAATTAATTCGGGAATCGGTTTCGCATTTTCTTCGACCAGATATTGTGGTCGGCCACTGAAATCATCAAGCGTCGTCTGTTCGATATCAACTCCCAGATTATGATAGAGAGTTGCGAAGAGTTCCGGGAATGTAACAGGGCGATCGATGGCCTCTCCCCCGAGTCGATCTGTTGCACCAATCACCTGACCGGTTTTCATTCCACCACCGAACAAAATGGCAGAGTTGACTCGTGGCCAGTGGTCCCGGCCGACCTGGGTACTGATTTTTGGTGTGCGTCCAAATTCACCCCAGATGGCGACCGTGCAATCCTGATCCAGACCTCGCTGGTGTAAATCTTCCAACAGGGCGCTGACACACTGATCGAAAACAGGAAAGTCTTCACCTTCGCGCTTGAAGATGGAATTATTTTTTCCGCCATGCCAGTCCCATTTGCTGTAGTTCAGTGTGACGACCCGTGCACCCGCTTCGATGAGCCTGCGTGCGACCAGCATGCTTTGTGGAACGCGGGGGGCACCATTACCGTCCATAAATTTAGTGGGATCCCCTGTTCCATATCGTTTTACAATTTGTGGATCTTCTTTTGAAAGATCAAGGGCTTCTGCGAGTTGTGAAGAGGTAAGAACACCCATCGCCTGTTCGTTGAAGGTATCCAGACCATTCATCATGCCCGAAGCATCTGTCTCGCGTTTGAAATTATCGATACTCTCCAAAAGTTTTTTACGATCTGAGAGTCTGTCGAGTGTGATTCCGTTGAGGACCATATCATTTCTGGTAGGCCCCATTGGTCGAAATGGAGATTCGGAGAGACCAAGAAAACCGGGGCCGGGTTCATTATAAGGACCATGAGTACAGGGATAGCAGAGGCTGATAAACGGGGGCGCCGACTCGACATGAGCGCCCTGGATTTTTGAAACAGTCGAACCGAATTGAGGCCAGCCTCCCTGTGGTTTTGGTTTGCGGGGATTGTGGCCGTTAAAGCACTGAATGGCATCGTGGCCACTTTGCGATCCAACAATGGAGCGGACCAGTACCATTTTATCCATTAATTGTGCCATGCGCGGAAAGGCTTCACAAATTTCGATTCCGGGTACATTCGTGGCGATGGGCCGCCAGGGCCCGGCAATTTCTTTCGGGGCTTCCGGTTTGAGGTCAATCATATCCTGATGGGGCGGTCCACCCACCAGATAAATCATGATCACAGATTTCTGTCGCTTTTTGGTCGCGGGGTTTGATTCTGCCTGCAAGATACCAGGTAAAGTCAGACCGGAGCAGCCGAGGCTTCCCACCTTCAGAAAGTTGCGCCGCGACAATCGATCACAAAACGAACGAGGTGTGTCACTTTGTCCTAGCAGTGTCAACATATTTGAAATCTCTCCTGCCGTTGCCGTTATCTGAAACTTTCATATGAAGCACAATTGTATCAAATTGTGTTTATGCGTTCCAGAGGTCTCTTGAATAATTTTGGATACGTCAATTTCTTGCCCGCTCCCGTAATTCCGGCAAAACCGATTTAATACCGTTGGCGCCCAATGAGGCTATCGATCCAATATTGACGAATCGATAACCTTCATCGATTGCACGTCGGCATCGGTCCAGGTCACCAAAAGTGATACCGGCTGGTTTATTCGCCGTTGCCACTCGTTTGGGGAAATCAGCTAATAAATCAAGGAGTTTTGGGTGATTTATCTGGCCGATGATTCCGAGAGAGGCCGAAAGGTCCATGGGTCCGGCAAAGAGAACATCAATGCCTTCCACAGCAGCGATTTCCTCGATATTTTCAATTCCTTCCGGTGATTCGATTTGTGCGACGATTGCTGTTTCCTGATTTGCGTATGGAAGATAATCATCAAATGTCAAATCCATGAATAATGTCCAGTCAGGAGAGACACCTCGTGTCCCCTCCGGTGGATATTTGGCATACTGGACGGCCAGTCTGGCTTCTTCGGCATTATTGATTTGCGGGACCATAATCGTATTCGCGCCGATATCCAAAGCTTTCTTAAAATGAATTTGATCCAGACCTGGAACACGGATCATTGGCATGCAGCCTTTTCTGCGGGCAATCAGAGGGAGATTTTTGACCTCATTGATTCCATAAGGACGATGTTCCAGATCCACCCATAAAAAATCGACACCGGTGTCCACAGAAAGTTTTGCAAGAATTTCAGAGGCATCGGGCATTGCCACACCCAGAGCGATCTCTCCCTGCGACAAAAGTGTTTTAATTTTATTTTCGAACATCGGAGAGTCCAGGAAAAAGAGTGATTTCTAGTGGATGGAATTAAGAACGAGCCGAAAGAGAAATTCATAATAAAAGGAAAACAAGAAACGGCATACCCTGAGAGAGTATGCCGTTCTCGATTTATTCTTTTTTGTCAGCAACCGTAACTATTGGCTGATGTAGTACATTGTCGGATCGTCAATAATCCACTCTGTCGACCAGGTACGTCCATTGTCCTGATTACAGATATTAAAAAAGGCAGTATGGAATGTCTGGATCTGAGTTCCATAAGGGAAATGTGAAGCAAACCGATCAGCAGGGGTCAAAGGATCAACACCGGGACTGGCGTAATAATGAGCTCGACCATCGGGGGTGAAGGACATGCCAAGTGTCCACCATCCAGTCTGTTTGATTTGAGGTCCTATAAAATCCTGTCCTGTACTGTCAGCACGCACAACGAACATGGCAGAATCTTCTTCGCCGGGACTGTCCGTTTTGCTGTTAAACTGAATAAACATTCCGAGATAAACCGTTTCAATCTTTTTGGAAGGACCACGTGAGAAAAATCGTCTGCGTGATCTCGAACGAGAATCTTTAGACCACATCGGAGCTTTGACAGCAGCTCTGAACCCAAATGATGTACCAGTTTTATCTTCCCACTCCTCGAAAGGGGGAATATAGACTCGTGTCACTACACTGGGTGAATAATTGACTGATACCATGGTGCCCTGCATGATCAGGTCATCCTGATTGGTGTTTCGACTTCCCCGCTCCGGGACCCCTGTATGAAGTGATTTCATCAGCAAGGCACCTTTACTGCCGGGGAGGCCTCCTTTGGGAGTGGGAACACGTTGAATCAGGTCAGGTTGTCCTCGTTTGGCGCGCTTTCAGTCCAGACATTGTTAGAAGATTGTCCTAAAGGATAGCGGGTTTGTTTATCGACGTTCGTACTGCTTTTGGGTAGATTTGCGATGTATTCCCAGGATTCGTCTTCGAAATCATCCCAGCTTCCCTCAATTCGAGTACCCGTTCCAGGAACGAGCTGAGCATTTAAATTCGCTCCAGCAAAGAGGAATAGCGATCCGACTAAAAACGCCAGACAATGTCTGGAGAAAAAATGATTCCGTTGGAGAAGCATGATTTTCTGTCCCTGGCAATAAATTGATGCAAATGGTTGATTGAAATGGGATTCGTTTAGACAGCCCATCGTTTCGGATCGATACGAAATTTGTGATATCAGTCTGATCCGTGACGAATACAACTTTTCCGCAATTGTTGTATTACTGGAATTATCGGATAGATCGGTAAGAATGGTTCAACTTATCTTGATGTGTTCCCATTGATGTAAGTCCTTTCTTTGCTGGTGCTTTAAGCCATAATCTGTGCCTGATGTTGAGATGAGATGTGTCGAATTGTAGAGTGGTCCGTCATATATTCATCTTATTTTTGTATTTTGACTGACCCGCAAAGATTCCTGGTTTCTTCATTGAATTGAGCACACGGAATTGGATTTCGAAATTGAAACCGCTAAGATGGCGATTTGGATTTCAGGCATGAGCGTTTACTTAACCAGGTTCCTGTAAACAACTTGATATACGTCTTTGAGGCCTTATTGGAATGCTTCAGATGACGCTTTCGATTGCATCATTTATTAGAGAACATAATGACCGATCCCCATCTCTCTGAGCAGGATGTTCTTGACCAGAGCTTAATTAATACCAAACAGGAAGAGTTGATTCTGGTCCTGGATTTTGGGTCTCAAACTTCACAGCTGATCACCAGGCGTGTTCGCGAACAGAATGTTTTCAGTCAATTGGCTCGTCCCACCTTGTCGGCAGCAAGAATCAAGGAACTCAATCCCAAAGGGATTATTCTTTCCGGTGGTCCTGCCAGCGTTTATGGTGAAGACTCTCCCCAGCCGGATCCAGAGATCTTTAACCTGGGGATTCCCATTTTAGGCATTTGTTATGGAATGCAACTGGTTTGTAAATCGCAAGGCTGTGTGGTGAAAGGGGGGGCCTCACGCGAGTTTGGCCGGACGCCTTGTGTTGTCAGCGATCATTCCAGTTTATTTGCCGATGTTCCTGACAATTTGATTGCCTGGATGAGTCATGGTGATCAGGTCGAAAATTTAAGCGAACATTTTTCATCACTGGCTTCCACCGAAACCTGTCAGTTTGCCGCCGTCAAGCATCATAGTCAACCACTTTTTGGGCTTCAGTTTCATCCGGAGGTAACCCACACCGAATTTGGTGGCACATTACTCGCCAACTTTGTTCAGAAGGTTTGTGGTTGTGAGGGGACCTGGAAAATCTCTTCTCTCATTGAGCAGGAGGTGGAATCAATACGTGAGCGGGTAGGCGACAAGCGTGTGATCTGTGGATTATCAGGAGGGGTAGATTCTTCGGTGGTCGCTGCTTTATTGTATCGTGCTATCGGCCCTCAATTATCCTGCATCTTCGTTGATAACGGCTTATTGAGAAAAGGGGAAGCGGAAGAAGTATCGCTTCGTTTTGGAGATCATTTTAAAACCGACCTGCATGTAGTCGATGCCCGCGAGCTGTTTTTATCACAACTGGCGGGAGTTTCCGACCCACAGGAAAAACGGAAAATTATTGGTCGGCTTTTTATTGAAGTTTTTCAAAAAGAAGCAACATCGATTGAAAATGCTCATTTTCTTGCGCAAGGAACTCTTTATCCGGATGTAATTGAATCCGGCGCCAATCCCGATGGACCAGCGGCGACGATTAAGTCGCATCATAATGTAGGTGGCCTGCCTGAGAAGCTGGGTTTTGAACTGATTGAACCTTTAAGAGAACTATTTAAAGATGAAGTCCGTCAAATGGGCCATGAACTTGGCTTGCCAGACAATTTAATCTACCGACATCCTTTTCCCGGTCCGGGGCTGGCTGTACGTTGTTTAGGGGACATTTCTGAGGAACGTTTGAATGTTCTTCGAGAAGCAGACCTGATTGTGATAGAGGAATTACATAAAGCGGACTTGTATCGAAAAACAAAACAGGCTTTTGCGGTGCTGTTACCCATTCGCTCTGTTGGTGTGATGGGCGACGGGCGTACTTATGAGGATGTCGCCGCGATTCGTGCAGTTGAAACTGATGATTTCATGACCGCCAACTGGTCGCCGCTGCCCCATGACGTTCTCGAAAGAATGTCGACGCGGATTACCAATGAGGTTCGGGGAATCAATCGTGTGGTCTATGACATCAGCTCCAAGCCACCCAGTACAATCGAATGGGAATAATATCCGCTTGAACCACCTTTTGTTCTCCTGATTTCGAATAAAAATACGTAGATGTTAATAAGTAAAGGGAAAAAATTCTCTCTTTTTTAATATCAAATGCTCTTGATTTCCCGAAATCAGGCTATGGATAAGCTTGAACAGGTTCGTTAACGTTCTTTATAATTTATCAGGACCTGGCTATGAAGTAGGAATATTGACTACTTCAAAAGCAGGTCCAGAAGATTTGGAAAATCTCAACGTCTGTTCCCACCTTATCGTTCTTCATCAGACTATTTTGTTTCGTGTAAATTGACATAGAAAGTCGGAAAATATGGTTTTGGTCTCTCGGAAAAAAGTCCTTTGCCTGGCTGTAATTTGTTTATCAAGCATCACTTTTTTGGGTGGTCGTTTTTATTCCTCGGTAATGGCGCAAAAGCCGCTTGCGAATGAAGGCGATTTATCCAAACGATTCAAGCGTATTCCAGCGACGTCTCCTGAGAAGACAGTCTGAAAGGCTTCAAACTGGAGCAAGGATTTCAGCTGGAACTGGTGGCTTCGGAACCGGATGTCATGGATCCCGTCGATGCCTGTTTTGATGAAAACGGGCAGATGTTTGTAGCAGAAATGCGTGGCTATCCTTATCTTCCGGAACAGCGGCCCGATTACATTCCCGGCCCCGTTCGAAAAAATGCTGGCGTGATTCGCCTGTTAAAAGACACCACTGGCGATGGCAAGATGGATCAGAGCTTTGTGTTTGCCGACACGATTACCTGGCCGACATCGGTCTGTTGTTATGATGGTGGCGTCTATGTGATTGCACCACCGAACATCTATTATTTCAAAGATACCGACGGTGACAACAAAGCGGATATCCGCGAGACTGTCTTCACCGGACTGCCGACTAATAATGTACAGGGCTGGCCAATAATCTGAAATGGAGTCTGGATAACCACATTTATTTTGCAGGTGGAACCAACGGTGGTTCCATTCTGAAAGATGGCAAGGAAGTGATTCCTCCGGTCGTCGCGATCTGAAACTCAATCCCGAAAACCCGAGAACTGGAGCCGTTTCGGGTGGTTCTCAATTCGGTCACTCCATGGATGACTGGGGCAACCGTTTTGTCTGCAGTAACAGCAATCATATTCAACACGTGGTCTATCCCAGTCATTATCTGAAGCGGAATGAATACCTGGCGGTTCCTGGTGTGCTGCGAACGGCTGCACGAAAGGGAGCTGCTGCTCCTGTGTTTCGCCGAAGTCCCCCTGAACCCTATCGTGAGGTTCGGACGGCGCACGTCGGGCTGCCGATCCCAATTTTCGTAAACGTCTTTCCCCCACAGAACTGGTTGCGACAGGTTTCTTTACTTCGGCAACGGGTGTTACCATTTATCGTGGAAGTTCTTATCCTGAGGCGTTTCGGGGAAATGCTTTCATCGGAGACGTGGGTGGAAATCTGATTCATCGTAAAACGATGGAGTCAAAAGGAGCAACATACATTGCGACACGTGCCGACGAACAGACGGAATTTGTGACATCAATCGATAACTGGTTTCGTCCTGTTAACTTTGTGAATGCCCCCGATGGCACACTTTACTTGCTGGACATGTATCGCGAAACCATTGAACATCCTTTTTCCATCCCGGAAGACATTAAGCGTCATCTTGATCTGGAAAGTGGTTATGACCGTGGACGTATCTATCGTCTGGTCCATCCTGAAGGAACGAAATACAAAGTCCAGAAACTGGGAGATTTGCCAGTTGATCAGCTGGTGCAGCAGCTGGAATCTCCCAATGCTGGAACCGGGAAACAGCACAGCGGCTGATCTGGGAACGACAGGATAAAACTGCGGTTCCTTACCTCTCAAAAACTGTTCGAAACTTCAAAACAGCCACTGGGACGTCTGCACGCTCTGTGGACCCTGGATGGATTAAATGCCTTGAATGCAGATCTGCTGTTACAATCGCTTTGAAAGATCCCAATGCCGGGATTCGAGAACAGGCAATTCGCCTGGCTGAAAAACAGGCACAGGAGAGATCCTGAACTGGCTCAAAAGCTGTTGGCTTTGACTGTCTGATCCCGAATACCGGGTCCAGCTGCAACTGGCATTCTCATTAGGTGAACTCGACAAGCAGGCTGCTGTCACCGGCTTAACCAGACTGGTCGATTCACGAATTATGATGGAGATATGCAGGTGGCCGTTTTGACCTCTTCTGCCCAGATTGCCGGTCCTCTGGCAGTCAATTTCCTCAGGGCGGCAGGAAGGAAAGCTATCAGGGACCAAGCGTTCTCTGGTTATTGAACTGTTGCGAATTTCCGGTGCGAACAAGGAAACAGCAGATGCGTTGGCCGTGCTGGACTTTGTCTCAGCTGATGCACTGTCATTACAGCAGAAGCAACTGGTGCTTGGTGCTCTGGGAGAAGGTTTAGCACGCCGGGGTGCTTCACTTGTCACACTGCTCAATTACAGTAAACTGGACGCTGATGTGAAACAGCGATTCAATAAAACGATTGCCGATGCGATTCAGACTGCAGAAGATGAAGACAAGTCAATTGCTGAGCGGGTCGCCGCTATCAGATTATTAGGATTTATCGATTATGGTGTCGCTGGTGAAGTTCTGACAGAAGTCTTGAACCCGCGGTCATCTCCCAAAATCCAGCTGGCAGCCGTCGATGCTTTATCTCGAATGCAAAACAAGAATGTCAGTACTTCGCTGTTAAGGAACTGGTCTGGATTCAGTCCTGCTGTTCGAACCGATGTCGTTGATGCCATACTGGGGTCTTCCGGCCGGATCGACAGTCTGCTGAATGCGATCAAGGAAAAACAGGTCAAGCTGAATGAGTTGCCCGTGATAAAAAAGATCTGCTGACGAATCATCCCGACAAAAAGATTCGCAAGCGGGCACAGAAGGTTGTGGGAAACGAAGTCAACAGCGATCGTGCGAAGATCGTCCGCAGTTATGAAGCGGCACTGGAGCTTAAAGGAGATATTCCAGCGGGAAAAAATCTATATGAAGAACTGTGCTGCCTGTCATAAGGTGGGTGACCAGGGACATAATGTCGGTCCCAACCTGGCGACTACGAAGAACAAGTCTGACAACGACCTGTTGATTGCGATTCTTGATCCGAGTCGTGAAGCACAGTCGAACTACAATACCTACACGATTGTGACGGATCAGGGGAAATTGTTCACAGGCATTATTGCCGCTGAAACAGCGACCAGCTACACCATTCGCAGTGCCGAAGGCAAGGAGGACATCATCTTAGGAACAACATTGATACGCTGCTGTCCAATGGTGTCTCTCTGATGCCCAATGGTCTTGAGAAAGAGATCAGTCCGCAGCAGATGGCTGATCTGCTGTAGTTCATCAAGACGCTGGAAGCGCCGCCGGAAAAATAAATCGCCGGGTTCAAGACGTAAAAACAGCCCCGTCAGTATCTCGACTGACGGGGCTGTTTTCGTTGCTTGCTATTTTTTCGTTTGAAATTATCGGGGCTGGATTACCAGTCCATTCCCAGTGTGATCGATCCACCGAGCAGGCTCAGGTCTCCCGATTCGCTGGCAGCGGAGCCGGCACCGTTCCACCACATGCCATCCCAGGCGGCTCGTACCCAGACCAGGGCTCCGGTCTGCAGCACAAAATCTGCCTGCATACCGATTTGGACTTCTGTGATACTCAATGATTTCTTTGGAAGTGGTTTGTGCGATTGCAACGACAGGACCTGGTGTCTGGTCTTCAGCAGCAGTATTTGGAATTACCCCCAGAGTGCAGCATATTTTGCACTGGTAATTAATGACAGGCTGGATGTTCCTTTGGTGCGACGATCAAACAATCCTAGTGGACGGCGTGCTTCACCAAAGATAACGATACCATTTCCGTCGAACCGATGTCCTGCATTGGAAGAGACAGCTGCACCACTGGCTGTACCAACAGCACTGTATTGCTGGCTCACAGAAGCGTGACGGTAACCACCGCCGAATGTGGTCTGCCAGCGTTCAAAATTCAATTCCTGGCTCAAATCGACATCAATGGTATAGAGTTTCATGTTGCTGGATGTCTGGATGAAGTCTCCTGCCTGGCCACCTGCTCGCGATACCACCGATGGCGGTTTTGGTAGGCAGGCCATTGAAAGAAGATGAAGTTCTTTGTCTGCGGTGGCACCGTTTGAAGAGTCTGTCTTCAAACTGGAACCAGCGAACCTGGGCACTGAGCCCTTCGTTATCAATCAGGCCCAGGTTGATGCGGGGAGCAGATTGATAGTTGTAAGGAAAATCATTTGAAGTTGTGACTGTCGCCATTCCCGACTGATCTTCAGTCAGAAATGCGGTGTCGGTATCGAAACCGGGTTTCACAAAAACGGCGGCGGCACCGGCGACAATTCCCAGCCGTTCATAGGTCGTGTCATCCAGATAAGGATCTTCAATCCAGTCACCCTGGGGAGTATTCTTCGAACCGGACCATAGTATTCTCCACCACCTCCACCGCCGCCGTAATATTCGGTTGAGGTGTACTGCCCGCCCTCTGGCATGGCAATCGGAGAGATATCTGATGTTCGCGGAGAAGACGGCGCGAAAGAGACGGCGTCGACTGCAGGCCCATCATAGTCCGAAGTATTTGAAATTCTGAAGACCCCTTCAGATTCATTAGATGGTTCGACTGGGAAATCTGCCTGCGCAAACAGGGATCTGCGAAGATATGCAGCAGATTCCCGCAATTATCAAGCCAACGAATCCGTTCGTTCTCATAGCTTAATCTCTCCATTTCGGTTTAAGTAGAATCTCACTGATTCAGCCGACCGAAAGATGCTAATTAAAAACTAACCTCTCCGACAAAGCACAATTTGTGATCTCAGAGCATTTTTTGTTCGTAAGTACAGCAGCAACCGGGGCTATGTAGATAACCCACTGTCATAATTGATCGGCTCGTTATTGCCAAGAAGACCATTAAAAACGTTACATCTTGAAAAAACAGTACGATTTTTCGATGAAATTGATTCAAATGTATAGTCACGATCGTGGAAATCTGTCAAGAAATTTCTCAGATCGATATATTGCAAAAGATATAAAATCAATAAATGAATATAGTTATGTAAATAATTAAAAAAAGGGAAATGCGGTAGCCTGGAAATGAATCATAGTTAGTTTTGCTTTGTTCATACGTCTGTTCTGTGAGAATTCAAGTCGTGACTCAGTTGTGAACGAACGGGATGGCTGGACTTTCTCCTGATGGTATTTAAGTGGAATCGATCGATTTGGGGTACTTGTATGACTGTTATAAGTGGAAGGTAACCTATATATTTTACCTAAATTGCGCAAATTTATTTGACATCGGTTCAGACCGCATTTTAGCATCAGACACTGGGTATTCTGATAAATACGTTGAGATAGCATCAATTGGGGCACTGTTCGAATGTTTCAGTTTGACCTGTGTTTGCGGTTTCATCGGAAGACATCAGAAAATCACAACGAACTATTGAACATATATTGGCATTGATGGCTGTAATTAAATGGAAGCGGGATGTGACATCCTGCAAATTTACCAGTAAAATGCCGTAGTAAATTAGAGTTTATGGGAGACAGCAGATGTTACTGACATCTTGGGTTGAGTCGATGCGACTTGCATTTGAAAAAAGCCGTAAAGCGACCTTAAATCCTCGTCGACGACTTCAACTTCGGAGTATGCCTTCAACAGCACGCCAGAAAATTCAACGCCGCGTTGCGATTGAACAACTGGAAGATCGGACGCTTCTGACGTCGCTCATAATCAATCAGATCACTCCCGGTCTCGGAGTGAACATAAATAACTCAGTCCTCGACCCGGATTCAGATGGTGAAGCAAACTTTGATTCGATCATATTCGAAGATCTGACAATCTCCGCGACTTCAGGAGCTGGAGTTTCGATTGATCTTGATGGTCTGACATTCGCTGACCCATTCGAGATTCTTTTTGACAACACAACAGTCTCTTCCACCAGTGGAGTGGGAATCGATATTGAACTGTCGAACATGCTGGTAGATACCATCGCAGTCGACGGTTCGACCATTACGGGAGGCGTAGGCAATGCCTTCAATATCGATCTGAACAATGTTGTACTCAATGAGTTCAATGTCATCGATTCGACTTTGACGGGGCAATCTGGTGCAGGCCTCACAGCTACTGTGAATAGTACGCTGAGTACTTCGATCATCGAAGAGACTTCTCTGCGACGCTCTACCATTGATGGTGTTTCGATTGATGTGCAGGGTGGCTCCATTCTGCGTCATACCACGATGGCTGATAACACCATCGCAGGGACATCGGGTAATGATGGTGTGAATTTCAATCTGGTTGACTCCATTGCGGAAGAGTTGCGGATTACGAATAACAACAGTATTCAAGGCGTTACGATCAGCGTGGATGATACCGTTGATGGCGATGCCGCATTATTAACTGAGTTGTTCATCCATGGCAATAATATTACCGGCAATACTGTAGGCGATGGAGTACGCCTTAACTTGACGAACGTTGATCAGTTCATATCGCTGACCGACAACTTCATTACAGCCAATAGCGGTCATGGTGTAGTCTTTAATCAGACGGATGGCGATTTGAGCGGCGGTATCACAGGAAACACGATCGCCAATAATACCGGCCACGGTGTCTTTTTCTCGCCTTCGACTACCAATCCCCCCCCCACAGGGAATGGTGCACCGGGTGTTCCCGCGTTTGCCGGGACTCCCGGACCGACAGATATCATTGACTTTGCTGCTCCACGGAATGAAGTCCAGCTGATCACATTTGAAGGTGTTCCCTCCAGTGGGGACTTTACCATTTCCTATATCGGAGGAGATGGTGTTGAACAAACGACGGGCCCCATCGTTCTGACTGCGACAGCGGCACAGGTCAAGACGGCGATGGTGGCTGCTTTCGATGAAATCAGCGTGAATGATATTCTGGTTAACGGTAACTTCCAGGATGGATATGAAATTGAATTTGTCAATGCACTGGCTGGCAGGAATATTAATCCGCTGACCGTTAATGCTGATAATTTAATGATCGTGGATCCACCTGTGCTTGCAGTACTGGAACAAGATACTCTGTTAAACGTGAGTGAAGTTCAGGAACTGGTCATTTCAGGAGTTGCCCCAACCTTTGGTACATTCAGCCTTTTCTTTTTAGGGCAGACGGCCACCTTTCCTTTTGGCGTCGCAGATCCTACTCCCGCTAATGCAACCACAATTCAAACTGCATTGAATGGCCTGGCGTCCAATGCTGGCTTTCCAGATGCGCCAATAATCGTTACTGATACGGCAACAGGGTTTCTTATTGCAGTCGATGATAACAGCTCCCTGGCTTTTATGGATATTGAGCAAATCATTCCTGATGTCGCAGGTCTTGGTCTCTCTGTTAATATCACAGAGACATTTCCAGGTGGTAATGGATTTGATGAGCGGCAGCGATTGGATATCGTGAGTGCGATGCCTGTTGGAGAAACATTTACTCTCTCATTTAATGGGCAAACGACAGGTTCGATTACCATTGATGCGAGTGATGCGGTAACCGGTACCAATATTGAAACAGAATTAGAGTTATTATCGAATATTGATGATGTCATTGTATTCGGAAGCATTGCAGGTGGTTATACGATTATATTCAACGGCGCACTGGTAGAGGATACGGATGTGCCTTTACTTCAGGCAACTGTGACCTCTGCTATCACTATGCAGGTAACAACGAATGTTCCCGGGTTCGGTGTTAACGAAATTCAGCGTATTGACTTTCCTGATGAGCCCGGCGGCGGAACATTTACACTTAATGTCGATACTGTTCCAGGTGAGACAGTGGAATTAGACTACAATGCCACTGCAGCTGAGGTTCAAGCGCAATTAGAATTGTTGAGCAGTATTGGAGTTGGGAATGTCTCGGTTACGGGATCCATTGCCACTGGTGGATTTTTTGTAGAATTTATTGGCTCATTGAGTTTACGGCCTACCGGCTTTTTACTTGAGATCGATCCTGCCAGTCTCATTGCTGCTGTTCCCACTGTAACAACTGTCGCTGAAGGTACGAGCAATAACGAAGTCCAGGAAATAATTGTTGATGGTACACCGGGAGGAGATTTTGCTCTCTCATTTGATGGTGGTGCTTCGACGACCGGAGCGATTCCCGTCACTGCGACGGCAGAAGATCTGAGGATTGCATTAGAGGGCCTGGCTGAAATTGGTGCCGGTAATGTCATTGTACGTGGAGATGCTGCTACCGGATTTGAAATTGAATATATTGGTGCATTGTCTAATGTCAATATGCCTCAGATTGAAGCTGATACAACCAACTTAACGGGTGCCACCATGACTGTCAAAACGACATCTGTGGGGGGGCAGGCACGAGGGATTTCAGGTAATACGATTACCGGTAATACAGGCGCTGGTGTTCAGGTCGAACTGGAAATGTTTACTTCATTTTATGGAGATCTCACCGGCAATACGATCAGTTCGAACAATGCAACCGGTGTCAATTTAGAGGCTGCCGATCCGACAACTTTACATAGTGTCGATTTCAGTCTGGACGTTGATGGGAATACGTTCGATGGTAATAGTGGTGCCGGTGTTGCTGTCAGCCTGCAGGACACGGCAACCGGTGATGTGAGAGTTGCTAATAACACAATCACTGGCACCAACAATGACAACAATACGACAACACCCTACGCCGGTGATGCGATCTATATCGATTTGTTTGGAACCGATGTCAGCTTTGAAGCATTCAGTCAACTGCGTGATTTAACTGTTGATGGCAACTTCATCGGAACCGATGCTGCCAATACTGGCGGGCTTGGAAATGTTGGTCACGGTGTGGCAATCCACATTGAAGAATCGACGATTATCGATCGGACGCAAATTTCGAATAACGTGGTTGCCAACAATATAGGTGATGGTGTCAATTTCCATCGTGAAGATGATGCCCGCGTCGGCCGTGCTGACATCGACCCGATCGTCGGTGAAGAGCGTGCCGTCAAAATTTACAGTAATACCATTACTGGAAACAGCGATGGTATTGATATCCTGGCACAAAATGGTTCTCTGACAACGACCGATTTTGAAATCAAGGACAATACCCTCTCCAGTAATATTCGCGATGGTCTCAGCCTGCATGCCGAAGCAGATGCGTTGATTTTTGCTGATGTCATCAACAACCAGATTGAATTCAATTTATTCAACGGAATTGAATCCACGACACGTTCGACCAGTTACGATGGCACAGATCAACGCGATGTGGCGGGGACCTGGATCCAGAACAATATCAGTAATAACCTGCAGCATGGAATCGAAATTTCGGGTAAAATTGGTAATCACGAAATGCTGTTCATCGGGCTGAATGGTGTTGACCCAGTCACGGGCCTCGACCGGGGTAACATGATTGAAAGTAATGGTCGTGACGGGATCCAGATTGCCGCTTTTTTAGATCCCATTGACGGAAATGTTGAAATAGCGAATAACTCGATTCTTTCGAATGCGACTGGTGGTATCGAGTTATTAGGAAAAGCGCTGACAGCAGCCATTGATGATAATCTGATTGCCTTCAATAACGGGAAAGGGGTTGATATCAACTCAAGCGGTATCACAGCCTTTCTCCGTCGTAATATTATCACGGAAAATACACTTGATGGACTGGAAGTTTTAGCGGCGAACACGATCACTCACATTGAAGATGCTCAAGCGATAGGTCGAACTCATTTTATTACTACAAGTGTGACGGCAATTGGTAACTTTATTGATAACAACGGCGGTCGTGGTGTTGATTTACTGACAGCGGATCGTGCGAATTCCGATTTTATCTTTGGAGATGATACGCAAGCCGGCGCTAATCATATTGTGTCGAATGCACTCGAAGGGTTCTATGTCGTTACAACAGCATCGCGTGCACAAGATCAGGATGCCAGTAGTACGGCTGCTCTTGATGCGACAGGAGATACATTTTTCTCACATGCTGACATGGTGTTACAGGTAGCGACGAATTTTATTCAGGACAATGGCGTCAACAGTCCATTCACAGCCAGTGGTTTGATTTTAAGAATCGGGACAATGGCAGGCAGTCGCAGTACGACAGATCAGACTCCCGGTAATTTTGCCAGTGTGGGAGCAGAGGGTAGTAGTGATAGCGCCAATGGGCGTTCCAATGTCTCCATTACCAATACTGAGTTTGAAGGTAACTTTGGTGAAGATGTTTATATCGAGCCATTTGTTTCTACCGTAGATCCTGCGATCACTGGTGGCAACTGGGATATCGCCGCGACTCCTCAATATAATCCGACTGGTTATCAGAGAGATCCGCTTGCTCGTCTGAATCTGGTTTTTGAAGGCAATTCCGGTAATGGTTTGAACTTGACCAATTCCGCTATATCCTATAATACCGATGAACCGACGTTTAAGTCTCGACTTTTGAATGGAACGCCGGCACCAAATCCGGATGGTCCGTTCAGATCTGGAACGCGACTTCGTAACGCGACACGAGTGGCTTCCCGAAGTGGTCAATTTGCTGCTCCAAATGGAGCACCGAATCGTGCTCCTACCGCCTTAGGATCTGTGCTGAATGCCACGATTGATCCCGCTTCAAGCCGTATTCTCATTACCAGCACCGACGTCAGCACTTTAGCAAATGGTGATGTCTTAGAAATTACAGGAGTCAGTTCAACTGGTATCATTGGTCCCAACCCGGCCAATGGTCTGTTTGTGATTGCTGATATCGATTATGTCTTTAATACATTCACTCTGTTGAGTACGGAAGGTGCCGATATCGGCACCTATTCTAGTGGTGGCAGCTGGTCCCACAATAATAACTCATCATTCCTCTATGATGGTACCGGCGTCAGTACGTTCCGAATTGCTCAGGGTTTTGAAAACAATAATTTTACGAATAGCAGCGCTGTCACCCAGATTAACACCATTGTTCTTCTTGGATCTGGTGTTGGTGAATTACCGTTTGAGTGGGGTAGCTGGACGCCTGATGCTGATACGTTCGATGTTCCTGTTACGCAAACATTTCTGACTGCCGACATCTCGGTGGCTTCACCTGACCCCACAGACAGTCCGGTCACCGATCCTTTCATTATCTCATTTACTGAAGATGTGGCAGGCGTTGATATCACTGATTTTGTGTTGTTAAGAGACAATCTGGATGTCGCACTCGATCCTTCATTTTTGACTCAAGCAAGTACGGGTAATCCTAGCGATGCTCGTACATTCATCTTGGATTTGAGTACCGTTACCGCTGCTGATGGTGAGTATGAATTGCATCTGATTAATGATGGTACAATCACAGACGCCGATTATGCTGCGAATACACTTTTGTTCGGTGATGTCGAGCGATTCACGGTTGATACTGTTGATCCTACGGCAATGTTTGAACCGATTGCCGCTCTCACGAATAGTGCCGTTGGCAATGTGGTGCTCAATTTCAGTGAAGATGTGGTCGGCGTTGATCTGGCTGACTTCACATTGGAATTTAATGGTGGTGGACCAGTGAATCTGGCTGGCTCAGCTGCGACATTGACGCAAGTCACCGGCAGCCAGTATGTGCTCAATCTGAGTCAACTGACGAGCCTGTCCGGCATGTACACTTTAACTCTGGTCGAGAGTGGCTCATCCATTACTGATCTGGCTGGTAATGCAATCGACAGCCTGGACGCTCTTATTGATCCGTTCCTGACATGGATGACTGATACACTGGCTCCGACTGGTACGTTTGAAGGACTTGATTTTTCAATCGTGACTGACACGACTGTCGAATTTAATTTTGCAGAAAATGTGATTGGCCTCGATATTACTGATTTCACACTGTTCAGAAATGGTGTGCCTGTAGATCTTCTTCCTGGTACTGGCGATGCTACACTCACCCCCGGAGCTGTCGGGGAATTTACAATCGATTTAAATGCACTTGCCAGTTCCGATGGCGAATATGAGCTATTCTTCAATGCCGAAGGTTCCGCTGGTGTGGATGATGCCGGAAACAAGGTTGCTGGCTCAACTTCAATCAGTTGGTCCATCGGTACAGATTTCATCGCACCGACAGCCGGTCTGCAGTTTGACGAGACTGATGAAGAAGTCACGATCATTTTCTCTGAGCCGGTAACGGGCGTTGATGCTGGTGATTTCAGATTGACTTTTGACGATGGTTCAGGCGGACCACTATTGGTTATTGATATTTTACCATTGACGAGATTGATTGAAGACACTCCGTTTAGTTATCGGATCGATCTGAGTGGACTGATTACCTCTCCTGGTGAATACGTTCTGACTTTGTTACCAACTGATGTGAGTACAGCGACACCAATAGTCGATGGTGCAGGAAATGAATTTGTCGCAGGTGCGACTGAAGTCTGGCGAATCGGTGATCCGGCTGTCACTGCTATGATCACAGGTCCCGGTCCTGTTATCTTGAACAATGCTGGCATTGTGACGATCAACTTCGAAAATCAATCAAGTGCTGATCAGGATGTAACGGGCGTAAATATCGGTGACTTCCGATTAACATTGAATGGTCAAGATGTTCCCCTGGATTTGTTGAGCGTTTCGGGGGCCTCACCGGGCAATGTTTATACAATTGATTTAAGTAATGTCACCAATGCAGATGGTGATTATGTATTGACATTGGTGGCCGAAGGGGCTGGTATTATTGAGACCAGCAGTTCCACTCTACTTGCTGACAATGCGACGCTGGCCTGGACTAAGGTTTCTGCGATTACAGTAACAGAATTGGGTGATGGCACTGATGACACAGCCGGCGATGGTGTCGTTGGTGATGGTAGCGATCCTTCTCAAACATTGCGTGCTGCGATTCAGGAAGCGAATGCTCTGGCGGGATCGAATGTGATTGAGCTGGGTGCAGGTGTGTTTCAGCTGGGAATTGCCGGGATCGACGAAGATCTCGCTGCCAGCGGTGACCTTGATATTCGCGATAATCTGACGATTCGCGGACAGGGTGTTGGAGTAACGGTAATTGATGGTGGCGCGCTTGATCGAATCTTCCAGATCTTTGCCGGTGTGACATTGAATCTGGAAAACCTGACGATTCAAAATGGTGAATTGACAGGTAGTGCCGATGGAGCCGGTATCCGTAATAGTGGTACGACCACTTTGACGAACGTCGAAGTCACCGATAATGTTGCTGAAGACAGTGGTGGCGGTATCAATAACAGTGGGTTAATGGTGATCGTCGACAGTACGATTTCCGATAACATTGCCGGCGGAAGTGGTGGTGGTATCCGAAATACGGGAACACTGGAAATCTCTCGAAGTACGATCAGTGGAAATACCACTGACCGAGATGGTGGTGCATTATTCAATGCCGGTTTTGGAAATGTAACTGTCTCGAACTCGACATTCTCTGGTAATACTTCACAACGCAGTGGTGGTGCGATCCGTAATACTGCGGCACTTGAATGCCACGAATAATACGTTGACACTGTAACGATGCCGGGACAACCGGTGGTGCCGTTTCCAACAACGGAAGTTCTGCCGTTCTTCAAAATAACCTGATCATTGGAAACACTGCGACCACCGAGGCGGTGAACTGCACGGGTGCCTTTAGCAGTCTGGGTGGTAACCTGACCGGGGTGCTCGGATCTGCAACCGGTTTGGGTTATTGGTGATATTGTTGATGCGGCTTGATCCAACCGTCTGTGCTGGATCTCGAACCTGGCCGATAACGGTGGGCCAACTCTGACCCACGCCCTGCTCGCTGGGAAGTATTGCCATTGATGCGGGTATCAATGCGAATGTCGACGCGCTGGAACAGCGGGGTTCAAGCCGTATTCTGGGATCGAACTGTTGATATCGGTGCTGTCGAATTCGGTTCCTTCTTTGTTAACAGTTTTCTGGATACTGTTGATGTCAACCCCGGTGATGGTATTGTCGCTGATGCAACGGGAATATCACCTTACGTGCCGCAATTATGGAAGCCAATGCATCTAGCCGGTGACTCCGTCATTATTCTGGGTGCAGGAACATATGCCCTGACTATCACTCGGTCTCGCCGATAATATCTGCGGAAAGTGGTGACCTGGATATCACAGATATTACAGGTTCACTCACTATTATCGGCAGTGGTGACGGCCAAACGATCATTGATGCCTCTCTGCTGGATGAACGTGTATTTGACGTTCTCGCTGGAGCCAACTTGACTTTGGAAGGTGTTACCGTTACCGGTGGTAATGCGGTTGGCGACAGTGGTGGTGGTATCCGCAACGTGGGAACGCGTGGCACTCGTTAATTCGCTCGTCGATGGGAATACGGCTGAAGTCAACGGTGGTGGTATCCTGAATGGCGAGCTGGGTCCGCAGGGAATCTTAACTCTGACCAACAGTGATGTCATCCAATAACAGTGCCGTTGACGGTGGTGGTATTTTCAATAACGATCAGTCAGGTTACGATTGTCGATTCTGAAGATCACCGGCAATACTGCTTCCAGCGATGGTGGCGGTATCTTATAATGACCTGCAGGCAACTATCGATATTATCCGCAGTTCCATTTCAGGAAATACGGCTGCACTGAAGACGGTGGTGGTATCTACAACAACGATCTGGCCAGCCTGACGATCACTGACAGTAAAGTGAATAACAATACGGCTGACCAGGGTGGTGGTATCTTCAATGAAGAAGCAGCTTCCCTGACGATTGTCCGGACCACGGTCTCGGGTAATACGGCGACTCTGGATGGTGGTGGTATCTATAACGACGAGGGTGATGTCTCATTGAATCGAACGTTTCCATCCTGGTGAATACTGCTGCCTTTGACGGCGGTGGTCTGTATAATGCGTCCGCGGGCGAGGTCACAATCACCGAACGGTTTCTTTGATGATAACACAGCCGACCGCGATGGTGGTGGCGATTGCCAACTTTGGCGTCAGCCTCTCACTGAACAGTACAACTTCGAAAGACAGTGATGCCGTCAGGTATGGTGGTGGTCTGTTTAACGATCAGGAAGAAGGAACGGTTACGATCTCTTAATACATCCTTCATCAACAACGAAGCCGTCTCCGGTGCTGCTATCTATAACCAGGAACTGGGAGTCATCAACCTGGATCTCTCCGATCGTGTTGAACAACACTGCCAGCTTAGAATGGTGGTGGTATCTTTAATACGGCAGATGCCACGGTCAACGTTGAGCGAACTACCGTTGATGGAAACCTTG
This sequence comes from uncultured Planctomycetaceae bacterium, assembly GCA_942492165.1. Classification (GTDB taxonomy): domain Bacteria; phylum Planctomycetota; class Planctomycetia; order Planctomycetales; family Planctomycetaceae; genus Gimesia. Next base: position 50,933 of record CALOEF010000060.1, read on the forward strand.
CTCTGTATGGAGCCGGTATCTATAACGATGAAGATATCGCTCAACTTGAACCTGATCAACAGCACCGTTTCCAATAACGTTGCGACCAACGATGGCGGTGGTTGTTTAATAACTCGCTGGTTCTTGGCCAGCATTGTGAATGCAACCATTTCCGGGAACGAAGCTGGTAACAATGGTGCCGGGATTTTCAACAGTGACGAAGGTACGCTGGAAATCACCAACGTGACCATCTTCAACAACGCGGCAACGACCGGTGGTGGTATCTTTAATGACACCGATGGATTGTCAGCGTGGTCAATACCATCATCGCCGGAAATTCAGCGACAGTGTTCAGTACTGATGTCACGGGGATATTCAACTCTGAAGGAAATAACCTGATTGGTGGATGGCGGTTCATTTCCGGCTTCACCGATGGGGTTAACAGTGATCATGGTCATACATTTGGAACACCTGTCAGCCCGGGACTGGGAGCGTTGCAGGATAACGGTGGTGCCACTTTCACGCATGAACTGCTGGGGGGAAGTCTGGCCCGTGATGCGGGTAATAACTTCTACGCTCCCACAGACGATCAGCGTGGTTTCGCCCGTCTGTTTGATGGTGACGGAAATGGATCTCTGGTTGTGGATATCGGGGCATTCGAATCTGGTTACATTGTCACCAGTTTTGGAGACTCGGTCGATGCAGTACCCCGGCGATGGAGTCAGTGTCGATGCTCAACGGACGCAGTACTCTGCGTGCAGCAATTATTGAAGCCAACGCACGTGTTGGTGCCGACACTATTCTGCTGGGAACTGGCAGTTATACGCTGTCTCTGTTCGGTCCTGGTGAAAAACGCCGCTGTCAGGCGACCTGGACATTACCGATGACTTGACCATTATCGGTGCCGGTTCGGATCGGACCTTTATCGATGCCGACTTCCTGGATCGTATCTTCCAGATCTTTAGCGACGTCAATGTTTCCATTCGCGGCGTGACGCTGGTGAATGGAAGATGTCACCCGTGTGGAAGACGGTGGTGCGATTCTGAACTTCGGTAACCTGACTCTGGAAGATGTGACGATCGAAACAGTCTCGCCAATCGTGGTGGTGCCCTGTTTAATAACGGCGTGGTCACCATTACGGATAGTTACTTCCATGCATAATACCGCGATTGCCGATGGTGGGAGCCATCTTCAACAGCAATCCTGGAACGGTCTACTCATCGCCTCTGAGTACGATTTCAGGCAACGATGCTGAAAATGGTGGTGGTATCTACAACTCTACAGGGGGAACCTTGGAAGTCATCGATACGACTCTCGACAGTAACACTGCAACCATCGCCGGTGGTGGTTTCTAATTCTTCTGAAGTGGCGGTTGGGAATGGTGAAGGTGGATCGACTCCGATCTTCCTGACCCTCCAGATCCGAAACCGGGTTCAGAATACTCCATTGAAGTGGTCTTTACAGATAGCAGTCTGACAGCCAGCCAGCAGGCCATTTTCCAGCTGGCAGCAGATCGCTGGAGCGAGATTATTCTGGGAGACGTTCCTGATGTAATGATCGCGGGTATTGGACTGGTAGACGATCTTCGGATTGAAGCGACAGCTCCTGCCATTGACGGTGTGGCGATTCTGGGACAGGCTGGACCCACTGCAGTCAGAACAGGTTCCTTTATTCCCGTAACCTGGTATCATGCAGTTTGACAGTGCTGACCTGGCAGTTGGAAGCCAGCGGTCAATTGACTGGATGTGATTTTACATGAAATGGGTCATGTGATTGGTATCGGAACCATCTGGGACAGCTTAGGGCTGTTGTTGAATGGTGGCACGACTGATCCACGCTTTACCGGCGCTAATGCAATCATTCAGTATAACGCGTTGCTGGGTCGGAATGTCGTTGACATACCTGTTGAGGGTTCTGCCGGACCAGGTACAAATGATGTTCACTGGCGGGAATCTGACCTCGGTAATGAATTGATGACTCCCACTATCGATTTTGGTGTGATGCCCCTGAGTGTCATCACGGTTGGAAGTCTGGTTGACTTAGGCTACGTTGTTGATCTCACTGCCGCAGATTCCTTCTCTGCTGTAACGAGTTTAGTCCAACCACTCAATCTGGTACCAATTGGCGAAATGTTGCTTGCCGATCCTTTCACGGTACTTGAAGAAAGTGCGTTTGTGAATGTGGAAGCAGGAGCAGGTACCGTGACGATTGCGAGCAGTACCATTTCCAACAATACTGCGGGAACCCGTGGTGGTGGTTTGCTTAACGAAGATCCGATTGCGATTTCCAACGTAACCTTCTCCGGAAACGAAGCTGGTAAAGAAGGGGGAGCAATTCACAACACGGGCGAGCTGACCATCAATAACACGACGATCTATCAAAATGAAACCGAAGGTTCAGGCGGTGGTATTTACTCCGTAGCAGATACGGGAAGTGTCGACATCAAGAACACGATTGTCGCCGGTAATGAAGCATTAGTAAGTGGAGCGGATGTTGAAGGGACATTTAATTCTCTGGGTCATAACCTGATCGGTACTAATGGAACCGTGACTGGCTTTATCAATGGATTCAATGACGATATTGTCGGCTCCGACAGTTTACGAATTGATCCGCTATTGGGTGCTCTGGCAAATAATGGTGGGCCTACCATGACTCACGCCTTGCTTGCTGGAAGTGATGCCATTGATAACGGCGATAATACAGATGGCATTGCCACCGACCAGCGTGGTGCGACCCGACCGACGGACACGACCAGCGACATTGGTGCCTTTGAACTCACGACTCCTGCCATCACGATTCAGGATGTCGCACAGGTAGAGAGCAATAACGGTGAAACAGCGGTCTTCGAATTTATTGTCACGCTTTCTAATCCGAATGTGAATGAAGTGACGGTTCAATACGAAACATCTGATGGAACCGCAGATGCAGGCGTCGATTACAATTTCGCGACAGGAACCGTGGTGTTTGCCGCCGGTGAGACAACCCAAATTATCCGGGTCTCAGTTTTGGGAGATGACGTTTCAGAGGCATACGAAACATTCACCGTCAATCTGTTTAATGCCGTCGGTGCCTCTTTAGGGACAAATGGCACACTCGAAGCAACGGGAACCATTCAGAATGATGATGTCGGATTTGACATTGATGTACTGACCCCGCCTGTGAGTCATCCTGAAGGACCAGCAGGTTTACAAACCAATTTTAACTTTGCAATTGAACTGAAAAATCCTGTTGAGGGTGTGGTGACTGTTCTTGCCAATACAGCAGTGGGTACAGCAGATTTAACAGATTTCGATGCGATAGTGGATCAATTGGTTACCTTTAATCCGGGCGAGACGCAGAAATTTGTCACTGTGTCCGTCAATGGTGATTCAGAAATTGAAGATGATGAAGAATTTACTTTACTTTTATCCGATGCTGAATTTGACGGTGTATCTGTCGGAATTGATGGCCTGTTTACTTTGACTGGCGAAATCATAAATGATGACGAACCAACTTTGTCGATTAGCGATGTAACATTCTTAGAACCCGAAACAGGCACTGTTCAGTTTGTATTTACTGCGACTTTATCAAGTGCGATTCAGGGTGATTTAACTTTCTTGGTCAATACCGCGGATATCTCAGCGATGGCAGGAGTCACTGATGATTATATCGCCTTGTCCGCGTTCCCGGTTACAATAACAGGAGGTATGACATCAGAAACTGTTTCTGTAACTGTTAATTCTGAAACTCCCAATGAAGTTGAACCTGTAGAAACTTTCGAAGTGGTAATCGACGAATTCACTCCGTTTGTATATGGAGATATATCAGATCCTGCAGTGACAGTCGTGAAAGGAAGTGGACTTGGTACGATTGTTGATTTTTCCAGTGGGATTGTGGTTACAACGACTGCTGATTTCCCCGATGATGGAAATCCTGCTACTGTTTCATTACGTGAAGCCATCGATATGGCAAACGACCCGCTCTTAGGAGTTGATACGATCTTTCTTGATCCAGGTTTGGGTACATATCTGATTACTCTTACTGGTGCGAATGAAGATGGTAATGCGACTGGCGATTTTGATATTACGGATGACCTGAGCATTATCAGTCTTGATACAGACACACCTGTGATTGATGCCCAGGGCTTGGACCGGATCTTCCATGTGCACGGAGTGCTAACATAACGCTGACCAACCTGGAGTTGATCAATGGTGAGGCCGACAATGGTGGTGCCATTTATTCAGAAGATGGTGACCTGACGCTGGACCAGTTGATTTTTAAATATAATGAAGCCGACTTCCTGGGTGGTGCGATATTCAATGAGAATGGCACTCTCGATATTTCTAATGCCATATTCCTGGAAAACGATGCCGGTTTCCAGGGGGGAGCCATTTATCAGCTTGAGGGTGATGCGAATGTAAATACAACTTCATTTACCGGAAATACAGCAGGTGGACGTGGTGGTGCGATTTATGTTGGCGCCGCTGTAACCATGTTTGATGTTCAGCAATCGTTGTTCAACGAAAATGATGCCGGTACCCGTGGTGGTGCAGTCTATAATGATAGTACATTCAATTCGACCAATACCACTTTCTCTGGAAACCATTCCGGGTCTCGCGGCGGTGCGATCTTTAATAACGGTACATCAAGACTCATTCACAATACCTTGACGCTTACACAGCTGACCAGTCAGGCGGTGGTGGTGGAATTTCCAATGGAAATGATTTGAATGCAGCTGCCACAGTATTTTTGGCCAATACCATTGTTGCCGGGAATTTAAGTGGAGTCGCAAATGATGCCGACGATCTGGAAGGTGCTTACGATTCGACTTCGCATCATAACCTGATCGGAGTTCCTGGCTCCGCTACCGGCTTAATCGAAGGTGCTACTCTGTGGAATATTATTGAACCCGTCAATAATCCAATCAACCTGGGTTCACTTCTCAATAATGGTGGCCCAACCCTGACACATGCGTTATTGCCTGGAAGTGTTGCTATCAATACTGGTTCACTCACGGATTCTTCAATCATCGATCAACGTGGCGTTACCAGACCAACCGCTACGACAATTCCAGACATTGGTGCTTACGAATCAGACTCAACTGCACCACCAGCGACAGCACCTTTCTTAACAGGTACTGTCGGAGATACCACCGAAGCGGAAGAACAGACCAACATACAGATCTCGGTTGTGAAAGAACGGACAGACGTTTTGTCGAACGGTCATACCGCTGCGTTGCCGGCCAATGAAGACTGGCTTCACGAATGGGATTCATTCTGGGTTGAAGTATGGGTGGACACTGCCACAGGATTCAGCATCTCCGATGTCTTAACCGATATTGCTTACAATACAGATTACTTTACGGCGACGGGTGTTGAATTTGGTTCTGCCTTCGCATTCAGTCGAACTTACAGTATCGATGATGCAGCGGGCGTCGTTCGCAACCTGGGTGGTACTTCGATTCAAACCAATGTGGGTGGTTCGGGGCATGTGTTACTGGCCCGGATTCAGTTTGAAGCACTTGAAGGTGATCAGGTCACAGTCGATCCGACTGATTTGAATACGAGTGCTCTTGAGCTGGGGCTTGATGTTTTGAATACCGAGATCAATATTGCGGGTGTTGGAGAGGTTGTCGCCAATGTGGGAGAGCTGCCTCAGACCGATCTCTATCCTGTTGTGTATGACGTTGACAACAGTGATGCGATTGATTTCAAAGATCTCACATTTCTGATCTCTGTCTACAATCAGGAGGTCTACAGCTCTTCTTCACCGTTTGTAACGGCGATGGACTACGACAAGAATGGTTCTGTTGAATTCAAAGACCTGACATTCCTGATTGCCAATTACAATAAATCAAAGGGTGGAAACTCTGATGTTAACTTCCCGGAGAACTTCGGACAGAAATGGATTGGTTCCTCGCTGGAAACAGTCAGTGGTGAAGAGAATATCGACGAAGTTATTGAAGCAGCCGTCGATACCTGGGAAACCGCTCTCAACCTGACAGAGCCTTTGGAAGTCCAGGTGATTGTTCAAGACTTTGGATCCGCTCAACTTGGTTCTGGACAAACGACAGAATACAGTGCTGATGGAATTCCTGTCGCTGGTCGTGTTGTCATCGATGATGATGCGAACGGATTGGGCTGGCACGTTGATTCGACCGAGTTGCCTCCCGGTGGTGGATACGACCTGTATACGGTTCTGTTACACGAAATTGGTCATGTCCTTGGCTACAACATGTATTACAGCGGTTTTGGCGCCCACGTGGTATCAGACAATAACGGCGGCTGGGAATTTGTTGGATCTGACTTTACCGTGACTCTGGATTCGACAGGGCATCATCTGGAAGATCACGCATTCCCGGATGACTTGATGGATCATTCACTGGATCCGGGCGTTCGCAAAACAGTATCTGATATCACAGTTCAAATGTTGCTGGAGTCTTATGCGAGTGCTCAGGCAGCAGCGAATAACAATGGTGGATCGCAACCTCTGATGGCGACCAATACTTCGCCGGCATTAGCGGCTGTGCCTGAGGTTGTTCAAAGTAGAGAAGCGGCTCAGGTCTTTGTTGAGAAATCGACAGTAGAGATTGCCACTCCGATCGTCGTCAAGAAAACAGAAGAAGATCCAACGCTGGATTCTGTTTCTTCGATGGCATTTGATGTGATTCAACCAACGTTACTGCTGCCAAGTGTTTCCATTGAAAACGATGAGTTCGATGAATCTGTCTTTGAGGACCTTTATTCATCGACCGAGTTCGAAGATGGTTTGCTCGGTTCAGAATCAGATGACAGACAACTGGTCTTCGCTCATTCCGCAGATGAACTGGACCTGGATCTTTCCAATGATTTTGATGCTGATCAAGAAAGTCTGGATGACGCCTTTACTGACTGGCAAGGTCCGTTGCTGTAAGGCTTCCCAAGGGAAATACTTCCCGAGAAATCAAGAAAACCCTCTGCAGAGGACTTTGATTTGCAGAGGGTTTTTTAACGGTTGCTGCGAATAGGGCTGTCTCCTTTCAACTGAAAGGTTCGCAGTGTAACATACATGGTAATCGGCGTTTGCAGCTCTATCTGTAATAAGTGTGAATTGAATTCTGAATGCATCGGGAGAACATATTTTGCGTCAACATGCGAACAATTTGGAAAAGAGTCTGTTGCTGTTCTGCCTGTTGATGAGCCTGGGAAAACCATTACCGGCTGCAGAGTGGGGGAGTCTGTCCGGGCAGTTTCTCTACACGGGGCAAACGGCAAAGCCTCAGAAATATGATATCAACAAGGATCAGGAAATATGCGGCAAGTTCAGCGATCAGATTGTTGACCAGTCTCTTGTTGTCGGTAAAAATGGCGGCGTAGAAAACATATTTATTTATCTCCGCGAGTCCAAACTGAAGGATTCCCAGATCCATCCCGATTATCAAAAGTTACCTGAGTCAGTTTCGATTCTAAATAAAGGGTGTATTTTTCAGCCACATGTTGCCGGTCTCTGGGTCAAAAAGCAGAAACTTGTCGCAGTGAATCAAGATCTTTGCGCTCATGGATTTCAGGTAAAAGCATATCGCAACAACAGCTTGAATCAGGTGTTACCGCCTGGTACCAATCTGTCGCATCGTTTTGAATACGGCGAAAAACTGCCATTGCGTTTGAGTTGCAGTATCCATTCCTGGCAGGAAGGCTGGTTGATTGCCCTGAATCATCCCTACTTTTCCACTACGGATAAAACGGGAGCATTTGTGATCAGAAATTTACCCGTGGGTGACTGGGAATTTCAATTGTGGCATGAAAAGGCAGGTTACCTTGTTGCAAAAGAGAAGTGGAAACGTGGTCGGGTTAAGGTTAAGATCGCGCCTGGAAAAAATGAACTGGGGGTGATCAAAGTCACTCCGGAAATGTTTGCAGCAGAGTAAAAGCAAATCAATTATGCGACTATTGAGTTACAATATTCATAAAGGCATCGGTGGAAGAGATCGACGCTACCGGCTGGAACGAATTCTCAGTGTGATCGAATCAGAAAACCCGGATCTGATTTGCTTACACGAAGTTGATCGAAATGTGAAACGCTCGCGGTTTAATAATCAGCCGAAAATCTTCGCTGAATATTTCAATATGCAGGAGTCGTTATATCAGCTGAATGTGAAATTGAAAACGGGCGGCTATGGGAACTTGATCCTTTCTCGCTGGCCATTTGTCTCACGGCATCAGATTTCTTTAACGATGAACCGTCGTAAATCGCGTGGCGCCCAGGTTGTCGTCGTTGATTCCCCGGAAGGTCCGCTCCAGTTAGTTAACTTTCATTTGGGGCTTTCCGAGAAGGAAAGGCACTGGCAAATCAACCATTTACTGACCCATCGGCTTTTTGAGGAAGGCAATGGTCATCCCCAGTTGATTGTCGGCGATACAAACGACTGGAGGAATACGCTGGCAAAAGCGAAGTTTTCTGAGTATGACTTTAACGAGGTCACGCACCCTCCTTCTAAATTTCGTTCATTTCCCGCTTATCTCCCTGTTGGAACTTTGGATAAAGCATTCGTACGAGGTGATGTCGTCGTCAAGCAGGCGCGGCTATCTCGATCAAGGTTATCGAAAGAAGCTTCAGATCATTTGCCACTGGTGATCGATTTTCATTTAAAGACAGCATTGAGCGAGGAAATCGATAATAAAAAAGCAGGACATTAGAGAATGTCCTGCTCTGGTAGTTCACATGCGAATTCAGCACTCTGCTGATTCGTGTTGAATTATTGCCGTTTAAGATTTAGGCTTTGATGGTGGTTGCTTGTCTTCCTTGATGTAATCACCGAAAGTTTTTCCTTCAACAGGACTTGGCATATCGGCAGCAGCTTTCAATGCTTTTACAATAATCGTTTTATCAGTCTGCTTTCGCTTTCCAAGACCTTTACCGACTGCTTTTGCGTAGTCGTTTTTCTCTTTTTTGGTTTTTCCCGGATGACAGACGCCACATTTTTTGGCGATCAGCATTTTGGAATCAGGGTAAGTTTCTGCCCAGATCTTTTTAAAGTTGGGTCGTGCTTCGACTTCAGTTGATGTACCGACCAGAGAATAACCGCCGATCAAAAAACTAAAGACTAAAGCCATTTTCAAGTTCATAATTTTCCGCATAAAATTCCTCTTATTCTTCCAAAAGTTAAGTGATATCTAATCTTCAGATACTCAGGCCAGAGCCAGACTGAGATATCAGGTAAAAGTTGCCCCGAGTCACGTTCATTCGTCCGCAAATTACGAAATGTTTATCCTCGTTTCTACATTAGAATTATCAGTTCTCATGCTGTCAACAGATCCAAGTGACCCTAATTAAGAATGGCAAGTTTGTCAAAAAATCTTAATGAGATCGGTCTCAAATTGCGATCTGAACCGTTCATTTCGTCGATCGGTTCTGGTGCAGGTCGTTTCCGATAGCTGAGCTGATCTTTGGGTTGTAAGTCTTTTCTGGGTAAGTTCTTAGCAGGTGTGTTGGTGGGGATACTGGAATGTGTTTTTATCAGGCGCGTATTGCTATCATCCGTTTCTACGACATTATAATATCAAGTGTTGGGTGATTTAAAGTTATTTTTCAAAAAATTTACTATTTCAATCTGAGAGCGTGAGCTGGATTTATTGGCGCATCAATTTGTACATTGAATCTGAATCGACAGGTTTCGTCTTTGACATGTGATTGTGAATCAGACCAGAGGGAGTCAAATGTGAATGTATTCAAAAAATGGGCAGTATTAACAATTTCTGTTTTGAGTTTATTTCTTTCGTTTGCTGAAGTGCAGGCTGCTGCGAAAGAAAATCAGCCGAATATTGTGATGATCATTTCAGATGATCAGGCATGGAATGATTATCGATTCATGGGGCATGAAGTCATTCAGACACCGAATTTAGACCGGTTGGCGGCAGAAAGTGCCGTATTCAAAAGAGGCTATGTTCCGACCAGCTTGTGCCGACCCAGTCTGATGACACTGGTGACGGGGCTATATCCCTGTCAGCATAAAATAACCGGCAATGATCCTCCGAAGGGAATGGATCGCCAACGACTGCTGAAGCATGTGCAAGCGGTTGATTGTCTGCCGGCAATGCTGGGTCAGATCGGATATCAGAGCTTCCAGTCCGGGAAATGGTGGGAAGGCAAACCGGCGTTGGCTGGTTTTACTTCTGCGATGACGCACGGTGATCCTAAACGGGGGGGCAGGCATGGCGATGTAGGATTGAAAGTAGGTCGTGAAGGAATGGCCCCGGTATTTCAATTTATCGATCAGTGTGGTCAGGATCCGTTTTACCTGTGGTATGCTCCTTTTTTGCCGCATACTCCCCATAATCCTCCGAAGCGGTTGTTGGAAAAGTATCGTCGCGCCGAGATTCCAATTGAGTTGTCCTACTATTATGCAATGTGCGAATGGTTTGATGAAACCTGTGGGCAATTATTGGATTACCTGGATCAAAAAGATCTTTCTAAAAACACAATCGTCGTGTATGTAACTGATAATGGCTGGATCCAATTCGTTCCGGAGCCGAATCCCAAAAGGAGAAAGGCGAAACCCAGGTTTCGGTACGCTCCTCAATCCAAACGAAGTCCCTATGATGGTGGAATACGGACTCCGATCATGTTTCGCTGGCCAGAGAAAATTAAACCAGCAGAATACTCTACATTAGTCAGTAGTATCGATATTGTTCCTACATTGTTAAATGCAGTTGGACTGAAGCCAACTGAGGCGATGCAGGGAATTGATTTGCTGCAGGTCATGAAGCAGGGCGGAAAATCTGACAGGAAGGCAATTTTCGGAGATATTTATGAACACGACATGGTTGATATCGATGATCCCGCAACGAGTCTGAAATATCGCTGGTGCATCGAGGGCAAGTGGAAAGTGATTATCCCCGGTCCTCGACTTGGTCACGAAAAGATCAAACTTTATGATTTATCCCAAGATCCTTTTGAGCGAAAGAACCTGGCTGCAACGTTTCCTGATCAGGCGCATCAGTTACTAAAGTTGACAGATGCATGGTGGGAGGGCTCTGCAAAATAGTTTGATCATTACCAGATAATAACAAAAGCAGGTCCGAATCATTCGAGACCTGCTTGTGTTATAAGAACTACTTTGAAAGAACAGGCATGATGAGATTAGTGGTGGTGAATGGTATCCCAGTGTCCTGTCCGGTGAAAATCATAGTGCCCTGGTTGATAGTGAAAATGATTTCCATGACGGTAAAATCCACCAGGGTGGTAATCATAGTGACTCGTGTCATGCCAATATGAGTGACGTCTTCCATGATAGTAGGGGCGATGGTTAAAGTTGCGGCGACCGTAGTACCCTCGATACCCGTTACCGAATTGTACATTCAATCTGACACCTGCTTCTGCTGGTGATGAATTTCCAACGAATGCCAATCCTGCTACGGCAACGCAAACGATTAATAATTTTTTCATCTTTCTGTTCCTTAAAAGAAATTACCAAATTGTCATAATTCTTGGCCGCTTCTAAAGAGTGATAAAAGCATCGATTATGCCAATTGAACAGGGAAAGATGTAAGTGGCTTGTTAGATAAGGTTTACGGGTTATGTCAACTTTGAGTGCTTCCTGAATTGTGAGATCAAATTGATAAAAATGATATCAAAACGAGTATAATCCAGGCCTCAGATCGGCAGAATAGTGCAGAATGAGGTTTTTATGAAACGGAAATCCGTAGTGCCCGGGTGTGAGAAGCGTTAGCCGTTCGTGCGTATGGTCATTGCTTTAATGGGAGCCAACAGGCGACTGAAATCGCGCACGCAGTCCATGGTCGAGGTAATGTCTTCTTGTAACTTGTCTGTTTGAGAACCGTATCTCAGTCGACGCGCAAGAAATTCAAATTCTTCCCTTTCTTGAGGGGGAACAGTGAGATCTTTGGCATTCCCCCGAACCATTCGTAACGCATCGATTAATCTTCGCAGGAAAATATAGGAGTTACGCAAATTCTGGAAATCGGTCGGGCTGATCAGTCCGAGTTCTTTGAGAGCAACAATTCCTTCCAGCGTATTAGTCGTTCTCAGCATGGGGTTACGATGTCCATATGTAATTTGCAGACCCTGAATGAGGTATTCGCAATCGACCAGACCGCCATCACCGAGTTTGGCATTAATCGTTCCCCCTTTTACCAGTTGTTGTATCTGTTTTTCACGCATGGCCAACATGGCAGCAACATCGAATGGTTTTCCCGAATAGATAATCTCATCTCGCATTCTGACGATATCGTTTCCAAATTCTTCATCAACGGCGACAGGACGCAGTTTTACCAAAGCCTGGCGTTCATAAGGCCAGGCAGCACCTTCATGCGAAAAGTAGTTCTGGAATGCTTCAGCAGAAACTGCCAGACTGCCAGCTTGACCATAGGGACGAAGCCTTAAGTCAATTTGAAAAATCCCTTCACTTCTTGTTTTGATCGTCTTGCTGAAATATTCGACTAGTTTCAAATAGTATTCGTTATTCGTGATAACTTCAGGACCAGTTGTCTGCCCTGCGCCTTCATAGATAAACATAAGTTCGATATCTGAGGCAAAGCCGAGTTCACGACCACCGCATTTTCCTAATGCGCAAATCGATAATTGACAGGGTTTGCCCGATTCCAGTCGGGGGGAACCATAGCGTTCTTGCAGTTGCTGATTGCAAATTTCGTAAGCCCCTTGAACGACGACTTCCGCAACGTCTGTTAACTCATCAGAAAACTGTCCAAACTCTTCAATATGTCCCAAAATATATCGCATGTCAGTGCGTAACATCGCACGGTCTTTAAAAGCATTGAGACTTTCTTGAAAATCACCAGAAGAAGTCGCTTGCTCAAGTTCAGCAGCGAGTTCTGATTTCAGGTCTTTGATGGGGATACGATCTTTTAGTTCTTCGACCTTTGCCAATACCGGAAAGAGATTCGAATGCTGTAAGCGTAAAAAATCTTCCCAGAGAAAGTCGCTCACACCCAGTAATCTTGCTAACGCACTGAGGACACTGGTCCGTTCCAGAGAAGAGATTTCCTCGACCCAGTTTGGTTGTTTGAAAAGGTGTTCCAGAAATTCTCGAAAATGTAATAAAGCAGATTCCGGATTAGGCGAACGTGGCAGCAGGTGTGTGAAATGCTTAATTAAAACCACGGCGGCTCTTAATCCCAGTTGCTGTTCTTCCGAACTGATTTTTTCGCCTTTTTCGTCTGTTACATAGAGTACATCACTGACTTTCGTTCCTTCTGAATCAATCACCATTCGCGCGACATCAATGCCACTCATGGAAAGTGCATTCGTCAATTCATAAAGGAAACCGATTGTATCTTCAGATTGAATTCGCAGGATGGTATGCCTGTTGTGTGTTTCGTTATCGAGTTCAATCTCAACTGGATAGAGGACCTGGCTGGCTTGCGACAAATCACGCAGTGCTCCTGCAACGCGTTTCGCGAGCTCGCCGACTGCCTCCCGGCTTGCTCCGGATGCGACTTTCTGCAGTAAATCTGTCAGGTCTTTTTTATAATTTGTCCAGACGGCTGGCTGAATTATTTTTTCGGGAGAGATGACATCCAGCACGATGACAAATTTACGCGATATTTTCGTCTTATCTCTGGATTTCGATGATCGGCTTCGCGATGCTGCTGCAGGACGCACTTTTTGATTCGTAAACAGGTGACCTTTTTGAATGTTAAAGCCATATACGAATAAGAGTCCACAAATTAAAGACAAGTCTCCGGTTTGATCAAATCCGACCATAGTTAGACGGATCTGATTATCGGGTAAGTCTTCGGTTTCAAGTTCCACAGTATTGGAATCGCTGAGTTTCTTTGACATCTGAATATGTTTTTCCACTTCAGTGTCATTAAATACTTTGGTGTAAGATTCAGACATCGTTCCAATCAGTGTACTCTCGTGTTCTTTCTCTGCCAAAGTATGCTGAGAGTTCAGCTCGGATTGTGCGAACACATATTTTTTGAAGAGATTTCGTACTGCTTTTCGATGTCTTTCATAATACTGAACCAGTTGTTGTCCATCATGAAAATCCAGTCTGCGTGCAAGATAAGCCAGCTCCCGCTCATCGGTCGGCATACGGTGTTCCTGGTTGTAATGCATTAATTGCAGGGCATGTTCAATCTTTCGGAAAAAGACATACCCACTGGTTAAATGCTGGTATTCATCAGCCTGGATCAGACCATGGTCAACGAGTCGCATGAGACCATCAAGCGTATTGATGCTGCGAACGCCCGGCGATTCTGCACCATTAGCCATTTGCAGATACTGGGTAATAAATTCCACATCACGAATCGAACCTTTTCCCGATTTCACTTCTCCCCAGTCTTTTCCTCTCTTTTTCAGTTCTGCTTCAATGCGTTGTTTCATTTCCAGAACATTTTCCCTTACCGCTTCCGTATCACAATTGAAAACCTGTGGTTCAATGCGGCGAAAAAATTCAACGCCAAGCTTTGGGTTTCCTGCAATCAGGCGTGCTTTCAGTATGGCTTGCTTTTCCCAGAGTCGTCCATGTTTGGCAAAATAATCGACATAGGCATCGACTGTTGTGACGAGGGCACCTGAGCGGCCCCAGGGACGCAAACGCATGTCGACTCGATACAAGAAACCCTCAGACGTGGATTCCATTAAAGATTTGATCAGACGCTGCCCCAATTGCCAGTATTGGGTTGAGTTCTCTCCCGCAATGAAGACAAGATCAATGTCGGAGCTGTAGTTGAGCTCTTCGCCTCCCAGTTTTCCAAATGCCAATACTGCAAAATCATCAACAGGCAATTCCATTTCTTCAGAGAGAATTGTTAAGCAGGATTGAACCAGTCCGTCAGCGAGAAGTGAAAGCTGGACCGTGATATTTTTCATATCCATTAAGCCAAAAGTATCACAGGCGCCGATCCGCAAGAGTTCCCAGCGTTGAAATCGACGGAGGATATCAAACTTTTCTGCCGCAGATATGGACTCGCGCCGGACTGCTGTCATTGCTTCAGAATAAAACTGTTGTTGACTCTTGAATTCGGCAATTCGATTGTAGCGTGTGAGTCGTTCCAGATAGTCCGGATTCTTCAGCAGAATCTCTGTTAAAAACTGACTTCCGACAAACAGTCGTACCAATATTTCCACAGCGCGAGGATTTTGTGTCAGGAAGCTCAACATCGTTTCTGCGTTGGAGACACTTTTGATGAATCGTTCAAAGTTAATTAGTGATCCGTCTGGAGTAGCTGCATCTGAAAGCGCCTGGATCAGTGTGGGCAGGATCAGAGTCAATTCTTCACGAATCCGAGAGCTGGTACACATCTCACGCAACCGAATCAGAGCGCGATCGTGATCTGAAAATCCAATATCGGAAAGGATGTGTTGCATGTCTTCATCTGAGGTGGGAACGTTATTGTCCAGAAGTTTTACTGTTTTGTCGTGCATGTCGGGTTTTTTCATAGGAATCGAAGAACCTGTTGTGTTTGACATCGATCGAGTGAGAAAAGAAAGTCGTGTTCCCGGGGAATGTCCAGGACTTTTGAATCATTTGCGACAGTTGCATTTTGTACCACATCTATTGTAGCACTTTGATGATATAATTTTTACCTGCTCAGTGATATCAGAAAATCTGCGTGATTATCGTTACTGTGCATACATCAATCAATCATTTTACGATTGTTATTATTTCCAGATTAAAATCATCTACACGAGTCAAAAAGACAGCGAATTGAAAATCGAGTTAATAAGAATAGTGGTTCTCGAAACCGTAAGTCAAAATGAGTTACAGGAGTATGATCGCTAAGTGTTTTATTGAGTGAGAGCTACAGTTCGATTGTGATGTCTGAGTCTTTTCTGGTTGATTTTACCAGATTTTGTTTCTACGATTTCATTAGAGGAACCTGGTAATATAAAGTGTTTTCGGAGTATTTATAAGTAGAGAATTCGAATCAATGGAAAATGATCAATACAGTCGTCGTGAATTTATCGCTCAGGCAATGTGCAGTACAGGTGCCGTCTTATTGACAGGTTCCTCATTTGCTGCAGGTACGAAATATCCACCTGTGCGAGTGATAACAAAAGGGCCACGCCATCATTGGTTCGGATATTATGACAAGTTACAGTTTGATCCAACCAGTCGTTATGTGTTAGGAATGGAAGTCGCGTTTGAACATCGTTCACCTAAGGCGGATGATGTAATCAAAGTGGGAATGGTTGATCTTCAAGATAATGATCGCTGGATTGAACTGGGAGAGTCTTCTGCCTGGTGCTGGCAGCAGGGATGTATGCTGCAATGGTTACCAGGCTCTGATTCAAAAGTGATTTGGAATGACCGGGAAGATGGTCAGTACGTGAGCCGCATTCTGGATGTGAAATCAGGAAAAGGTAAAACGATACCTTCACCCGTTTATTCAGTGAGTCCAGATGGCAAGACCGCTGTGACTCCGGATTTTCGAAGAATTCAGGATGTTCGTCCGGGTTATGGCTATCCTGGATTTCCTGATCCGAATGCAAAAGATCTTGCACCGAAGGATTCCGGAATCTTTCACGTTGATCTTGAAACGGGGAAATCGAAAATGATTCTCTCATTAGACGAAATTTCCCGAACAGGAACGATTCCCAAACAGCAAAAAGGAATTAAACATTACTTTAACCATTTACTGTTCAGTCCGGATGGTTCCCGGTTTATCACATTACATCGTTGGCAGTATCCCAATGGTAAACGGCTTTCGCGGATGGTGACTGCTAAAACAGATGGAAGTGATGTGCGGGTCGTTGTTGATAATGGGTTTGTGTCACATTTTATCTGGCGTGATCCATCACACATTCTGACTCAGTCGAAAGCGACGGCTGAGAGTCGGTCCTGGGGTGATTTTCTTGTCAAGGATGAGCCTCAGTCAGAATTACAGGAAGTTGGCAAAGGTATTCTTGATGGCGGCGGACATTTAAGTTATCTGCCTGGAAATGAATGGATTCTGAATGATACGTATCCGAAAGGAAAGGAGCGGATTCAAACGCCACACTTATATCATGTTGCGTCAGCAAAGCGGATTGATCTGGGACACTTTCATCTTCCGAAGGTTTATACTGGAGAATGGCGGGTTGACACTCATCCTCGCTTCAGTCCGGATTCGCGTTATGTCTGTATCGACTGTCCACATGAAAATGCAGGCCGTCAATTGCAGCTGATTGATATTTCCCAGATCGTGGGTACATCTTAACGCTGAGAATAATGAACTGGCAACAGCCTGATTTATTCGGTTCCCGCCTTTACTGTTTCTTTCTTTGACTCAGACCCTGCCTGGGGCAGCGCTTCCTGAGACATATTGGAGAGTCGTCTGGATAAACTACCACTCAAAAAACCAACGGCAAGAGTAGAGGAGATTAATAAAAGAAATACTCCAGTCCCAAATGTTGCCAGTGAATGTTTCGTTTGTTCAAATCGAGAGACAGCAAAATAGCTATGATAGAGGGGAACTATCAGACAAAGAATGAGTTTTGAGGGAGGTAGCACAGTGCGGACATGTGATCGAAGCAGGTTCTGCCATTGGGGAATCTTTGTGTATGATGAATGCTTGTAGAAAAGAACAAAAGAAGATCTTTAGAACATCAGTGTAGTATTTTGCAGTGAGCAAAATCAGGTTGCAAACGGAGTTTTCAGATTCATTTCATTGATGGAGAAATGACTTTGCGATCACAGTTTCTCTCACTGTCTGGGAGACCTTTCAGCGATTCTCTCTTTGAGCTCCCTCACTTCCGATTTTAGTTTTCGGATTTCATTTTGCATTTGATGCAGTAATTCCTGAATTTCTCGTTGTTCGTGCGGTCTGTGATCACGAGGCTTGATCTTGTGAAGTTGCTCTCTGAGATGAGCTGCGTGTTCTTCGGCTTCACGATGGACCTGATGCGCCAGGTCACGTAACCCGGCTTCTTCAAGGTGTTCTGCCGCCTGATGCATTTTTCTGATACGCTGTTTTTGTTGATCGATATTTTGCTCTCGATCCCGGCGCGCCTCCTGCATGGAATCCCGGTCTCGATGATGCCTGGGATGTGCACGGTGTTCTGGATGAGGTCTGGATTCCTTGAGCTCACGTTGCTCTCGGAAACCTCCTGGTCGGTTGGCGGGCTGTTCCCGGTCAAATCGTTTTTCCAGATATCCTTCGATGGCTTCTGGTAGGTATCTCTCAATCGCTTCCTGCAGAGAGTCAAGCTTTTCATCAGCCGGTGGCTGGGCTTTGACCTGAGCTTGCGGAGGAAATGATGCATCCATTCGGATCAGGCAGAGTATTACAATCACGATCAGAGTCGCAGAGAGAGTCGATTTCAACATATCGGTTTCCTCTTTCAATGAACCTATAAAGGATGATGGTCAGTGTTTTTTGGAATAGAGGTGGTCGCTTCTATCCGATTATCGTGTGTTTCAATCATCATAGCATTCCGGGAATGAGTCGTCGAGAACCGGAATTGCAATTCCTTTTCATGCGATGAAAAAGGAATGACTGTAAAATCAATGATTCAGTCAGGCACACTTTATGCCGAACGCTGTCTGACTTGTGCGCTCAGCAGATTTTGATATTGAGGACAGGTATCGACGAGTGTGGAATGCGGGCCGGTGGCAACGACTTGACCTGAATCCATTACGACGATACGGGTCGCAAATTCGAGCAGACTCTGTCCGACAGAGTGTGTGATAATGAAGACAGTCCGCCCGGGAGCAAACGCTTTCAACGCATTATGGATCAGAATTTCACTTTGAGAGTCAATGGCGGATGTTGCTTCATCGAGAATCAGAATATCAGGATCTCTCAGAATCGCGCGCGCCAGGGCAATGCGTTGTCGTTGTCCACCTGATAATTCATGTCCTTTTTCGCCGACGTTGTAGAGCAAACCATCAGGTAATTGCTCAGTAAACTGTGAAACATGCGCTTTTTTAGCGACAGATTCAATCTCAAGGCGACTGGCAGAAGGCCTGCCGTACCGAATGTTTTCTAAAATAGAATCGTCAAACAGCATGGTTTCCTGTGAGACGACGCCGATATGATTTCGGAGTTCCTTGAGTCGAAAGTCTCGGATATCGATTTCATTAATGAAAACACTACCCTTGTCCGGGTCATAAAAACGAGGTAGCAGATTAACCAACGTTGATTTTCCGGAACCATTCTCACCAACGACCAGCACGACCTCACCAGCGGAAATATCGAGATTGACTCCATCAAGAATCGGGTCATTATTCCTGGTAGATTCTTTTCTCTGTGCGTATGTGAAGTCGATATTTCTGAACTGAAGTGTATCCAGTTCTTTTGGGAACCGTTGCGGTTCTTCGGCTTCTTTTACGAGAGTTTCGCGGTCAATGATCGAGAAGATTCGCTCCGAAGCGGCGAGGGTTTTTTTCAGTTTTGAATACACAGATGACATTTTCCTTGCAGGGTCGGAAATTCCTGCCAGTAAGGCATACATCATGGAGAGCGTTGCAATATCCATAGGTGTAGCGGCGAGTTGAATTCCCCAGATTTCTGTTTTTCCGCGCAGTACAAGATACGAACCAGGGATTAACGCGATGAAAATAGTCATCAATCCCAGCATTTCTGTAGTGGGACTGGTTAAGGAATCGATGCGGACAATACTCAGTGCTTTCTTGAAAAATTCTTTATTCTCATGGTGGAAACGTGTCCGATGTTTCCGGGCACCATTAAAGGCGATAATGACTTTTGAACTTTCGAATGATTCCTCAAGTGTTTTATAGATGCGCGACATGCTTTCCATCATTTTTTGACTGGCATGTTTGAGAGTCTTTCCGATTTTATAAAAGACAATTGCGATGAGAGGAGCAAAGACAAACGAAAGTAGTGTGAGGCGCCAGTTAACCATGAAGGCAAAAACCATACACGCAAGTGCCTTGAGAGGCTCTCGGATAATTTTTCCTCCCATTAACGTCAGTCCTTGTGAGAGCTGCTGCATGTCAAACGTGAAACGAGACATGAGCGAGGCGGTACCCTCATCAGATATACTCTGGTAATCCAGATCTAGCGCTTTCCGGAAGCATTCTTTACGGATTGACATTGTGACTAATTCAACAACGCCTCCCACCATCACATCTTGCATAAAAATACAGATGCCTTTAATGAAAGTCGTTACCAGCAAGAGCCCCAGAATCAACACAAACGTGTCAAATTGATCATCTGGAATGCGTGTGATTATCGTGGATTGAATCCATTTCAGAGCTGATAGTTTATGTGAGGCATTGCTGAGTTTTCTTTGTTGTCGAGATTGATCGCTGAGCAGATTTGCCGGCGCAGCTGTGAGATCTGTTTGAGCGCTCTTGTTTTGTGATGAAATGGTTGATTGACCATCTGGATTATGTGATTGAATGGCTTTTGAGAGATCTTTCAAAGCATCCTGTTTTTCCTGAATGAGTTCTTCCGTTGCAACCACTTCGGACTGCACATAACCACTCAGGCTTTCACCCTGGAGCAGGACCTTGACAACCAGAAAAGTGACAGAAAGATTCGCTCCCCAGAGTAACGCGACCAGAATTGCAAAGAAGAAGGAGACCACCAGTCGTCGGCGATAAGGCCAGGCGTAATACAGGATTCTGGTAAAGTGATTCACGATATCAGCTCTAGTTTCTGAGGAAAGGTCGTTGTTTCAAGTATGTATTAATAAATCGCTTGCGTTCAAAGTCGATCCTCTGTCTCAAGTGATTTCCCGATGAGATTGAGGGTGCTACTGAGATCTGGATAGCGAGAATTAAACCCGGAAACGGAATTCAGGTCCAGATGAGATTATTATGGCAGTTTGTGTTTACTAATGTTCAGTTGTGTGAGGGCGGATCCTGTCAGTCAAAATGACATTATTGCGAACTTATTGTTCAGCTAAGGTGTCGTAAGAAGATGCATTGTCAGAAGTTTGTGATATGCTGAAAACAGAATTGATCGTTCATTAATTTCATCTCAACAGTCCTCTGATTGTACTCGGGCTTCTTTTCACCATTGATTGGATCAGTGTAATGGGAGACTGTTCCCTCAATTCTCAAAATTCGCTGGTGCAGCCGGGAAGTCTGCGCGAATTAGCTAATATCGCCGTTCCATTGGTTTTGAGCTGTGGTTCACTCTCCATTATGCATGTGGTGGACCGGATATTTTTAACCTGGTGGTCGACCGAAGCCGTTGCAGCTGCTTTGCCTGCCGGAATGATTCAATGGACGGCGATGTCGTTTGCCATGGGAACAGCAACCTATGTGAATACCTTCGTTGCCCAGTATGAAGGTGCCGGTCAAAAGCAGCGCGTCTCGGAATCTGTCTGGCAGGGGTTGTATATGGCTTTGATCTGGGGGGGAATTCTATTGCTTGGAATCCCTCTTTCCGGATCAATTTTCCATTGGATTGGTCATATTGAAGCCGTCCAGAAACTGGAAGTGGATTATTTTTCCATCATTTGTCTGGCATCAGGTCCTGCTTTGATCTCGACGGTGCTCTCGTGTTTTTATACGGGACGCAGTAAGACGATGGTGGTGATGTGGGTGAATCTTGGCAGTGTGGTGATCAATATCATTTTGGATTACTGTTTGATTTTTGGGGCAGGTCCGTTTCCCGCGATGGGAATCCAGGGGGCTGCAATAGCGACTGTGGTCGCTAACGTTTCCACGGTGATCTTCTACGCGGTGATCATTTTTGCTAATCGTGAAGCCAAAGAATATGGTTTATTCAATCATTGTCGTTGGAATCATGATCTGTTTTTACGATTGATCCGGTATGGATTTCCGAACGGCATGCTCTACTTTGTCGACATTGTTGGGTTTACACTGTTTGTTGTATTAGTAGGTCGAATTGGAAAGACAGAGCTGGCAGCGACTACTATCGCATTCAATCTAAACTCCCTGGCTTTTATCCCGATGATGGGAGTCGGCACTGCTGTGATGACGCTGGTCGGAACCAGAATTGGTGAACGCAGGCCTCATCTGGCTGTTACAACAACGTGGAAAGCCTTTGCAGTATCGGCTGCCTATATGTTGTTTTTTGTGATCGTTTATGTCGGCTTACCTGAGTTTCTACTCAAACCCTATGAGCCAAAAGTGATTACGGCCGAGTTTTTGGAAGTCAGGCAGATGGTGATTGTTCTATTACGATTTGCCGCTTTATTCTCATTTTTTGATGCGATGGCTGTCGTTTTCGGTTCCGCAATCAGAGGTGCCGGCGATACCAGATTCTGCATGTATTATTCCCTGGTGACAGGTTGGGGGATTATGGTCATCCCTACATTTTTCATCTGGATGTACTCAGACGAAAAGTTATTGAGCAGTTGGGCTGCTTGTACTTCTTATATTGCCGTGTTGGGAATTGGATATCTGATTCGATTTCAGGCAGGACACTGGAAGAAGATGCGGGTCATTGAAGATCACTTCACGCAAGCTGCTTCAGAAGATAACGAACATCCGGCACAAGAAGCACTCATTTGAAACCCCGCTGACGCGATTGTCAACGGGTTTCAGATTATCGGCGGAAATTCCATTGCTCCTTTGAATATTTTTCGACAACGAGTTGATTGACCCGTTCAATGGGGAGTATGGGTTCCGCTTGATTTGCCTTCCAGGTTTTGACAAATGTCTGTTTGAGCTCCGGGAGGCTGGCAGGATAGTTCATGACAAAGTCAAGATGGTCACGACCAGATCGGTATTCCGGTTCGCGTTCGGGACTGATTAAATAACGGGGAATTCGGTCCAGGTCAAAGTCATAAAGAATGGTTCCATGATGCAGGAGTGTTGTCGTGAGCCAACGCTGTGAATTTCCGGAAAATTTTCGTCCCTGAATTGTTAAATCGCTGATGCCCTGAAGTTCCACTTTGAGCTCAGGCTTGATCAGGTTCAATGCATCACGAATTCGGTTTAATATCTCCTGCGTCGTTGCTTCGATGCCTGCAAGATGCTGGTCGGCTGTGATACGCAGAAACAATGAATAGATGAAACAGCCTGGTCCCAGCAAAACCGTGCCACCACCGGTGCAACGTCTGAGAACAGGAATTTGATCCCGTTTGCAGGCAGCCAGATTGATATTGGCGGCAACCTGATTTGAACTTCCCAATACAACGGAATACTGATCAACCTCCCAGATTCTCAGACAGCCAACAGAATTCTGTTCATTGATCTGATAGAGCAGACTTTCATCCAACGCCAGATTCTCTGCGGGAGTTGGTAAAATCGTATCGGAATAGTGGCAATTATGGGGGAGCATTTCAGAAATTTAATGTGCGTCCATCAACGGCTAATGCCGCTTCTTTGACCGCTTCTGCTAATGTGGGGTGGGCATGACAGCAACGTGCAATATCTTCGCTGCTGGCTCCAAATTCCATCGCCACTGCACATTCTGCGATCAAATCACCGGCGCGCGGTCCGAGGATGTGAACCCCCAAAATACGATCGGTATTTTTGTCAGCCAGCATTTTGACACGACCGTCAGTTTGTCCCATGGCACGTGCGCGACCATTAGCTATGAAGGGGAAAGAGCCTTTACGGTATTCGATTCCTTCTTCCTTCAGCTCATCTTCCGTTTTTCCGACCGCGGCAATTTCCGGGTTCGTGTAGGCAACGCTGGGTATGGTATCGTAATTGACATGTCCATATCCTGTTACTAGATGCTCTGCAAAAGCAACACCTTCTTCCTCGGCTTTGTGGGCCAACATGGCTCCGCCAATCACATCGCCGATGGCAAAGATACCTTTTACAGAAGTTTCGTAATGTGCATAGACGGGAATGAATCCTCGTTTGTCTACGTCAATTCCTACATTTTCCAGGCCCAGCTGGTCTGTATTGGGACGTCGGCCGACAGCGACAAGCACACGGTCACAACGGATGGGTTTGCCATCAGCGATTTCTACATCACATGTCCTTCGATTTGTTTTGACACCGGTGACTTTACAGCCTAACTGGAATTCCAATCCCTGTTTCTCAAAGATTTTTTTTGCTTCAGTTGCAATTTCGCTGTCCGTTGAGGGCAATATCCGGTCCAGATATTCCAATATCGTGACCTTTGATCCGAGTCGACTCCAGACGGCCCCTAGTTCCAATCCAATCACCCCGCCACCAATTACGACAAGCTGTTTCGGGACCTGGTCGTATTTCAGAGCTTCGGTACTGGTTCCCACACGATCGCCGTCTAATTCGATACCCGGCAGTGTTGAAGGCTGGCTGCCTGTTGCGATCAGGATATATTTTGAATCCAGTTCAGTAACAGTCGATCCATCATCTACGTTTACCTTTCCGGGAGCGGTGATTGTTGCATGACCTGTATAGCGCGTGATTTTGTTTTTCTTGAAGAGGGAGCCAATGCCTCCCGCCATCGTTTTAACGACACGGTCTTTTTGCCCCAGCATTTTTCCAAGGTCCAGTTCTAACGAGCCAACCTTGATACCTCTGTCTTTGAAACTGTGTTGTGCTTCTTTGTAGAGTTCACTGGATTCCAAAAGTGCTTTACTGGGGATACAACCGACTCTGAGGCAGGTCCCGCCCAGCATACTTTCTTTTTCGATACAGGCTACATTCAAACCTAGTTGAGCAGCACGAATCGCAGCAATATAACCTCCAGGACCAGTACCAATCACAACCAGATCGTGGGTCATTTTTACATTTTCCTGTTGAAGCAGGAAACCTTTCATTACGCATGTAACAAGCGAGTGTTTCTTAGACTTCCATCAACATACGCGATGGTTCTTCCAAAGCTTCCTTGATTCGTTTCAGGAAAACGACAGCTTCTTTTCCATCGACCACGCGATGGTCGTAAGTCAGAGCGATGTACATCATCGGCCTGATTACAACTTGACCATTGATAGCGACAGGGCGTTCTTGAATTCCGTGCATTCCCAGAACTCCACTCTGTGGTGGATTGACAATCGGGGTCGAAAGCAAAGAGCCATAGACACCACCGTTGGTGATCGTAAATGTACCGCCCTGAAGTTCTTCGAGGCTGATTTTATTTGCCTTCGCACGTTGGCCGAAGTCATTGATTTTGAGTTCGATATCGGCAAAACTGAGCCGCTCTGCATTCCGCAGAATGGGAACAACGAGTCCTTTTCCACCACCAACGGCAATACCGATATCGTAGTAATTGCGGAAGACCAGATCTGTTCCCCTGATTTCAGCGTTGATTTGTGGATACAGGTTCAAACCATCGACGACCGCTTTGACAAAGAAAGACATAAAGCCGAGTTTGACATCATATTTCTTGAGAAACATGTCTTTGTACTGTGATCGTAATTCCATCACAGCCGATAGATCCACTTCATTAAAGGTAGTCAACAAAGCCGCATTCGACTGGGCTTCGACCAGCCGTTCCGCAATTTTCTTGCGAATGGGACTCATGGGAACAATTTCTTCTTCCCGCGATGTACCATTATCAGAAGAAGAGGAGGCCTGGTAACCAAGTGCATCTTCTTTGAGAATGCGGCCTCCTGGCCCTGTTCCGCTTACGTCGGATGAGGTCAGTCCTTTTTCAGCCATGACTCTGGCCGCGGCCGGCATCACTCGATCACCGGGACTGGAAGGTTCCGCTTTCCCTCCCGCAGAGGCAGGTATCGATTCTGATTTTTGGGGACTATTGGAAGGAACCGGCTCGTCAACTCCTGCTGGCCGTTCGGCTTCTTCCAGATATCCGATGACTTCACCAACGGCTGCGGTTTCTCCGGGCTTTTTCAGGATTTCGATAATGATCCCATCCAGGGGGGCGGGAACATCGAAGGTGGCTTTATCGGTTTCCTGTTAAACGATTTCACTATCTTGAGCGACCCATTTCCCTTCTCCAGCGTGCCAGGCTCCAATCTGGACTTCAGTGATCGATTCCCCCACAGAGGGGACTTTAATTTCAACAGACATCGGACACTATTCTCCAACCGAGTCATGGGAAAAAACGTATGTTTTCAGGACTTTTCTTCAGATATTCTTCAACCATTTGCGAGCAGCAATTTTGATTATGACTTCTCAGAAAGCCAGCACAATTCCCGCGTGTAGGGAAGATGATAAACAGGAAAAAATTTTGAACGGAATCAAGCAACGTTTTCAGCGGTTTGCAATACGTGTGAAATAGAAAAAACGCTGGTCTTTTATATCGGCTTTTGTGCCAGACCAGCGTTTAGATTATTTCGATTGAGGTATTATCGAAACAGATGTAACAAGTCGTATTGCCTGCATCAGGAAGACTTGCCTGGAAAACGGTGCCCTTTGGCTTTTGTGTCGATTCGATAAAGTGAAGTGCGAGCGGTAATGAACAGACTCGCATTATCTTTCCCTCCAAAAGTCACATTGGAAGGTTTTTCCGGCACAGAAATGATGCCCAGCAACTTTCCTTCCGGTGAGAAAACCTGGAGGCCTGAGCCTGAAGTGATATAGAGGTTTCCTTTGGTATCAATAGTAAGACCATCGCCGCCTCTCCCAGGCTCTTTATAACCCTTTAACTGTTTTAGAGTGCAGAAAACACGGCCTTTTCCTATTATTCCGGGTGAAGTGACAGGGTAGGCCCACATCTCTTTTTGCAGACTCGGGATCACGTAGAGCGTCTTTTCGTCGGGAGACAAAATGACTCCATTGGGCGCCTTGAGATCGTCTATCAGACGGGTCACTTTGCCGTCGACCGATCGGTAATAAACGGCGACTTTACCCTGTGGTAGTGGTTGCGGAGCCCGGAAATGGGGATCGGTAAAATAAACACCACCTGTACGATCAACCACGAGGTCATTTGGTGCGTTAAATCGCTTTCCCTGATATTCCGCTGCGAGAGACGTGACCTGTTTGTTTTTGAGATTAATACTCACCAGCCGACCATCCATTTCACAGGCAAGCAGGTTATTCTCTCCATCCAGCATCAAACCATTACAATGATGGGATGGCTCGAGGAAAACAGAAAGTTTGCCTGCCGCATTGACGCGATAAATTTTGTTCTCAGGAATATCCGTGAAATACAGATTGCCCTTTAAATCAAAGGCAGGGCCTTCGGTAAATTTAAAGTCGGTAAAGAGTTTCACAGGTTTGCCGACAGGCCCGATACCGGGAATCATCGATTCATCATCAGCTTGTGTTGGAATCGAAATCAACAGAAAAATCATCGGAACAGAAGTCCAAGTCAGTAATTGTCGCATGAGGGGCTCCTTGAAAAACAGGACCAGCTTAAAGGGGGATCAGTTTATACTCTATTAGAGCCTTTTGACCTCATAAAATTCAACCTTCTGAAGAATCGGAATGCCTTATCAGTAGAAATCAGGTCTCGCATGAAGGAAACTGGCTGAATGTAAAGTTCGATCAGAATTCGGGTAAGGCTCAATCATCTCATTTCGATAGAGGGTTTGCGATCAATGGACGCCGTCCAGCTTTTAAAACAACTCATTTCCATTCCGAGTGTCAATCCTATGGGGCGTGATCTTACGGGAGATATCTATTTCGAAGGAAAATTGACTCAGTTTTTATGTGATTATTTTACAGACCTGGGTGTGGAATACGAATCGATTGAAGTCGTCCCCGGACGAAATAATGTCATTGCCCGTACAAAACTGAAGCCAGGCCGACCAACCATTCTGATGGATGTGCACCAGGATACCGTTCCTGCGGAAGGGATGATTGTTCCGGCTTTCGAAGGAACCGAGAAAGACGGACGCATCTATGGGCGTGGTGCTTGTGACGTCAAAGGCGGCATGGCGTCGATGTTGATGGCATTTACCCGTCTGGTGAAAGATAACCCACCCGATGCCGCCAATGTGGTCCTCTCCTGTACCTGTGATGAAGAAGCCACTGTACAGGGGATTAACCATCTCGTGAAGCTCTGGGAAGAACCTGCGGGCCTCAGTCAGATTCTCTCAGAACCACCTGACTTGGGATTAGTCGCAGAGCCGACCATGCTGGATATCGTTGTTGCTCATCGCGGCGCAACACGCTGGAAAATCAAAACCACAGGCAAAGCCTGCCACAGTTCTCAGCCAAAAGATGGAATTAACGCCATTTATCGCATGGCAGAGGTGATTCAGGCTTTGGAAGCATATGCCGAAGAATTATCGCGCTCTCCCAATCCTCATCCGCTTTGTGGACCACCGACGCTGAGCGTCGGAGTCATCGAAGGTGGTGAAAGCGTGAATGTGGTACCTGATTTCTGTACGATCGAAATCGATCGACGTGTCATTCCCGGCGAAGATGGAATCGTTGTAATGAATCAGGTGAAAGACTATCTGACAGAA
This sequence comes from uncultured Planctomycetaceae bacterium, assembly GCA_942492165.1. Classification (GTDB taxonomy): domain Bacteria; phylum Planctomycetota; class Planctomycetia; order Planctomycetales; family Planctomycetaceae; genus Gimesia. The sequence continues at coordinate 79,040 of CALOEF010000060.1, forward strand.
AAGTTGCCCTTCGAATTTGAGATGTTGCCTCCATGGATTACCGGGGTTTCTCTTTCCGATCATAATAATGGCGAATGGAGCGACCGCTTGATGTCTGTGATCGATTCTATGGAGCCTGGACATCAGAAAGTCGGTGTTCCCTATGGTACCCATGCCGCACGTGTGAATAAGGGAGGAGTTCCCTCGATGGTATTTGGACCCGGTTCGATTGCCCAGGCGCATACGATTGATGAATGGGTTGAAATCGACCAGCTGTTGAAAGCAGAAGAAGTGTATTATCAATTCTGTGCCAACGCGGGTAAATAGAAAACACTCCATTCGGTTGCAAGTCAGCATGAGTCTGTGCTGTGAAAGTGCAATTCGTCTGTGTGCCACCGCTCGGCTTGTCCGACGGTGATGCTTCGAATCAATGTGAAGCTTCTATGTCATAACGGCTCGTTTTTTTGCTACCACGAAAAACACGAAAAACACGAACACTTACGACACTGCCGAAGTCTTTGGTTTGAATTTAAAAAGATGTGCAGAGTCCGATATAACCCAATAAATTACAAATCGTGGAGGAGCCGCACCCAACAAACATCACCCCCGTAGGGGGCGACCCATGTGTCGCCCCGCGTTGCGATTTCTGCTTGTCATGCACGGCCCGATTTTCGTCGAGTTATCCCATTGATTGTTGAGGGAGATGGTGTTGAGGTTGTCTTATCTCTTCACTGTCGGGCAAGCCGACAGTGGCACCCGGCGATTTTCGGGCTCGATTGACCAACCAACCCAAGGATTCAATACACTACAGTATGAGTTCAAGTCAAATAATACAGGGCCGTATGTGGAACTACAAGCACGACCTGAGTCAGGAGACCGGGAAGAACGTATATCTGATTGATGTGAAAAATAACCGGGCGACTCCCTGTGCTCTGGCAGCAGACGGGAGTATTGAAAATATGGATGTGAAAAAAATAGTCTGGCATCCGACCGTTGAAATTCTTCAAGGCCGATATCGGGGACCGACAATCTACCTGATCAAGCGAAACGAAATTAATAAATTAGCTACCCTTAATTCCATGCTCACGACAAAATTCATAGAGTATGACCAGAGCAATTATGAGATAAATGATCGTCCGCTTTTAATACCGGGTGGTGTAGTAATTGTTTCTCCATTTAAGAAACTCGAAATAGCACCAGAGTTGGTGGTAGACAAGACCCCTACAGAACTGAAGCAAATTAATGGATTTATTATATCTGCGATAAACAACAGCTATACTGCTAAGAAAAATCAACCGAATGTCTGGCTAATCAAAATCCCAGATTTAAATCCGATTACTCGGGAATCCGGTTCATTGAGTAGTGTCCCGTAACGGGGAAGAGCTTAGTTCCCTGTTTGCCGATTTGCTGGCAGTTGACTTCGTAGACGAACTTTTCTTTGAGTTCGTTGACTGTGAGGCGAACTGTTTTCTGGTCAGCGGAAACGGAGACACTTTCGACTTCAACTTTATAGCGGCCGCTATCGGGGCTGGCGTAGCTGCCGCTCCAGACGCGGGTGTAGCCGGTGATGGTGTAGGCGTCTTTGTCAGCAGCTTTTTTGCCATCAATGGGTTCGAAGAATTCGAGCTCGAAACCGTTGGGAGTGGCCCGTAACTCTTTGATGCCGTTTGGCAGTTTGCCGTTGGGCGTTAACCTGGCAATGGAACCGGTATTCTGGCCGCCGAGCCAACCGCTGTCGTGAATGCTGCCGACGTAGATGTGACCCTTTGGACTGACGGCGACTGACATCGGGCCGGTGAAGTTTTTCTCATCGGGAGGCACGTCGGCACGAGTGAAATAATACGTGGCGCCCTGTAGCGAGTCGCCTACTTTTTGCGTTGTGAAACGAATAAGTAAACGGTGGTTGTATTCGCAACCCAGTCCCTGATCGAACAGGCTGGAGTAGGAAAACTGTTTCGGAATACAGGTCAGGCCGTTCACGCTGCGTGTCCAGGGGTGGGGTACTTGAATGGCGGCTCTTGTCTCTTCCAGATTTTGTTTCGAGCGTAAATCGGATTGACTGCGCACGCCATATGCTTTTCCGGGGATCAGAAAATTAATTTCATTGAATGTATTCTGTACTCCCTGTTGATCGGAAACGAAGATTTCGTCTTTCGAGTTAATCGCAAGTCCGATGGGATATCGGAAGGCGTGTCCCAATGGTTCGATCTTACCATTATCGCTGATTTTCAGAATTTTTCCGCGCCAGTGAATCTGATCGTCGGGGCGTTTCATTTGGGCATAATCGCTGCCTAAACCGATATAGAGATTACCCTGACTGTCTCGAATACAGCCGGTGGCCCAATCGTGATAGTTGTCATTCAGTCCCCAGCCGGTGGCGACCACCGTGCGTCTGTCGGCTCGGCCATCTCCGTTGGTGTCGGAAAGTCTTAGCACTTCAGGTTTGTGAGAGACAATCAAATCGCTCCCATCGACGACAACACCAAAGGGGGCAGAGAGACCTTCTTCAAACAGTGTCATCTGATCTTCCACACCGTCGCCATCGGTATCTTTTGCGAGAAAGACGTCGCCTTTCAACGAGGTGAAAACGAGCGTGCCATCATCGAGCCAGGCAAATGCGGTGGGCATGATCGAACGATCGAAAGGTAGCCGCACTCCATTAAATCCGGGCGCGCTGGTGACTTTTTCGAGTACAGGTTTTGGTTTGGGTTTCGTTTTGACCTGCAGCGCGTCTACTTTGAGATTACAGAGATAATTCAGAGTCAGTGATTCATTTCTCGCAGAATCACTGTTGATTTTAACATACTCATGTGAATTGTTGTCGCTAATGTGCATCCATTTGGCTTTGGGGTTTTTCGCGACGAGAATTTGCGGTTTACCGATACTCTTGGAAAATCGGATCCGTCCTGCATAGAGGTCGTAGCCATCAGGGAGATTACTGGCTTTGATGATTCGCTGCCAACCCGATTGGTTTTTTTGATCGGGAAGTGTTTTGTAAGTATCAGCGACTTCAATGGTTGTTATTTTATTGTTGACTTTAAAGGTGAGCTCATAATTCAAAATCACTTGATTACCATTAGACTGGTAGCTGCGTAGCGCTCCTGATAAGCCATTTTGTCGATGCGGGTAGATCACAGTCATCGGTTCTTTACCGGATTTCACCAAAGCAAAGTCATTGCCTCGTTCATAGCCGGAAACAATGGGGGAACCCGCCATGTCCCAGTACCAGCTTTTTCCCTGTGTTCGCTGACGGGCTAAATCTCCGAGTGTCCATTGCACCAGCGAGAAGCGATCCAGATCGATCAACAGGTTATGTCCGTTGTCGAATCCAATGGCAAACGCGCGGGCCACATATCCGCCACCGGTTTCTTTGGGATTGGTGAAGACATCGCGTACGATGCGCGCCGGTTCACCTTCCGCCACAGTGAGAAACTGTTCAACGACTGAGGGGTTGGTGGGGACTTTGAACTGAGGATCGTTGAGTCCCAGCCAAATGGCATCCAACTGTCGGTTGATGTCTCCGCCTAAGACTTTGGGGACACTTTTTTTCAATGCGGGCATTTCCATGCCGGGTACGATACGCAAAGGGTTATGTACCCAGCGCAGGAAGTATTCCTTCCGCATGCGTTTTCCCAGCATGAGCAGATCAGAACCCCGTGTTCCCAACGCAACGTTGCGTGGTTTGTACTTGCCTAATACATGACATGAGATGCAACTGAAACCTTTGGCGCCGGTAATGGTCTGCCCCGCGATCAGTAGTTGTGCATGGTTTTGATCAGAAGAGTCGATCATAAAATCGGGTTGACGCGGCCCTGCTTCGGGGACTCGGTCGTGTGAGACCAGATAATCAAGCAGCGCCTGTTTGTCTGCTTTGGAATGTTGAAAGCGGGGCATGCGAACTTGCAGCCAAGGCATGCGGACTGTTTTCTGTTCGCCGCTGACTGCTTCCGTCAGCGCCTCTTGTTTGAGTTTGTCTCCTACCGCCGTAAGGGCAGGGGGGATCATGGCTTCACTCTGTCCGGCCAATGCAGGATCGAATTTGGCCATTTGTCCTGCAATGGGGGTGATGCCTTCGTACTTGTCCCGTTCGTGACAGTAGATACAATTCCTTTGTTCCAGGACATAGCGACCACGATCAAATTCGTTTTCGGGAGCCAGTGTTCCGAAACTGGATTTGAGATAGGCGATCACAGCTTCACGATCAATTGTGCGATAAGCGGGACGTCCTTTTTTCCGGTCCGGTTTTTCTGCCAGACAGGAGTTGTCCCAGTTTTGTACTGTTTTTGAAAGATCGACAATCGTTTGTGTTGGTTTTTCGATTCCGGGGATCGTGTGGCAAGCTGCACAACGGGCTTGTGTAATCAGTTTTTTTCCGTTAGCGATTTGTGTTTTGTCTGCAGCATTTTTTTTGCCGACCGGAATTTTTGCCTGTTTCAACTCGGAGAGTGCGTATGCCAGTTGACGCCGTTCTGTTGTACTCAGTTGAATCACCGGCATGCGATGGTCTTTATTTAACTTCTGCGGATCTGAAAGCCAGGTATAGAACCATTGTGCGTTTCGCTTATCACCGATACTACTTAAATCGCCGCCACTGAAGGGTTGTTGATTTCCTTTGCCTTGGATTGTATGACAGGCCAGGCAGCCAACCGAACGCATCAGGATTTCGCCAGCACGTTGTTCCTCATCACGCGTGGGAACTTTTTTTGTTTTTCTATCTTTTTTGGGGGCGGGGATTTTTTGAAGTGATGCCGTTTTCGAATGAGCAGAAAGATACGCGGAAATGGATTCGGCTTCCTGTTTGTCAAATCCAAAGAATGGCATTTTTGCGTGTGCGGTGATGGAATCATCATTTCTGATTTTTCGAGTCAGCCATTCCGGATTTAAAGCGGTCGTGAGATAAGTCAGATCGGGAGCCGCGGGGCTGATCAGCTGGTGGTTTCGCTGGTGACAACGATTACAGCGATGTGCATCGAACTGGGTTCGACCTCGGGAAATTTGCGCGACTTCCAGATTTCCCTCTTCTCGATAGAGGATATTCGCCTGAATGGGTTCCAGTCCAAACAGGTTCGAAGACCAGAATAGCTGCACGCGGGCTTGTTGCGAAATTTTTTTATAAGCGACTTGCAGTTCAAATTCACCAAAATTCTGATCGTACTTTTTTCCCACGATCCAGCCGGGAGATTCACGTTTGCCTTCCAGCACAGTTTTGCCATCGATTTCGACTTTGATCTCACCTTCAATATAAGCTGAAATCTGGTACTTTCCTGGCTGCTTCACCAGAATCAGACTGGTCCATTCTGCAGAAAAATTTTCTCCTGGCAGTTGGGGAGAAGGTGCCTGCTTGCCCCAGTTAAATGAGATATCAGGGTCAATCCGTTGAAAGCGTTTGTCTCCCGCTTGATATGATGCCAGAAGTCCGGGTGGATAATCATCTTCTTCCGGATCGACTTCTTCCGCAATCAGGTTTCCACCAGAGATTGAGTGGATGAGACAGAAAAAGAATAAGCCGGCGAGGATTAAAAAAAAACGAAACGGGAGCGCATTGATTCGATAACAGATCATAATGAAGGAGGGGCTCTGAACTGAAACGGGATTGATGAATGACTTATTAACTCACTTGGGAAAGAAATTAAGCCATTTGTTATTGTTCAAATGGCTTTTCATCTTTGGCATTGGCTCCAAAAGCAGCGCGGAATTCATCGACGACAGATGAGACCGTTTTATTGGGGCCAGTCAATTTAAGAAAGTAATAGGCTTTGCCTTCGACTGCCAGAATCACACCCAGCATGCGTGAATCAGGAACCGCTTTGGTCTTTCGCAAGAATGGGGGGCCGATCGATTTGTTATAGGTTCCAGAAAGATCGACAAAAATATATTTACCATCTTTGGATTCTCCCTGAGTCACTTTGACTTTTCGATCTTTGCCTGCAGCAAATTGGCCGATCCAACGTGTGACATTAGCCGAGACTCCACCGCCTGTACCACCAAAGGATGAGATCACAAGTTCGGCAGGCTCCTTATCGCCTTTGACGGCTGGAATTTCAAATTGTGCCAGTCGAAGATTATTGGAGGGGGGGGCACTTTTCCAGGTAGCAGGAACTTTGAGAGTAAGATCTTTGATTTTAAGATCATTGGTTTTAGCAGGCTTATCTGCTGCGTGCGCCGTACAGGCATAAATTGCCAGAGAAAGCCCCAGGACGGAAAACAGCACTCTTCGGAATGTGGTGGGAGAGATCATAAATATCCTCGAATCGAAAATAGGAGTATGAGCAGCGAACTACCGTTAATTGTCCCGCATTTCACAGTGATTTTCAACTCGTTGATTCAAGAAATGCTGTTTGTCAACAAATATTGAAAAAGTTAAATATGTTGTACATGCATGTTGATAAAAAACAACGTTGATGAATACGGAATACGTGGTTTTCCTGCAAGAGAAGTGCAAAGCTTGCTGATGGCTTAATCGGCAGAAACACAACGGTTTTTCGCCCAGCCCCGTAATTCCCTGATACGTTCTTTCATCAAGACCGCCAGTGGTTTCGTTTTTTGAATCTCAGAAGCGATGTGTCTGTCTTCCAGTTCCGCATTTTCGGAAAAAGCGGCGAATAAACCAGACAGGACAGCCTGCTCCAGTTCCGAACCGGTAAATTCATTTGCCATTGCAGCCAGCGAGCGAATGTCAAATTGATCTGAGTCCCGGTTTCGACGTTGAAGATGAATTTTCAGAATTTGTTCACGGGATGCCGAATTGGGGAGATCCACAAAAAAGACTTCGTCAAAACGTCCTTTGCGCATCAGTTCAGGAGGCAGGGCCGAGATATCGTTGGCGGTCGCAATGATAAAAATGGGATGGCGATGATCCTGCATCCAGCCGAGCAGCGTTCCAAACATACGTTTGGATAAACCGCCGTCTGCTGACGATGTAGAAGCTGACGCAAATGCTTTTTCAATTTCGTCGATCCATAAGATTACGGGCGCCATCGATTCTGCCTGCGACAATGCCTGTCTGAGCTGGCTTTCACTCTCACCGATAAATTTCTGATAGAGCATGCCGGGGTCCAGTCTGAGTAAAGGCATACTCCAGTCAGCGGCGACCATTTTGGCACAGAGGCTTTTTCCCGATCCGGGAACGCCCAGCATGAGGACCCCCCGCGGCGGTTCAATTCCATATTCCTGTGCTTTTCTTGAGAATCCACCGCGGCGTTGTTTTAACCAGTCTTTTAATTTATGGAGGCCGCCGACTTGTTCCGGTTTCACATCGACGGCAATCGATTCCAGGCAGCCAGTGGAACCTAAGAGGGTTCTTTTCGCTTCAATGACATGTGGTAAATCGTTGGCGTTAAGATCATTGTCCTGCAAAATGGCAGAGCTGATCACACGTTCGACTTCATTGCAGCTGAGACCCCGCATGGTTAGAACCAATTGTTCCATCTCCCGCTTCGTGAGTTTAGCGGTGATTTGTTCCTGACTTTCCAGTTTAATCCTGTTAAAGGTCTGCTTGATGACTGCTGATAATTCATCGGTGGTAGGCCAGCCTAATTCATAGAGCACTGTAAAACGTTTGATTTCATCAGGCAGCGGAAAGGCATCAACCAGAATGAAAGTGGATTTACTGTTCTGGCAGACGTCCATCAGGTCACGCAGCATTCGATTGACAACGCTGTCTCTGCAATAGGCGCCCATATCTTTAAATACGAAGATGTCGTTTTGGGCATTTTTCTGGATGAAAGCGAGCGTTTGCTCCGGTTTTCCGGGAGGGACCCGGGCTGAGTTCAAAACGGTACCTTCGACCTTACATAATCCATTTGTTGTTGACCATTCATAGACCGGTTTCTTCAGTTTGATCGCGACATCTTGAATGACCTTCAATGCCCGTTGTTCATCAAGAGTCTCAATCGAGATAAAGGGATTTCCCGACCGAATTAATAATTCCAGTGAATTCGTCATCAATATTCGTTCCTGTAAAGTCTGAGTCTTTTCATCGTTAACGTGAATCGATTGGACAGGATCAAAGAGTTACTGACAATTATTTAATAATTTTCGAAACTGATTCCAGGTTTTTGTGTTCGCAACGTCTTTTTTTGATAATCCTGCACGACGTGCCTGATACACGCCAAATTGCATGACTTCCAGACCGCCTGTGCTATGCGCGTCTGTATTGATGACAATGGGTATCCCTAATTCTTTGGCTTTGGCCGCGTGAATGTCATCAATGTCAAGCCGCATGGGATGGGCGTTGATTTCCAGCATGGTACCGTGATCTGCTGCTGCCTTGAGAATCTCGCTATAATTGAGATCTGCACCGGGACGTTTACCGATCAAACGGCCTGACAAATGTCCGAGAATAGAAACATGTGGGTTACGGATTGCATTCAACAGCCTTTGATTGATTTGTTCCTGAGGTTGTTTTAAACCGTAGTGTAAAACTGCAATCACCCAGTCTGCTTCAGCGAGGACATCATCGGGTAAATCCATTCTGCCATCTTCCAGAATATCACATTCAATACCTTTTAAAATCTGAATACCAGACAGTTTTGACTGGACCTGTTCAATGTCTTTCCACTGGGCCCGCAATCGTTTCGCATCCAGGCCGTTGGCCATTGTGACTCGTTTGGAGTGATCTGTGATGGCGATATACTGGTAACCTTTGGCCTTGGCACCTTCTGCCATTTCCAGAATCGATGCGGTACCATCAGTGGCCGTTGTGTGCATATGCAAGTCGCCGCGAATGTGTTTCAGTTCGATGAGCTCAGGTAATTGATTATTCTCGGCCGCTTTGAACTCCATTCTGTTCTCGCGGATTTCGGGGGAATCAGGGAGATCGAGTGTTTCATACACTTCTTCTTCTGTTTTGCCTGAGACAAGTTTTTCTTCGCGAAACAGACCGTATTCATTCAGTTTAAGCCCTTTTTCCTGTGAACGGCGCCGGAGCACAATGTTGTGTTCTTTCGAGCCGGTAAAATACATGAGTGCTGCGCCATAAGATTCTTCGGGCACGACACGCAAGTCCATTTCTAAACCAGAGTTTAACCGAACACGTTGTTTCGTTTCGCCGCGCGCCAGCACGGTATTGACTAATTCATGGTTTTCTAATGCGTCCATCACCTCTTCAGGTTGGCTGGATGTAATGAGAATATCCAGATCACCGACGGTTTCCTTTCGGCGTCGACAGCTGCCCGCTTCAGAAATCTGCTGGACAGAATCCAGATTCTGCAGGTCGTGAATGATTGCATCAGACTGCGCTTTGGCATCGGCAAGTCGGATTCGATTTCCCGCCTGACTCAGATGTTCGAGTCCTTCAAGGATAATTTGTGCTGTTTTTTTTCCGAATCCTTTTTGCTCAGCAATCACTCCCTGTTCGGCAGCCGCTTTAAGGTCATCGAGAGAGTGAATCGAGAGTTCAGAAAAGAGAAAGGCAACTTTTTTAGGGCCGATACCGGGAATATCCAGCATACGAACCACATCGGCGGGAATTTCTTCTTTCAATTTTTCCAGTTGCGGCAGCGTTGCTGATTCCACAATGGTTTCGATTTTTTCCGCGAGGTCTTTTCCAATACCGGGAAGAGCCTGTAATTCCTTCGGAGCTTGATTGGCGATGTCTGCTATCGACTCAGGAAGGCCCGAGATCGTTCTGGCAGCATTACGATAGGCGCGCAGGCGAAATGGATTTGCCCCTTGAATTTCCAGTAAATCCGCCAGCTCCTCAAACTGACGTGCAATTTCAGAGTTTTGCATTTTCGGTATCCGGATTATCAAACATGGTAATGAAAAAGTTTCTCAGGTGACTATCCTTTAACAATAACGGGATCGGCATAAAAAAAGTGCAAGGCGAGGATGCGCTTGCACTTTGTTGATTCTGAAATGCGTCAGCTGTTATTTGCTGGCGATTTTTGTGGAATCCGTAATTGCGTACCAGCCAGAATTGACAGGAACATTCTGTTTGACAATTCGCGGAGCTGTAAAATGAGCGCGGATTGTCAGGCGTTCTGCCTTGGGAGCTGATTTCCAGGTAATTTTCTGGTCGAGATTTAATGGTCGAACCCGGAGTGGCGGGAAGTTTGTTTCCTGCTGCGCCTTGGGAGCTTTTCCGACAGTCTTCTTGGTGGGAGCGACTTTTTTCTGAGGGATCGTTGTCTTTGGCAATTTTCCATCTGGCGTGACTTTAAAGGCATCCGTTTTATTTCCTTCCGTTCCGAAGAGATCATCCTTTTTATTCTCCGTTCCAAAATCAGGAATTGACGGATCCTTTCCAGGAGTGTCCAGACCGGGCCGCTTGATCGTTTTTTTAAATGGATCCACCGCATCGTCTTTCGGCATGGGAGTATCCATTGGTTTACGGTCGTAGCGACGTGCCCCAAATCCGGAATCTTCCACATCGGGCTTTGATTTGCCGGGAAGCATTGGATCATCGGCAAATGTTTTGGGAGGTGTACTTCGAATTTCACGTGGTTGTGGAACTTTACTTCCAGTTGCAGGATCGGGAGTAGGAGTACTTGCCGATGCAGGATTATATGAGACTCCACATTGACCAGAACTACAACCTGCTCCGCACGCTCCTGTTGAACAGCCTCCCAATCCACAGGGGGAGCAACAACCCGGACCGTATGCGGCACTGGCAAATCCATAGGAATTGCCGCCAGCATAACTTCGATAAGGGACACCGACAACTTGAGGATTATTAATCAGGCTCCAGCGATAATCGCGGCGAGACTGACGTCTTGCCTGTGCCCGAGTGCCATAAGATACATAAGCAGGGGTACCACAGCAGTTGCCGGAACTCATTCCGTATCCGCCGTAATACGAAGTGTAGGTCCGCGGCCCATAGCCGGCTCCGTAATACATGGGACCATTTCGACTTGGTCCGAACAGAGCATTGTAAGTCCAGGGAACAACTCCCGCCTGAGACTCAATCGGTGACACCATGCCCACTGTCAGAAGACATCCGACAGCCAGACAAACGTTTTTCAGATTCATGTTTTTGATACGACTCATCATCCATTCGACCTTTTAAAAATCGAGCCATACGATTGCACGACCAGGGGCAGTCAGCCATGCCGAAAGAAGACGTAGTCCATCACGCCAGATTCTCTATAATTCCAATCATATCGAAAGTATCGAGGGCTAATCCATTAGTTACCCTTTTGTACCCTGACGATCCTATCAATGTCAATGATAGGAAATGTTGGTTGGGTCGGATAAATTGAGTTTTTGAGAGATGATTCGCAATGATTTCCAATTATTTCTATTCTACCTAAGCTATAAAGTTGGCTAATCAAACTTAAAAATGAGGTAATACACATTCTATCGTGAGTGTCTGACTGACTTAAAGATAAATATATTCAGATAAGTTTATGCTATATCAGTATTTAAGGTTTTTATTGAATCATGGATGATGCCAGAGATTCCGCTGCCTGTCGGCGCGACACCGCTTTTTTGTGATTCAGGGAAATGAGACGAGTTCGTCTACCATAAAAATCAAGAAAATGGTAACTTGCGTCGCCTGAAGCCAGCAATGATTTTCCTGAATCCAAATAGAACTGCTTCAAACATTCTCCCCTGTATTGTGACTTCTGGCAGGAAGATGATCACGTCCGATGAGGTATCGTACTGATAAATTGTTCCCTATGAGAGAATTCCGAGTTCGATCTCTGAATCAGTTGTTTACTGCGCATCGAATGAGTATCGGGCTGAAAAAGCTGTTGTGCCTGATATTGACCAGCGGGATCTGTTTTAGCTGCACCAGTTGGAAGCAAAAAATGGCGATTCTGGATTCCGAATCGCAGGACCTTGTAGAGCAGGTGCGTGTGGCGACAGAAAGTGGCCAAAAGGATCATGCAGCGGAATTACTCAAAAAGGCGGTTGCATCCAATCCCAATAATGCAGGTGTCAGGCAGCAGCTTTCCGAATTTTTGATTAATAATGGCTATTCAGATGAAGCGATTCAGCAGCTGGAAAAAACAACGGTACTCAGTCCCGATGATCCGAGACCCTATATCGATTTAGCGTATTTGCTTCATCAGAAGAAACAATACACTGATGCGCTCAAAAATTTAGAGTTAGGGTTAAATCTGGATCCGACCAATATCAAGGCCTTGTTACTCAAAGGTGAGCTGGAGGAGCTGGCAGGGCTGAATTCCGTTGCTGTCGAGACCTATCATCGTGTTCTACAGGTTGAGCCTTATAATATTGCATCCCGATTAAAATTGGCAGCATTGGAATTGAAACTGGGAGAACCCAATCGTGCCAGTCCGATCTTGCGTCCGATCTGTCATAATACGGCTGCGACCATTGATCAGCGAGCGGAAGCGCGCTGGTTGCTGGGAATTGCCTATGGAGCTGAACACCGTTGGACTGATTCCGTCGCATCTCTTGAACAGGCGATAAAAAAACGATCTGATGTCAGCTCCGATGACTGGTATCGCCTGGCTTATGCCAGTTTGCAAGCGAACCAGATGGAGAAAGTATATGGCGCCGTAACACAGGCGTTGTCAGTCGATCCAAGTCATACCGCATCAAATCAGTTGTCAAGATTTTTGACTCAACCGTCAAATTCGGTGAATATACAACAAGCATCAATGCATACGCCTCTTCAACGGCCCGGATTCATTGGTCAAAACTCTCTCATGATTCCTTTAGACGCGTTAATGCCTCCTCCTGGCTGGGAAAAAAAGGGATCACTTTCCATATCCTCCACAAAAAATAATCAGTAATCACTGCATTTCGCCTCCTTTTCAGAGCTTCCTGAGTCTGATGGGGTCAATTCTGAGTGAATCCGGAATGGAATCGAACTTTCATTGTGACCTCACATAATTAAGGATGTTCATGCCAGCCTGGTAGACATTTGAAAGTGTCTCGTAATAATGATTCAGAACAGTCAATATTTCCTTAAATGAGATTTCTCTGTAATTCCATACCTCATTAAGAGTTATTACAATAAAATTGTGGCTTTTATGGGTTTTTGATACTTGTAAAATGATACCGAAGGACTAAATGATATAGGGACCTTTCTTTGTTACAGTATATGTTTCTAAAGTGAGTGTAATCAAAAATGAAAGAAACTCTGATGAAAAATGAGTTTCACTTAAGCCATGCCGACGAAAGATGTTTGAATGTTTGAATTTGTTTCTGATGTACTAAACCTCAAGCAAATGGGATCTGTAGATCAGATCAACAATCAACGCGCTTCTTCTCCGTCAGGGAACTCTTCACCCCCATCAGAAATGCCTGATGTGGCGAATGAATCGACTCCTCTAACGGGGGGCACGTTAGATCGCGTGGGAATGTCCGGCGTTGAGCTCGTGATACGACTCCGTGATGAGACAGGAGAAATATTTCGCACTCCCGCTCGCGCCGATGCGGGTGTCAGTCTGGATGATGAAACAGTGAAGGGCATTCATATGTCTCGACTGTTTCTCGGCTTGAATAATCGGCTGGCAGATCAGGAACTGACGTTACCACTGGTAAATGACATCTTGCAAGATTTTGTCAAGTCGCACAATGGAATGAGTTCGAGCAGTTTTTTAACATTATCCTACGAACATTCTCTGAAGCGGCCCGCTTTACTCTCTGATCATTCGGGCTGGCGTGCTTATCCCGTCACTCTACATAGTGCTTTTAAGCAGGGCGAATTTCAACATCGATTACAGATTCGGCTGACTTATTCCAGCGCGTGTCCCTGTTCCGCCGCATTATCAAGACAGCTGATTCAGCAGGCTTTTGAAAATTCATTCCGTAACCGTAGTGAACTTTCGCATGATGAAATTTTTGAGTGGCTTGGAACTCAGGAAGCAATTCTGGCAGTACCTCATAGTCAGCGGAGCCATGCAGACATCACGGTAGAATTAGACAGCGAGCTGAACGAGTTTCCGATCGAGTCGCTGATTGATTATCTCGAAAGAGTGATTGCCACACCGGTACAAACGGCTGTGAAACGTGAAGATGAGCAGGAGTTTGCACGCTTGAACGGAGCAAATCTGATGTTCTGTGAAGATGCTGCCAGAAAACTGAAGGCTGCTTTAGAACGCGTTGAAGGAATCAACGAGTTTCATGTCGAAATCAATCATCTGGAAAGCCTGCATCCCCATGATGCCTCTGCTGTCGCGACTGGGAAAAAAGCATAAAGCTTCCCGTTATTCAATGTTTAGATGGAGCCAGCCATTACACTGGTTTTTTCCTTTTCAAATCAATTACTGTTTTTCAGAGTTCGAATTCGCTTTCCTATTTTAAAGAGAGTCGTGAATTTTTTAATCTTCGTTCTTGCGAATCATCGCCCAATGCAATAATTTAATTTTATTAAAGAAATTAATGTTTGTTTTAGAATCAGGAAAAATCATATGCATCTCAAGAGATTAGTAACAGTCGTCTGTCTCTGTCTGTCTGCGCTTTATACGATCAACGCAGAAGCCGGTGACAAAGTTGTGAGTCCGAAAGACGGGGCCATCAAGCTATTCAATGGTAAAAATCTGGATGGGCTCTATGTCTGGAATCGGGGTACGGAATATGAGGATCCCCGTAAAATCTTTACGGTCAAGGATGGAATGCTGCACATCTCCGGCGATGGTTATGGTGGCTTGATCACCAAAAAAAACTATCGTGATTATCATATGGTCATTGAGTTCAAGTGGGGCGAAAAGACCTGGGGCGCACGAAAAGACCGCACTCGCGATTCAGGAATTCTCTTTCACTGTCACGGTCCCGATGGTGGATACGGCAAGACCTGGATGGCTTCGATTGAAGCACAGATTATTGAAGGTGGAGTCGGTGATATTCTCGTATTAACCGGAAAAGACCCTAAGACGGGAGCAACAATTCCCACTTCGTTTACCAGCACGATTACCAAAGACCGGGATGGTGAGAAAGTCTGGAAAAAGGGTGGCGAAGAAATCACCCTCAGTTCTGGCCGAATCAACTGGTGGGGACGTGATCCTGACTGGGCCGATAAAATTGGTTTCCGTGGTAAAGATGATGTCGAGAGTCCCTATGGCGAGTGGACTCGCATGGACGTGATCTGTAAGGGAGGCGATGTTACGGTAAAGGTCAACGGCGTGGTTGTGAATGGGGGAACGAATGCGAAACCTGATCACGGCAAATTACTGGTCCAGACCGAAATGGCAGAAATGTGGGTCCGAAAATGGGATCTGTATCCGTTGGGCAAAGCACCCAAATACAAAAAATAAGAGACTGATTGAAGCGAAAATGCTCCTGTTGTGGTGTTCGCCATGACAGGAGTTTTTTTATGCGCGGATCAGCATGTATATGACCTGTGCTCAATTCACTTTTTAAATGCGACTTGAGGATCTTCGGAACGCGCGAGTTCGGGAAGTTCATCCTGCATGACTGTGAACATTTCCGCTACCTCAGGCTTGAAGACATCGCCGATGAGGATATCGACCAGATTCATTTTGAATTGGGGATGTTGGCGTAAAAAAGTACCGAAGCTGAAGCCGGGGGCATAAAATGCATAAACCAGTTTACGGAAGTTTTCTACGCCTTTTCGATAGTCGGGATACCATTGGCTCAGACGATTCACTGAGAAATCCTGGGACTCAAACGCTTCATTGATGGTATCGGCAACGAGTTCTCCCGATTTCAGTGCCAGAAAAACGCCACTGGAATAAACGGGATCAATGAATCCCAGTGCATCACCTGCCAACATCCAGCCGGGACCGACAGGTTGAGATGAATGGTAGGAAAAATCTTTGGTTGTCATGAAATCGGTGACAGGGTGTGCTTCAGTCAAACGTTTTTTGATGCCGACGCAACGTTCGACTTCCTGATAGAAAATTTCTTCGCTGTTACCTCGTTCTTTTGAGAACATGTATTTCATGTCTCCCGTACAACCAATGCTGACTACATTGTCGGGAAGTGGGATGTACCAGAACCAGGAGTGTTTATCTTCGGTCTGCAAGATGAGTGTCGCGCCTTCATCGATGCCTGTATCACGATGGGCATTTTTAAAATGAGCCCACACCGTTCCTTTTTTTAGAAAAGGATCTGTCACTCTCAGCTTCAGGCGATTCGCAATAAATCCTGACTGTCCACTTGAGTCGACGACCAGCTTAGAGCGAATGTCGCGGGTTTCTTCTGAGTTCACTTTGAGTTTGACACCAACAACTTGTTCATTCTCGAACAAAAGGTCGAGAACCTGTGCTCCTGTATGCACAACGGCCCCTTTTGCGCGGGCATTGTCGGCTAACATTTGATCGAATTCTGCGCGAAGCACCTGCCAGGTTTGCGAGCTCTCATGCTCCTTGTAGCGATCAAAGTAGAAGGGCATGGTTTCGGTCCCTTCTTCTGTGACAAATTGCACGCTGAATTTTTTGGGGAACGCTGATTCTTTGAGCTGCTCGATGAGTCCCAGTCGTTTGAGTTGCCAATAGGTTTCGGGTATGAGCGATTCACCGACATGGAAACGGGGAAAGCTGTTGCGATCAACGAGCAAGGTTTTGCGCCCCTGCTCGGCTAAAAGTGCTCCCACCGTCGAGCCAGCGGGGCCGGCGCCAATGATGATGACATCATATTCCGAGTCAAGATCAGGCTGATCGTACTGGGGATTGTCAATCATGGACCGTCTTCCATACTTCCTGGTCATTATCTATCAGTGAGCGACTATCTATCAGCATTTATAGCAGGGGTGAAGAAACTTCCAAGAGGTCAATTGCCGGTTTTTGGTTACAGAAAATTGTGGCCAAACGTCCATATGTTGTTTCGCCCGGATTGATCGACATGACTTTCGATAGACCGGGTCCGGCAGTGATGCGTATTACGGCTCCTAAATCAACGTGTCGCAGAACATTATGATTAATCAGCACTCGTCCCAGAGGGATTTTGCCAGCCAGAATTTCTTCTTTGACTGCCTGTGTGACGTAGTCAAAATCAAATCGAACAATTCCAAACTGAACAACATCGTCAGTTCCCGCTTTCGATAACAATATTTTTCTGCTGTAAACATTCTCATCGAGACGTTGATCGAGCACTGTCACATCCACGGCCGTCTGATGGTATTCCTCCATCGTAACCGTCATGTGGTGGTTATGCGCTAACAACGATTTATAGGGATCTGGTACGGTAACGGAAGAAACATGCTCAGCCTTTTCAAACAGTCGTTGTTCGTTAGGAAATAATCTGACAAGTGCATCGAGTTCGTCTTGAGGGTTCACTTGAAAAAGCTTCTATTTTCAGAGGAGGAGTGGGGTGAGTTTCAATCAACAATCACGATAAAAATTTTATGTGTATCTGACCATTCGATGTTCCGGTTCGAAATATTCTGTCAGCAGGCTGTCAGCCTGAAGTAAGCCTTTGCGAGTCAGTTGTACCTGAGTATCATCATAGGTAAGGTAACCTGCTTTTTGCTGATTATCCAATGCTTTGGAAAATTCTTCCGTTATTTTGACACCAAATTTATCATAAAATGGCTGAGTCAATACGCGACCTTCCTTGAGTTGCAACACGAATTCCCGGATCAGTCGCTGATGCTCTGAGGGTTCGAGGGCGCGGTTAATTGGCAGTTCGCCTTTTTCCATCGATTCCAGATAGTCTTCCAGTCGATCCAGATTTTGATAATGCACACCTTGCAGATGACCAAATGAAGAAACGCCTGTTGCAATGATATCGTTACCGCGGAATAAATTATCACGATAAACAAAGCGGTCTGTTTCCGGGTTTTTCACCAGCTCATTACCGCTGGCGAGGTGATATCCTTTCGTTTGCAGTGTTTCGATGGCTTCATTCATCCAGCGGCGTTTTGTGGCCCAGTTGGCAATGGGAGATGTGATACCCATTTCTTTAATTTCTTTGGAGATGATCGTATTGTGCGGAAGTTCCATCTGGTAAATGGTGATATTGTCTGCGTCCATTTCGGATGCTTTTTCGACCGCTTCAGTCCAGTTATCGTCCGTTTCTCCCATCATGCCGGCAATGAGATCGATATTAACCTGAGGAAATCCGACCTCCTGAATCCAGTCATATGCCTTGAAAACTTCGGGCGACAGGTGCGCGCGGCCATTTGCTTCCAGTAACGTGTCGTTAAAACTTTCAACGCCTAATGAGATGCGGGTAATACCGATCTCTTTAAGTGTTTTTACTTTTTCGAGGTTAAGCGTTCCCGGCTCACACTCGAAAGTCACTTCCTGTGCTGTTTCCCAGGAAAGCAGGCTGGAGAGACGGTCACGCAGTGAAAGCAGTTGTTTTGAACTTAAATAAGATGGAGTTCCGCCGCCGAAGTAGGTGAAGTCGAGTGTGCGATCCTGAATCACTTCCACTTTGCTGAGCAGTTCGAATTCCCGTTCTAGTGCCTGGACGTAACGCTCGATGGTTTTGGCATTTTGTTTTTCGTAGACGCGGAAATAGCAGAACTTGCAGCGTTTGCGGCAAAACGGAATATGAATATAAAGCCCCATGGGAACTTTTGACTCGGGGCTCTGATGCAGCACTTCATTAATTTTGGCAACGTATTCCTGTTTCCAGAGAGAAAAAGGAGGGTAATTTGAAACAAAATAGCTTCCAATTTCCGTAGTGCCTGTCGTTTCCAGATCCATGGTAATCTCAACGTTTTATGGTGTTATTGCTATCAAAAAAGCAAGTCATTTTTTGTAATGCTCGATACTACTTCTTATTGTCACTTCTTTCCGAAACAATACAAGGCACCCTTTCGGGATTCTGTGCCAATGATCAGATGTCCTGAGCCAATTGCCGGTGAAGCGGTGATGTCTTTTCCTAAATTCTTTTTCCAGACGGATTTTCCATTTTGCAGATCCAGTTCATACAGGTTTCCGTCAGAGGAACCGATAAATACCCGATTTCCCAGGATGACAGGTGAACTGTCAACGCGCCCGCGCGTATTAAATTTCCAGACTGGTTTTCCTGTTTTTCTTGCGACGCAATGAACTTGCTTGTCTCGACCACCGGCGACAACAAATTCATCTGTGACCGCCGCCGATGAATGATACGGAAATTCCTTTGTTGCATCTCGATAGCGCCATTCTACCTTTAATTCTTTCCAGTTCACAGCGATAATTTCACTTGCATAAGTTCCCACGTACAAGTGATCGCCGACCAGAGCAGGTGAAGCGATCAGATATGTCTCCAGAGGCATCTTGCTGTGTTGCTTTCCTGTCTTGATGTCAATCACGCGTAGCTGTTCATCACAGCCGGTGACAAAAGTAAAATGATCCACGATGGCCGGAGAGCAATTGACATAACCATCTGTTTGAAATTTCCAGGCCAGAGAGCCGTCAGTGCCATTGAGACAGTACAGATAATTATCATACCCACCGAACAAGATCTTTCCGTTTGATGTGATATTGGCGCTGCTGATGATTTCCGCTTCTGCCTTGAATTGCCAGAGTTTTTTCCCCGTCATGCGATCAATGGCATGGAATACACCATCTTCGTCACCCAGATAAACACCTTTTTCTGTGACCAGCGGGGATGCTTTAAATCCGGGAGCAAATTCATCCGGATCAGGGTTGTCGATCGAACGGTATTTCCAGACTGGTTTACCGGTTGTCAGTTCCAGGCATTCCACATAGCCGTTCAAGCCCGCCATATAAACACGATCCCCCACAATCGCAGCGGTAGATGCGATTCCATCGGACGAAGGATGTTGCCAGAGCAGTTCCAGTTCAGCTGGAAGCGTTGTTTTGGCAATGCCCTGTTGCAGGTTACCGTTTCGGAAGGAGGGCCAGTTTCCTTTTTTTTCTTCCGATGAAGTGACACCCGTATTGGTTTTAATCTCGGGTTTCTCAGCTGCCACGGACTGCGCTGGATTGCTGCTGCCGGCAATGAATCCGACTACGAATCCAAAGTATAACACCAGATATTTGGAATGGATTAAAATGCGCATTCGTACAATTCCCTGAAAGAGTCTTGATCGACTGGACGGGGATTGAAATTACCGGTCCATTGCTTTGCAGCTTCTTTTGAAAGCTGATCAATCAGAGTGAGATCGATTTCACACTCTGAGAGCTTTGTGGGAGCGCCGGCTTTTGCGATTAAAGCCCGGACATATTCGGCCAGTAGACTGGTACCTGCGGGGTCCCGGGGCTCACACAATCCGATATCAGCGGCTAACACGGAGTAATAGTTTCCTACGACCTCCGCATTAAAACGAATGACATGCGGTAACATGACTCCAATCGCGATGCCATGCGTTAAATTGAAATGAGCACTCAGAGGGTTCGCCAGAGCATGCGTTGCACCCAGCATTGAGTTTTCGATCGCAGCACCGGCGAAATGTGCTCCCAGCAGCATATTTCCCCTTGCGGTCAAATCGTTGGGAGCATTCAGAACTTTGGGAAAACTGTCAGCTAATAATGACCAGGAACGGCGACTGTATAGATGGGAAATTTCATTGCGCGGTTTCGTGACAAATGTCTCCAGTGCATGGCTCAAAGCATCGATACCTGTAGCGCGTGTCACAGAGAGAGGCATTGTCAAAGTCAGCTCCGGGTCGAGGATCGCAATGCAGCAGGCAGCTTTCTTGTCTCCGCAAGCCATTTTCATGTGCGTTTCCGGGTGGGCAATCAGTGCAAACGATTGTGCCTCACTTCCCGTGCCTGCTGTCGTCGGGACAGCGATCAAGGGCAGCATTGCTTTGGTGGCTTTTCCAATTCCCCAGTAATCTTCCATTCGACCACCGTTGGTCAGCAGGAAATTGATCCCTTTCGCGCAATCCATACTACTGCCACCTCCCAGACCGACAATCAAATCAATCTGGTGGTTTTGTGCGACTTGCAGGCCGCGCTCTACATCTTTTGTTGTGGGATTCGCGTGCACATCATCAAAGATCGTCACTTGAATCCGGGCGTTCTCAAGTGAGGTCATTGCACGCGCTTCGTGGCCTGCTTCAGCAAGTCCTTTATCTGTAACGAGTAGAACCCGTTGTGCACCGAGTTCGGCAGAGAGTTCTCCCAGCCGGTCTAAAGTTCCACCCCCAAAAATAATTCTTGTACGGGGTGCATAATCAAAGGCGGGAAGTGGAACGCCTTCCTCTTGACGTGCATCAACTTGAGTTGCGGGTTTCGAATCCATGACGACGATGTTTTCCTTACGAACTTTATCATATTCATCAGGCTGAAATCTGATGGGTGTTCTTACGATTGAATCTGTTTTCAGTTGTTTGACTTAGAATCGAAGCTGTTTCATTGTACTTCAATGAGGAATTTGAGGTAGGTCTTCGTCGTTGCGCAACTGAAAACTGGTGTTCCATACCAATTCTGCTTTCATTTAACACGGCAGTCGGACAGCTGGCATCGCTCGAAAAAACAAAGTAAGCGCCTTTCGTCTAATTCTGATCGAAATTGACTGGAATTTCCAGTAGATGGCACTGATTTATAAGAGGTTCCCCGGTCTTAAGAGCAGCAGATCATGAAATTCAGGGAAAACTTAATCTAAATACAGTCTGTTATTGTGGATATAAACTTCAACAGCGCGAGGTGTCATATATCGGACACTCCTGTTTTCATGAATTCGCAGCCTGATATCGGTGGAGGAAATATCCGTTCCCGGGATCGTGACCCAGCGGATTTTCGAGATGGGAGTTTTTCCGGATTTTTGAGTGAATTCTGTCAAATCTGGTAAACTAATGTCAGGGCGATTTACGCCAATTAAAGTCACCAGGTTCAGGATCGATTCGGGTTCGCGCCAGGTAGGCAAATCTCTGACGGAATCAGCGCCAACAATTAAAAAGAACTCATCACCGGGCTGTGACTCTTTCAACTGGCGAATGGTGTCAACGGTATAACTGGGACCTTCCCGATTGAGTTCCAGATCTTTAACAACGAAAGCCGAATTCCCCGCGATGGCGAATTCAAGCATCTCTTGTCTTAGTTTCCCGGAAGTGATCTCAATGCCCTCTTTATGAGGCGGATTTCCTGCAGGTACAAACCAGATTTGGTCCAAAGCACACTGTTCACGGCATTGTTCGGCGAGTAAAAGGTGTGCCATGTGCACAGGGTCAAAAGTTCCGCCAAATATTCCAATACGCATTATTGAGTCATTTCCATCAATCTTGGCTGAGGTTTCATTCTTCAAAGATCGATCTGTGATCAGGTCAGAAAGAATCTTTTGTTGAATTGTCGATAGTCGACTTTGATTCGTTGAGTTAACGACTCCAAAGGGTTACAAATCGATGTAACTCTTTCTTTTAGTATATCCTGCTGGCAATATGAGTAAACCGACGCAACAAAGTCTATTTGAAGAAGATGAACTTCCGGAAAATCCCATGCCTTGGGAACGGAATTCAGCGCAGGATCTCTATCTCGCGAAAATTGTGCTAAATCGTCCACTTGACCGGGTGTTTCATTACCTTGTTCCTGAAAGTATGCGGCCACTGTTGCGCGCAGGGCATCGTGTTCAAGTTCCTTTTGGACGCGGGAATCAATCTGTTACAGGATATTGTGTTGGTGTGGGCTCCGGCGAAAAGGATCAGCCGCGCATTCGATTGAAGACTGTGGAAGCGATTTTGGATAGTCGTCCTTTGTTTAACAGTAAGATGCTGAAATTGACGCGCTGGATAGCAGATCGATATTTATGCAGTTGGGGTCAGGTTCTGGAGTGTGTGGTTCCGGCCGGTGTCAAGAATCAGGCGGGAACGCGCATGGTGACCGTCTTTGAATTAAGCACTCCCTCAGTCCAGACGGGGCCAATGCAAACGGGGGATACCCATGCGGAAACCATTGAAAAACTTCCCGCCAAACAACGTTCGGTAATCGAGATTCTGAAATCATCTGAGAGACCCCTGACATTGGAAGAATTGACGCAGGCAGCAGATTGCGGTTCCGGTCCGGTTCAATCTCTTAAAAAGAAATCACTGATCAAGAGTCATCAAAAACGGATTCAGCAGTTTGACAAAAGCGATAATGCGATTCATGCTCCCATTGAAAAAGAGGAAGATCTGCAACTGAATGTGGATCAACGTCGTGCTTTGGAACAGATTCTCTCTGCTATCAGAGAAAAAATCAGCAACACGTTTGTGCTCTACGGTGTGACGGGGAGTGGTAAAACGGAGGTCTATATTCAGGCGATTCGTGAGGTAGTCAGCTATGGTCGGCAGGCAATTGTACTGGTTCCGGAAATCAGTTTAACACCTCAAGCGATTCAACGATTTCGTTCCCGCTTCGATTCTGTTGCCGTTTTGCACAGTCATTTAAGTGATGGTGATCGACATTATCACTGGCAGAATATTGCGGCAGGGAAAGTACAGGTCATTGTGGGAGCGCGCAGTGCGGTATTTGCGCCTGCACCGCATCTGGGATTAATTATTATCGATGAAGAACACGAGACTTCATTCAAGCAGGAGACCGCTCCGCGTTATCACGCGAGAGAAGTGGCGCGTAAACGGGCGGAACTTGAGGGGATTCCTCTGATACTGGGATCAGCGACGCCGACACTCAATTCCTGGTTACGCGTGATTGAGAAAAAAGATGTCATTATCTCGATGCCCAGACGAGTAAATAATTTGCCAATGCCGACGGTGAATATCATCGATGTTCGCAATGATGTGCAGATCCGGAGGAACGAGTCGCTTGGTCGTGTTCTTTACACGGGAATGAAACATGCTCTGGAAGCCGGTGGTCAGGTCATCCTGTTTTTGAATCTAAGGGGTTACTCTCCTGCGCTCTGGTGTAAAGGATGTGGGAATTCGGTCAAGTGCCCGCACTGTGAAATCTCATTGACCTGGCATCGGGATAAGAATCTTGCGGTTTGTCACAGTTGTGAGTTTTCGAGTAAGCCTCCCACACACTGTCCGCGTTGTGATGCGCCCGGTTTGCGATTTGTAGGAGCAGGGACGCAACGGCTGGAAGAAGAAGTGAACGCCAAATTTCCCGGCTATTCCTGTAAGAGAATGGATAGTGATACGATGCGTGGAGCAGGCAGTCATGCGCGGGTTTTGAATGAGTTTGCAGCGGGTAAAGTTGACATTCTTCTGGGCACGCAAATGATTGCAAAAGGTCTGGACTTTCCCAATGTGACACTGGTAGGAGTCGTCGACGCCGATACGATGTTACATCAACCTGATTTATTTGCCTCGGAAAGAACATTCCAACTGATCGCACAGGTTGCAGGCCGTACGGGACGAGGCATGCAGGGGGGGCGCGTATTTGTGCAAACAGCGTCACCCACAGAACCGGCCATTCTCAAAGCAGCAGAGCATGATTTTCTGGGATTCTCCGAGCTCGAACTGGGACATCGAAAAGAGATGTTAGCGCCACCCTATTCCCATTTTGGGAGGGTTATTTTACGTGGACCACAGGAAGAACATGTGCAGGAGTTCGCACGTCAGTTATCACAAATGTTAATTGATGCTGTTTCTGAAAAAAAATTAAATGTGCAAATACTGGGGCCTGCTCCAGCGCCGATTGTTCGTCTCAAGAAATATTTTCGATATCATTTTCAGTTAGCAGCCGTCGATGTCGAAGAGATTCTCCAGCTCTGGAATGAAGTTTCCGACAAGTTGCCTCGTGAAAAAGGCATTGAATATATCATTGATGTGGATCCGGTTAACATGCGATAACCAGTTTGATCCCGATGAGAGGCAAGCTTATTGTAAGGCATCTCCTTTTCGCGATTGCAATCGGTTCAAATTGTGGGAAGAATAGTATTGGTGAATGTCAGAATCCACCTGAGTCTCTATCAGAGATCCCATATCAAGTTCCCATAGATTGAAGTGAGAAAAATTATATGATCGCCGTAGATAAAAAGAATCGATTTCGATCATGTTTCATTCTCTCTGTGGTCTGTATCTGTCTGTTTTTTCAGCTGGTTTCGTTACAGGCTGATGATTCAGCAAAGTTCTCTTATGGAATCAAGGAACGAGTTTCCTGGACGTCATCGCGTATCAGGGGAACTCCAGATCCTTCGCTTCCCTATGAGACGGAGCGTGCTTTTCCCAATCTCAAATTTAATCAACCTCTGGCAATTGCTACGGCACCGGGTCACAACCGTTTTTTTGTTGCCGAACGAAAGGGGAAGATATTTTCCTTTGATTATCAGGATTCCACACTTTCAAAAGCAGATTTGTTTTTTGATCTCAAAGAGAAAGTACCAGACCTCAACGAGATTTACGGGATCACTTTTCATCCCCAGTTTGAGAAGAATCGTTTTGTCTATATCTGTTATGTACTGAAAGCAGGCATAGAGGATGGAACCCGTGTTTCCCGTTTCAAGGTTCTGGAAACAGACCCTCCCCGCTGCGATCCTGAATCGGAAACGATTATGATTGACTGGTTGTCGGGTGGTCATAATGGTGGCTGTCTGCGATTTGGACCTGATGGTTATCTTTATATTTCCACAGGCGATGGAGGGCCCGCATCTCCGCCTGACCGCTTGAATTCAGGTCAGGATGTGAGCAATGTATTGTCCTGTATTCTGCGAATTGATGTGGATCATCCTGCCGCCGATCGCCTGTATTCCATTCCTGCTGGAAATCCGTTTGTAAACCGGGCGGGAGCGCGACCAGAGATCTGGGCATTTGGTTTTCGCAATCCCTGGAAAATGTCTTTTCATCCTGAGAATGGTGATTTATGGGTGGGAGATGTGGGTTGGGAATTGTGGGAACTCGTGTATCGAGTCGAGAAAGGTGGGAATTATGGTTGGAGTATTCGCGAAGGACGACAGCCGGTTAAGCCCGGACGGAAACGAGGTCCGACTCCGATTTTACCACCCACAATTGCGCATTCGCACCGTGAGGCGCGTTCCATAACAGGAGGCTGTTTTTATCATAGTCCCCGTTTAAAAGAATTAAATGATACGTACATTTATGGCGATTACTCGACCGGAAAACTCTGGGGCCTTCGTTATGACGGCAAACGTGTCAACTGGCATCAGGAGCTGGCGAATTCCACATTAAAGGTCACCGCATTTGCCACTGACCACACTGGTGAAGTCTATATTGTTGATATCCAGGGGGGCGACTTTCATCGTCTCGTACCGATCAAAAAATCAGAACATAATCCGGAATTTCCGATTCAATTAAGCCAGACCGGTCTATTTCAGTCAACGGAAACACATCAGGTTGCGCCAGGTGTCATTCCTTATCAAATCAACGCGCCAGCCTGGGCTGATTATGCAACTTCAGAACGATTTGTTGCTTTGCCTGGAGACACAAGTATTCAATTTACCGGGAAGAAATTATGGAACTTTCCCCGAGACAGTGTGCTGATGAAAACGATTTCACTCGAGCTTGAACGTGGCAAGCCTGAAACGTCTCGTCGTCTGGAAACACAATTACTTCATTTTAATGGTACACGCTGGGTTGGATACTCGTATCGTTGGAACAAACAACAGACCGATGCAGAGCTGGTTTCCGCAGCGGGAGAGACTCTCAAACTGGAGATCCAGAGTCTGGTAAACCCGAAAGAAAAAAGTACTTATGACTGGCACATTCCCAGTCGGGCCGAATGTGCTGTTTGTCATACACCTTATCAGAATCATCTTTCTGTTTTGTCATTTGAAGAGGCGCAACTCAATCGCGATCGAAAGTATGGTGATGTTGTTGATAATCAGTTGCGAACATTGTCACACATTAAAGTACTTCCGGAATCAGTCTGGAACGATTCAAAAGGTGTCAAGGCTCATTATCTGGTCAATCCGCATCGAGAATCAGCAGCATTAAGTTTGCGTGCCCGATCTTACCTGCATGCCAATTGCCGTCATTGTCATCGAAAAAATGGTGGTGGCGGTTCAACGATTGAGCTGAATGCATCGTCAGGTCTTTCTGCGATGAAAGCAATTGACGTCAGGCCGACACAAGGGACATTCGGGCTGCTGGAAGCACGTGTGATTTCACCCGGGGACCCCTTTCGGTCAGTCGCTCTGTATCGGATGAGTAAGCTTGGCAAGGGGCGAATGCCTTATTCTGGTTCAACAATTGTGGATGAGAAAGGAACGCAATTGATTCGTGACTGGATAGAGAGTCTTCCGCCGAGTGGAAACAGCAATAATGGCAATGTCATTTCTTTGCGAAGCCATCAGAAAAATCTGTTCGAAGATTCGATTCAGATAGAAGACCAGGACTTTGTGAAAGAGAAACTGCAGGAAATTCTGGGGACAACCAGCGGAGCGCTCTTTCTGTCAGGGGCCCTTGATCGAACTCACATGTCCTCTCTTATGAAAAAACAGATTGTACAACTTGCCGTTCAAGGCAAGAATCCACAGGTACGCGATCTATTCGAACGGTTCTTACCGGAAGATCAGCGAGTCAGGCGACTGGGTCAGAAGATCGATGTAGCTGAGCTCTTGTCAATAGAAGGAGATTCGCGTGCGGGGAAAAAACTGTTTTTTGAAATGTCGGGTTTACAGTGTCGCAATTGCCATCAAGTTCATCAACATGGAATCGAGTTGGGGCCTGATCTGACGCACATTGGAAAAAAGCTCTCTCGTCAGGATCTACTTGAAAATATTCTCCAACCTTCAAAAAAGATAGATGAGAAATATTATACCTATGTTGTCGAAACGCGATCAGGGAAAGTACTGAGTGGTCTCTTAATCAAAAAAGATGATTCCGGGTTAACATTAATAAGTCCCAGGAATGAACGGTTACAGATCGCTCAAAATGAGATTGCAAGTGTGGTCGTACAGAAAAAGTCCATCATGCCAGATCAATTATTTCGTGATCTGACTGCCGAGCAGGCAGCCCATCTGCTGGCTTATCTCGAATCACTGAAATAAGAAATACGGAACTCAGAAATATAAATGAGAGAAATACAGCAATAGGAGGGTTTTTGATTGTCAATAAGCAGAATCGATCCGGGAAAACCCTCTGGTTTTAATTTCTTAAATCTCTATAATTCCATTGTATTTGTCGTTGAATTCCCACCCGGAACGAACAGAGTCATAATCCTGTTTTCCTCCCTGTTTCGACCAGCCTTTTAATAACCCATTAATGTTTGAGTAGAAAAATGACAATACAATTTGATTGTCCTTATTGCACGTCGACTCTGAAAGTGCCCGATTCCTCAGCCGGTAAACAGGGCGATTGCCCTCGATGTAATACGAAGCTTGTCATACCGAATCCTTTTGGTGTTGATGGCCCGCCCGCCCCTGCGAGCGTTCAACAGACAGAGACTCAAAGCCAGCCTGTGGCGCTGAGCGAGGCTCCCGGACAGACACAAGAGCAGGTACCGGAAAGCACTGAAGCGGATTCTCAGCCGGCGGCAATGACCAGCGCGACCTCTCGCTATTTGCGTAAACGGCGAAAGTCTAATTTGGGAAGCATTATTTTATTTCTTTTCTTCATTATACCATTACTGTGTGTCGCCGGATATTTTTACTGGGAATACAGTCTGCGGCTCGAAGGTTACCTGGTCGCCGCCCGTTTGAATTCAGAAACGGCAAAACTGGAACACCGTATTCAGGCGACAGGCATGGGAGTCTCGGATGAGATCATTCAGGCCGTCAACCAACAGTTAAATAAGTCTTCCCGACGTGTGAAGAGCGATTTGATCGATATGTTATTTTACGGGAATGAAGAGGGGGAACTCTACATCAGGCTGGAGCCGGGGAAAAATACGGAAATGGTTCGTGTAAACCTGGCAGCAGATACCGCTCTCATGGACTATTTGCGGAAGAATGGTGAGCAGTTGGATCAACCACGATTTATAGAGTATCAAACGAATTTAAAACAGTTTTATACTGACTGGAAAAATGCCATTGAATCGGGTGAAGACGTCCTTAACCTGATTCATTATCGCAATACAGTTGGAATCAATTCCCTGATAGGTGGTTTAGGGTATCACGTAGAGGCGCGCGTGAATAATAAAATCTATCCTTGCGTGCATGATGATTTTCAGGGCAGCCTGTTTTTTCTTGTTCCCAAAGGAACACTCCAGTTTGAGATTGTGGGTCGCAAAATGAAAAATGGGCGGACGCCGTTTCCGGGGAAATATATAGTTCAGGTGACACAGGAATACCCGACTGTTGAATAAGTCTGCCTGCAACGAATGGTCAAGCTAGATGAAATCTACTACCACGGAGTCAGCCAGCAGGCAGCCTGCATTCGTAAGTCGGATGTGAGAAGCGGTTTCTTCCAGAAATCCCAGACTGACATTTTTCTGAATCGCAGTCCCTGACAGCTCGTAAAGCTCGAATCCATAACGTGATGCAAATTCCGTTACGTTAATACCTGCGCGGCGTCTTAAACCAAAAACGATTGCTTCGCGCGCACGATCTTCTGGCAACAGTTCTTCCTGTTCAGCGATGGGCGATTCACCAGCGGCAATCCGTTTCAACCAGGTGATAACGCTACGGTGATTCAGTTCGCGTTTTTTATTCAGGTAACTGGCAGCACCAGGACCAAATCCAAAATAAGGGTCGCCAGTCCAATAGACTTCGTTGTGACGACATTCATATCCCGGTTTGGCAAAATTGGATATTTCATAATGTCGAAACCCTTTCGATTCCAGAAAATCCATAACAAACTCATACATGGCTCCCGCCAGTTCTTCTTCTGGTAAGTGAAAAATTCCTGCTTTTTGCTGACTCCAGAACGGAGTTCCTTTTTCTATTGTCAGTCCATAAGTTGATATATGTGGGACGCCGAGTTGAACGGCATTGTCCAGTGAGTTTTTCCAGTCGTCTAAACTCTGTCCAGGGACGGCAAAAATGAGATCGAGGCTGACATTCTCAATAGAGGATTGCAATCTTTGTACAATTTCAAAAATTTGTTGTGGCTGATGATCTCGCTCGAGAAAGGTGAGGATTTTGGAATCGAATGATTGCACGCCGAGACTGATCCGATTTACTCCCACCCGGTTCAGAAAATCAATTTTTTCCTCGCTTAGATTGAGTGGGTTTGCTTCGATGCTGAATTCATAATCAGTTGCTAATTGGAAATGGGCAAAAACGGCATCAAATAATCTTTGCAGTTGATCGATGTTGAGGTGAGTTGGTGTGCCACCACCGAGAAAAAGTGTGTTGAGTTCTATTCCCGTTCCGACTTCAGACAGTTGTTTTTCCATCGCAGAAAGATAGTCGTCGATGAGATGGTCTTTTTTCGCAACAAGCGTGAAGTCACAATAGCCGCATCGGTGCAGGCAGAAAGGAACATGGAAATAAGCTGAACTGGGGACTTCCTGATTAGACACAAGCGTGAATCCGCTGGCTGTGTAATGGTCTCTGAATTTTACTGAGAGAGGGCCTCACTAAGGGGCGCATCACTGAAACTCAATGCAGCCAGAACATGAGCCAGAGTCAAAATCGCATCACAGGTGGGAACCGTTTCCCGAAACCAATGATAGCCAGAAGTTCCGCCAGCGTAAACGGCTTGCGCTTTCTGCATCTGAAGATAGCTGTCTGCCAGCAATTGCGTCTGCGGGTGGATAATCCAGCCTGCCGGGAGTTCCGGCAGTAACTCCAGGCATTCCTGATTCAGGACGAAAACTTTGTCCGCATGCTCTGCAGCGAGCGCTTTCATTAACAGAAGTGAAATCAGATGATGAGGCAGGAGTGTCCCCGTTTCATCAAGAAACGCACAGCGTCGACCGTCATCATCAATGATCATTCCCAGATCACTGTTTTGACCTTGCATGCTTTGGTGCATTTTGCGGATACACGAATCATCAAGGCTGCTGATATCTTTTTTTTGATCGGGAATGTCAACCCAGTTCAGATGGCAAGGTAGTTTTGTAAACAGTGAATTGAGAGTTTCTCTTACCAGAGTGACCGAACAGGCAATCGAAATTTTCAACGGGCGCAGTGCATGAAAGTGTTTACTGAACTGGGCACGGTAGAGTTCCATGGGATGAAAAGTACGTTGTGCACCAGGTTGTCGTGAAGCTCTGCCAAATCCGTTCTGGATTATTTCTTCAATTTTTTCCAGTCCATGTCCGGTAGACACCGGCTGTGAATTCGCTTGAAGAAAATCTAATCCTGTATATGAGAGGTCGCATCGAGAACCGGTAACCATGATTGCACCGTGCGCCTGCAGATGGATCATCGCGTGCGACATGATAGAGGGAACTGTCGGCCCCAGATCGATGACTCGACAACCATTTCTGCGAAGCGCACTGGCAACGCCTGTGATGATATCAGGTGAGGAAGGCCTTTCATCGAACCCGATTACCACGCAGGGCCCCTGACTCTTTTCTAAACCGGATGTTGCAGGAAGCAGACGTGTTGTATTGACGGAATGTTTTGAAGGTGCTTGTGGTGCCAAACCTTTCAGAGGTAATTGTTCCCACAGAATATTTGAATAGGCACCAGCGATGTGTGCTGCCTGGGTACGTGTGATCTCATTCAGATAAACCCCCCGCACGCCTTCGTCGGTGAAAATATTTTGAGTAGTAACCCGTTGTTTTTGAGTTTGCCGCAGCTGTTCGACCTTCTGGGGTGACAGATTTCCGGTCTCGTTTCGGTGAGGACAATCGCGACATTTAGGGTAAAAGGCGGCTAATCTGGAAAGATGGACTGAAGTTGAAATGGGGTAATCTTCACCGGGACATTGAAAATAGACCACGGCTGTCTTCTTCAAAAGTGGTAGTAATGGATTTTTCAATGCCGGAGTCTGACTGGGAACCGCGGTCTGAGACATTTGTGTCTTTGTAGAAGGCGTGTTTGGGATCGGTACAGTCGTTTGATGCTTCATTCGGAATTGTTTCTTCAATTTGCAGTAACAGCAGGCGTCATCACTCGAAATCAGCTGCAAAATTGAGTGTAATGGCAGAAACGGATTATCGGGCAGTGGCCCGATGGGAGTGTGTAATCTGAGGCGTTAATTTACGTTATCCCACTATTTCAGGTCAATAAGAGTTATTTTATGAGCGTACATGTCACCGAATTTCTGTTGAATCCGACACAACATGCGTTGGGGCCGATTGTGATCCTGCATGGTGATGATCGGTATATGAAACAGGAGGCAATCAAAGCCATCGAGCCGATTGTACTTGGTGAAGAGGAAGATACGTGTATGACGCGTTTTGAAGGGAAACGACTTCTGTCAGAACTGCCACCTGCCACACTGTTTGACGAATTGAAAACGGTATCCATGTGGGGTGACAAGCGTCTGGTCATTGTAGATGAAGCAGAAAAATATGTGACAGCATTCCGTTCCCGGCTGGAAAAATATACGGAAGCACCTTCCCAAAGCTCGCTGCTGGTCCTGGACGTCAAATCGTGGAGTAAGGCGACTCGACTGGCAAAACTGGTTGCAAAAACGGGTTTGGTGCTCGAATGCAAAGAACTGAAGGGAGGCCAGCTTGCAAAATGGGTTTCTGATACTGCTGGACAATTGCATCAAAAACAGATCTCACGGGATGCTGCTTTATTACTGGTTGAAATGGCGGGTACCAATTGTGGTCAAATTCATCAAGAATTGGACAAATTGTCCACATTTGTCGGAGAACAGCCACGTATTGGTCCGGATGATATTCGCGCTGTTATTGGTGGGTGGAAAGCAGAAACGACCTGGGCGATGACGGGCGCTTTACGTGATGGCAATGTCGGCGATGCGCTGAAGTATCTGGATCGCTTACTGGCTGCGGGGGAAGCGCCACAGAAAATACTGGGGGGATTAACTTTTGTGTGGCGCAAGTATTTTAAAGCAGCCCAGTTAGCGGTACAGGGAACCCCTTTAAAACAGGCGTTAAAGGTCGCGGGAGTCTTTCCACGCGACATCGATTCTTCAGACCGCTATCTACGTCGTCTTACTCGACAGCGGGCAGACAAAATCAGTCTCTGGTTGCTGCAAACGGACCTGAATCTGAAAGGAAACAGTCGTCTGGCGCCACGGTTGGAGTTGGAACAATTGCTCTTTTTGCTCAGTGGCAAACAGTAGTCTGACAGTAAACAATGTGGTTCATAAAGCTTGCATCTTGCAGGGATCTTCATAAACTTCCTTTCAAAATTCCTGATTTCATCCCGGAATGAATCTTGTCATGAATATGCGACGGGGGTATAAACCATCGTTGATAAGGTTTTTGCGAAACTCATTAAAACTGTTGGAACCTTACAGTGATTGATCAAGTTTCGTGCATCTATTAGGATCTCAGACGCACTTTGAGGTGAAGCATGTCGTCCGAATTCACAGATCCAGATGATACATCCAGTATCTACGAGGAAGCTCCTCGAGAGGCGGATCGTCATAAATGGATCGAAAGCCAGAAGACTGGCTTTGATCTGGGCAAGTTTGCTATTTCTGACTGGTATGCAAATCATTGGTATTATTTTTGCATCGTGAAGAAAATCGAACATCTGTTAGGAAATCGATGCTGGCAGGAATTCAGTGATACCCGTTTTGGGTTTTTAAAGTCACTTGAACTGGAAAATGACCTGCTGGCTGACCTGATTCTTGATCGGATTTTCTGGATGCGAATGGAAAATCTGGACATCATCATCTGGGCCAGAGAGTGGAATTTACCACTTGAGCGTGTGATGGAGATACTCGAACTGATCGATATCAACTCAGCCCGCCTTGAACCAGTTTTGTCCTGATTCAATTTATAAATAATGGATGAATCTGCACCACCATCGCCCTCACAGGATAATCAATCTCTGGAGGGTATCTCTGGGAATACGCGCAGTTTTTTCGCTGGACTCCGGGTGGTCAGCCTGTTGACCCTGTTGAGCCGTATCCTGGGAATGGTCCGTGATATTGGCATGGCGACACTGTTTGGGAACGGACCAGTGATGGATTCCTTTTCAGTTGCCTTTAAGTTGCCGAACCTTTTTCGCCGTTTACTGGGGGAGGGGGCACTGACGACGGCTTTTCTGCCGACCTATATCAGTGAACTGGAACAAAACGGCCGCGAATCTTCGTGGAAACTTGTCACTGCTGTGTTGTTCTGGCTAACGGTCTTTTCCATTTTGATGGTCAGTACCGGTGAAATGATTCTGGCATTGATGAGCCGTTATGGATCTTCCGGTTCCGAATCACAACTCTTGTTCTGGTTGTCGGGTCTACTTTTGCCCTATCTGGTTTTGATTTGTGTGGCAGCACAGATTAACGCCACCTTGCATGCATTAAATCATTTTTCCATTCCCGCATTATTGCCCACAATATTAAATTTGTTCTGGATGGCGGGTATCTGGGTGGTGGCTCCTTTCTTTCCCGACGTTCATTCAAAAATCACGGCAATCTGCATTACGATTCTCATTGGAGGTGTCTTTCAATTATTATTGCCGTTATTGAAATTGGTCTGGTTGGGATATCGTCCACAGATGGACTGGCAGAATGGAATGATGCAAGTTCAAACCATTGCAGTCAGTATGGCTCCGATTGTCGTTGGATTGTCAATAACGCAATTCAATACTTTGATTGACAGCCTTCTGGCCTGGGGATTGGCGCAACCGGAAGGAGTTTCAGGTGTGAATGAAACGCTTCCGTTCTGGCAGATTTTCGAATCAGGGACTGCTTCCGCTTTATATTTTGGTCAGAGAATGTACCAGTTTCCATTGGGAGTTTTCGGAGTTGCATTGGGGACCGTACTTTATCCGCGACTTTCGCGCCACGCAGAAAATAAAGATGGTACATTGTTGCGTCAAGATTTACTGTTAGGGCTGCAACTTGTGTTAGGAGTCGGCCTGCCTGCCAGTATGGGGCTGTATCTATTGGCAGAGCCTTTGTCTCTGCTCATATTTCAATACGGTGATTTCAGTTATTTCGATGCATTACAGACGGCCGAAATGATTCGTTTTTATGGTCTGGGTGTCTTTGCATTTATGGCGGTTTTGATTCTGAATCGTGGGTTTTATGCGATTGGAGATACGCGGACCCCGGTTCGAATTGGTGTGCTGATTGTAATCTGTAATCTGCTGTTGAACCTGCTTTTCATCTGGTGGCTGAAAGGAAAAGGGCTTGCACTTGCTACGTCCATGGCTGCGGTCGTTCAGGCCGTACTGAGTCTCTGGCTCATTCGAGAAAAAATCGGCTCACTTGATCTTGCAAAAATAGTTTGGACATGTCTCCGCGCGAGTTTAGCGACGCTTATGATGTCAATGGTGATCATTGCCGAGTTACAGGTACTCTCGACCGACAATCAGTTTTTCTATCGCCTGTTGCGTGTACTTCTTCCTGTCATTTCCGGAGTGATTGCTTATTTACTGCTGGCCCGTTTTCTGGGGCTGCATGAAATGATGACTCTGTTAGGTTCCGGGAAAAAAAGGAATGATGATCAACAGCCTTGAATCTCAGTAAGAGAAAAATCTGTCTCAGACGGATCTTCGATACACGGCCCATTCCTCTGAAAAACATAGTGAAACGAATCGAAGTCTCAATAAAAAAGCCCTCACGAATCTTTCGGAGGGCTTACTTCAGGTCGAACTGAATGGAACGATTGTTTAAAATTCCCCGATTACTTCATTACCGCTACGGGTGCTGAGTGCACGATAGGTATTCAGATCAATATTTTCACTAAGGGATCGCACGGCACCATCCATAAGAAGTGCATGCACAATTCCTACGTGATAACTGCGGGCTGTAACAGCGGCATAAGTGGGGCTGGTACAACTTTTCGCTTCTCGGCACGCTGTGAAGTCACCTGCATCGATGGCACCGCTGGCTCCTGTCACGGTTACTTTCGTGTTTGGGGGGAGTGTGGAGGTAAATCCGGTCTGATGAACGCGTCCATCGACCCACTCAGTGTGACCACTATTGCCTTTGTTGTCTCCCGTCATCAATGCTTCAACAGCACTTGGAACACTTGGAGCTGTTGAAGTTCCTGCATTTCCATCTCGATTGTAGGCAGTAAACGCTTTGACTTCGGCGAAACAGAGTGTGTTACTCATGCCATCAGTGAAATCGCGTGGTCTGGTTTTACTGTTAGGAAAAAAAGCACCGTCGCCACCACTGAGACTGGAATTTGTAAAGACACGCCAGGTACCACCATTGTAGCCATAGCTGATGGGGTAGTGTTCCGGAGTCGTGCCATCCAGTCGGACTTTATCATTCACTTCACTGGGACAGAGGAAGAAGGGAACACGTGTGTAAGCAATTGTTGTGTCAGTCTGATTGGAATAGTTCGTAGTAAAATCAATATTGTTAAACAGATTGGCGGCATCGGCGAATGGCAAAATTCGGGCATGAATGGACCATTGACCGCCGGGAGTGTATCCACCACTTCCATCAGGGCTCACACAAAACGCGGGTGGGTAAGCAGAATGAGCACTTTGATAGTTATGCAGTGCGAGACCAATCTGCTTCAAATTATTTTTACATTGACTGCGACGGGCTGCTTCCCGTGCCTGCTGGACGGCAGGCAGTAGAAGGGCAATCAGAATTGCAATGATGGCAATGACGACCAGCAATTCGATTAATGTGAACCCACGGTTTTGCTTCTCGAGAAGGGTGCTGTCTGGTCGAGAATGTTGTCTCATTACTTTTCTTCCTCTTTAAAAAGATAATGACAACGTGCTCTCCAAACGATTCTGCGTTTTGCAGGCAGATACCGGCAGCATCTGCATTGATAAGCCGTCTTGTCTGTATTTTCGTTTCTTCAATAAAGCTTGATACTCAGTCTTTGTTGACATTGAGTCTCAAGTTCAGTATCTTAGCCAGCCGTAAGCAAGTCCGAAAGCGAAAATAAGAGCTTAATTTTCACATTTTTAGATGTGAAAATGCTTTCATTCTTCCAATGGTGGCCTGTTTTTGATGAAAACCGGTATCGATTGCAGTTCTCTGTATGGCTCTTCTTCCTGTGGAATGAGTGCCTGGGGCACTTGGAACTGCAAAAAGAAGATCTCTTTTTTGGTATGATTTACCCATGAGTGAACAAACAAATATTGACCAGAGTGTGCCCGCTTCTGCCCCGCAAGATGATAGACCCGAAGGTGTGATCAGTTCGGAAACGATCCTCAAGGGTAAACAGGAAGTCTTAATTCAGCATGGTGATACAACATACCGTTTGCGTATCACTCAAAATGGAAAGCTGATTCTCTGCAAATGAAGCCCTGAATCGAGTATGGAACAGGTCATTTCGCGTGAATCGAGTTTGTCGCTTAAATTGAGAATGTCAATTTGTAAAAGCGACTTGCAGGCTTTGAAGAATATCCTCTTCCAATGCCGGGTCACGACCAAGGGGGATCCAGCCGGTGGGAGTGCGATGCTCCTGTACCAGATTCAAATCGCGTCGCAGGCTTAAATCCTGTTGAAATGTGGCACCTCCGGGCGCACTTGACGTTTGTGTTTTCACGTCTTCAATTTCCTTGAACGCTTCTACACCCAGTAAATAACCACCTTCTACAGGTGTGACACTGACAATGACTTTGCGTCTGATCGACTGCAGGCTGCTCTCAAGCTTGTTATCAAAGCCCACGGAATCAGCGTGCCAGGGTTCAAAGAAATTCGATCCCACTTTATATTCCGTTTGAATGATCCCATCGAGTCGATTCTCACGTGCAATCAGGAATTTATAGTTGTGAATTGTATCTACAACGCGCTCCCAGACGACATCCTGGTTCGTTCCGGAAATTTGAATCGGGTTACTCATTGGGGCAGGCGCAGTGTGATTCCATCCCGATGCACAGCTGGTGCATAGAATACATAACATGATTAGTTTTAGTAGGTTACATGTCATTGCCGGAAGCCGTCAGTCAGGCTATTTTGCGAAACTTGGAGTCAAAGACAGGCTGAATGAGAGTATTCACTCCCTGATTTCGTTAGACGGGGCAGGTGAAAGGGGATTGAGTGACGTTATTTCTATTGACTGTGGAGTCTCCCAGATTGGTAAAAATGAGGCAAGATCACTTTGAAAATCCGATTGTTATGTTTGTTCATTAACTTCCGGAGCCTACACTCGGCAAGGAATTCTGTTTAGAATCATCGATAGAAGTGACTGTCTTAAAACGTTTTAACAACATTACAGGTAAGCAACATGGAATACTTTGCAGACGTGCCTCACATTGAGTACGAAGGGCCCCAGAGCAAAAATGCACTCTCATTTAAGCACTATAACCCCGAAGAAATCATCGAAGGGCAATCGATGCGGGAACTCTTACGGTTCAGTGTCTGTTACTGGCACACGTTCCGCGGAACGGGAAGTGACCCGTTTGGAGCTGCGACATTGCAGCGTCCCTGGGATGATGGAACCAATTCGGTTGAAAACGCTCTCAAGCGAGTCGATGTGGCATTTGAATTTTTCGAAAAACTACAAGCGCCCTATTATTGTTTTCATGATAAGGATGTTTCTCCGGATGGTGCGAGTCTCCAGGAGGCGAATGATAACTTTGATCGCATCGCCGACAAGCTTCTCGAATCACAGGAACGAACCGGCATCAAACTGTTATGGGGAACAGCGAATCTGTTTTCGCATCCCCGTTTTATGCACGGGGCAGCTACGAGTCCGAATGCCGATGTTTTTGCCTATGCGGCAGCGCAAGTGAAAAAAGCGATGGAAGTTACCCATCGTCTGGGCGGTGAAAACTATGTCTTCTGGGGCGGTCGCGAAGGATATATGAATCTTATTCAATACCGATATGAAACGGGAACTGGATCATTTAGCCCGCTTCATGCATCATGGCGGTTGAGCATGCCCAGAAGATTGGCTTCAAAGGACAGTTTCTGTTCGAACCCAAACCGAAAGAGCCGACCAAGCATCAGTACGATTTCGATGCTGCCGCCTGTCTCAACTTCCTGCGGTCCTATGATCTGCTGGATCATGTTAAACTCAACATTGAGACGAACCATGCGACACTGGCCGGTCATACAATGATGCACGAACTGGTTTACTCTTCCATACAGGGAGCCT
This sequence comes from uncultured Planctomycetaceae bacterium, assembly GCA_942492165.1. Taxonomy (GTDB): domain Bacteria; phylum Planctomycetota; class Planctomycetia; order Planctomycetales; family Planctomycetaceae; genus Gimesia. Next base: position 117,691 of record CALOEF010000060.1, read on the forward strand.
TGGGCAGTATTGATGCGAACACGGGCGATCTGCTGCTGGGTTGGGATACCGATCAGTTCCCGACCGACATTTATCTGACCACACAGTGTATGTTGGCGATTCTTGATCAGGGCGGTCTGGCTCCCGGAGGTGTCAATTTTGATGCCAAGGTGAGAAGAGAAAGCTTTGAGCCGATTGATTTATTTTATGCTCACGTTGGAGGAATGGATGCCTTTGCCCGTGGTGCAAGAATTGCGGCGCAGATTCGAAAAGATGGTATTCTCTCCGACTTTGTCAGCACACGTTATGGTAGCTATGATGCAGGCATCGGTAAAAAAATCGAATCGGGCGATGTTTCTTTTTCCGATCTGGAAACCTACATGCTTGAGAAAGGAGATTCTTCTCCCAATCTAAGTGGTCGTCAGGAGTGGATTGAGAACGTGATCAATGATTATCTTTGAACGAGGAAGTTTGAAAACCGACCTTTGACATTCTCTGTTTTGATCCATTGCGAAAAACAACCCACGCATTCACTCAAATGCCGTGGGTTGTTTCATGTTTCAGTTAAGGAAAAGCGATCTTTTCAGCGCTTACCTCAATTTCAGGAAGTATATTTTCTACACGTGTATCAGATGATTGAAGTCGGCACGTTGATACTGTTTATGCCGATTATACCGACAGGAATTGACGCGCAATACATGGCTTTAGAATCAAGGCTATCAGAAAATGAATTCGCATCACATATTTGAGGTTGAATAATGATTGAAACAATCAAGGATACCTGGCATGAGTATTCCCTCTTTTATATTAATTATCTGAATAAGAGATGGGATAATATTTCGCCAATGGAATACGGAATGTTGCTGGTTGTGATCGCATTTATTGGCTGGTTATTGATGCGCAACGGCGCTAAAAGAATCTGATCAAATTCTCAAAATTGACTCATGAACTTGATCAGTCTGAGCCGAGTGGTTTGATTTCCAAAACTCCCGGTCCCACCTGCTTTCAAATTCCTCTTGCTCACATTCAGAAAATAGTTAAGATTCCGCTCCCCTCAAGTGGAGTTTGATTCAAAATTCCAAATGGAACATCTGGTTTTTGTTTTTTTTCAAAAACGATGCAATCAGACAGACTACTGAATGCCGATGAATCCTAAGACTTCAGGAATCAGTAATTAGTTTTGTTTAAATAATTAAGTCGTGTTCAATTATTCCGTAGTGGAATCATTCATCGGTCGACGATGATGTTGATCTCGCGTACAATAGGAACAGTATTCTGTCGTTTCAAATTCCGTCGGAGGATCCTAAACCTTAGCATGGACCGGAATCAATAGTGGTGAGTGCCAGGCACTACCCGATTCGCCGTCCTTCTTGCAGCGACCCCACCGTCGCAATGTTATGACAGCAATACGATCAAAGTCGTGACCTCACAGAGGCACGGCTTTTTTTTATTCACTGGAAACAAATTTGCATTACCTGTCTCATCAGGAATGGATTGGTTCTCAAAGAAAGTTCATTCGGTTCTTGAAGCCTGCGGTGATTACATGTCACAATTAAGTATGTTTGAATCAATGTCGCATTGTCCCGGATCCTGATCTGTTTCATGAATATCTCGAAAACCTCACTGGGCAGATCTTTTTCTCATTCGATTCTGAAATCGTTTTCTCGATCCCGGCTGTTCTCCAAAGGGAGCATGTGGATCTGGCCGATTGCCGGCACGATCCTGTTATTGATTTCTGGGATTTATCGTTCGTTCGGTTGTGGAAGAATCCGCCAGAACGGTTGCTAATAATCTGCAGACGATTCTGGATGCCGATGTGGCTGCTTTGAACATCTGGCTGGAGCGTGAAGAGTCCCTCGCAGAAGTAATGGCCGATAAGCCGCGGGCTCAGCAGTTGACCGCAGAACTGGTCATGCTCGATCAACAGAAACCTGACGACCGCGAGGTTCTGCTTGATTCGAAAGCGCTGGTCGAATTCCGACAAGAATTTGCATCGGAACTAGAACATCTGAGATACCTAGATGTCGGTCTTTTCAGCCTCAATGGAAGAGTTTTGGCATCAACACGCGATGAACCAGTCGGTCGCTCCGATCTACCGATTCAAGCATCAGCTATGGAGCAGGTACGGAAGGGAGAGGCTACGGTAACGCGCCCCTTTGAAAGTCTGTTTGTCCGTAAAACTGCCACTGGTGAGATGAAAGCTGGATTGCCTACAATGCTGGCACTGGCTCCTGTCAGAGACGAATCAGGGACCGTTATCGCAGGCCTGGTACTCTTGATTCGTCCTGAAGTCAATTTTACACGAATTCTTTCTGTCGCGCGTGCTGGTAAAACGGGAGAAACGTATGCCTTCGATAAAAATGGACTGTCGATGTTGTCTCAGAGCCGTTTTGACGATGACGCTGAAACATGATTGGTCTCATCCCTGATCGTGAAGACGCACGCTCAATTCTGAATGTGCAGATTCGAGATCCCCAGGTCAATATGGTCAGTGGAGATCGTCCCAGCTTAAGGTTGGCTGATCGACCTTTGACTCAAATGGCGGCAACTGCCGTTCAGGGGCAGAGCGGTGTAGATGTTGACGGGTATCGCGATTATCGAGGTGTACCTGTTGTGGGCGCCTGGACGTGGCTACCCGAATTTGGAATCGGCGTGGCGACCGAAATGGATGTCGCAGAGGCATATCGGCCCGCTGTATTTGTTGCGTTACAGTTTCTGGGGCTGTTCGCTTTGCTGATTTGGGGCCATTGTCATTTTTATCTTTACGGTTATCGTTGCCCGCAAAGACCAGGAAACGCGTCGTGCGGTGATTAAGGCCAAACAACTTGGGCAGTATGCCTTGGAAGAAAAGCTGGGTGAAGGAGGAATGGGGGTTGTCTACCATGGGCATCATGCCATGCTCAGGCGTCCTACCGCCATAAAACTATTGGATATAGAAAAAACGACGGATGAAGCGGTTGCCCGTTTTGAACGCGAAGTACAGTTGACCAGTCAGTTAAATCACCCGAATACGATTGCCATCTATGACTATGGCCGTACGCCCGAAGGTGTATTTTATTATGCGATGGAACTGCTGGATGGCATCAACCTCGATGATCTGGTGAAACAGTTTGGCCCCCTTGCCTGAAGGCCGTGTCATCCATCTGTTGAAGCAGATCGCAGGTTCACTGGCAGAAGCACATAGTCTGGGTGTCATCCATCGAGATATCAAACCAGCCAATATCTTTCTGACGCATCGCGGAGGCGTCTATGATTTCATCAAACTGCTTGACTTTGGTCTGGTCAAAGCGATTGATGGAAGAGAGCAGGCATCGTTAACTTCGGCCAATTCGATGGCAGGCACCCCCATGTATCTTTCTCCAGAAGGAATCGGAAGTCCCGATAAAGTCGATGCACGCAGTGATATTTATGCTCTGGGAGCAGTTGCTTATTATCTGTTGACTGGCACTACCGTATTTGATGGGGAATCGATTATTGAAATCTGCATGAAACATACGCAGGAACAGCCTGAACTTCCTTCGAAACGATTGGGTCAACCCATTTCAGATGATCTGGAGCAAATCATCATGAACTGTCTTGAAAAAGATCCCGCCAATCGACCGCAGACTGCAGCTGACCTGATTCTGAGACTTGGTGAATGTCAAACTGAAAAAAGATGGACGAATCAAAATGCCAGCAACTGGTGGACTCTGAAAATAGAAAATGAAGCGACTGTGATTCAACCTGCTGTTGAAATGGCGCCTCAATCCAAATCTGCAGTCGATGCAACTTTAATCGTGAATCTATCTGACGATGAGTAACGACGACAGCAGATTGATAAATCAAAGTCACAAGCGATCAATGTCCAGGAACCACTCTGAATGAGATTCTTTTTGAGTCATTCAGTGTGTGTCGTTCTGAATCGCTTCCAATGGAACAAAATGTTGCGGGTCAGGTGTATCTGGGGCCGATGCGGGCCCCAGACGATTCGCAAGAATACCAGGAGCAGCAGTTTGACGATGGTCGGTACCTTGATAGACTCCAAAGTCGTTAAAGAAAAATTTCTTGGCAATTCGATAGACCCAGCTCTTTTCTGGTACTTCGTTCCCCGGTGAATATTGTGACGTGCGTGTTTCCAGGTTTTGCAATTCCTGTAACGCCTGTTTACGAGCAGTCGAGTCTTTGGCACCATGTTTTTTAACCAGATCTTCCAGTAGATCAGGTCGCTCCAGGATAATACAACCTCGTGTATTTTGCTGAACGACTTGTCTGAAATCCTTGAGAAATTCTGATTGCACAAACTTCTCTTTCAATGTTTTCGTTTCATCGTGAATGGAGTCAGTGGCAAACTGAATAACAGGACAAGGCTCGATGTCGCCCCAGGGATTGATATGATGGCTGAGCCCGGTGGCAGCCGGGCAAAGCGCGGCGCCGTCATGGTCAAAATAGGCGTCGATCACGCCAATGGGTTTTCGAGATCGCATATCGACCACAAATTTTCGTGCGCGTAACTGTTCCTCTGGTGAAAGTGCCAGCTCAGGATTTGGTTCCGGACCTGCAACGCGATAGATGTGATACCAGCAATACATCACACCCATTTCGATCAGCTTATCAACCCATTCTTCAGTGAGTAAATCGTCAATATTGGATTTACAGAGACTCGTGCAAACTCCTGTGAGTAATTTATTATTGAGGCAATTCTGTATTCCCTGCATGGTTTTTTCGTAGACATCATTGCGCCCTCTGCGGAGATTGCTGATGATCTCGTTTCCCTCCACGCTGATGAGGGGAGTTGCATTTCCCAGCTTGCGCAGTTTTTTGGCAATCTCGTCGGTGATAAATTGACCATTCGTAAAAATTTGAAAGTAGCAGTCCGGATGCCGTTCGAGGATTTCGAGGAGTTGGGGTGCATGAAAGGCTCGCCCCCCGAGAATCCCGAAGAAGGAATTCCCCATTTCCTTCGCTTCCTGAATGAGTTTGGACATGGCTTCGACATCGATTTTTTCCTGCTTGGCTGCGACGTCGACCCAGCAGCCCTGGCAGCGCAGGTTGCAGCTGTTGATTACCGAGATATAGAGGAAAGGGCGGGAAGAATTCTCCCGTTTGAGGCGTTTTTTGTGCTTGTGAACCGAGAGGGCACCCTTGAAGCCAAAGTTGTAAGCCAGTTTCCAGACGAGCCTTTTGTCTGTCTCCATAAGACGCGTTTGGCCATTTTCAGAGTACATGAAGAATCTCAGTTCTGTGGGAGCAGCTGAATTAGTGAACAAAAATTATCTTACTCGTAATTCTACTCGTTACCGCTTTCGAGAAACACCCGTTTCCTCAAAAAATACCCAGAAATTTTTCAGAGTACACAAACATTTCATCTCACACTGTAAATTACATGAATTTCATGGTATAAGGCAGTGTTCTGAAAATTCTTTTTTTGACATTGAAGTATAATTCTTATACTTTCTAAGTTTAAATTAACCTGTGATAGTTGCTCAATTTAATCACAGGCTTCCTGATTCAAATTGTTTAAGAGCTCGAGGCAATTGATGGAGTTAGTTGGACGAAGATACGACACAAATGAAGCTGTCCGTATCAAGATTCAAGGGATGCGAAGATTTTTTCGATTGACCTGCTACCAGATTCTGATGAAACAGATCTTCCTTTTATCGCTCCTTCGATGTTTGATCTTCAGATTAATGGACATGGAGGAATCTGGTTTAATAAACAGGGTCTCACTGTTGAAGAAGTCTGCCAGGTTCTGGAAAAGCATTATCAATATGGAATTACAAGATTGTGTCCGACCTTAATCACCAGTTCCTACGAAGACTATGTCAGCGGTTTTTCTGCAATTCGTGAAGCGTGTGAAGAAAACTCCTGGGTAGAGCAAATGGTACCCGGCTGCCATCTGGAAGGACCTTATATTTCTCCAATTCAGGGACCCCGTGGTGCACATCCACTGGATCAGGTGCGTGCTGCCGACTGGGATGAATTCTGCCGACTACAGGAGATTTCCGGAAATCGCATTCGTCTGATTACGCTGGCTCCTGAAGTCGATAATGCGATTCCGTTCATTAAAAAAGCCGTTTCTTCAGGGGTTGTTGTCTCGATTGGTCATACGGCAGCCGAGCCAGAACAGGTTACGGAAGCGGTTGACGCAGGTGCCCGACTCAGTACTCACCTTGGCAATGGGGCGCATGGTACATTACGTCGACACCCTAATTATATCTGGGAACAACTGGGAGAACCCCGGTTGATGGCTAGTATTATTACTGATGGACATCATTTACCTGCGAGTGTCGTACGAACGATTATCAAAACCAAAGGAGTCGAGAATGTTGTCATCACTTGTGATGCATCCGGACTGGCTGGTTCTCCTCCCGGAATCTATGACGAAGGTTCGGTGAAAATGGAAGTCCTGGAAGATGGCCCGATCGTGATTGCCGGTCAGCGTCAACTCCTTGCCGGGTCGGGTCTGGAAACAGATACGTGTGTCACGACTGCCATCGATATGGCTGATATCACATTACAGGAAGCTCTGGATATGGCCGGTTTGAATCCGGCGCGATTGTTGGGATTCGAGCAAATCAAACTCGAGGTTGGAGCAAGGGCTGATTTGATCTCTTTCCATTATGATGGTGCAGGCACCCGAATGAATCTTCAGACAACTTTAGCATCGGGGGTTGTTAAATATGGGACTCTGCTTGTAAACTCCTGAAACTAATACCGGTTAAAATGATTGCACATATATAGTTGCTGAAAAAACAAAATAATTTTCTGCCCGTGCGTTCACTGGTTCCATTTCATTAAATTTGATGTTATAATAGAATACTCTCAGTCTATATTCATAGATATTCAAATGGAGAAGTTTTACATCTATTCAGGGCCTTTGTTAATTTTTTATTTTTTCGGCTCTTTATACGTATTGAGATAACAAACGGCAGTTCATTTTTTCTGTAAACGAGTCAATCTGTTTTGTTTCATAATTTGACTGGGAAAACAGGTCAGTCCTTTCCTGCTCTGTTTTCATTGGTTTTCAGAAGGTCTGTTTGATTGCCCGATGTTCATCTGCAGAACATGGACCGCGAATGATTTTTTTTAATAAGAAGTCACCGAAGAAAAAGCTCAGTTCTGAGCTCGTGGATTTGGGTCTTGTCTCTCAGCAAGACATCGATTCCTGTCTTCAGGAACTTCAGGATAAATCGAACAACGACAACAAATTGATCAGGTTGTTAGAACGAAAAAACCTCATCACTTCATTTCAGGCCGGTCGTTTAAAAAACAATGAAATTGAAGGTCTGGTACTCGGCGAAAATAAATTGATGTATCAGAACGCATCAGGAAGTTTTGCCCGTGTGTATCGTGCTGCTTCCCTGACGAACGGTCAGATGATTGGTGTCAAAGTCCTCAGAAACCGTTGGGCTCAGGATCCCGATACAGTCAAAATGTTTCACCGTGAAGCAGAAGTCTGTAAGCAGTTTGAGCATAAGAATATTGTGCCGATCTATAATGTTGGTGTTCAGGACAATATTCATTACTTCACAATGGAATTTGTGGAAGGTGGCAACCTGCGTGATTTCATTACCATCCGCAAGAAATTATCTCCTCTGGAAGCGATCAACTATACAATCGATATTTGTGAAGGACTGGAGTATGCCAACCGCCTGGGTTATACGCATCGGGATATGAAACCGACGAACGTTTTGATGTCAATTCAGGGAGTGGCCAAGCTGATTGATTTTGGACTGGCTGGAGAAGAAGATTCCGATGGCGCTGCCAGTGAAGCACATCAGCGTGCTGTAGAATACGGTACCCTGGAGAAATCGACTGGGGCGCCCCGCAATGATCCCCGCAGTGATCTCTATTTTGTGGGGACTATTTTTTACGAACTGCTTTGTGGCAAGCCTCCTTTTCCGCGCACCAAAGATATCGAGGAACGAAAAAAACCATCGCGCTACTCTCAGATCCCTTCGATAACAACATTCGAGCCTGATTTGCCTTTTTCGGTGGTGAATGTTTTAGAACAGCTGATGGCCTATCACCCACAGGACCGTTTTCAATCTGCGACAGAAGCGATCCAGGAATTACTGGAACTACGAGCCCGTCTGGATGTATCCGACCCTGAAAGCAATACGCGTGTGACTTCAAACGTGAAAGTATCAGCAGAGGAAAAATTAAAAATATCCATTGCGCCGCCGACCGTTTTGTGCGTTGAACATCGTTCTAAACATCAGGATGTTTTGCGGGATTATCTTACAAAACACGGTTACCGTGTTTTAATTTTAAGTGACGTCGATCGTGCCTTGAATCGGATTAAAGAGAATGCGCCGGACTGTGTTGTTTTAATGGAGGATTCGATCGGTTCCGGAGCAATCGAAGCATTTCATAAATCGATGGAGATGGATGCCGACTTAGGCGCAATCCTGGTTCTTTCCGAAAAGAATGCCAGAGCCAAGAAAAAACTGCACAAAACAGATCGCTCGCGCATTTTGACCCAGCCTATCAAGATCCGAAATTTACGATCAAAAATTCAGAAAGTTCTACAGCATCAGCTGAATGACTCTGCGGAATTAACCGCTTATTGATGTTCCGTATTCAATTCATCTGGCTGCATCTTCATTTCATGAGCTGAGTTTTGAACCATTCTTCAATTGAAATCTGCTTGCGCACGCTGTTTATTTGTCTCTGTGTCACTCATTCATATTTAGGGATATTGGGTTCAGGAACTTCTTCTAGCAGGCGTGCAATCAGGTCCTCAGTGACCATTCCTTCTGCTTGTGCCTGGAAATTGGTTGAAATGCGATGCCTGAGAACCGGTATCGCGACGCGCCGAATATCATTTAAGGAAACACTGGCACGCCCTGACATGGCTGCAATTGCTTTGCCACCCGAAATTAAATACTGCCCGGCTCGGGGGCCGGCACCCCAGTCGACCATCTGTTTAACAAAGGGAGGCGCAGATCCATCAGAGGGTCGTGTCGCACGTACCAGGCGGGTTACATAATTAATCGTCATCGGTCCCGCTTCAATCATGTTAATTTGCCGCTGCAGATAAGTAATGGATTTTGCAGACAGAACCTTTCGGATTTCTGGTTTTTCACTGATGCTGGTTGATGCCAGAATTTTCTCTTCCTCTTCCAGGTTCGGGTATTCAACCTTAATATTGAACATGAAGCGGTCTAATTGTGCCTCGGGAAGAGGGTAGGTTCCTTCCTGTTCAATTGGATTCTGCGTGGCAATCACAAAGAAGGGGTCAGGCAAGTCATATGTTGTCTGGCCGACAGTGACTTCTCGTTCCTGCATTGATTGCAGTAATGCGGCTTGTGTTTTGGGAGGAGTTCTGTTGATTTCGTCTGCAAGTAAGATGTTGGTAAATACCGGACCTTGCACAAATCGAAAAGATCGTCGCCCTGCATCCTCTTCTTCGAGAACGTTGGTTCCGGTTATGTCAGAAGGCATTAAGTCGGGTGTAAACTGAATTCGCTTGAATTCGCAATCGAGAATTCGGGCGATCGTACTGACCAGCAACGTTTTGGCCAAACCGGGGACTCCGACCAGCAGGCAGTGTCCCCCTGTAAAGATTGCTGCCATGATTTGCTCAATGACATCATCTTGCCCGATTATCACTTTATGTAATTCCTCGACCATAACATCATGATGCCGTTTTAATTTTTCAAGGAAATCATCGAAGTCACGTTTTTCGTTTGCCAATGTTTTTCCATTCTCTGATAAATGATAAAGTCCGGTTGATTTAATCCAGATCTTGTAGATGATACGGGCTGTCGCTGTCAGTGCTGACGACTCTTCGCGGTGACATAATTATAATCATCTTAAATCACGAGAGAAACCGATTCTCCCGACTAGATGAAACAAAACAGTTACAATCTCCAAAACAGCAGTGACAGATGAGAATCTACTGAAAATGCGAGAAAATCTGTAAGGAATCGTAATATTTTAAACTATAATGAGACTCATATTCGTTCTAGATCATGACGGACTCCACTTTTGTCTTAAGTATTGTCAGGGATAGAAAGAGAGGCACAATGACTCGTGCTCATTCATATCTGGCGCATTCCGCTTTGTGCTGGTTTATCATAGTGACAGTTTGTATTTCCTTTTGTATTCAAGCACCATTAACTGCTTCTGCCCAGGAACTCTCCGCAAAATCTGTTTCTGATTCGATTAATCGTGGCCGGGATTTTCTGTTAAGTAGACAGAACGAAGATGGTTCGTGGTCGCCTCCTGTCGGTTCCAGTTTTAAAGTCGGCACGAGTTGTCTGGCGTTGATGTCTATCATTAATTGCGGAATGACTCCTCAGGATGAGCCAGTTCAAAGAGGACTGAAATTTTTGCGATCACAGCGTCCTCCTGAACCCAAGGGAACCTACCAGATCAGCTTGATGATCATGGCTCTGGCAGCTGCAAAAGATGGAAAGCGTGATTTGACATTAATTCAGTCTTTAGTCAGTCGCCTGGAGCAGAGTCAGGTGAAACAAGGGGCGAATGCAGGTGGTTGGTGGTATGGACGCGGTATGGCAGTTGGAGGGGGAGATCAACAGAATGCAGATCGAAGTAACAGTCAGTATGCAGTACTGGCATTAAGAGACGCCGTTCATGCAGGTGTCCCTGTAGATATGGCGACATGGAAATTGATCAAACAGTATTGGACTTCCCAGCAAAGCCCGGATGGAGGTTGGGGATATGACGTGAATTCGCGCAAAAGCCGAGGTAGTATGACTGTCGCGGGCATTGCAACGATGGTCATCGTCAATTCGATGTTGGGGGATGAATTGAAAATCAACCCGGATGGGACTCCCGTTTGTTGTGATAAAAAAGAATCTGACCAGTCGATTGAACGTGGCATTAACTGGATGGCAGGTCATTTTTCTGTGGGCAGTAATCCCGGTGTCAATTCCTGGCTGTTGTATTATCTTTATGGGCTCGAACGTGCCGGTCGTCTCAGTGGAACTCGATTTTTTGGTAAACATGACTGGTACCGTGAAGGAGCATCTTTTCTATTACAAAGACAGTCAGTCCGGGATGGTTCCTGGAAGGGAAATGGTGCCATTGAAAGCGATCCCGTTTTGGGGACCAGCTTTGTGTTACTGTTTCTTTCCAAAGGATTAGCGCCGGTACTGATCAATAAACTGGAGTACAAAACGAATCAGAAGGTGGCAGAAAATCCGGATGCAATACCCAACTGGAATCATCATCAGAATGATATTCTGAATTTGACTGATGCTTTATCAGGGCGTCCTGACTGGCCAAAACTGCTTACATGGCAGACAGTCAACCTGGATCTTGCCATTCAGGGAGGGGGAGTGCAGGTCTTGAGGCAGGCCCCGGTTTTATTTATCAGTGGTCTGGAGAATCCCCGGTTTGGCGAGAAACAAGTCGCGATGCTGAAACAGTATGTGGAGCAGGGCGGTTTTATCTTCGCAGTGAATAACTGTAACGGAGCCGGTTTTGATCGTGGTTTTCGACAATTAATCCGGCGCATGTTCCCCGAAGGTGCCGCCCAACTGAAAAAGCTGACAGCAGAGCACCCTGTGTTTCGTTGTGAATATTTACTGGATGCAGAGAGTATTGAATTGTACGGTGTCGATGTGGGTTGTCGTACTTCGATCATTTATTGTCCTGATGACCTGGCATGCTTGTGGGATAAATGGATGAAGTTTCCCTCCAAAGCACGTTCACCGAAAGCCACTTCGATGAGTATGCGAGCAGTGAGAGTGGGGACCAATGTGATTGCGTATGCTACGGGTCGTGAGCCACCCAATAAACTCGACCAGGAAGCGCTGGCCAGTCAGGGTGGTGCGCAGGATCAGATTGAACGTGGGTTTTTACAGATTGCGAAGATTCGCCACACGGGAACCTGGGATGCGGCTCCCCGTGCGCTACGCAATCTGTTAAAGGCACTCAATCAGAAAGCAGGCATGATCGCGTCTACAAAAACGCCAAATCTGCCTGCCAGTGATCCAAATCTCATGAAATATCCACTGCTGTATATGCATGGACGGAGTCAGTTCAGCCTTTCAAAGTCAGAACAGGCGAATTTGAAACAGGCCCTCGAGAATGGTGCCGTCCTGTTTGCTGATGCCTGTTGTGGTTCTCAGCCATTCGATCAGAGTTTTCGGCAAATGATTCAAGAGATGTTCCCGACCCAACAATTGAAACGCATTCCCATCAACCACTCTCTGTTTACCGAAGAAACAGGTTATGATGTTCGCAAGGTCAGACGTCGTCAAATGGAAGTGGACGATGTGAATCAACCTCTCAAGGCAAAAACCGTTATTGTCGAACCTTTGTTCGAAGGTATTGAAATCGATGGACACCTTGCAGTCATTTACAGCAAATATGATATCAGTTGTGCATTAGAGCAGCAGGCATCTGTCACCTGTGATGGATATGTTCCTGAAGTTGATGTTAATCTGGCATTGAATATCGTCCGTTATGCATTACTGCAGGATATCAGCTATCAGGAAAAAGTAGAGAAGAAGCCGCTTGAGATCAGAGAACTGGATTCGGTACAGAAATAGTAACGTGTGGCGTTTGAATTAAAAATTGTCAGAGGGAACAATGGATCAACAGGAAGAATTGCACCAGAGTATTACAAAAGGCGCCCGACTGGTAGGGACTGTCTTTGGTTGCGTGTTTGTCGGAATTGGTGTTTCCGTTCTCGGTTTTCTGTGGTCACAACCCTTTGGTGGTTTTGGATCACCTCCCTTGTTTTTTCGGATATTTGGATCTTTTATCGCGATCCCTTTTGTGGCCATTGGCGGATTTATTGCTTATAGTTCCATTACAGGTATCGGCATGCGAAAATGGAAATCAAACAGTTCCAGTTCGGTCAATGAAAAACAAGGTGTCTATTCATGCCCGAACTGCAATGCGCCACTCTCCGGTAGTCTTGATGTGTCGCCTCACGGTGATGTGAAATGTGGGCATTGTCACGGTTGGTTTAATATTCATCATGAATAACCGGAGAAAGCTACCAGCGAAGCGTCCTGATTTGAAAAGCGTGATTCTGGTAATTTTATTCTGTGCGTATTATCCATATTCCTGGCTGATTTTAAATAAAGGTCCCTGGTCTGGTACTCGTTGGACCTGGATCAAAATATGGCCGGCTTTGCCTGGGATCATGCCACGAGTTGCTTATTTTTACCACGTTTCAGACGAGCTCGCTTTAGTTGGTATGTTTCTGATATCAGTACTAATCATCACGCTGATGATATTTCTCGCTTCCCTGCGCAGGTGGCTCTTTGCCGTGATTGCGCCACTTGTATTTGTGTTGTCTGTCTTGAATTCCCTGTTAGCCTATGCGTTATTTCGAGCATAGAGTATCGAATGCAGGTATTTCGCAGAACACGTTCTCGATTCCAGGAGCGCTGAAGAAACCGGGATGTATCAAAACCGAATTGAAGTGTGAGCGCATAAAAAAACAGAAGTCCAATCAGTTTAGACTTCTGTTTTTCCGAGATTTAAAGTTTGTGACCTGTCACATTAGTCGGTGACTTTGATCGAATAGAGCTGCGACCGGTCAGAAACGTACATATTGCCGTTGGCAATCGTAGGCGTACTGTAGATCGACGAGCTGAATGTCTTTTCATCAAGCAGTTTCTTTTCTTTACCCGCCTGAAGAATGATCAGCATGCCATCTTCATTTCCTACAAATACTTTACCGTCAACAACCATGGGAGATCCCCAGCAGGCAGCGAACATATCATGTTCCCAATAACGTTTGCCTGTTTTGAAATCGAGACAGTGCACGAATCCACTCAGATCGGGTGCATAAACGAGTCCGTCCTGAACGGCAACGGTCGACATCGTTCGGCGGTATAAGAGCTCACCTTTTTTGCCCGTCAGTTTGCCATCGACGTCTTCGCCACCGTAGTGCCAGATCTGACCCGCATTGGGGTTGTCTTTCCAGCCTTCTTTTCCATCAGAAATCTGTGGACTGATATCTCCTGTCTTGGTGGCATCAATACGATAGATATGTCCAACGCCTTCACCGTGTTCTGGGTCCTGTCCCACAGCCAAAATGACACTGTTGTCATGGAAAACAGGTGTGCTGATGATCGCATTGCGGGTTCCCCGTCCACCGAGTTCCCACTTGGAGTCTTTGGGATTCAAGTCAAATTTCCAGATGAGTTTTCCGTTTCCATCGCCATCACCTTCCGGAGTGAATGCATAGAGCCAGCCATCTCCACCAGGGAAATAGATTTGCGCTTTGCCATTTACCATTCCGATAGCAGGTGAAGACCATTGACCGTGCAGAATTTTGTCAAAGGGAGCATTATCTTCCCAAAGGATCTCACCAGTTTTTTTATTAACAGCCAGAAAACAAGGGGCGCGAGGTGCAGGTACTTCCAGGTGCGCTTCATCAACGCCGTTTGAAGTAAGCAGGTAGACATAATCACCATGGATCACAGGAGAGCTGGTGGCGAGATTATGTGGAAATACTCCCAGGTCTTCAATCATATCCAGGGACCAGATAATGTCGGCATCTTGCTTCTCAGTATCGGTTTCTTCTTTGTAAGGTCCATTATTTACATTGTCATAAAAACCTTTTGTATCAAGACACATCAGCTCGCAACGATTTGTCACGACCCACATGCGATCTCCTTCGATACAGGGTGCAGAGCAGATGCCTTGTTCCGGCCAGTCGTTCACGCGACCTTGCTGGAGTTTTTTACGCGACAGTTGCCATTTAAAATCGCCCGTTTTTTCGTCAAAGCACAATACGACGCCAAGGTCATCCTCATGCTTAGGTCGATATTTACCGCCATTATTCGTTCCGACAAAGACCTGGCCATTGGCTACCACGGGGTTTCCATAAGTTTGAGAACCCAGTTTGGAGACCCAGTTAATATTTTTTCCCGCTTTGTCTTCAGGGTTAAAGTCGATCGAAACTCCCTTAGTCGAATTAACCATATTGCGTGAAGGGTCGCCGCCCCACATCGGCCAGTCGCCGGCAATGGAATCTTTCTTACTGATTAACGCAGTTTTACTCAGACTGGTTTCAGGAGCCGGTTTTGTTTGTGTCGTTTTTTTCGTTTTATCAGTGTCTTTTGGTTTTGATTCAATGGGATTTCCATCGGAATCCAAAGCCGGTCCGGATTTCTCAGGTTCAGGGACATTCACTCCGGCTTTGCCAGTTGTCGAACCCGCTTCTGGTGATGCTGTCTCTTTCTCAAGCGAAACCGAATCATCTAAGGGAGCAGAGCCTCCCAGTTCGGTGTTGGTATCTGGCGTCACTTGCTCTTTTGAATCGCCGGAATTACAGCCTGCGATGATGATAGCAAAGCATGCCAAGGAATTTAACAGGGCGCATCGAACTATAAATTTTTTCATTATTTATCCTCAGAGACAATGATGTTATCGAAGTAAGCATCTGCAAGACGGTAAAGATAAAGCCCGGGACTCCCTTTTTCATTGGCATGGGGGTCTGTGGCTTCGATAGTCCATTTTTCTGGTTCAGGTTTATCTCTCGGCCAGACTTTACCTTTCACCACAGCTTGACCATCTTTGATATCGACTTTCAGCTTGAGAGTATACCAGACGTCGGGATCAGAACGAAATCTGACTTCCTTCGCCATTCTCTTATGTGGTGCCCAGCTTTGAATAGCGAGTTTTCCAGAATTCCCTTTAAGAATCAGATTGTATCGGTTTACTGTGACACCCACACTGGCCAGTTTTCGCTTTTGTTCTTTGAGAAAGACATCAGCTTGAACTGTATAGCCTTCAGGTGCTAATTGACTCATGTCAGAAGGGCCAAGCCAGATCGTCGCACTGGGACGCCCTTTGCCGGGGCTGGCTTTCAGAGCTGTTGTCCCATCTACTTCATTGGGTTGTAACTTCAGAAATGCATTGATCCAGCCTGATGGAACCTGCTTGCCTTTGAACCCTTCCAAATCGAATTTCCAGGGTAGAGGAGGAAAGACGCGCACACGTGCTTGTGCAGTGGCATCTCCCACTTTTACAGAAACGGTACCTGCTGTTGGGGATTTCAAATCTGCGGGAGTGATCAAGCTCATTCCACTGACTTTAGAGCCTTCAAGCCCCTTGCCGGGAGTGATCTTACCGTCGACCTTTTTAATGAACCGGCCATTTTCATCATAAGCCAGAATTTCATAATTAATTTTTTCCCCTTTCGTCGCTGCGATTTCAAAAGGAGTTAACTGAATGGAGGCAATTTGATCCTGCCCGGATTTTTCTGCCTTCAGTGGTGGAACGGTACCGCTGCCTGGCTTTTTCTCAGTATCACCAATACAGACGGTTCTGTCGCGAGTCACAAAATAGATCCGACCATCGGCGATAGCAGGCGAAGCATAAATTTCGTCAAGCCCTTTGTCCACGCGGGCCAGCAGTTGAACATGAGAAAGCTCTTCACATTTTTCACGGCTGGGTTTAAGAATATGAACATTGCCATTTACTTCCATCACATACAGTTTTCCATCTGCCCAGACGGGAGAACCTTTTCCGACAGTACCGAGATTGTAAGTCCAGAGTTCTTTCCCTGTTTTACTGTCGTAAGCATACATGCGACCGGTGTCTGCGACGACATACAGGATTCCATCTTTGACAAGCACACTGGCGTATCCGGCTTTGACACCATCCACACGCCAGACGCTACCCGTTTTTGTGATGTCTCCACGCTTAGATCCATCGATGCACTGAATTCGTCCAAATTGGACGTTGTCAATATTGTCTTCTCCATGAGCGATGTAAACCAGATTGCCATCGGTTACAGGTGAACAATTCAAGCCACGCTTGGACATCTTGAAGCCCCAGAGTTTTTCACCCGTTCGCGCATTCATGGCATAGCAGCCTCCATCGCTATTACCGGCGATCATCATGCGAACGCCATCAATCACTGTCACAATGGGAACAGAATAGTTTGTATCATAAGGCTTTCCGCCAGGAGCAGCAGTCCAAAGCAGTTTTCCGGTTTTCTTGTCGAACGCATAGTAGGTCTGTTTTGGAGGAGGAACGGCAGTCTTACCCCAGTTGAGTTGCAGAAAACTGACAATCACCCGATTTTCATCAACTATGGGTGTTTGTGTTCGACCACCATAACCAGAGATTTTTCCATAGTCTTCCGCGAGTGAAATTTCCCAAAGCACTTTACCTTCCGGAGAGTAACACCGAAACAGACCACTGACCGAGTGAACGAAAACATTGCCCGTTTCCGGATCGCCGGCCATGCTGGCCCAACCGATACGCGGTGAGGGAATGTCGGTCTGAAAAACATTGAATTCATCTTTCCAGAGTAATTTTCCCGTCTTGGCATCCCAGCAGACGACCTGTTCTCTGGCATTGATTTTATCTTTGGGATCATTGACATCATGATGAGTTCGGCAGTTTAGAAAAACACGCCCGTTTAAAACAATCGGAGCAGATCTCCCACCAATATCTGATTTCCAGATGATATTTTTGCCATCAAGCGACCAGGTATCAACAAGATTGGTTTCACGGGAGATGCCATTGTGCTCTGGACCGCGCCAGTGTGCCCAATCGGCAGCAGTGACAAGAGTGGCTGAGAAAAACAGCATAACAGCGCCGACAAGCACCATGTTTATTCTTCGCATAGAAGATCCTCACTGTTCGTTTTAGAATGTGGTATCACTGATGAAGGACTTACAAACCCTGATACAGGCTCGTTATCTCAGTTCTTAAGGTGGGAGGGTTCATCCCTTACATATAATTAATACAGTATTGAAGTTGTGCGGCTATTGCAATGGTCTAAACTGAACTCTCAAGCAGATTTAAAAAGTGAGTTCTTCCTTTATAATTAAGACCAGATGGGGCATAATCAAGGTTTTGGCTCTAATATATGTATGTATTCTGATGTATTTTGATTGATAAGGGTAAATTTTTCATGTTTCCGCATGTACGAATGCGACGAAATCGTCGTACAGACTGGTCTCGACGTTTGGTATCTGAAAACCAGCTTTCTGTCAATGATCTGATTTGGCCTGTTTTCATACAGGAAGGAACGAACCAGAAAACGGAAATTCCCTCCATGCCTGGTGTGCAGCGGCTGACCATCGATCATTTGATCGAAGCCGCCGTTTCAGCCGCCGAATTGAAGATTCCTGCTATAGCTTTGTTTCCTGCTACCGACCCTGACAAGAAAACGGACGGGGGAGAAGAAGCATTCAACCCGGATAATCTGGTCTGTCGTGCGGTACGTGCTCTGAAAGCGGAAAATCTGAATCTGGGAATAATTTGTGATGTTGCCCTCGATCCTTATACCAGTCATGGTCAGGATGGTCTGGTCAAAGAGGGCTATGTTGTGAATGATGAGACTCTGGACGTATTATGCCGGCAGGCGGTCGTTCAAGCGGAAGCAGGCTGCGATGTGATTGCCCCCTCCGATATGATGGATGGCCGCATTGGTGCGATTCGAGAAGCATTGGATGAAGCAGGTTTTCAACATGTACAAATCATGGCTTATGCTGCGAAATATGCTTCCGCGTTTTATGGCCCCTTCCGCGATGCCGTCGGATCGGGAACGAATCTGGGGACCGGTGACAAACGAACCTATCAGATGAACCCGGCCAACAGTGACGAAGCAATGCGTGAAGTCGGCCTGGATATCAGCGAAGGAGCCGACATGGTGATGGTCAAGCCGGGGATGCCTTATCTGGATATTGTCCGTCGTGTTAAAGCCGAGTACGAAGTTCCGACATTTGCCTATCAGGTGAGTGGCGAATATGCGATGATTTCTGCAGCGACTCAGAACGGGTGGCTGGATCGCGAGCGTTGCATTCTGGAAAGCCTGTTATGCTTCAAAAGAGCAGGCGCCGATGGCATTTTGACCTATTTTGCGAAAGAAATTGCCCAGCTTCTGCATGCGGAATCGATGAAAATTCGGTGAGGAATCAGATTCTTGTTGGCGAAATGCTACGAAACGGGGCGCTGTCTGTTATAATGGGATGCTTCTTTTCGACGAGCGTCTGCTCATTTGTCATCAATATTGAAAGAGTTTGAGTTTTTTTTGAACTTCAGACCGGAAAATGGTGTCACAATTCTTTTCCTGTCAACCGATAACAGGAATTTACAGAACCATTCAATTTGCGAGGTGTATCAGTGCAATTAACGGGAAATGCCAGCAGTCAGGAAACGATTGCCCTTTTTGAAAAATATGTCATTCCCAATTATGGTCGGTATCCGATCAGTCTGGTTCGCGGCGAAGGAACTTATGTCTGGGACGCCGAAGACAAAAGGTATCTGGATCTGTTTCCGGGCTGGGGCTGTAATATCCTGGGTTATTCTCCGGAGCCTGTCGTCGCTGCCATTCAAGATCAGGTTTCGCGTTTGATTCACGTACCCAATACCTGGTACACCGAAGCACAGGGACGCTTTGCCGAATTTCTCTGTACACGCAGTTTTGGCAAAGCCTTTTTCTGTAACAGTGGTGCGGAAGCGGTCGAAGGTGCCATTAAATTAGCCCGCCTGCACTTCAATGGGAAACGACCAAAAATCATCACTTGTGAAAATGGTTTTCACGGCAGAACCTTTGCTGCAGTCACAGCAACAGCACAGCCCAAATACCATGACGGACTAGGACCGCTGGTTGCCGGTTTTCGATATGCCCCTTTTAACGATCTGGAAGCGGTTGCCAGTCTGGTGGACGATGAAACTTGTGCCATCATGGTCGAGCCCATTCAGGGAGAGGGTGGTGTAAATATTCCTGATGAAGGGTATTTGGCTGGTCTGCGAAAAATTGCCGATGAGGCAAACTGCTTGTTGATCTTTGACGAAGTTCAAACCAGTATGGGCCGAACGGGGACCTGGTTTGGATATCAGCAGTGGGATGTTCAACCCGATATTATGACGATGGCCAAAGGGATTGCAGCGGGAGTCGCTGCCGGCGCTGTCATAGCGACCGAGGAAGTTGCCCCCAGCTTACGGCCGGGAATGCATGCCAGTACATTTGGCGGGAATCCTCTGGCAATGGCAGCAGGCCTGGCAACCGGTCAGATGATTGAGGATCAGAATTTGCTGGAAAATTGCCAGACGATGTCGAATCGATTCCAACAGTTTTTTGAACAACTTCAAACGGAATTGTCGATCATTCGAGAAGTACGCGTACGTGGCATGATGGTCGGGGTCGATTTGAATATTCCGTCCGGCCCTGCTGTTGGAAAATGTATGGATCGCGGGCTGCTCATCAATGCGACGCATGATACTGTTGTGCGTTTGTTGCCTCCTTTGAATGTAACGTCAGAACAAGTTGAAGAAGGTTGCGAGATTATTGCGACTGTTCTGCGAGAGATGGCAGAGGAAGTATAAAAGCTTTTTTGCGGCAATCCATTCACGTCAATTTATTCATTTACTGATTCCTGTTCGAATCTTAATTCAAGAAGCGAACAGGAATTCCTGTTTTTATATATCATTGATTGAGATATCCAATGAGACATTTAATTACTTTACACGACTTGGAAACGTCAGAGATTCTCGAAATATTTGCCCTGGTTCAGGAATTAAAAGAGAAACGAAACGCGGGAGAACGCCCTCAATTATTACAGGGGCAGACGATGACTCAGGTGTTCGAAAAACCTTCGCTGCGAACACGGCTCAGTTTTGAATCAGCCATGTGGGAACTGGGAGGAGGCGCCAGCTTTTTTTCCTGCAAAGAAGCGGGGCTGGATGGACGTGAATCCGTGGAAGATGTCGCACGGGTCATTGGCGGCTATTCCGACGTGATTACGTTACGAACGTTTTCACATGAACTCATTGAGCAATTTGCCAAAAATTCCAACGCATCAGTGATCAATGCGTTGTCTGATTTGAGTCATCCCTGCCAGGCTTTAACGGATCTATTTACCATGCAGGAAATCGCAGGAGATTTGGCGCAGCAGAAACTGGTTTATGTCGGCGACGGAAATAACGTTGCGTTTTCACTGGCCAACTGTTGTGCGAAACTGGGAGTCAATTTTGTGGCTTCCTCTCCTGAAGGCTTCGAATTGAGTTCCGATTTCGTGAGTCAATTACAGACAACTTTTCCCGATGCACAGCTCGAACTGGAACCCGATCCTCAAAAAGCAGTGGCACAGGCAACGATGATCTACACCGATGTCTGGGCCAGTATGGGACAGGAATCCGAAACGGAAAAACGTAAGAAGATCTTTGCCAACTACCAGGTCAATTCCCAACTGATGTCAGCTGCAGACAAAAACTGTCGATTGCTGCATTGTCTGCCGGCAAAACGAGGTCTTGAAGTTACCGATGAGGTACTCGACAGCCAGCAGAGCATTGTCTTCCAGCAGGCCGAAAACCGAAAGCATCTGGCAAAAGGTTTGCTGGTCTGGTTATTGCAGCAACGCTAAGGTGCTGTTTTAAAAAAGAATCATGCGGTGACTCGACGAAGCGCGCTTACCATTCGTTGGAATTATTGCAGATAGCTATTTGCTGAACATCTCTGTGATGGCATCTTTGTAGAAGACTGAAAACATGAGCCAGGCCATGAACAGAGTCAGGATCAGGTTTAAGGACTGACCACAAACGTAGAGGATCAGCGGCTTGCCCCCTTTCAGGAACTTTGTCAGTTCCCGGAAATTGGTTTCCAGACCAATGCTGATAAAGGCCAGACAGAAGAACCAGCCTCGAAAGACTTTGGATGATTCCTTGACCATTGTGGGAACAATAATGTCTCCGCCCTGCATGTAAACAAACAGCAGAGAGAAAATGCCGGAAGCGATTACAAAGCCCAGCACGAATTTGGGGAAACGATACCAGATTTCCCAGGCATCAGGTTTCACTCCTGATGTACTCCCTTCGACTCTTGTGACCCAGTAAACGGCAACACCGAATGCGGTGACGCCAATCAGAATGTTTTGAATCATCTTGATGGTAATCGCAATCTGTTCGGCTTGCTCGCCTAAAATGGCGCCCGAAGCGGCCACCGCACCGGTCGAGTCAATCGTACCACCCATCCAGGCACCACCCAGGATCGGACCGATGCCCAATACTTTGATGGCAATCGGCATCAGGATCATCATGATCACGGTAAAACTGAGCGAGAGCCCGATCGCAAACGAAAGCTCTTCCTTCTTTGCTTTACAGGCAGCTGCCGTCGCAATGGCTGCGGAGACTCCGCAGACAGACATATCAGCCGAGATAACCATATTCAGTGATTTCGATTCCATTTTGAGAATCTTCTGGCCAAACAGATAAGTGCTGATCAGCACAATCGGTGTCACTATCCAGGCGATACAGATTCCGGGCAGACCCAGGATCAATAAGCGGCTGAATAAAACGCTGGCTCCCATAATGACGAGCCCTGTTTTGATATAAAACTCCGTTTTCAACGCAGGTCTGATCCAGTTGGGAGTGCCTATGGTATTGCTGATGACCAGTCCGATCATCAGTGCCCAGAGTGCATATTCCAGATTATATCTTTTAGCGACGACCTGCCCGGTGAGGACATAAGCCAGTGTCGCCAATAAAAATACACCTAGAAATCCGACGGCAAATTGGGAAATCGATTGTCCCATTGCTTTGATGCCTATTGAAAACGCGCATAGACTGATCAGGAAGACAGCACATAACGGCATGAGTTTATTTGTTTTATCAGGTGGAAAAATCGAATCGATGGCATTATCAGTCCATGAGCCGGGTTTGGTCAGCCAGGGTTTGAGAGGACTGTGCACGCTTACTTTTTCGCCGGTCGTTTTTGCTTCTGCCACTTGCTCTGAAAAATTCTCAGGCAAGTTCAGATAGAATACGAGGAAACAAATTAGCAGCAGGAGCCCACCAATCCAGACGGCCCACCAGTCTTCACTGGATTTCATTTCAGTCCAGGTGGAACGCCGCGGCGTGGCGGTGACGACTTGATCTTCTTCAGAGTCAGGAGCGGACACATTTTCTGGCATGATTCTTCTCGAAGCAAAGAGAGACAGGCGGGTTCACTTTGAAGCTATGAGTCATACCTTACAAAAAAAGAGAGCAATCGAAAAGTGTGTGATGGAATACGTTTTAAGAATCCAGGTGCGAAGGGATACAGAGAACAGCGAGAGCTGACAGCGTGTTTCTGTTCATGCCTTGAGCTCGGATGACTTGTTTCAGATTTTGTGCCTGTCAGAGCTGCTGCAGAGGTCGAGTGATCTGGTGCAGACAAATTACTTCTCATAACAAAAAAACAGCAGGTGATACACGAAATTGTTCGTAGTATCACCTGCTGTCAGTTTTGATGAATTGATCAGAGCTGTCCTGAGCATTTCTGAATTCAGCGTTTCGCTTTACGTTTGGATTTCAGATCAAAATTAATTTCGTTCTCTCCTTTTTTGACCTGAGCCGTTTCTTTTGAATTTTTATTATACTTTGCGGGAACCTGATCTGTAGTATCATTTGGTGAGCCAGGCTCTCCAAATTTACTGATACGAACCTTGTGTGATCCGGGTACAGCTCCCTTATGATCTTTGTTATATGAAAGTTCATAATGACCTGTTTCATCTGTCATCCCGAGAGAGGTCGCCCCTGTTGTTGGCTCGAAATTGACAGTCGCTTTTGCCAGAGGCTTTCCATCGAGAGTAACAGTACCAGAGACGAGCCCCAGTTCAGGTGCATCCGAACCACCACCGAAGCAGCCTGCAGTAAGCAGGCAGAGCCCCAGTGACGTGAAAACAGGCATCCATTTGTTTGTCTTAAAACTCATTTATTTTCCACTCAAGATTTTATTAAAGTTTAGAATTCGCCGATAACTTCGCCATTCTGAATCGACACTAACTTTCTTAAAGTATTGTGGTCTATATTCTCGCTTAAAAATCTGACGGCACCATCGCCCATCAGCGAGTGACATCCTCCCACGTGTTCACTTCCAGGTGATCCCCATTGTACTACCGTGCCGGAAGGGCTGTGGTTGATTTTGTAATCGTAGGGAATAAGATACCCTGTCGTCACGAAGCCAGACCAGAAAGGACCTCGAATCGGGGAGTCTTTTTCCAGAGGTGTTTCCATCATCATTATCGTGTTGCTGGTTCCATCTGTGATGTCTCTAATTTTCGCTGCTCCATTATGTCCAAACGCAGCTTTCCTCGTACTTGATTCAGCTGTATAAAGAACACCAACGCTATAAGTGCCATGAACTACGGCATAACTTGTTCTGTATGCATTTGTGGAATGATAAGCCGTAGTGCCGGTATACGTGTACGGTCCAGGAGTAAAGGGATCACTCGGGCACAAAAAGGCTGTGATTGGCCGCTGAATTGCAGTCTGGGCCACAGGAGCAGTTCCTGAATTATGAGCAGGAGCTGTAGGCAAAGAAAAATTGATCTCATTATAGATCGCTGCTTGATCTAAAAAAGGGAGTATCATCATGTAGGCTGTATGGTTAAGAGGTGTTTGACCAGCCGCTGTCATCCAACCAGAGTCGTAACCACCACCGTTGATATCTCCTGGAGGAAAAACCCTGTGAGAATCATGGTAGTTGTGTAGTGCCAGTCCTATTTGTTTCATGTTATTTTTACATGTTGACCGCCGAGCTGCTTCACGGGCCTGTTGCACGGCTGGCAGTAATAAAGCAATTAAGATGGCAATAATGGCGATTACTACGAGTAATTCAATCAGGGTAAATCCCTTGCTCGATCGATTTTTGAATATCGTCATTTGGTTGTGCCTCACTTTTGAATTGAGAAAAATGAAATTAAGAATAACGCATTAATCTTGATAGTTGGACTTCTCCAGAAATAGTGGGCGCTCAAATAAGAGGGTCAACTATTTTATAGGAGCAAGTGCAATTAGTGATTAGTATTGGTCTTACTGTAGTAGTGTGTGTTACTAATGTATTATGATTTTTTACATTGTAATTACTTACTTTTATTAAAAACAAGTGAAGAAATAGATGACAAGAGTGATATGTGTCAATTAATTCGTGTGTTGTGCACAGAATTGCGGTAAATGGAATGCGTCTGCTTGTTGATTGGAAATCGGTTTCTCGAATACAGGAAATGAAATATACATATGTGTATGATCATGTGCTGAAATTGCTTCTGGGACGAGATTTTTCGAGACCCGTTTTTTCAAATCCCGGCCTCAATGGGAGTACCAGATCGTGGCAAGGCAGATGGGAAATCTGTGAGCCGCGCAGAAGAATCTACTCCGGTGCCCCTGTTGAGATCATCGCCTGTTTGGTTGGTTTATCTTTGATGGCGGGAGCCTCAACGGCTTCTTCCAGTGCGTGGAGCAGCGTTGACTGAGTGTACAGATCTCGAATGATAATTGGCTCGTTTGGTCGATTGGCCGGAAAGATGACTGTTAAAGGAATACTGACACTTTCAAATTTGTCGAGCCATTCTTTGATTGAAGGTGAGTAGTCCGTGTAGTCCGCGTACATCGGGACAATGTTGTGTTTTTTGATCAATTCGAGTGTCTCTTCTGTATTCAATGCATACTTTTCATTTGTTTTACAGGTCAGGCACCAATCAGCGGAAAAGTCGATCAGGACCGTTTTATTTTCTGCTCTCAGCTGTTTTAACTCTGTGGCATTGAAGGGAACCCATGGCAATTCATTAGCTGATTTCTGGCTCGTTTCATAACCGAAAAGACAGATAACTGTGGTTAGGAGAAGTGCTGCTGCCCGCACTGTCATCTTTTTTTGTTTTGATGAATTGTGGTTGTAGAGGCTGCCAATCATCCAGAGCCCTGTTGTAATTCCCAGTAACATGATCAGAACGGGGACGATCAGCGATTCATCCATGGTGGAAATGATAAAGATCACAGCACCCATCAGTACAATCCCTGAAAATTCTTTGAAGCGTACCATCCACATTCCGGGTTTGGGAAGATGAGAAATCGCTTTGGGGAATACACTGAAGAGCAGGTAAGGTGATGCCATCCCGAGCCCCATTACGAGCCAGACAAGGTAGGTGATTTCCGGAGTCTGAGTGACAGACCAGGCGAGCACCGGACCCAGAAACGGGCCGCTACAGGGGGTTGCCAGTAGTGTTGCCAGAATTCCGGTTAAAAATGCGCCGGTCAATCCTTCTCTCTGTTGACCACCGGCTGCAGAACCAACCATACCCGGAACCGGAATTTCAAAAACGCCGAGCATACTTAGACCCATTGCATAAACAATACAGGCCATCGCAATATTAAATGTGGCGTTTTGAAACAAGCCACCCCAGCCCAGTCCAGCGAAAACCGCCAGAGAAGCGAGAGCCAGAAATACAGAAATCACTCCCAAAGAGTAGAAAATATTCAGCAGGAAAATGCGCATTCTGCTTTCGCCTGCCTGTTGGACAAAGCTCATGACTTTGATGGCAACCACAGGCAGCACACAGGGCATCACATTCAAGATCAGTCCGCCCAGAAATGCGAAAAAGAGATTTAATAAAAGAGAGCGTTTACTGGCATCGGAAGAAACGATAATCGTGTCTTCGTCACTCTCTCCTTTTAATTCTTCGATGGAAGAAATGACAACTGGTTTTGCGTTGGTGAGATTTCCTAACTGGAACTCGACAGGTATGGGTCGTCGACAGCTCACTTCATTACAGAGTTGATATGTCAGCTGGCCTTCAACGCCATACTCTTTGTCTCCCGGAATGCGTTCAAATACCCGTGACCAGACAACTTTTTCGTAATGCGTACGTTGTGTTTTATCGTCGTGCGTTTCCACAGTCGGTTCAGGAGTGACAGTAAACTGCTTTGAAACCGGTTTCAATCCCTCCAGTTTGAAAATTTCAATATGCGTTGGCAGACCCACCTGGCTCTTGTCATGATCAAGTGCAAATGTGTGAAAGTCTCGGTCTATGGTCATCCGAATCGTGAGTTGAACCAACTTTTCCGAGCCTGTTTTTGCAGGAGCTAAATCAAAAGACAGCTTCACCGGATCAGGAACCGCGTTTCGTTCCGGGATAACAGTGTGTGAGAGTGGTGCGCTTTCGTGCTTACCTGAGAGTGTGGCAGTAAAATCATAGTTCGCGGGAATACAATTTTTTGAGTCACAGACCTGATAAAGCATTTGGCCTTTGAGTAGGACTTTAGAAATATCTTTGACATCCGGGTTCACTTTGAAACGACGATTCCAGATGACATGTCTGGAATACTTTTCAATTTCCTTACCAAAAAGTGGTTCAAACACAGTCTTCGGAGGATGGTCGGCATTGAAATGTTTGTCGATCGATGTCAGCCCTCTGGACTCTTCAATCACAAACTTAGTGGCACCGCCAAAAGTCGGATTGGTTGAATAAGTATAGGACCCTTCTGGAATCACCATCGCCACCGAAAGTGTAACGGTATCACCTGCTTTGGCATCCTGAGGCAGCAGACTGACACTGATTTCTGCTTTGGGAGCTGGGCTGGTAGCCGCATTTTTCTGTTTGAACAGATCTTGAAGCAAAGGCTTTTGCGCCAGCAGATCGACTGATGAGCAGACCAGGACAGCAAATACTGTTACCATGGTGGTAAGGTGGCGGGGAGTTTTCAAATCGAAACCCTTCCAGAAAACTCGGAATTTAAAATGGATCTGTCTTGGAGACAGCTTATTTTATTATATCGGTGTCAGGATAGGGATCTTCTGTGCGATAAGTCACAAATCCTGGCTGATTCATATGGATTTTAGGTAATTGCGTCAACACTGACAACAATTGACTTCTCTTTTGTAATTGCACTAATTTGATATCAATCGTCAATTCCATTCGTTTTTCATTGGAAATTTGCTAAGTTAAAGCATATTGACTCACGGCGAAAAATGACGGAACCCATTACTCTATGGTATTTTAATAATATTAATTCATCAACTTATTCCCAATAATCGTAGATAGAGAACCATGCCCGGATATCTGCTGATTTTTTGTATTCTATTTTTGAGCATCTTGCCTGAAGTTTTTGGGGAAGAACCGCTGGTCGCATTGAAACCAACTGAACCACCGAAGGAGATTGAGTTTAGGGACCCTGTTCCCTTTGGTTTGAAGCCTGTGGAGTATGGCACAGGGACGTTATCTGACCCTGTTTCCAAGCTCAATCTCAGGCTTAAGGAACAGGCGTTAAGTCTTAAGTATAGTTCGGAATGGGGTTATTTACGTGAAGTTCTAAAAGCGCTGGACATTCCGGAATCGTCTCAGTTAATGGTCTACTCCAAAACGGCCCTTAATCCACGTTTAGTAAAACCGGGTAATCCGCGCGTTGTCTATTTTAACGATGATGTCTATGTCGGCTGGGTTCCCGGTGCGCGGGCAATGGAATTGGCATCGGTAGATCCTTTACGCGGCTCGATTTTTTTCGATCTGGAACAGAAACCGTCCCGGCAGCCCTGGTTTGTTCGGTCGGAGCGTTGTCTCTCCTGTCATGCAGGTGGCTCGAGTTTACGAGTTCCCGGTTTACTCGTTCGATCTTTTTTAACCGATCAGCACGGGCGACCCATTTCGGGTTACTCGCAAATTTCGCATGACAAACCTTTGGAAAAACGCTGGGGGGGCTGGTATGTCACAGGTACACACGGTGATATGGTTCATCTCGGCAATCTCTTTGGTCGAGAAGCGATTGAGGAATCAAAGACGAATCCCTCCTTGCGAGTGAATCTGAAACAGATCGATCAATTTGTCGATACGGTCAAATATATACATCCACACTCTGATCTCGTGGCGCATCTGATATTTGATCACCAGATTCACGGCCATAATTTAATCACCCGTGTGAGTATGGAACATCAGCTCAATTTGAGATCAGACGTAGAAGATCGTCTGGTGCGTTACCTGCTGTTTATGGATGAAGCTGAACTGGCGGGACCTCTTAAAGGAACCACCGATTATCAGGCATGGTTTGAAAAACAGGGCAAATGTGATTCCCAGGGGAGATCGCTTAAACAGTTTGATCTGAACACAAGGTTGTTTCGTCATCGTTTAAGTTATTTGATCTATACAGACAGTTTCAATCAAATGCCCGCAGCGGCGCGGTTGCGAATTTTGCGACAAATTGATTCTTTTTTAAATGCCACCGATCAAGAGCTGGTCCAGAAATGGGAAGTTGACCCTGAAAACTTTCCCAGGCAGGACCGACAGGCGATAGTACAAATCATCTCCGAAACGTTGGCGGGACTGCCTGAATTTTGGAAATCGCCTGACAAGTGAATATCGAAAAGAGGGCATTGCCTTAAATTGTCTCGAGTGACTATGATGCGAAGATTGTAGATGCGAAGATTGTAATGCGAAGGTTTTTTCATTGATTTTATCATCTGATATTACTTGCGCGTTCGTATCGAGATCAGTTTTTTAAACATTCCACACCGTTTCGTTAAATCCAGTATGAGGTCCAATGGTTCGTTTTATTACCAGATACCATGAGATTCAAAATTGGCGGCCGCTGGTCTGTCTACTGGTCCTGGTGGCAGGCCTGTCGAGTCGCGGTGAGGCTGCAGATACATTTTCCGGACTCAAAGTCCCGGATGGTTTTCAAGCGACCTTGTATGCCGACGATGACCTGGCTCACGATATTTTTTCCATGACGATTGATTCTCTGGGGCGGGTTGTGGTTTCCGGTCCCGGTTATATCCGAATCCTGATTGATGCTGATCAGGATGGCGTTGCAGAATCGTTTCAACAGTATGCCGATGGCCCCAGAACAGGTGCGCAGGGCATGCAATTTGTAGGTCGTGATTTGCTTTGTACGGGAGACGCAGGGTTGATTCGTTATCGAGACCGGGATGCCGATGATCGTGCGGATGGTAAACCGGAAGTGTTTTTACGGACAAAAACAGGTGGCGAACATAATACGCATTCCATTCAACGCGGTCCGGATGGCTGGTGGTATTTGTTACTGGGAAATACAGCCGGTATCGATGCCAGTTACATCACGCGCAATACTACACCCGTTAAGAAACCCTACGCGCGAACGCTGATGCGATTGAGCCCGGATCTCACATCAGGCGAAGTGATGGCGGATGGATTTCGGAATGCCTACGATTTTACGTTTTCTTCGAACGGTGACGTTTTTACTTACGATAGTGATGGCGAACGTGATATTTCGCTTCCCTGGTATCGACCGACGCGCGTATTTCATGTTTTACCCGGATCAAATGCGGGGTGGCGCAGTCGCAGTTGGAAACGACCGGATACCTTTCTGGACATGCCACCCGTCGTTGCGTCATTTCATCGTGGTTCACCCTCGGGAGTGGCCTGTTATCGTCATTCTCGTTTTCCTGACTCTTATCAAGGTGCTTTATTCGTTGCTGACTGGACATTCGGCCGCGTGCATGCGATTCCGTTAAAAGATTTTGAAGGAACGTATTCCAGCGCGCCTGTTGAGTTCATTACCGGAGTAGGGCAGTTTGGTTTTGCCCCGACTGATATTGAGGTCGGCCCTGATGGCTGTCTGTATGTCAGTGTTGGTGGGCGTGGAACACGCGGCAGTGTCTTTCGGATCAAATACACGGGGCCGATAGCTGCGCGCAAACCGGAATTCAATTCCGAGTCGTCTGCTGCAGAAGATCAAGCAGCACAAGCGAATGAGAATCAACAAAACATGGATGCCTGTCTGTCAGCGCCACAGCCTTTAAGCAGCTGGTCGCGAAGTAAGTGGCTTCCCCTGGCAAAGTCATTGCAGCCCGAAGCCTTTTATCAGGCCGCTTTAGATCACAGTCGTCCTGTTTCCCAGAGACTCAGAGCCATTGAAATTGTGACGGAACTTTCGGGTGAATTACCGGATCGCATTGTTGAGCAACTGACGTTGGACAAATCGGATCGAGTTCGGGCGCGGCTCGCCTGGCTGTCAGGGTTTGATAGCAAGTCTGATCAGAAGGCAGAACAGTTGAATGCACTGCTAAAGGACGATTCGCCTCTCGTTGTACGTTTCGCACTCCAGTCCTTTTTGCAGTTGGGCGATCAAATAGATCGTTCGAAATGTCTTGCCGGTTTGCAGAAAACGTTGAACGCTCCTCAAAAATATGTCAGGCAATCCGCCTCCCGGGCTGCTGCGACTTTAGATGCAGCGACATTCAAAACGCTCTCCGATGGCATTTCTGCCTCGGATGGAGCCGCTCAGGTTGCCCTCGCGTATGCCCGCATTCTCAAGTCGGGGGGCGTGGTTCCTCTGGCCGTTGCTATTGGGCTTCAGGTATTTGAAGGAGACAACCAAACTGATCTGAGGTTGGATGCGCTACGTTTGATTCAATTAGGACTTGGTGACCTGGGACCGCCAGTGAAAATGGCAGCCGTCTTTGATGGGTATGCTAACGGCGTCGATTTGTCTGAATACGAACGCCATCTGGATCCGGTTCGTATTCGTCTGTCGGAAGATTTTCCGAGCAGTCACGAAGTATTGGACCATGAATTAGCGCGAATTCTGGCTATGCTGTCGCCTTATAACCCGAAGCTGCTGGATCGGATACTCGCCAAAATGACCGATGAGTCGGATCCTGTTTCTGATGTGCATTATTTAATCGTTGCCGCGCGCATCAACAGTGATCGCAGTACTGCACAGTCGAAAAAAATTGCGAAGTCTCTGGTACAGATTGATGAGAAATTACTCCGACTGAAACTCCCACAGGATACGAACTGGGATGACCGTTTCAGAGAGCTTTATGCACGACTCGTCAAAATCGATGCGGACCTGCCACGTCATATCGTCGCGCAGCCCGGCTTTGGTTTACCCGGTCATGTCCTGTTTTTGAGCCAATTGGCGACACAGTATTTGCCGAACGCCATTGAAGCCTTTGATCGGAAAATCAAATCAGATCCTGATTTTCAGTGGAATAACGATGTAATTTTTGTATTTGGTGAATCGAAGCAGCCAGCGCATCGGGAAATGATTCGCGGGCTTTACGAGGAATTTGCATTGCGGGCTGCTGTTTTAGCAGTTTTGTCGATGACTCCTGAAGAGCAGGATCGAGAAAAATATATTTCAGGGTTGGAGTCTTCTCAAATCGAGGTTCTGGAAACCTGTGTCTCTGCACTGGAAAAACTGGCGCCTGAGACGAAACCTGAACAGCAGGTTCGACTTTTTGGGACGTTCCGCCGTCTGGGGCGTGATCAGCGGGAACAAAAACTGCAGTCGCGCATCGGCGCGCTGTTGAGGAAGTGGACCGGGCAACAACTCGGATTACGCGGTGACCGTGATGATCCTGAAAATCAACGGGCATTGATTCAAGCCTGGGAAGACTGGATGACAAAACAGTATCCAGAGGTGTTTACGAATCTCATGAAGCAAAGCGGGCCGGAAACCGAAAAATTCAACAAGCTGCTGGAGACAGTCAACTGGGATCTGGGAAATCATGAACGGGGAGAGCTGTTATTCCGGAAACGGGCCTGCGTCCAATGTCATGGTAACCGGAGCGCTCTCGGCCCTGCATTGACGGGTGCCGCTAAGCGTTTTTCACGTAAAGATCTGTTTACTGCAATTGTGTCACCGAATCGAGATGTGTCTCCCCGCTATCAGACCACTGTTGTGGGAACCGTTGATGGCAAGGTTTATACCGGGCTTGTCGTCTACCGTTCGGTTGATGGCCTGACGTTGAGAAACTCGAACAATCAAACCACGCGAATCGAAGCTGCAGAAATTGATTTCGAAACCACGAAAAATACGTCACTGATGCCTGTAGGGTTATTGAAAGACCTTTCTCCTGAAGATCTGGCTGATTTGAATGCCTACTTACAGCGTTTGTGACATTTGAGGCCACTGGGCCTTCTTGCCGATTTACGCTTGAAAAAAGTACACGAATTTATTTTGTTAATGCAAAAGAGAAATCAATAGATTAGCAATCGGCAATCGTAGTCTGTATAACTCACTCTCCTGGTTTGAAATTCTATCAGGATCTACTAGGAACAGATTAAAATTCTTGTCATAATAAGTAATGTGAAACCCGAGTATTGCCAGCAAAATTAGTGAGAGAGTAGAACCATGCAACACATCAATTCAATTTTAGTCGGCGTTGATCTGACCCACGCTGATCGACTGGTCGCTTCAGATTTGAACGAACAGACCGCAGAGGCAGTCGAGCGTGCGATTTGGCTGGCGGATCTGGTCAATGCCAGGCTGGAGTTCATTGCTGCCATTGATCTTTCTGCCCATACAAAGCATCTGCTGGAAGAGGATCGAAACCATTTTACTAAAAATGTCGAAGATGAAGCCCTTGAAGTGATGGTGGGGCTGATTGAACAAGCGAAGGCAAAAGGGATTGAGAGTTCAGCAAAAGTGGCTTTTGGTCCCTCCTGGCGTGAAATTATTCTTGAAGTGATTAATGACAACCACGACCTGGTACTGGTCGGAACACGACCGCATGGCTTTAAGGGACGTCTGTTTGGTGGCACGGTGATGAATCTGTTCCGTCAATGCCCCTGTCCTGTCTACGCGGTCAAAATCGGAGATGAGCCCGAGGTACCTGAAATCGTCGTTGCCAGCGATATGAGTGAAGTCAGCAGTGACATATTGAACTTCATTGTTTCGATCGGGCAAATTGCCGACGTGAAGATTCATCTGGTGCATGCGATTGACACACAACTCGATGTCCGACTCAAAGGCCTGGATGTCGGTGAAAAGACAATTCAAAAATGTGCCGAGGATATCCGGGAAGAAGTGGAGGGTGAACTCAACGAACAATTAGCGCAAACCGATTTCCGCACGCTCACCTATGGTGTGCAAGTGCACGTGCTCGAAGGTTCTCCTGAAGAAACGATTCCTGCTTTTATCACAGAACACAAAATTAACCTGCTCGCCATGGGTACGTTAGCCCGTTCTGGTATTAGCGGATTCTTCATCGGCAACACCGCCGAACGCATGCTTGAGAAAGTGGATTGTTCTGTAGTGGCGTTCAAACCAACGGATTTTGTTTCGCCTGTGGTGCCTGATTGAGGTACAGGGATATCAATCTTACTTCAATTTATTTGAATCTGCTGTTGATCTGCTCTCAATTTCAGAGTTAATTAAAGTGTTTCTTGCCATTGAGAGAAACACGCGGAGACTGTGACTGGAATTAAAATTCCAAATGACCGACGGTGGCTCGACTGGTTGTTGTCTCATCAATCAGTAATAAAGGCACGAAACAGCTGATTCCGATGATTTTCTAAAAAACTTTAGATCGCAGCTTGACATAAACAGACAGGTCTGTATATTTTAGTTATGAGTCAAACACAACGAACATCCCGTGCCCGCAAACGAATTTTGGAAACGGCTGAAAAGCTGTTTTATGCAGAAGGAATTCGTTCTGTGGGAATCGATAGAGTGATCGCGGAGGCCGGTGTGGCCAAGATGACTTTGTATAACCATTTCTCATCTAAGGATGAGCTGATTCTGGAGGTTTTGAAATATCGTGAGGAACAGTTTGGACTGTTTCTCAAGGAACATATGGATCGTCATATTGCTGGGGGAATGAAACCACTCAACGCATTTTTTGTTGTTCTGCGAGAGTGGTTCGAAACCCCTGGGTATCGAGGTTGCTCATTTATCAATGCGACAAGCGAGTTGGCAGATGCGAATCATGCTGCGACACAATTTTGTACAAAACATAAACGTGAATTTCGTGAGATGCTAAAAAATATCATTATTGAATCAGAGGGAAAGAAGGCCGCTTCGGCGGCACCTGCAATCGCAATCATGGTTGAAGGCGCAATTGTGACTGCGGTGAGTGAGGGTGATCCTGAAGCCGCCGATATTGCTCGAGATGCAGCAATGGTCCTGATTTCAAAAGCGAAACGAACGTAACATAATTTTTTATTTAACTGAAAATATACAGACCTGTCTGTTTATTTAGTATTGCTGGAAGTGTTTCCGGCGAGTGCCATTTCACTATGAAGACTGAAGGAGAACGACAATGCAACGTTTCAAATCCATTACACCTGAAACCGCAGAAGGCAAAACCAAAACATTATTAGACGGCGTTAAAGCAAAACTGGGTATCACGCCAAACATCATGCAAACGATGGCGAACTCTCCCGCGGCTCTGGATGCGTATCTGAAATTCAGCAGCACGCTGGGTTCCGGTGTGCTTTCGGCAAAGGATCGGGAACAGATTGCATTGAATGTCGGTGAAATTAACCGATGTGATTATTGTCTGGCCGCACATTCGGCGATCGGAGCCAACGTGGGTTTAACAGCCGAGGAAATTCTGGCGAGTCGCTCTGGCAGGTCTGAAGACGTCAAGACAAATGCCTTGATGAAGCTGTCGCGCAAGATTGTTGAGAAACGCGGCTTTGTGTCGGATGAGGATCTGGAAGACTTTCGTTCCGCTGGTTTTGGTGATGAGGAAATCACGGAAGTGGTTGCCAATGTCGCATTGAACATTTTTACGAATTATTTCAATCATCTGGCTCAGACAGACGTGGACTTTCCAGAAGTCGAAGCATTGGCTGAACAACCAGGGGAAGCATGCACGACCGATGGCGGTACCTGCTGTCATTAAATCGTCCAGATGAATTTCTGCGAACTCACCTTATTCAAATCACACTTTTTGAGGAAAAGAAAAATGGTTTATTGGAAACAGACTCTGCTGATGATTGCTTTACTCGCATTTGCAGGCACCGATTTGACTAAGGTGAGCGCAGAATCGGTTCGTAACACTCAGGTTCAACATCGTACGATCAAAGTCGCGGGGCTTGATCTCTTTTATCGCGAAGCAGGTCCCCGGAATGCGCCAACGCTTTTGTTACTGCACGGGTTTCCCACTTCGTCGCATATGTTTCGGAATCTGATTCCTGCTCTGGCGGACAAATACCACGTGGTTGCCCCCGACTTTCCCGGGTTTGGCCACAGCAGTGCGCCGGCGGTGAGTGAATTCGATTACACATTTGACAATCTGGCAAACGTGGTTGATCAATTTACTGAGCAGTTGCAGTTAAAAACGTATTCGCTTTATCTGATGGACTATGGTGCTCCGGTGGGCTTTCGACTGGCAACGAAGCATCCCGAACGCATTGAGACATTGATCATTCAGAACGGGAACGCGTATGATGAAGGTCTGGATAACAAATTTTGGGTTCCCATTAAAGAATACTGGAATAATCGGACTTCGGAACAGGGGGACAAATTACGCGGATTTCTCACACTGGACGCTACGAAATGGCAGTACACACACGGTGTGCGTAAACCAGAATCGATCAGTCCTGATAACTGGGGCCATGTGCAACCGCTGTTGGATCGTCCCGGAAACCAGGAAATTCAGTTAGCACTGTTTTACAGTTATGGCAGCAATCTGCGGCTCTATCCTGAGTGGCAGAAGTATTTACGTAAGTATCAACCTCCGACTTTGATTGTCTGGGGAAAGAACGACCAAATCTTCCCGGCTGCGGGAGCGTATCCTTATAAACGTGATCTGAAAAATCTGGAATTTCATCTACTGGATACCGGTCACTTTGCTCTGGAAGAAGACGGAGATGTGATAGCAGACTACATTCGCGATTTTCTCCATAGAAAAGTAACATCGAAATAAGTATGCGGCACTGGTCCAGACACCGGGTCTTGTGAAAATCATGAGGCGCGGTGATTTTTGATTCACTCATCACAACGTTAATTGGGAAGCCGATTCATGAATCAATACGCAAGTGACATCGCATTTACGTCATCCGTGAAAGCAATTCAGACCAGCAAAGGTTCCCGCTCGACTTATTCCAGGGTGGAGCAGGGGTACGGCTGGTTAACCGAAGTGACGCCGGAACTGAAGGCATTCATTTCGAGTCTGGATATGTTTTATCTGGGAACCGCGAATGGTGAAGGGCAGCCTTATATGCAATATCGCGGCGGCAGCCCGGGATTTCTCAAAGTCATCGATCAGAAGACACTGGGATTCGCCGATTTTGGCGCCAATCGACAGTACATTACTCTCGGAAATCTGGCCGAGAACCCGAAAGCGTTTCTGTTTCTGATGGATTATGCAAACAGCCGCCGCATCAAGGTCTGGGGAACCGCAAGCGTGGTTGAAGATGACGAAGAACTAATGAATCGTCTGCACGATCCACAATATCCTGCGAAACCCGAGCGAGTGATTCTGTTTACAATCGAAGCCTGGGACATGAACTGTCATCAGCACATTCACAAACGATTTTCTCGAAACGAGATCTTGCCAATCATTGAAAAGCTGCGGGCAGAAAACCAGGCACTCCAGGACAAACTCAATCAGTATGAAAGCGGATCGCAATCATAATCCGATTCTAATAGCATTCCTGTCTTATTCTATTTATACTCGATTTGTATCGAATTGTTATTTTTCAAATCGCACTCTGATTGAGAATCAGGCAATAAGGATCTTCAAATGCGACCTCAAAAATGTTTTATAACCTGCTCTGCAGTTGTGGTCTGGTCGGGTCTTTTTTTGAACTCTCGCTTTTCTGAACGACTGCAGGCGGGGAGCCCGCTGATCCTGCGTCGTTCAAGCATGCGGGAATCATTACTGCCTGGGACACTTACAAAAACAAGTTGACATTCGGTAAGGGACAGACTTTGGCACTGGTTGACGATGGTTGTAAACTCTCCATGCCGGAATGGTCCCAGTCAGATGGCGATCAACCAAAGGTGCTTGTTACTTATGACAGTGTTGACGGTGATAACGATCCCAAACACGAAGGCAGAGGCTATCATGGTTCCACGATCGGCATTCCTTCTTCCGTCAATTATAAAGGAAAATGGGGAGTCGCTTACAATAATCAAGTCGCCGTCATTCGAGCGCTCGAATGTTGTCATTGCAACGTGAGTGACGGCAAGACAGTGGCTGCCGCGTTACAGTGGATTATTGACAATCATAAAAAGTACCGTATCACGACGGTGAATCTGGCTCCCGTCGATGACAAGCCTCATAGCAAACCCGTTGCGACAGCGATCGACGACAAGCTGATTCAGCTTCGAAAGTTGGGCATCTGGGTCAGTGCACCGGCGGGCAATCACAACTTTACCAATGGAATCTCATGGCCCGCGAGTCAGCCTCACTGTATTGCAATCGGAGCAGTCAAAAAGGGGAAAGATGAAGTCTATCTGGATCGGCACGCGAAAGTCGAATTAGTGGTCCCCGCCTCCGCGACTTCTTCGTCAAACGCCATCGCTTGCGGTTCCGCGATGATTCTGCGTGAAGCCATATTGAAAACCGGCTACGACTGGAAGCAGGATGACGAGAATATCGCCGAAGCCATGCTGAAGATCATGCAGAAAACCGGCGTGAAAGTGTACGATCCAGGAACGAAACGCAGCTATCAGCGTCTTGACTTATCACGTGCATTAAAACACGTTTTTGCCGAGGCAAAACAGAAGAGGAAACAGCAGTAACCACCCTGCTCTTCACACAAACAATGGCAAGTGGATAATGGGGGAATAATCAATGACGACAAAACCACGGATTCGAATTGGTGAGATTGAGCAAAAAGTCTTGGATGTCGCTTCCGAACAGCTGTGGATTTCTCGAGATAAGATTTCCCTCAGTGATAGACTGATTGAAGACCTTGCTTGTGACAGCCTGGCTCTAGTTGAGTTAATAATGGCGCTGGAAGACGCATTTGATACGACTCTTTCTACTGATTTTTCAGACCCTGTATATAAATCTGTTTTCACTCGTCAACCGTTTCGTCTGACTGATTTAGCGGAACTGGTTTATATGCAGCAGGGGGAGAAAGTTTCAGATCAAAGTTACAGCTTTCGTCAGCCTATACCAAAGTTGCAGTTGGTAGACACTCTCCCGTTTACTCAACTGGACGGGATCTGGAACCCATCTTCGCAAACAGAGGCCCCTTTGTTCGAACCACTGGAAACAGAAGGAACACTAAGCCACTTCCGCAGACGATCTGACGGGATGCGTTGTGTTCAGATCCCGACAGCGGAAGTCGAAATCGGCAGCGATCTACCCGATGTGCCCGCGGACGAAAAACCAAAACATCGTGTCATGCTGGATTCTTTTCTGATTGATCTGGAGCCGGTCTCGACGACCGCTTACTGCCGGTTTCTGAATTCGATTGGTGAAGTTACTGATTCCTGTTTGACAGACTGGTTTGTACTCGATCCCGATGATGACCGTGATATTCACATGCTGATCAGAAAAGAAGGATCAGAATGGCAGCCCGTAGCGGGTTGTGAGAAATGGCCAATGATTCTGGTTTCCTGGTATGGAGCGAATGCGTATTCGCTCTGGGCGAACGACAAGCTCTGGTTGCGCTATCAAGATGAAGCACCTGCCGACGCGGGTAGTTACCTCCCCAGTGAAGCTCAATGGGAGTACGCAGCGCGGGGAACGGGTTCACAGATGTTTCCCTGGGGCAATGAGCCGCCATCCCAGGACAAACTACGATATGGCTTCCATCGAAAGTCGGTCAAATATGACGTGACCGAATTGCCTTTAGCTGACGTGAATGCAAAGCTGGGAATGTCCCTCTTTGGTTTGCATCACGTTGCGGGAAATGTCTGGCAATGGTGCCGGGACCGTTACGACGAAGAATTTTATCAGTCCCCCTACTCAACTGAACGTAATGCCGTCAACCGGGAAACAACAAAAACGATTCGGAGTGAACGTGGTGGCAGCTGGGTAGGCCCGGGCGAGTTGTGTCGCAGTTCCTACCGCCGTGGACGCACACCACAGGCAAGAGGCCGCTGCCTGGGATTTCGCTGTATCAGTTCTGTGAAGGAGGTTTCCTGAGATCGATCAACCAGAAACCGTTTCAGAACAATCCCTCTTTAACCATTAGTAGTTATTATTACTGCCATTTCCGCTGCCTGTATTTGTACCAACGCCCGTTTGTGGTGTTCCGGTGAGTACGTTATAACCGTCGGCTGTGTTTTGGTTCGCAACGTTGTTTGAGAAAGTGGCTGTGTTTGCAACGTCAAAGATGTTGACAAAGAAACCATCGATGGAATTACTGGTTGCTGTGTTATTGATGATCGAACCACTGATGATGGGGGCGCCAAAGTTAAATCCGGTTTCTGCATTCCCGGTGGCGGTATTATTGCTGAAGGTACCACCGGTGATGAGATGATCGAAGTCGAAGCCGTCTTCGAGGTTTCCGGTGGCGGTATTACCGGTAATCGTACCGCCGACGATTCTCAAGAAGTCGAATCCATCGTCTTTGTTCAGCGAGGCAGTGTTATTACTGATCGTTCCGCCAACGACGGGAGCGGCGAATTTAATTCCATTGCCTGTATTGCCTGTCGCTGTGTTGTGACTGATGGTTCCACCCGTCACGAGAAAGAATTCGAGTCCATTCGTTGTATTCTCTGTTGCCGTGTTATACATGATATTTCCACCGCTGATCTCTCCCTCAATTTTGAGTCCGTTTTCCGTGTTTTTGCTGGCTGTGTTATAAGAAATCGTACCACCGCTGATTTCATACAGATCGAATCCGTCATCTGTATTTTGATTTGCAGTATTGTAAGAGAAATCACCACCGGACATGCCGAAATCAAAGTAGAACCCGTCAACATTTAGGATCGCGGTATTATATGTGATAGCACCGCCTGAGATGAGACCTTCAAAGTAGAATCCATCTTCTCCATTTATTTGTGCGGTGTTATTTGAAATAGTTCCACCGCTGATATTAGTAAAATAAAATCCATCTTTGGTATTGTTGTTGGCTATATTATTCATAATTGTTCCACCGCTGATTTCGTTAGGACTATAGAATCCAAAGGTGTTATTGCTAAATGTATTACCTGTGATATTTCCCCCAACGAAGTTCTCGACTTCAAGGCCATCGTTATCTGTCGCTAATCCATTTAAACGAAATGTATTGTCAGTGATATCACCGCTGATGGTTCCCTCTAAATGGGCCCCGTCTTCCAGAGCGCCACTGATGTTATTGCAGGCAATGGTAAAACCGCTGATTCCGTTACCATAAATTCCATTCTGACCCCCGGTGATATTCATGCCGATGATCGTCGCATTGTCTGCCATTGTAAATACATCAATTGTATTGACCGTTCCGTTAATTGTTGGACGTGAGCCGTAGTTGAAGTTGGTGACAACGCCGGTATTACAACCCACGACACTGATATTCTTTCCACCGGCCAATGCAAGTTGGCCATCGTTAAAGACAAACCCGGTACTTGTATCGATGGTTCCTGCGCTACCATCAAACAACACAACACTGTCGGAGCCGGCACTGCTGAAGACTGATTCCGCGCTGATTGTGTCAGCGTCAATTATGGTAATGTCCCGCAGTACCTGGCCATTCAGTTGCAGTTTGGCCTGTTCGGCTGGTCCACGTGCCTGATTGAGGACAATATCGATATCACGTACAATGGGTGCAACCATTCGACGCTGGAATCTGTTGAGTCGCTTGCTGTCTCTGTTTCCGGGTAAAGGGACACGTACGGTTAGCATGCCTGTTCCCTGCGAGCCACGCACTTCGTCATACTGGTACTGCCCACCCAGGACAACACGTGATCCATTTCCAAGAAACGGCAGATCGAACATTCGGAATTCGACACGTGCTCTGGGCCCTGTCATTTCTTTGAAGCCGGCTGCCGAGTTGTCAAAGAAGTATCCGCCAACATAACCACGCAGTTCCGCGTCGATATCCCATTCATCGAATGTTTTTAAGAGGCGACCTGCTTCAAAATCGGTGCCCCAGTACGCGCGTTCTTCACCACCCTGTACAACGATGTTCGAGCCACTCAGGTAGGCAGTTGTGAGTGAATCGACGCGTTTCATTTTTTGAGTCGGAACATAACCATTCACGCGGAAGTCCCACGCGATGCTAAGTAATTCGAATCCAAAACTGCCCTGCTGAAAGGTATTGCGATATTGACTGCGACGGACATCATAAAAAAGATAACCGCCGGCGATCCATTCATCGTCGATCATGCGACGATAGGCGAGTCCGAAGTTCCCTTCCGCTGAGGAATCATCAAAGATATTTCCCCGCAAATCAGCAAAGAAAATGCTTTCATTATCTTGCGCCAGAGGAACAAACAGCAAACCCTGGCCGGTTTCCCGCTGTCCACCACCGGCTGCTGTGAAATCGAAGTAGGCGCGATAAAGATAATCATCCTCTTCAATCCATTCCGGATCCTGAGCTGACAAGCCTGTCGGTTGCAGACAGAGAATTCCAGCAGCGATGAGAAGGATTGGTAATAAACTGCGTCGATAGGAACAAACCAGCATTAATTTCTCAATTACGTTTTTTGTACATGGCATCGCGAATTTGACTATAGAAGTTAAAATTGGCTCGCATTCTTACTGGCTCGACATGCGGGAGGGTTTACATTCAAAGAAACTAAGCTGATCGTTGAATACTGTTTAGTGAAAGGGTCGAGGGGTATCGGTTATAACGATTACAGGAATCAAATAATCTGTTCGCAACGATTTTGCGAGCCAAAAACAGTGCTGTTGTGTACAGAAAACACATCGACTTCAAATCAGGTACTTCGCGAAGAAATCATGGAGATAGGTCATGTTATTCGTTTGTACTGAATCAGACTTGATAGTTATTTGCTCTCATTATTTCAGTATCAAGCTGTTTCATTGAACTTTAGCCCTTCCTGAGCAGCCCAACGGTTCAAGATCTCATTGATGACATCACTGGGGTCGCAATTATGCTTTCCACGGGCCTGAAAGATCACTTTTGATTTTGGTCGAACTTCGATTGTCAGGCTATGTCGTTCAATTTTTTCTTTTTGAAACTTCATCGACCAGATCGTGGTTTTACGGCTGGCACAAACAGAAACGTAACTTGCAACACAATGCTGCATGACCTGTCCTTCGTGGTGAAGTTCTCGGGGAGTAAGCAGTTCTTCGATACTCCACGTCGTTCCATCCCGCTCAAGACAAAACGATCCAATTCTACATCGTTCCCAGGGGATGTCGAGAGGATTCACTGGCTGAGGTGGTACGAATCCTTTTTCGATCAATTCTGATCGCCAATGCGCCATATGGCGACGCAGTGACATCAAAGTTCGACCACGCATTGAAAAATCGGGCTGCACCGGTTCGTCTCCCGCTCCTGTTCCCCAGACTTTGTGAGCCGGTTCAAAACGCTGTTGTTGAATAAACTGAACGATTTCCACGATCTCCTTGGCTGAGACAGGTGCGTTGCTGATCAGAAAACGAATCACCGTTTGCCAGAATGCTTCAGCTCTGTTTGTCTTTGACAAGCACGTCTTTCGAATGAGAATGCGCGCCAGTCTTTCGTCTCCTCCCAGCGCACGTACTTGTGACCAACGCAACGCTTCCTGCGGAAGCAGATCGTCTGGCGCCTGCATAAACAACGCAGCGATTCGTTTGGTTACTTTAAAAGTACCAAGGATTGAAAACTGTCGAATGCTTTGTCCCTTCGCCAGATGCTGGTAAAGTTCAGCGCCCCACTGGAAATTCGGTTCCCTCCACCAGATCGACGCCATGAAGTTTGGCACGGGATATTGATCAAACAGGTGCTGCACTAACGAACGCATTTGCAAATAGGGGCTTGCTTCTGGCGCATCCCAGGTTTCAGGAATACAATGCCACGTATGCATGCGACGCGCCATTCTTGCATAAGCCAAAATGATCAGTCTGGCACTGAATGGATTATTACTGGCCGCTTCCGCGCGGAGACAGTAAACTGGTTTTATCTCGAATCACTTGAATTAACTGCCAGTAATGTATTCTGAGAATTCGATGTGAAGAAGCATGGTACTTAAGCAGCTCGTCCAGCCGACGGGCGGCATGATGTTTTTGTTTTTGAGCTATCATGGTAAAAGTCAAGAAATAAGGAAAACGGGTAGATCAGCGATGCGCACATCGCCCCTGAAGCAACATCATTCGCAGAGAAGCCATCAACGATGCTTCACTCCACGCTTCAGATTAACCCCAACCTTATGAACATGACTTTCACCAAAATCTTGCCGCTTCTCACAATCAGCGAGGCGGAACCAAAAAACAAAATTCGTGTCTTAATAAAGACGACTATCAACATCGACACATGCAACGCACGCTGGTTCGGATTTTTTCGAGAGAGTATGAAATGAATCAACAAGATCAAATTCTGCTGATACTCGATGTAGACGAAACGTTCTTGTATGCCGCGGAGCACAGTTTACATCGTGAGCCAGATTATAATATCGGCCCGTACTTTGTTTATTTACGCCCCTTCCTGATCGAATTCCTGGAACAGGTTCAGCAGCATTTCCAAATCGCAGTCTGGTCCTCGTCCAGTTGTGATTATGTCGAAGCGATCGTCAATATGATCTTTCCTAATGAGATACAACCAGAATTTATCTGGAGTCGAAC
The DNA here is from genome assembly GCA_942492165.1 of uncultured Planctomycetaceae bacterium. Classification (GTDB taxonomy): domain Bacteria; phylum Planctomycetota; class Planctomycetia; order Planctomycetales; family Planctomycetaceae; genus Gimesia. The sequence continues at coordinate 161,744 of CALOEF010000060.1, forward strand.
ACGGTGCGTGCCGCAGCTTGAACCCGAGAGACACGAACATTATTTCGTGAAAGAGTTGAAAAAAACAAACGACTGGGTTACGATCTCGATAGAGTTTTAATTGTTGAAGATACACCACTGCAAGTAGAACGCAATTTTGTGAATGACGGCTTTGTGAATCCATTCTTTGGTGAAGACAACGATCAAGAACTAAAATTCCTGCTAGAGTATTTATTGCACATCAAGTCGCTTCCAAATTTACGGCGGATTGAAAAAAGGAACTGGAAAAATCGTTTTTTGAAATAAGCGAATCGAGTATCTGAGTAAGTAAAGAAAAGATATAATGTAACAGCATTGGCATGTAGTATTTGTCCCATTCCAGTGAAAAACCAATCTAATTTGATTCAAAAAAATGCAGTAATGACACTACCAAACGAATTTTACCCAGATCTTGCCACAACAGGAGCATTAGCTGAACACTTACTAATGGGGATTGGTGAGATTGATTGTGAGCTACTGGTCCAATCCTGGCCAGAAGTAATTGCATCTCACTCAGAAACCAAGAATTTTGATGGTGCCTGCCTGTTTTCTACACACTCCGATGTCAATCTATATTTTAGACGGAGGTCCTCCTATTTATATTGTCTAGCTGAACGACGCATGTTTTGCATTTCCTTTTCTGATGAAGGGATCGAGCTCGCTCGCGCTCAGACAGTAGATCTCGCTGAGTCGGCAAGTCTCTTTCGTCGCTGGTGCATTGATTATGTCAGTCCAACAGTACTTGCCAGTGAGTATTCCTATTTAGACCTCATCGAGCGAAAGTCAGCAAAAGAAGAAGTAGATATGCGCTGGAAAGCATATCATGACCATCTGGCTGATGGACACCTGGATTTATTTGATTTTTATAAAGTCGCTCTGCACACACCAATGCTGCGACAACTTTACCCCTATACAAGTATGTTTTGCTTTTGCTTCAGCCGTTGTTCTCATTATCCGTTTACAACCGATTGTCCCCACATCAAACCTAAATGTGATTTCAAAAGTGGACAGGTTATTCCAGATTACTATGAAGTGTTCCTCAGAAATCGCTATCTGGGTGAAGGCACGGGAGAAGATGCGGCACAGATCGTTGTCCGATATTTACCAAGGAACTGTGGCCCAGCGGTTTCCTGCACTGCAGATTATCTCTAAAACCAGCGAACTTGTTTGCTGATTTTGTGTCTTGTATCGAAATCAACTCAAAACTGATTCACAAGGGAGGTGTAAGATGAGCGGTCAAGAATTCGATGAACAGCCATTTTTTTGAAACGATGAGCAAGCGTCGTAAAGGATTTCCGTCCGAAACGCAGGTCAAGCGCGGCGTGCGGATTGTACATGGCGATAAACTGCTGGAAGAGAAAAATATTGGGTCGTCAACTCATATGGATGTTTTTGAAAATGCCTGAGCCAATCCGCAATCAACGATCACCCCAGCCAATCAATTGGGAACGGGTTCGAGCGATATTTGATTATCCTGAGCCGCCTCAAAAAGTCTGGCAGCATCAGTTTGATGGATTCGATGACGAACTCCAGGAATTAGCGCGAACACCATACGAACAAATTGATTTCTCTGACATGTGGTATTACCACCATGATCTGGCGTATGTAAAGCTCCAGCCAGAATTATTCGCATACCTGTTTCCGGTCTGTCTCATGGACTGGCACCAGACCCTCCAAAACAACGAGCCCTGTTCTCATGGCGATTCCGAATTTCACTATGGAGTCTATCAAGGTCATGTTTTCGAAAAAATGTTAACCCCAAAACAGTTGAATGAAATCATCATCTTCTTTCGCGACAGTTTTCTGGAACGATTAGATTCTGAAAGCGAAATTCCACAACTTCAAAATGGTTTCCCAACATTTGGATGGTTAGATCGTTTTAATTCCCTTGGTGTCATCATTCCTGATATTGAGCCCCTCTGGAATGCGTGGTGGTCTGTTGAAACTCCTGGACGTGCAATTGCAGCGATTCAGTATTGTTCCGCGTTAATATACTACGATGGAGAAAATCCACTCTTTGACGAGTGGAGTAGCGTAAGCCCAGATCTATTTGGTAATGATATTCTGTTCGACACTGATGGTTGGATTGAAAGTAATCGTCACTTTCTGGCAACGACTCTTACAGTCGATTTTGTGAATCAAAAAGTTGTTGAGGCAAAGGCTCAATTGAGGGAATCTTCTATATTTGAGAAAGCGCAACAGATTGAAGATGATTTGTCAGAACGTCAAGAAGTGATTGCAGATCGGATAGACGAACTTTTTTCTCAGCTCTGAATTCGAATTACACATGGATTGCGTTCTCGTTGACACACAAGTGATGTCGCTGAGAGATATTTTTAGTCAAAAAAAGATGGTACAGCATCTTCGTGGATCGGTTAATCGATTAGCATCTATTCGACGAGAATATTAAAATATGACTACAGAAGCTCATCCCGACAATGACCATAGAACGGTCGATGAACTCATTAATGCCGCTTTGAGCAATACTGACGAAGAGGTCGCCTGGAACGCTGTTTGTGCGCTGCATTGGCGTGGCAGCGATGAAGTTTTACAACGAGCCAGGGAGCTTTGTGTGAGTCCGTGTTCTCAGGAACGCAAACGAGGCGCTGATATACTTGGACAACTTGGCGTGCCTGAGAGAACATTTCCAGTAGAGTGCGCTCAACAGTTACGAAGTATGTTGAAGAAAAGTGAAGAAGCTGATGTCCTGTGCGCGGCTCTCGTGGGGCTATCCCATCAGGACGATATGGAATCCATTCCGCAAGTAGCATCTTTCGCGACACACCCCGATTCTGAGGTTAGATATGCAGTAGTGCTGGCTCTCACTGGTCATGAGACTCCGCTTGCAATAGAGTCTTTGATCTCTCTCCGTAATGATTCCGATGCCAATGTTCGGGATTGGTCAACGTTTGGCCTTGGAACACAATTGGATCTTGATACACCGGCGATCCGTGACGCTCTTGCTGATCGTCTTGACGATCCCGATGACGATACTCGTGGCGAGGCGTTGATGGGGCTGGCACGCCGGAAAGATAAGCGTGTCATCAACGCACTGAAGCAAGAATTGGCATCTGAAAATGTGGGGACAATGGCTATAGAAGCTGCTGAACTAATCGCCTCGAAAGATTTATATTCCTGTCTGGTTGCTTTACAGGAATGGTGGGACATCGATCCCGAACTTCTCGAACAGGCCATTTCAGTTTCACAGTCATAAGAATTCGTTTGCGTAAATATCAAAATAAAACACAACTATGTATTGTGTTTTATCTCACAGACTTGTGAGTCAGTTCGTTTTCCTTCAACGCTTCTGTTGATTTGTTTTACGGTGAAATAAATATTTCGGTTTTTTTGTAAGACAGATACCTGAATCAACGTCTTATAATCATAGTCCTGGTTATCAATTGTAATCTGGGGAATCATTTCCGTCACTGTTGTCGTGTTTATGCGTCAAATCTGCATCAGGAACGTTTGTTGTGAATCGAATATTTAAAACTCAGATTGTAACGTTATTCTTTGCATTTGTCCTAAACGGTTGCTTTCAAACAGGTGGCAATGAAATTCTGGCTCAAACCGGCGAGAAAAAACAAAACATTGTCAAAGGATTTGCTGTCGTCGAATTATTCACCTCAGAGGGTTGCAGCAGTTGTCCTCCGGCAGATGCCAACTTGAGCCGTCTTGTCGAAATCGCTCATAAAAATGAGTTGCCCATTTACGCACTTTCATTTCACGTTGACTACTGGAATTACCTTGGCTGGAAAGATCCGTTTAGTCAACGCCAGTTTACAGAGCGACAAAGAGCGTATGCCCGCTCTCTGCGTTCATCAAGAATTTATACGCCTCAGATGGTCATTAACGGGAAAAAAAGGTTTGTCGGCTCTCATGGTAAGCTGATACAACAGACTGTGATTGCAGCATTGCAAACAGAGTCTACAACCAGCCTGCAACTCTCACTGAAAGAAACTTCTGACGGTTTACAAATATCCTGGAAGACCAGGGGCGCGCAGGAGGGAGATCAGATTAATCTTGCTCTCGTGGAAATGATGGCTGAAAGCAAGGTGACTGCAGGCGAAAATGACGGGCGTCAACTGACTCATGTCAATGTGGTGAGAATGTTTAAAACGATCAAGTCGCCTCAATCAGCTGGCTCGACGCTGATGCAGATAAATAAAAAAATCGATTGGAATCAATATCGAATCGTGGGTTACATCCAGGCGTCAAAGACTCTCCAAATCAAAGCTGCTGCGGAAGCAGAGCTCAAGTCTCTTTTCAATTAGCAGTTCTCTTCATCCCGCCAGATCTGCATTTTAAAAAGTGTTTTTAAATTCTTTTATATTCTTTGTTGACTCTCCCCTTACGGAAGGCCGTATATTGTTCTGAATCTTGTTTGCTGCCACATATTTCAGAAGGAACGTCTTAGTGTTTAGTATCGGCGAATTCTCTAAAATTACAGGTCTGACTGTGAAGACGCTGCGGTTCTACCATGAACAGGGTGTCCTGGAGCCTTCCTGCGTTGATGGGCAGACCGGCTATCGCTATTACGCTGAGAGCAAAGTTGAAACAGCGCGGGTAATTGCATTGCTTCGTCAACTTGATTTCTCATTGGCTGATATTGCCAGTATTCTGGAGAACTTTAATGACGAAGCAGACATTCTGGATTTTCTGGAACGGCAGAAGCAAGTTGTACGAAACAAAATTCAGGAATACCGTGCAATCAGCGGTTCACTCGATCAAATCATCAACAAAGAAAGAGAGGCGCGAGAAATTATGACTCAGACAGCATTTGAAGTCGAACAAAAATCGGTGGATTCCCTTCTCATTGCCGGCGTTCGCATGCAAGGCAAATACAGCGACTGTGCCAGGGGGTTCTCACAAATCGGAAAACAGTTTGGCCGACAGATTTGCGGTAAACCATTTCTGTTTCACTATGATAACGAGTACAAGGAGCATGACGCCGATTTTGAAGCATGTATGCCGATTCGTAAGGGGACCAGCAAAAATGATATTTCTGTGAGAGAAGTCTCTGGAGGCCGCTGTGTGGCACTGTTACACAAAGGCCCTTATGAAGAGATAGGCCAGTCGTACGCGAAGATTCTCAACTTTATCAGGCAAAATCGTATCGAGATAGAAATGCCAACGCGCGAAGTTTATATCAAAGGGCCGGGCATGATTTTTAAAGGAAATCCAAAGAAATATCTGACGGAGATTCAGATGCTTATCAAGGAGTAGTGAAGTTATTTTGAGTCTAATGCGACGCAACAGCATTCTGGTGAGATACCAGAGCCTGGTCTTGAAAACAGCAGGGAAAGTTTTAGACTAATTGAAATTGGCTCTGTACTCACAAACCGATATTTATCGAGAGGGTCAATTATTTCTCTGAGACTCGATTCCAAAAAGGTTTTAAAAATGATGTCCTTTCGGCTCAGCTCTGTTTTTGCTCTCTTGTTTACCGGCAGTCTGATTCTACTGGTCGGGTGTGGTGCCGCTGATCAGGATAAAACAGCAGTCGAGAGCAGCAATACGGTTGATGCTCAAAAAGAGGCGGATGGAGATAAACCAGTTGCAGCCGATTTGCTTCAAGGATTACAGTTTGATGGAATCGACAGTTATGTCTCTATTCCCAATATCCCATTCGACGATTTCAATAAAATTACGATTGAAGCCTGGGTCAAAGACTGGTCAGGCAGAGTTTTCTGTCAGGGAAAACAAGGTGACCCGGAAAATAGTATCTGGTTTTCCATCCGTGCGAACCAACACAGTTCGGGCTGGGAGAGTGGCAAAGGCACGAATGCTTCCGTCGGAATTGTGCCGGAAACTGTTGATGGCTGGGACCATGTCGTGCTCAGCTACAACGGACAAGAACAATTAATTTTCCTCAACGGGAAAAAACTCTATCAAGGAGTTGCCCCTAAGCCAGGTCCCTTTGATCCCAGTCGGCCATTAATCCTTGGTGCTCAGGAAAAATGGAAAGAGTCTCAAACGAAACCTGCCGGGCTTTTTGGGAAAGGCGGCATGGCTTTATTCCGTATCTCCAATGTTGCCCGCTATAAACAAGATTTCGAGCCGACTAAAACATTCAAGCCGGATGATGACACAGTGGTGTTATTTGATTTCATTCCCTCGAATGATAAAACTCAACTCGTGGATCAGTCAAAGCACAAACGAAATGGAACCATCCATGACGCCGCATGGGTGAGCCTGGAAGATCATTAGAATTGCCTTTCTGATTTCATTAACTTGATAATGATGTTTGCGGCATTTTTCGCCTCATCAATTAACAGATCAAGACTCCCTGACTCGACATCAGCCAGATAGATCCTGCTTTAGTCCCATTGGCTAAAAGTGACAGAACGACGTTACCAGCGCCATCCGATACGGCTGATCGGATCACAGATTCGTGATGCGAATCTGTGACGCAATTTCAGTAACGCGAGAGTGGAATCTCGTTTCTTGGGAATTCGGATGAACTCTCGTTTTTCTTCTTGCAAACATGGTATTTTCGTGTATACACGGTGTATACGCGAAAATACCATATCATAAGTTAAGGACGATGGAATGATTGATACGCTACGAGAAAAGGCTTACCAGCACATTCGTCGCAAAATTCAACTCCGGGAATTGACTGCGGGAAATCGCCTGGAAGAAGTGAAGCTGGCGAAAGAGTTAGGGGTGAGCCGAGTCCCGGTCCGCGAGGCAATGTGTCAACTTGAAAGTGAAGGTATCCTTTGCCAGGTTCCCCGATTGGGAATGTTTGTGAAGGTGTCAAGCCGCGATGATATTTGTGAGTGGTGTGAGCTGAGAGCGGCCCTTGAAGGTTACGCTGCGGAAAAAGTGGCAGTAGAAGTGACGCCTCAGGATCTGGAGAAGATTACTGAAGCGCATCGCAAATTTCTAAAGCTGGCTCGACAAATCCGTGCTGAAAATATCACTGATATGCAGGATCCAATATGGAGGGAGTGGCAGCAGACTGATCTCGATTTTCACATGGCGATCGTGCATGCTGCCCAAAATCGGGCTGTGGAGAAGCTGGTGAGCAATCTTCATATCATGGATGTGTTTGATATGCTCATTGGTATCTCTGTGGAGGAGCCCATACACCTGATGGTAGTACGCATTTGTAAAGAGCATGGACGTGTCTTGCGGGCGATTCGAAGAAATGAGCCAGAGGTGTCACGTCAGGCCATGGTCATGCAATTGAAGTTGTCCCGACAGAAGTTACTCGATAATTATGGTGGTGGACAGGTCAGGGCAAATTACTGGGATACGATAACGGGAGCGGGGGTATCAGAAGCGCGCGAGGAATCGGAGTGAAGTTGTTCGGTCAGGAACCTTCAAGTTCCATTGAGTAATCGATCAGCAGTACCAGGGAATCGGAATATGATCATGCTACAAAATATTACATTTTTAAGAGGACCGTTGATTTGTAATTAATATTTATTTTATTCGGAGGTGTGCTATGCAGGCTGAATTGAGTGAGTCACGTCATCGTACCGGGTTTACATTAATTGAACTCCTGGTTGTGATTGCCATTATTGCGATTCTAATCGCACTGCTGTTACCTGCTGTGCAGCAGGCACGCGAAGCAGCACGCCGTAGTACCTGTAAAAATAATATGAAGCAGATCGGATTGGCGATACACAACTATCACGACACGCATCGCGTTTTCCCCTGCGGAGTTTTTTCGGGTACAGGTCACGTTTATCAGTCTGCCGGCATGCACGGTAGCGGGTGGTTTCATCAGATCCTGCCTTATATTGATCAGTCTTCGGTCTATGATTCGATCTCAAATTTCTTTGCGGCAGGAGCGGCCGTTGGCGGAGACAACGAAGTTTATCGTGCTCCGGCTGCGATTCGGCAGCTCCGGGTTCCCGCCTTTATGTGTCCGTCAGACCCGAATTCCGGTTCTCTGCCCGGTCCGAGTCATGCCAATGGATTCCAAGGCAATTATCAGCTGTGTATGGGGTCGGATAATTTGGGGACCTACGGAGGGTGGCCAGCCGCACTGCACGGTGATCAACGAAACGGAATGTTCTATTTCCAGTCTTCCACAAAAATGCGAGATTTGACGGACGGCACAAGCAACACGACGATGGGCAGTGAATCTGTTTCTCGAGGTACAGGTTTGGAATACGGTGCTCCCGGGCAGTACTGGAATGGCTATTGGGGCGGCCCGATTTTTACCGCGGCAGAAAACCCGAACACGCCGGTCGCAGATCGGATTCACACCTGTCTGAACACAACGACGCCTCATGCACCGTGCGTTTCTATCGGTGGAACGGGAACCAACGCCGGCACTTTTGCACGAAGCATGCACGTTGGCGGAGTTCATATCATCCTGGCAGACGGGTCAGCGCGGTTCGTCTCTGAAAACATCGCGCTGATTATCTGGCAAGGACTTGCCACGCGAGCCGGTTCCGAAGTGCTGGGTGAATTCTGAGTGAATCGTCCATTCTGTCCTGAATATTATCTGTCGAAGGAGCTTCTCACTTGATTACTCGAACAACAGTATTTTCGCGGCGCCAGCTTCTGTGTGTTGCGGGTGTTGCCTTGCTGGTTTCAGGCTGCGGCGGTTCGACCGGGCCTGCTACAGTGACCGTTTCCGGCAATGTGACACTGGATGGAAAGCCGGTTCCATCCGGCCAGATCCTCTTCAACGACGCTGCAGGAGTGGAAAAAACGTTTGCCGGTCAGATTAACGACGGCGAGTTTTCGTTTCCTTCAACCCCGGGGCAGAAGAAAGTATCGATTTCGTCACCTCAGGAAGTTGCGGGAAAGTCAACGGCCGTCGGCGGCACTCCGGGAGATCCAGTCAGCACCGAAAATCCGGCGACGGAAATCGTCGAAACTATCCCGGCTGTGTACAACGTGGAAACCACACTGACAAGAGAAGTCACACTGGGCGGTGACAATGTTTTTACGTTTGAGTTGCTGTCTGAGTAAGTCAGACGTTCGGCATCACCAAATTCGATTCTAACCGATGGAACAGTGAGAGCCACATTGGGTATATGGCAAAGGGAGTAGTTTTAGATTCTGGCTGAAGCGGAACCGGGCGGAGCGCATGACACGCCGGGCTGGCAATCACGGTCCACAGCATCAGCGCGTGGATCACTGCTCCCTTTGAACCAGGCGGCGCAGCAGACGAAAATGGAAAATATAAATTTATCGCTTCGATTGCAGTATTGAAAAAAGATTTTTTGATGTTCCCGGTTCTGAATTATCCTGGCAGTTTCGGTGCTGATCGATGAGAAAGGTAAACACTCAAAGCGTTATTCAGCTGACCTGAATTCGATACGTGAACGTAACTGATCCGGACGGGAACTGGAATCGTAAATTCCTGCCAAACATGTAAATAATTCTGGTGAATGAAAGTGGAATATGCTACCTTTTCCGCTATGTCCAATAATCGGTGATTATCTGAAAACCCAAATTATCTGAGGAATTGATATGTCTTTTGAAGCCGAAAAACAGAATTATGACGAGCACGGTTTTGCGGTCGTGCGGCAGTTTCTGAATAGTAATGAGCTCGCTGAGCTGACTGGAAATCTGGATCGCTATATCAGCGATGTCGTGCCGCAGCTTCCGGATTCCGCTGCCTTCTATGTGGATCGCAGTAAACCTGAGACACTCAAGCAGATGCAACACATGGGAGGCGATGCGTTCTTCAGTGATTATGCGAAAAATCAAAAATGGAGTGAGTTGGCAAAAGCACTCGTCGGTGAATCTGCGTTTTGTGAACAGCCGGAATGGTTTAATAAACCGCCCAATACAAATCATGTTACTCCGCCGCATCAAGACAACTACTACTTCTGTCTCGTGCCTTCCAACGTTGTGACGATCTGGCTGGCTCTGGATGAAGTCGATGCAGAGAATGGTTGTCTGCGATATGTCAAAGGCTCACATTTGCATGGTTATCGTAAGCATGCCAAGTCAAAAATTCTTGGATTTTCACAGGGAATTGTTGACTATTCTCCCGATGACTTTACCAACGAAGCAGTGATGTGTCTGAAACCGGGAGATGCGATCGCGCATCACGGGATGACCATTCACCGCGCTGATGCGAATATGTCAGCCACGCGTCATCGCCGTTCGTTTGCAATGGTCTTCAAAGGGGTTTCCTGCCAGCGTGATGAAGTCGCTTATGCGCGTTATCTGGCAATGGCAAACGAACAACATCAGGCAGAAGGTTTGAATGTATGATTGATCTGGGGCAGTCTCAAGTTGCATCGCCACTGGTTCACGCCGTGGCGATAGACCCCGGGACGTCCTGGGTCAGAGATCTCGAAGTGGCAATTGATGCGCCACCGGATGACCAAACTGATCCACTCCCTGAAACCCAATGGCAGGCTGAAGAATTGGAAAGTTCTGCTTTGCAGACACTTCCGGCAAGAACCGGAGTGTGCGGTGTTGTGAGTCCTCGCATTCTAAAGCTGTCTGGTGGCGGATTCCGGATGTATTACACGCAGATCTTGCCACGAACCGGATTCCCCGAGGGAGCCAATGACTATGACAATTCGACAGCACGCATTTTGAGCGCTGTTTCTGAGGACGGTTCAAATTGGACTCCCGAACCCGGAGTGCGGCTATCTCCCCAAGATGGTGGTGCCGGTGAATTTCGTGTGGCTTCCTCTGAAGTCGTTCCGACTGCGAACGCCGGTGAATTGAGAATGTACTTTGAATGTTGTCCCGGCCCGCAATCGGTGGCGAGTACAATTTGCAGCGCCGTTTCTTCAGACGGCGGGTTGGAGTGGATTCCGGAACCGGGAGTGCGGCTTGGCTCGGACGATCATCGCTATTCCTCTGCACGGATTCTGTTTTTAAACGATGGTCGGTGTCGCCTGTATTGTCTGGACATCGGTCGGGGAATTGTCAGTGCAATCTCGGAAGATGGCGGCTTCACATTCCAGAAAGAACCCGGGCTGCGAATCGCTCAGGATGGGATTTATGACTCGCATTCTGCGTTTGCATCAGAAATTGTGCGTGTGGCTGGTGTGGGTTATGTGATGTACTATGCCGGTTATAGTGCACCTGACAAAACCCACATTTTGCGCGCGATTTCCGAAGATGGCCTGACCTGGAAGAAAGATCCGAAACCCGTTCTCTCGCCAGTTAACACAGGCTGGGATGCAGTAAAATGCTCGGAAATGTGTCTGATCCGCTTGCCTCAAGAAAACGGAGAGGCGCCCCGATTTCGCATGTTTTACGAAGCCTGTGATGGAACCGGCCAGGATCAGCGCGGCGTGTGGCGCATTGCCAGTGCGACGTCTGTCTCTGACGAAGCGGGTTGACATTCTGATTGTTCGAAATAGCTGTGAAAGTAGATGAGAGTCCTATGCGAAATCAAAACTGGCGGTGGTGCATCTGCCGTCACATGGTTATGAATATCTTCACGTTTTTGATGGTCTGTGCGATTGCGGTCACAACCGGCCATGCTGCAGAACCAGCGCCCGCATTTCAGGTTTCCCCCTTTTCTGCTGATGTGACACCGCCACTGGGTCATGCTTTGTTAGGTGGTTTGCGAATGGAGGCCAAAGAAATCCGCGACCCACTCTATGCACGTGGCTTTGTTTTATTCGGCGCAGAAAAACCAATTTTGCTCGTTTCGATTGACTGGTGTGAAATCCGAAATGAAGCCTATGATTACTGGCGGTCAGAACTGGCGAAGTCTGTGGGAACAACGCGCGAGCGAGTCCTGTTAACGTCAGTTCATCAACATGATGCACCCTTGGCCGATCTCGAAGCACAAAAACTTCTCGATGCCGTCGGGCTGAACGAAAAACAAATCGATGTTCAGTTTCATCAGCGTGCCGTCCAGAATGTGGTCCGTTCGATACAAAAAGCAATCAAGGTTCGAAAACCGGTCACTCACATTGGACTCGGAAAAGCAGTCGTGAAAGATGTCGCTTCGAACCGGCGTGTCGTTCACGCGGATGGACATGCTTCTTATAGTCGCGGGAGTATTACTGTTGACGAAACCATTCGAAACCTTCCCGGCGGTTTGATCGATCCCTGGATTCGAACGCTCAGCTTTTGGAATGAAAGCCAGTGTCTGCTGGCGACTCATTTTTATGCCGTGCACCCGATGAGTTAGTATGGGGAAGGGGGGGTTACCTCTGATTTTGTCGGCCTTGCGCGCGAACGGCTGCAAAACGAAGACGCATCGATCTTTCAGATTTATGTATCGGGATGCAGTGGCGATGTCACAGGCGGAAAATATAACGTGGGAGGTGAGGTGGGACGCCGCTATCTGACCAACCAAATGTATCAGGGGATGAAAAAATCGTTCGCTTCAACCAAAAAAGTAAAACTGGAACAGATCCAGTTTCGATCTGTACCATTGACTCTGCCCCCCAGAGACAAAGGAAAATTTACTGTTGAAGCGATGCAAACGACATTGAACGACATCAACGCCAGTATCAGCGATCGTAGTCTTGCCGCTTTGGGTCTGAGTTGGAGAAAACGAGTCGCGCGTCAGCAGCCGATCGATATTCCGGTAATCGACTTTTCGGTGGCTCAACTGGTTTTGATGCCAGGAGAATCCTTTGTAGGTTATCAGCTGGCTGCACAAAAGTTGCGACCCGATGTCTTCATGTTTGTCGCCGGTTACGGAGAATGTGCGATGGGCTATATCCCCACGGCCGATGCCGTCCGGGACGGTTTCGACAACGGCTGGTACTGGGTACCGCAAGATGTGAAAGTAGAATCGATCATGCTCAACGCACTCAAGCAGGCAGTCCAGGCTAAACAATGAGTGAGATGAAACAAGGCTGAAATTATGATTTTGTAACTGTGATTAAGATTTTGCTTGAGGTGACGGGGTCAGTTTAATGTATTTAATCTGACAGTCTGGAAGTTCAGCCTGAAGTTCGTCAATCCCTGCCTCTGTCACCTGTGTGAACGAGAGATCGAGCTTTTTCAGATTGACGAGCTCTTTCAAGTGTATGATCCCGGCATCGCTGATTTTGGTTTTTCTAAGATTGAGAACTTCGAACTTCGAATTTCCTTTTAAGTGACTTAAGCCTGCGTCACTCGTACGCGTATAACTCAAATCCAGGTAAGGCAGCTCCGTAAGTCCACTTAAGTGGATCAATCCTGCATCACTTATCTGGCTTCCGGTGAGATTGAGACCTCCCAGTTTTAAAAGGTTTTTTAAATGAGAGAGCCCCACATCACTTACATTTCTGAAATTAAGACCTAGATATTCGAGATTAGTGAGTTCTGAGAGGTGGCTCAAACCAACGTCACTGACTTCGAGATCATAGAGCTCAAGCTCTTTCAGATTCGTGAGTCCTTTCAGGTGTACTAATCCGGCATCGTCTTCACTTGTGAACCGGATAAGGCAAGCCTTTCCAGCTTCGTCAGCCTGCTTAAATGTATTAATCCGACACCACTGACCTGTGTGTCAGTGAGATCAAGGTTTTTTAGGTTGATGAGTCCTTTCAAGTGAACCAAACCCGCATCGCTAACCTGGTTTTGTGTAAGATCGAGTCGTTCTAATTTGATCAGGTTTTTGAGATGGATCAGGTCGTTATCACTCACATCTGAACTGAAACTATAAAGATCAAGTTCTCTCAGGTCTCTGAATTTATTCAACAGGGCAAGGTCTATGTTGTCGACGTTATCAAATAAACATCTTATATATGAGACTGATTCAAAGGGTCGAACACATTCGTATCCCAGTGTGTAGTAAAGCCAGCTTTGCCAACTTGCTGGTAAAGATCCCAAAAGAAAACCAGGTTCCAGATCGTATTCGAGTTCAAGTGCTTGCAGCTTTTTAATCGCCTGGCCATTTTGGTATGTCGTCACTCCTGAGCCTGCAAGCAATATGAGGGCCAACAAAACGCTGGTTCTCCAGATCCACGGGAACCAGGCGATTCGTCGTTGTCCTTTTTCCGTTGGTTCTGCCATTGTTGTACTTTGTCCTGCAGTCATTTGCACTCTCTCAGAGTATTGATCTGTCTGTGTGCTTGATTGATACTCAAAGAATGGATTCGTCTGTTTCTTCCATGTTATCTCATTGGGGACAGGAAAAGAATCTCTTCTTTCAGAATCAGTTCGATTCATCAGCTTGTTTAAGGGTCTTTCCTGTTTCAATCGTACAGTTTTTAACAAGTGCCACGCCGGCTGGAGTGACCTGTGTGTCTTTCAGAAAGAGTAATCCTAGAGAGGAGAGTTCTTTAAGGTGGATCAAACCGGCATCGCTGATTTTGGTGCCATTGAGATTAAGCGTTTGCAGATTTTCGAGTGTTTTCAGGTGAATCAATCCTTCATCAGCGACTTGCGTTTTACTCAGAAGGAGCCATTCGAGGTTTGTGAGCCGTTTCAGGTGGAGCAGCCCGGCATCGGTTACTTGTGTTTTATCTAAATAGAGCCACCGCAAATTCGTCAGTCCGCTCAAGTGGATTAACCCGTTATCACTTACGTGGCTGTTTACGAGATCGAGAATTCTCAGATTCGAAAGTCCTGTTAAGTGAGAGAGTCCGGCATTGCTTACTTGTGTATTTTTTAGACCGAGCCAATGCAGCTTTGTGAGGCCTTGCAGATGTGAAAGCCCCTCATCACTCACTTGTGTATCGATCAAAAATAAGTACTTCAGCTTTGTGAGTCCTTTCAGGTTAATTAACCCCGCATCACTTACTTGAGTTTCTTCGAGATGGAGTGACTCCAGATTGATCAGATCTTTCAGATAACTTAAATCGGTGTCACTCACTTTGGTGAGATTGAAATTGAGGTGTTTCAGATTTGTAATTTCCTTGAGATGAATCAAACCGGTATCACTGAAATGTGTCCCCTCAAGACTAAGTTCATCCAAATGATCCAAAGTGCTTATAAACGCAAGATCTTTGTCACTGATTGAACTTTCGTGACAAAAGACTGCCGTGACCACTGAAAAAGGAATCAGTCGATCTTCACCGAGAGTATCATAAAACCAAGTCTGCCATCTCTCGGGTAATGAACTTAAAAGAAAACCATTCTCCAGAGTAACATCGATTTTATCAATCGATTTTAGTTTTTGAATTTTCTGTCCATTTTGTATGGCTGGTACGACGATACCTACGCTCAAAAAAAGCAGTACCAGCAAACCGGCTCTCCAGACCCTGCGGAGCCAGGAAACTCGTCGTTGTTTATTTTCCGTTTGTGCTTCTATCATTGTCTCTTTGGTTTACTTGTTCGTCTACTGGAAGTGTGTTGCCCCTTTTGAGTGCTTGATACTTGAGTAATCAGATACTCGGAGACAGGAAATGAGCCGCTTTTCCGCAAGATCAGTTCGATTGGTTTTCATGCTCATTGACCTTTCCTGTTTGAATCTTGCAGTCTGGTAACGCGTTTTGAAGTTGAGCCACACCGGCGGGAGTGACTTGTGTGCCGGAGAGATTAATTTCACAAAGACACGGCTCTTCGAACAGATCATAAAGGCCTGAATCGCTCACTTGTCGACACAAACTCCCGAGCGCCGGATGATTAATCAGATGGATCAGTCCAGCATCAGTGACCCTTGTGTCTGCGAGATTAATGTGTTTCAGATTCGAGATATGGTTCAAATGAATCAGTTGCTCTGAGTTGATCTGAGTCCCTGAGAGATCAAGATGGTAAAGATCCTCAAGACCTTTTAGATGGATCAAACCCGAACCGTTTACATTGGTCTTTGCGAGACGAAGCGTTTCCAGATTGGAAAGCGCTTTGAGATGAATCAGTCCGGCATCGCTGATCGGCAATCCAGAGAGATCAAGGTCGCTCAGCGCATTTATCTCGACGATGGGCGGGGGTTCGGAATCGTTTTTCCGTGTGTCTTGAGACGGATCGTAACGTGGAGACTTGATTTCTTTCAGATAGACCAATCCCTCATCGCTGAGTTGTGTATTTGAGAGATCAAGCGTGACCAGATTCATGAGACCGTTTAAATCAGCGAGACCTGCCCCTGTAATTGGTGTGTCTTTTAGAATCAGCTCACGTAGATTGTCGAGCCCTTTCAGATTGATCAGCCCTGCGTCACTGACTTTTGTATTGCTTAAATCGAGTGACCGCAAATTTGTTAAACCCGAAAGATGGACCAATCCAGCATCACTG
The DNA here is from genome assembly GCA_942492165.1 of uncultured Planctomycetaceae bacterium. Lineage (GTDB taxonomy): Bacteria > Planctomycetota > Planctomycetia > Planctomycetales > Planctomycetaceae > Gimesia. The sequence goes on from CALOEF010000060.1 coordinate 177,824, forward strand.
ATCTGGCTGCCATTGAGAGAAAGAGAGCTCAGATTCGAAAATTCTTTGATATGAGAGAGCCCCACATCACTTACATTTTTGAAATCAAGACTGAGATCTTCGAGATTCGTGAGTTCTGAGAGGTGGCTCAAGCCAACGTCGCTGACTTCACAATCACACCGAGATCGAGCTTTTTCAAATTCGTGAGTCCTTTCAGATGTACAAATTCTGCATCGTTCTTCACCTGTGCAGCGGATATGTCAAGCCATTCCAGCTTCGTCAGTCTGCTCAAATGTGATAATCCCGCATCGCTCACTTGAGTTTCGCTGAGATCAAGCCATTCCAGATTTGTGAGTCCTTTCAAGTGAATCAACCCGGCATCACTCACAGTGGTGTGGTTGAGAAAGAGTTGCTCGAGGTTTGTGAGCGCTTTTAAGTAGACCAACCCGGCATCGCTTACTCGGGTTTCGTTGAGTTGGAGATGCTCTAGTTTTCTCAATTCTTTAATGTGAATCAGATCTGCGTCACTCACTTCTGTATCGCTAAAATGAAGTTCTCTTAAATATCGAAATTCACTCAATATGGCAATATCGGAATGGCTGTATGGACCATCGGGCCACCTAATAAGTATGACCGTTCGAAAAGGCAAAACGCGTTCACGCCCAAGTGTGTCAACAAGCCAGCCCTGCCATGCTGATGGAAGGGATTCCCAAAAAAAACCAGGCTCCGCATAGAAATCGTCAACTCCGACGGATTCCAACCTTTGAATCGCCCGTCCATTTTGTACGATGGGTACGATAGTCCCGATCAAAATGAGCAACGCCAACAAACCCATTCTCCAGATCCACCGGAACCCGGGGGTTTATTTGTTTGTTTGTTTTTCCGTTTGGTCTACCATGAGTCGTGTTATCTTTTACTGAGTTGAGATTCAAACTCGTATTAATTTGTATTCGATTTCATTTCGCAGTTTAGTAATGCTTTCTGGAGTTGGGCTACCCCAGCTGGTGTTACTTGTGTATCTGTCAGATCGAGTCGAGTCAAATTGGAAAGATTTTTCAGGTGAATCAGCCCGGCATCACTTATTTGTGTGCCTGTGAGATTTAGATTGTATAGATCTATCTGTTGTTTCAGATAGATCAGTCCAGCATCACTTATTTTGGTACCGGCGAGCTCAAGTGTCGTTAGATTGGTGAGTCCTTTCAGGTAAATTAACCCAGCATTGCTCACTTCCGTATTACCTAAATTTAGTTTATTCAAGTTTTCAATTGCTTTTAGATTGACTAATTCTGCATCGGCAACTTTGGACTCTGCGAGATTAAGCTCAGACAGGTTTGTAAGACTTTTCAAGTGGATCAATCCGGTACCACTTACGTCTGTACCTGAGAGGTCAAGCGTCCATAAATCAATAAGTCCTTTCAGATGAACCAAACCGGCATCACTTATTTTGGTGCCGACGAGATTTAGTTCCTGTAGATTGGTGAGCCTTTTCAGATATATCAACCCAGCATCGCTTACTTGTGTGTCTTTCAGAAAAAATTCACGTAGCTCTATATTTCCTTTCAAATGAATCAATCCGCTATCGCTTACTTTTGTATTGGAGAGGTCAAGACTATCCAGTTTTGCAAGCCCATTCAAAACGATCAGTCCGACATCAATTTCCTTTGTGCCAGCGAGATTAAGCGTTTTTAGATTTGAAAGACCTTTCAGGTGAATCAACCCAGCACCACTTACTTGAGTATCGGAGAGACTGAGGTACTCCAGTTTTGTAATATCTTTCAAATGGATTAATCCGTCATCACTTATCAGAGTGCCTGAGAGATCAAGCAATTCCAGATTGTTAAGTCCTTTTAGATAGGAAATCCCAGGTCACCCCTTGTGTGCCCTCGAGATCAAGGTGATACAATTCCATGAGCCTCTTCAGGTGAATGAGTCCGGCATCACTTACTTGTGTGGAGTTGAGACGAAGCTGCTGCAGTTTCGTAAGTTTTTGCAGATGAATCAGTCCGGCATCACTCACATGTGTGCCATACAGATTAAGCAACCGCAGGTTCGTGAGTCCTTTCAAGTGGATCAATCCGGCATCGCTTACTTCAGATTCACCAATACTGAGGTCTTCTAATTTGACAAGTCCTTTGAGGTGACTCATTTTTGCATTGTTTATTCCTGAATTCCAAAGGACGAGTTTTCTTAGATCCCGAAATTCACTCAAAATAGCAAAATCTGAGTCACTGATGGAGCCGAGTTGACCCGAAATTTGTATGACCGTTTTAAATCCTAAGCATTGCTCATACTCCAGATTATCGTGAAGCCAGGTCTGCCAGCTTGCCGGTAGAGATGTGAAAAGTAAACCAGGCTCCGTTTCGACAGAAATACGTTTGAAAGACCGCAGTTTCTGAATCGCCCGGCCATTTTGCACGATGGGTACGATGATACCCACGATCAAAATGAGCACTGCCAGCAAGCCTGATCTCCAGATCCAGCGGAACCAGGGTATTTGTCGTTGTTTTATTTCCGTTTGGTCTTCCATGAGTCGTGTTATCTTTTACTGAGTTAAGATTCAAACTCGTATCAATTTGCATCCGATTTAATTTCGCAGTTTGGTTATGTCACCTGAAGTCGGGCAATACCGGCCGCTGTTACCTGTGTGTCATATAGAGCAAGGAACTTTAATTTCTTGAGTCCTTTCAGGTGGGTCAATCCGGCATCGCTAATTTGAGTACCGGAGAGGTTGATCCATTCGAGTTTTGGAACGTTATTCAGATGGATCAATCCGGAATCGCTTAACTGGGTGTCTTTCAGAATGAGCACTTTCAGTTTTGGAAGTTCTTTCAAGTGAATCAGTCCTGCATCTCGTACTTGAGTGTTCTCTAAATTGAACCAATACAATTTTTTAAGTTCTTTCAGATGGACTAGTCGGCATCACTGATCTGATTGTCTGAGAGATTCAGCTCAACCAGGTTGTTGAGACCTTTCAAGTGGATTAATCCCGCATCTGTGATTTTTGTATGATTGAGATGAAGTTTTTCTAATTTCACAAGGTTTTGCAGGTGTATCAATCCAGTATCACTGGTTTGGGTTGTACCGAGAAAAAGAGTTTCTAATTTTTGTAAGTCTTATGAGGTGACTCAACCCTACATCAGTGATTTCTTTGCTGTTAAGATAAAGGCTTTTCAGATTCTTGAATTTACAGAGGAGAGCAAGTTGTGTGTCGTTAAGATCAGTCTTGGTACTACAGTCGAAATGCGTAGCCGTTTCGAATGGGATGAGTTGATCCTTCCCGAAGGTAGTGTAAAGCCAGCTCTGCCAACTGACTGGTAAAGATCTCAGCAGAATTCCAGGTTCTGAATAGAAATCGACTTCATCGAGTGATTTCAACCTTAGAACCGCCCGGTAATTTTGGACTGCCGGCACAATAAAAAGGAGAATCACCAAAAAGAGCGTTCTCCAGATCCAGCGGAACCAGGGAATGCGACTCGATTTGAATTCCGTTTGATCTACAAGCGTTTCTTTTGACATCGTTTCTCTTGGATGTGACAGAGATCGATTATGAAAGTGAATACCTGTCTGAGGCACGGGAACTATGCTTCATCATAGAGTAAAACGGGGTACAATCAATTGGAATATTGGGATTAGGCGGCACTTTCAAAACCTGTTGTATCAAGTTGTTGTGAGTTGAATCTGGATTTGTCTCAGATCGAAATGACGTGCATTATTTTCCGGGAATGCGCTCTTTATATTAAGAGGATTGTGCTGTCTGCGTTGCAGATCGTTTTGCATCCAGGCTCATTGCGCTGAGCCGTTTGCCATGATGAAGAGCATTGTTCCCATGAGTACCAGATTCTTCATGAACTGGATCATTTGCGCTGCTGCGCTGGGCATCTTTGAATGTCCAGAAATCATGGAAGAAGTAAGTTGCCAGCATGAGGAAAACCAGCAGTAAGACTGCTCCAGTACGTGCCTTGAAACCGACGATGATCGAAAT
>CALOEF010000061.1:0-91666 GCA_942492165.1 uncultured Planctomycetaceae bacterium
GTCACAGCGAACGGGTTGCTTTAATTGCCCAGCAGCTGGCAAAACAATTAGGACATTCTGATGAGTTTTTAGAAGAGATTTACCTTTCTGGTCTGCTGCATGATATTGGTAAAATCGGCGTGGATGACGGAATTCTTCGTAAGGATGGAAAGTTAACTGACGCGGAGTTTGCACAAGTTCAAAAGCATCCCATGATTGGTTATAAAATTTTGTCTGGAATCAAGAAATTACAGAATATATTACCAGGAATTCGAAACCATCATGAGCAAATCGATGGGCGTGGCTATCCTGACAGATTAAAAGGAATGGAAATTCCACTGATGGCCCGGATTATTGCCGTTGCAGATGCTTACGATGCCATGGGAAGTGATCGCCCTTACCGTAACGGTATGCCCCTTGAAAGGCTCGAAATTATATTCAAGGAAGGCAGAGGCCAGCAGTGGGACCCCGAAGTGATTGATGCTTACTTTGAGATCAGAGATGAAATTACGCTGCTTTCACAAAAGTATAATGATGAAGCGGCAACGCTGGTTGAGATCTGCCAGAATTGATATTATTAGACTCCAGTAAAACGGGCTTGCTCAATTGACTGACCAGATTCATATGAGCCGAAATATTATTGGGAGTTTATAATGCAGATCGTAGATTGTCGATTTCAGGTGTTATTTGTTTTTCTTGCGTACGCAACTTTTTTTTCACACGGTTGCAGTTCAGAACGTTCCGAATCGCAAAGTGACTTGCCAGTTCGAGAAGCAGAACCTGTTCAAAGTGCACACTCAAATTCTTCTGTTGCCAAAATTCCTGAATCGGGTTTCAAAGAATATGACCGAATTCGGTTTAAGATACCGGAAGGCTGGCAGGAAGTGCCATTGTCTTCCGCTCAGCAGGGAATGATAACAGCCAGTTTTAAAATTCCCCAGGCCGGTGATGCTGTCAAGTTAACTCTCTCTTCTGTCGGGGGTGGTATTGATGCCAATCTTCAGAGGTGGAGGGGGCAATTTCAGCTTCCCTCCGGGGAAACTCCCATACAGGAAACAATCAGAGTTGATAATGTCGATGCAATCTGGCTGGATCTGAGAGGAACCTTCGCTTCTGGAACGGCTGCAAATTCTTCTGCACAATCGGGTATGAGAATGATCGGTGTGGCAATACCCCGTGTGCCCAGAGACTTTTATCTTAAGTTGACAGGTCCCCGGGATCAGTTAGTTAAAGTCAAAGAAGAGTTTCGCAATTTTGTAAAATCAGCCCGATTTGTAAAATAATCAACCGGATCGGGAATGGTCCCATTTACGGACCATTCCCGCAACAAGATGACCTCCAAACCCAAATGAGAGTTTCAGTGCCGTCTTGATTTCTTTAGGCACCGCTTTTAGTGGCGTATAATTCAGATTGCACTCTGGGTCAGGCTCTTCCAGGTTAGCCGTTGGAGGCACGAGATTATCGCGCATTGCCAGCAAAGTGAATGCTAACTCGACACTGCCTGCCGCTCCCAGTAAGTGTCCCATGCCTCCCTTTAAGCTTGAGCAGTTGATCTCACTCGCTTGCGGTCCCATTGTCGAGAGAATCGCTCGTGTTTCATAGAGATCATTAATAGGAGTGCCTGTACCATGCAGATTGATGTAATCGATTTCAGAGGGCGAAATGCGTGAGCGTTGCAGCAGCCCGGAAATCAGTCTTGAGAGACTTTCTGCTGTGGGATCGAACTGCATGAGGTGGGTAGAATCGGAGCCCATGCCTCCGGTGAGCCATTCCGCATAAGGAGTGGCGTTTCGTTTTAATGCATGTTCCAGAGATTCCAGTACAAGAATTCCGGCACCCTCTCCCACGACAAAACCATTTCGTCTGCGATCGTAGGGTTTGCAGGCATTTTCCGGTAATTGAAAGTTGGTGGCCAACACCCCCATGCGTTGAAATGATCCCAGAACGAGTGGTAGAAGAGATGCATCGGCACTTCCGGCAATCACAGTTTCACATACACCGTCTCGAATTAAATCTGCCGCTCGCATAACACTGGAAAATCCAGTAGAACAAGCCGACACGGGAGTGAGTGCAGCCCCTCGTAAATCGAAATGCTCTGCGACTGACTGGCTGGCAGCACTCGGGAAACACTGTAACCAGAACGAATCCGGAATTCGATTCTCATCTTCAGAATTCATTCGAAATGAATTCGCCATTTGTGCAAAGCTGGCCATGCCCCCTTTACTGGAGCCGATGACGCAACCCACCGTTTCTCTGTGAGTTCGATTCAAATCTAATCCAGCATCAAGAATCGCTTCTTCCGCTGCTTGCAGGGCTAAGGTAATGGAAGGACACTCCTGTCTCAAAGGGGGTATTACAAGAAAAATGAAGTCGAAGAGAGACGGTTGTCTGTGGATCACACCAGCGGCAACAGGGAGACCAAGTTGATTGGTCAGGTCGTCAAGCAGGCGTGTCGTTGAATTACCCGTGAGGAGATTTTGCCAGGATTGTTCCCGACCGACCGCATAGGGAGTGATTAAACCTGATACCTGTAATAACGACCCGACGAGGAGAACTCTTTGATTCCAAAAACTTTGGTCGCATTAGAACTGAATTACAAAAGTGAGAAGTAGGAGATTAAGTAACACTCAGGATCGATGACTGGTTCGACAGATGGCAAATAAGGCCAATCCGAATAAGACGGCCACGAGAATGTACTCGAATACGGATGTTTGTGATTGTTGCACCAGACCACTTTTCTGTTCTTCTTGAGCGAATAAGACTGTGCCCGAAAAGAGTACAATTCCCGAAAAGAGTCCGGGTAAAATATTTACCATGATTTGTGATCTCATCAGAAGAATAGATATTCATAACTCGAAATAGAATGAAAACAGTCAGGGTATTGTATCAGCCCACTTGAAGAACTGCATTATGAAAAGCCAAAACCTGGAAGAAACCTGGATGAAAATCACTGTCAGAGTCATTCCATTTGAGAATATCACAATTTGGGTACAGTTCTACAGGAATATTGACGAATGAGGTGATCATGATTGAATGATCGCATCTACAGGTTGCCGCAGTTCATGATAGTCTTGCTGGTGAAGAAAAACGGTCTGCCAACTCTGTGAACGTGGTCTCATTTTTAACTGGTATTCATCAATGGTCACCAGATAGAATGCATAGAGGCTTTCTTTATAATAAAAGAGTTTTTCCAGATTATTCGAGAAAGAGTCAGCGGGAAGCTGATAAGCAAACACGAGGCTCGAAATAAAGCCATTTCCGAAAATTTGCTGCCATTGTTGCAGTCCTCGTATATCTTCCATCGTCGCCCAGTTTTCCCAGCGGCGTCTGTTGCCCTGCTTCTGAAAAATTTCTGTTCTGCCCTTAACATCGATTAAAAGATTGGGGCCTTCTTTTGAATACACGATAAAATCCAGTGACTTGATCGATGCATCCTGCACCAGGGCTCTTCTTTTCTCATCCACTGCCACGTAGGGAACCCGGGATGTGCGCAGATATTCTTCAAAGGCGGCATCATAATGGTTTCTGCGGAGGACCATGTAACTGAATATTCCCCTCTTTACCAAACAGGCAAACTGACCATAGAATATGATACAGAAGTTTACTGTAAGGGTCTATAGTATGAGTGTGGATTTGAATTGAGTCATGGTGAAACATAAATCAAGGGCAAACAGATCTTGATTTTTATTACAGTATGCCTGTGACGAATTCAAACAGCGTTTCTTCTTTGACCGCTGTTTGAGTTCCATTTTGCATATCTTTCACTTGCCATTCTTGATTTTCAAATTCATCCGCTCCTGCTGTGATCACGATTTTGAATCCGTGGCGATTGGCATACTTGAACTGTTTTTTTATGGCTTTCGTGTCAGCATAGAGTTCAACATTCAATCCCTGCAGACGCAAATGACGAGCCAGTCTCAGGTACTCAGGCGAATATTTCTGATCCAGCTGTGTCACCAGAATTGGGGCAGGTGTTGATACATCGTCCAGAAGATTCAGTTCCTGCATGGCTGCCAGCAACCGGTCCAGTCCCAGACTGGCCCCGACACCAGGTAATTGTTGTGTGGTGAAGAGCTCAGCCAGATTATCATAGCGACCACCCGAACACACACTGCCAATACCCGGGAGTTGGTCCAGAAATGTCTCGTAAATGGTTCCGGTGTAATAATCCAGACCGCGCGCGATAGAAGGATCGAGAATCACACGCTCGCTGGGAATGCCTGCCGTTTCGACGGATTGGAAAATTTCACGCAGGTAATGCACTCCCTGTTCTCCACAAGGGTTACCCGAAAGCTGCTGTTCCAGAGAGAGCAGAATTTCTTCAGTCGAACCTTTCACTGTCGTTAACGAAATGACCTTCTCTGCCTGTTCTTGAGAAAGACCACCCTGCTCTGTCATTTCATTGATGACGGCTTCAGGACCAATTTTGGGAAGTTTATCAAGGGCTCTTAAAACCGCCGTCGATTGAGGTTGAAGTTCCAGAATTTCCAGCAGACCATTCAGGATCATACGATTATTGATGCGGATTTTAAAATCAGTAAAACCAATCCGAACCATCAGATCATGGATAATGAATAACGTTTCGATATCGGCGGTATTCGATGTGGTGCCAAGTGTATCAAAATCACATTGAACAAACTCACGGTAGCGGCCTTTTTGTGGTCGTTCGCCACGCCAGACTGTTCCAACATGATAACGTTTAAACGGAACGCCCAATTCATTTATGTTTTGTGCGGCAAAACGGGCAAACGGGACTGTGAGGTCAAATCGCATCGCGACTTCACGCTTTCCCTGTTGGAATTGAAACATCTGTTTGTCTGATTCAGCGCCGCCTTTTCCAGTGAGAATTTCTTTGTATTCTAATGCAGGAGTGTCAATCGGGCTGAAACCATAGCTGCGGTAGACTGACTTGGCTGTTTCAATCAATTGCTCTCGCGGAATCATGGACGAGGGAAGATAATCCCGAAACCCATTCAAAGTACGAGGTTCTATTAATTCGTTTTTCACAATTTTCTTTTCACTGTTTTCGACCGGTTTTGATCGTATATTATCTCAATGTCATTCGAGGGAGCAGCTTGGGCTGTAAAAACGAACCTATACATTGACAACGGGAAGTTTTTGTGAGTTCACACGTTTCTGAGATTTTTTTCGTTTCTTCTTTACAGGAGGCAGGACAGCGTGTGCGTACTCCCAAATCTGTTCTGGAGTTTCGAACAAACGATCGTATGTCCCGTCATTATCATATTCACAATCGTCGGTGGTATAGGATCGACAGATTTTGGGACGGTCTTCGTAGTTACCACATCGGTAATCCTCAAGAAGATATTTGCAGTCTCCATAGACCATCAAAAACCAGACTTCCTCGTCGACAAAGATGGCACAACGACCATGCATGATATACCAGCGCATGTGGTCGTAGTCTTCCCATGTTTCCGGAGTTTCAATTGGCAGGGCAAAATAGCGACAACAGCGAGCCGTACAATAACTGCATAAGACTTCCCCCGGCTTAAGATCAGTTCGTTTTACCTTAACTATTGACATTGTTGTTTATCCCGATGAAATACTTGTGGTCCAAAATCAAAATTGTAGAAAACCAGTCATCATCCCAAAAGTAGTTGAGAGATTATCTTACCCATTTTTTGAAGAGTGAAATGTGCAGAGGCATCAACACAATCATGAAAAGCAAGCTGCCCCTGATTCTGATAATCAGCAATTGATGAGAATTCAATCTGTTTTATAGGAGATCTTACTCGAAAATGCACTCAATCAAGGCACGGAAAATTTGGCTTTTCAATCAGAAAAACAGCTGGTTAGTCATCTGCAATTTTTATGCAAAGCTGATTAAAGCGTGAGTTGATCCCTGTTATGGATCAAATTTACCGGTTTTACTGATTATCCAGCTAAGATAAAGCGTATATTTGTGCTTTCTCCTTGACCCCGATTTGTTGTGGGTCTTATCATGAAACAAGCAGTCTCACTGATTTTCCAGTCTTCTTTTACCATAAATTATGATCTAATCCAAAATCATGTGAATAATTGATACTGGGAGAATAATTTTCTTTATCACAGTCACCCAAAGACGATGTAAGGGATAGGGTTTCTCTGATAATTGATTCTGAAGTTGGATTCAACGCGTTGCTGAAAAAATTATCACTAGATTGAGTATTTAAATAGACTCAATGAGAAAATCACCATTTCACGAAATGAGAGATACGAGACAAATCTGCTCGTTCAATTTCATCAAGGTTTTAAGACGATGCATAAATCTGGAGTAGTCTTTGTCTGGCTCGTTGTTCTCGCAGCAATTGGAGCAGTACTTATGACATCAAAAATGCTTGATGTCCGAGGTAGCTGGCTGAATTCGGTTGATAAGAACAAGAAGCAGATTTTGAAGAACGAAGCTGAGATTGAAGCCAAAGAAACGCAGAATAAAACATTGCGTGGAGATTTAACTCGCCTTATGCATGGCTGGGATCGCTACTGGCAAACAAATGTTGTTGTTGCCAATCCGCAGACCGGTGAGATTCAAGTCAGTATCGGTGGGAACCAGGGACTGGGAAAGGTCGAACAGGGAGGAGACCCTGTTGCACAACCGGTCATATTTGCATTTCAACCTGATCCTGCAAATCCGAATGCGAGTACCTATGTTGGAGCTTTTCGTGTTAATGCTTTAGAAGCGAATGGCGCCCAGTTGGTACCAGTGAATCCTCCCCAGTCAGATGAAGTCGCGACCTGGAAGAATGGTACCTGGCGATTGAGGGCGCTTGTACCACCCAATTATATTTCTACCCTGCGAGACTTGAGAGACAATCTGGTAGAACGCGAACAGCAATTGAAACGAAAACAAGATCGAATTCAAGATTTAAATCGCTTGTTAGCGTCGGCTAAAGAACGGCTGGATGCAAGAGTGAATGAATTGATTGGCTCAGACGATGCTCCTCAAGAGAAAACGCTGCCTGTCGAACTGAGAAAAGGACTGGTAGTGGGACTGGAGGAAGAAGAACAGCAGCGTAATCAGGAATTCCAGTTAACAGATCGATTAAGACGTGATCTGCTAAATATCTACCAAAAACAACGCGAACTCGTTGAAGAAGTCAGTAAACTCGCAAAGCAACTGCCAAAGAACAAAACATAATCGCTTTAAGAGTTGATTGAATGACTGCTGCTCAATAGCATGGACGGTCGGCGTTACTCTCGGAACGCCAGTTATTTCGAAATGTCAAACAAGGATCGATTCGACAATGGGGATTGAGAGCCGGGATTACCTGCGGAATGAGAGTGGCGGGGGATATTACAGTTCTTTCAAAAGGAATTCCGGTGGCTGGGCCATCAAATATCTGCTGATAGCAAATATTGCTGTCTTCCTTGTGCTCTATTTTTCTGGGAAAACGAACGCTCCTTACATACGTAGTTTTTTCGAATTAGATCGCTCCTCAATCTTCCCTTCCTTTCAGATCTGGCGATTTGTAACTTATGGTTTCTGTCATTCATTTGCGCCCATGCATATCGCGATTAATATGTTTGTGCTCTGGATGTTTGGTCGCGTCGTCGAACCTGTCCTGGGATCCCGGGAGTTTATCGCTTTTTATCTGGCAGGCATTGTAGTCAGCGGTATTTGTCATATTGCGATCAGTGGTGCACCCGTTGTTGGTGCTTCCGGTGGTGTCATGTCTGTGGTGTTTTTGACAGCCATGTGTTACCCACGTATGACCGTATTGTTAATGTTTATTATACCTGTCGAATTACGCTGGGTCGCCGTCTTGTATGCTCTGTTAGATGTATTTGGAGTTATCAATCCAGGAACGGACAACGTCGCACACGTAGCGCATCTGGGAGGTGCTGCATTTGGGGTTGCCTATAAATACTGGGGTTGGAATCTGACAGCAGGTTTTAATACCAGATGGAATAAATTCAAACTGAATCGCTCTGCCAGAAGCAAAAATCTGCGAGTTTATTCTGAGCCTGACACGAAAATATCAAATGCCAGGCTAGATGAACAAGTTGATGTGATCCTCGAAAAAATCAGTCGTGAAGGTGAAGCGAGTCTGACCGATCAGGAACGTTCACTGCTCAAAGATGCGAGTAATAAATACAAAAAACGATAACCAGATTAAATCGAAAGTGTTCTGATTGTCGAGACAGTGTATCATTGATTGCTGTTTTTGCTGAGTCAGGAATCAAACATGCCTCAATCCCACATTGAAGAGTTGATTCACCGCGCACGAGCTGGCGATCAAACTGCAGAAAATGAATTACTGCAAAAGTGCCGTACTTATGTCTCTGTCATAGCACGATCTCAAATTGAAGGTTGGATGCGAACTAAGTTTGATGCTTCTGATTTAGTTCAACAGACCCTTCTGGAAGCACATCAGGGGATCAACAATTTTAAAGGCGAAACAGAGGCGGAGTGGTTAGGATGGTTACGGGGGATTTTGAATCATAATACGCTCGACTTTGCCCGAAAGTATCAGGGAACCGCCAAACGTAACGTGAGCAAAGAATATTCAATCGATCAACCCGGAGGAAATTCGAGCCAACCGGGATGGGTATTAGAAGACCAGGTTGAAACACCAAGTCGAATACTTCTGAATCGAGAGCAGGAAATACTGATGGCGAATGCAGTCGCTCAACTTCCCGACGATTATCAGGAAGTAATTATGCTGCGAAACTTGCAACGGCTTTCATTTAAAGAAGTCGCACAGAGAATGAATCGGACCTCAGGGGCCGTTCAAATGCTCTGGCTTCGTGCTTTAAATCGACTGCAGGATCTGCTGGAAACTGCTGAACCCTCAAATTAGTCTAAATCGAATCACCAGCATTGAGAAAAAGAGAGTTTGCAAACCAGTGGTGAATGAGCAAGAGGATCAATCGAAGCGAGTCATCGAAGTGTTGAACGAATACCTTGATTACTTGCAATCCCATGATCACGATAGTTGTCGTGGGCTACAGGCAGTCCATCCGGATTGTCAGAGATTGATGGAGTGTCTGGACTCACTCGAACGTTTGGCGCCTGATGCTGAAAATAATAATCATCAAAATCACGAGCCAGGTTCCGAAGATGAAACGCTTTTATTTTCCCAAATGAATTCGGGGATGTCTTTTTCACTGAGAGATACAGAGTTCGGTAAATATGAGTTACTGGAGGAGTTGGGCCGCGGCGGAATGGGGGTTGTCTATAAAGCGCGCCAGAAAGATTTAGACCGAATCGTTGCTTTAAAGACAATCTTGAGTAATCAATTTGCTTCTGAAGACGAAGTACGTCGATTTTATCTGGAAGCACAGGCCGCAGGCAGATTACAACATTCCAATATTGTATCCATTCATGAAGTGGGACAGTGTCAGGGGCAGCATTATTTCACGATGGATTATATTTCTGGTGGCTCATTAGCAAATCTTAATAGACAGCAGTTGTCAGACGAATCGCATAAGCAATTTTATCAGATCGCGTCGCTTGGTCTGCAGGTCTCTCACGCCGTTCATTATCTACATTCCAGAGAAATCATTCATCGAGATTTAAAGCCGTCCAATATTTTAATCGATGAAAGCGGAATGGCTCATGTAACTGATTTCGGGCTTGCAAAGCTGTATGATTCACTTCAGGAAAATTCCAACAGTGAAGCGCAGACTCAAAGTGGCATGATCGTGGGGACGCCCGGCTATATGTCACCAGAACAGGCTGCCGGGCAACTTGCAGATATAAGTGCACGTAGCGATATATTTTGCCTGGGGATCATTCTCTATGAACTTTTGACCGGAGTTTCTCCTTTCAAACAAAAGAGTCCGTTAGAATCACTGGTATTTGTGATCGAAGGTGAGCCCCCTCTTCCGCACACACTCAATTCTGCCATTCCTTCCAGTTTGGAGTTAATCTGTCTTAAGTGTATGGAGAAAGATCCGGATTTGCGCTATCAGTCTGCAAAAGAACTGGCCGATGATCTGGAGCATTTTATTGCGGGAGAACCAGTCCAGGCTCAACCAGCGGGTATCCGACAAAAATTTCAGCGCTGGTTTCGCAGGCAGCCCGCACTTGTTTCCCGCTTGTCAGTCATTACACTTTCCGCAGGTTTCATTCAAACGGTTTATGCGACCCAGGGTAGTGATCTCAATTATCATATCAAGATGATGACAATATTCTGTTTGTGGGGCGTATTGGCCTTATTTTTTCAATGGGGCCTGGATCATTTGAAGGACAAAGGGAAAGTCCGTTTTTGCTGGGCCGCCGCCGATGTTTCATTGTTAACTGGCCTGTTAGTCTTGGTGGATTCGCCTGTTGGAATCCTGATGATAGGATATCCCATGCTGATTGTTTCAGCGGGTCTGTTTTTTTATGTCAGACTCGTTTTCTTCACAACGATTCTTTCCATACTGGCGTGTGTTATTCTGGTGTTTCTCAGGCCAGAGTTAGCAGAGTTGTGGCAATATCCTGTAATTTACATCATGGTCCTGGCGATTTTGGGAATGATCACCGCCTATCAGATATTTCGTGTGAGAGTCTTAAGCCGCTACTATGAGCTGCGCAGGCCATAACGAGTGCCAGAACAGATAGTTTATGCAGCTCGTGAACTTTCTTGAGAAGTATGTCGAGAGATCAATCGGGATAACGCCTGCCAGACCCGCCCGACTTCAAGCTCCTCCATACAGCACAAGTTGTGCGGACCGCGCTTGGGGCAACGTTTGTTATAACTGCCTGCGCATTCGACATTCGTTGATACGAGTTCATGTTGGTTACCAGGAGGTCCTGAACGAATGGAATTTGTGCAAGTAAAAATTCCAGTAACAGGAGTTCCCAGCCCCGCTGCAAGGTGCATCGGACCAGAGTCATTTGTGAGCAGAAAATCGGATTCAATCAGAACAGCTGCTAACTGTTTGAGTGTTGTTTCACCCGCCAGATTAATCACACGACCTGTTGGTACAAATTTGTGCAATAACTGCTGGATATGATTCGTTAATGGTCGTTCATCCGCTGTTCCAACAAGAACGACATCACAGCGAAACTGGCGAATTGCTTTTGCACTGACCGCTGCAAAGCTTTCCGGAGGCCAGCGCTTTGTGATCCATTGAGCACCAGCATGGATCGCAAGAATGGGAGTTGCCTGCTCATGCCCTCCGAGTTTGCTTTTGGCCCAGATTGTATCTTCATTACTGAGTTGAATTGTAGTTTGTTTTTGAGTTTCACCGTAACCCAGAGCATCTGCAACATGCCAGTATTTCAAATGAGCCGGAACCAGTTTCCCAGTGTCGGGAATGGTCAGGTTGTAGGCGAAATGAGAACCTTCACGAGCAGCTTCGATTCCTATCCGCCAGGCAGCCCGTGTTGCCGCTGTCATAATACCGGTTCTTAATAATCCTTGAAGATCAAATACAAGATCAAACTGACGCTGTTTCAGGTCCTTTAGAAAATTCCACCAATAGCGGGCTGAACCACGGCGACTGAACGGAATAATATGATCGATGTTGGGATGATCTTCAAGCAGATTGGCAAAGCTGTCGCGAATGATCCACGATATTTGTGCATCAGGAAATCGTTCGCGGAGCACTGACAAGACTGGAAGTGTCTGGACGACATCGCCCAGCGCACTTGGTTTGATGAGACAAATACGTTTGGCTTCGATCTGGTTCAGAAGAGATTTTGAATGTTGAGAGCGCATCGTATTTGATCAAAACTATTGAGTTAGGGTTTGTTTGTATAAGTAGAATCGGCCGCGAGGGTATCATAGTGGGAGAGGTCGAATTGTGGCAATATCAGCTTTACATCCGACCTGCCTGATTCAAAGCGATAAATCTTTGAATAATCGCGGTATTGTCAAACCGAACGAGTTGAGTGACAACAGAAAATGACCTCGAAAATCGTGAAAATTTTATTTTTTATTGAGAATCTGCGAAACCCCTGGTTTGAATTCGGGTTTGATGTAGGAGTGAAGTTAATCAATAATGGAAAATGTTTTCCGGTATTTATCAGGTTGAGGAGCGATATTGATGCGAGTAAGACAAATGGTTGGACCAACATTCGTTTTGGGAGCCGCTATTCTGGTGGGAACTTCAGTGACTCAGGCAGAAGAAAAGAAAAAGGGGGAACGTCCAAATCGGGAACAATTCATTAAGAAGTTTGATAAAGACGGTGACGGTAAGCTCAATGAAACAGAGCGGGCGGCTGCAAAAGAAGCACGCAGTAAACGACTGGGGGGAAAAGGAAAAGGTGGACCCGGTTCCAGGCGAGAAGAAATGATCAAAAAATT
This sequence comes from uncultured Planctomycetaceae bacterium, assembly GCA_942492165.1. Taxonomy (GTDB): domain Bacteria; phylum Planctomycetota; class Planctomycetia; order Planctomycetales; family Planctomycetaceae; genus Gimesia. Next base: position 12,216 of record CALOEF010000061.1, read on the forward strand.
CGATAAAAATGGCGATGGAAAGCTGGACGAAAAAGAGCGTCAGGCAGCTCGTGCTGCAAGAGAAAAAATGGGGCAAAAAGGCTCCCGATTGAGTCCGGAGGAACGGCTCAAAAAATTTGACAAGGATGGTGATGGCAAATTAAGTGAAACAGAACGTGCAGCCGCCCGTAAATCGATGGGAAATAAGCAAAGACGTCCTGGATTCAACCGGGAAGAGCTGATCAAAAAATTTGACAAAAATGGTGATGGAAAACTGGATGAAACAGAACGTCAGGCAGCGAAGGCTGAAATGAAGAAAAATCGGTCTAAAAAAGGAGCAGGCAAACGATCGAAAGAAAAAGCAGGCAATAAAGCAAAAAAAGCTTATACCTGGAAGCAGATAACTGAAACATTGCATTGGCTACCTGAGAGGCCTGTGATGTGAACGAAAAAAGCCGACTGAAGTAATTTCAGCCGGCTTTTTTTATGCCATCGATCAACAGAATTTCTGATGGAAAATAAAAAAAATGAAGATACCAGACTTCGATTCAGCAGAGGGGAGAGTGCAATTTGCTATATTGACGGGTCTTGAGTTCTTCCAGAATGAAGGAAAATGTCGGACATCACCATTCCCGTGTGGACTGGAATCATGTTGAATCCTGAAACCGTACTGTTCGAATCAGCGTATTGATCAAGGAGGAAAACCAATTCCACTAACACCATTTCACTTCGGTCCTGGAATGCTTGCTAAAGCGTATGACCCACGACATTTCTGGCTCACTTCGTTCATTGTTGCCAATGTACTTATCGATATTGAAGTTCTGTATTATCTCAGTCGAAATGATGCACCAATACATCGATACCTGCACACATATGTTGGTGGCATCACAATGGGCATGATCGCAGGCCTGCTGATGTTTGGCGTCGTTCAGATATCTTGTCGTGTTTTACCTGCTGATTCGCGCTGGGTTAAAGCGTTGGCACAAACATCAACAGGGATGCAACTCAGGCAATCTCTCTTTGCCGGACTGATTGGCGGTGTGTCACACATTCTTCTCGATAGCCTGATGCATAACGATATGAATCCGTTCTGGCCGTTTGTGGAAGGTAATGCACTGGCCGGCATATTGAGTGTAGCCACATTGCATATTGGCCTGGCTATTTGCGGATTTTTCGGTCTTGTTTTCTGGTTTCTGCTTCGAGAATCATAACTGGGTTTTTGAAACAACGAATAGCTCAAAAATTCTGATAGACTCACTCAAAAAATGACAATTACATGATTTCGATAATGCTTCATGGAGATTGTTCAGTCACAATTTCTTTGTCGAAATAGTTGGTTCCCATGCCAGCGTCAATCACAATGCCCTGCGAGTTAATTCCGGAAGAGCGAGGGCTCATTAAAAAAGCGACAGTATCGGCAACCTCATTAGTCTGGACCGCTTTTTTTCTTAAGGTTGCTTTTTCTGCGAACAAATAACTATCGACATATCCGGGTATACCTGCAGATGCTGATGTTTTCAGTAATCCGGGGCAGACTGCGTTGAAGCGGACTTTCGAAAAATTGGAAAACGATTTCGAAAGAAAGCAAACCGAAGAATCCAAGGCTGCCTTTACAGGAGCCATGTAGCCATAATTTTCTGCAGCCATGCGAGTTGTCGAAATGGAAATTGTGACAACACTGCCCTGCTCCGGATCAATCAGCTTGCCGAATGAATTTGCGAGTGCGATCAGTGAAAAACAGGAAATATCCACAGCCTGCAAAAAAGCACCACGCGGTGTCTGATGGAAAGGCAGCCAGCCTTCTGAGTAATCGGCAAACGCGATCGAGTGAACCAGGCCGTGAATTTGATCGTATTTTTGACTGATTTCTGACTGTAATTGATCAATTTCCTGCTGATGCTCGACATCACAGACGTAGATTGGTGACTGATTCAAGAGTTTCGATAAGGACTCTTTACGTGCCTTTGACCGAACAACGTAGATCACCTCGGCACCGGCTTCTTCCAGAACTTTACCAGCCTGATAAGCAACACTTTTCCGGTTGGCGACTCCAAAAATAAGAATACATTTTCCGGTCAACTGCAAAAAATCCATCAATCATGCTTTCAAGAGAAATTAATATAAAGAAAAACCAGTGAACCTGATGCTTACTCTGACAAATTTCCTTTTTTTTCGCAATGTGGAATGGATTGGCACTCTCGGTGCTGATCGAAATCGCAATAATGAGATGATACCAGGATATGTCAGAATCTCTGCTTTTTTCTCAACTGTTCTCTGAAAGTCAGCTTCATGTTTCAGTCACGTGCTTCCCTGAAATCGTTGGCCTTGTTGTGTCGATCATTAAGTACAATGCTGGAATCTGGTGTCTCTATCACGAAATCATTTGCATTAGCAGCAAATAAAACGGGCAATGCTGCCCTGAAACAATCGATTCAGGATATCGTAGTCGAGCTCAAATCTGGGAATGATGTGACATCAGCCTTGCGCAAGCAGGGGGCTTATTATCCAGAATTAATGGTGAATATGATTAGTGTTGCTGAGCAAGGTGGTGGTTTGCCTGAAGTTCTGAAAGCACTCGCAGAGCATTATGATAATTTGTTACACATGCGAAAAAACTTTTTAAGACTCATCGCCTGGCCTGTATTTCAATTTGTGGTTGCTATTTTAGTGATCGCTTTGATGATTTTCATCCTGGGACTCATACCCAAACCACAAGATGGACAGATAATTGATATTCTGGGGCTGGGGCTTTCAGGTCCGATTGGTGCCCTGATCTGGTTGACATGCACATTTGGTTCGATTGTTGTCTTGTTTGTGACATATCAAATCCTGGATCGACTGTTTGGCGGGAAACGGTATTTTCACAGCCTGTTTCTTAAAATCCCTGTTTTGGGAGGGTGTATGCGGTCATTTGCCATTGCCCGGTTTTCCTGGGCATTTGCGCTCACGCAGCAGGCAGGCATGAATATTCTTGATTCACTCGATGCGAGTCTGAAAGCGACAGGTAATGGTGCTTTTATTGCGAAAATCCCACAGGTCAATGCTGCTGTCAATGATGGCGAACACCTCACAACCTCGTTAGCGGATACAGAATTATTTACAGACGAATATATACATATGGTTGATGTCGGTGAGACATCGGGAACGGTTCCCGAAACTCTGGAGCGGTTGAGTCCGCGATTTCAGGAAGATGCACAACGGAGTCTGGCAACTTTAGCAGTGGTCTTAGGTTGGCTCATCTGGGCACTCGTTGCTGCATTTATTATTTTTGTTATATTCAGGATCGCGTTCTGGTATCTGGGAATTATTAATGATGCCTTGAAAAATATCTGAAACCCTGCTGCCAGCTCACTTCGTATCAGATTTTTACCTTATAATGGAATGTCCTTCTGTAGAGAAAGCTAACGTGTCGCATTTTCAATTTGAGCTAATCCATACTGACTCAAAGACGTCAGCGCGCGTCGGACGCTGGCACACCCCGCATGGAGTTGTGGATACGCCTGCATTTATGCCTGTAGGAACTTTGGCATCTGTAAAAGGTCTGTTACCTGAGCAGTTAAAACAGGTCGGAACCCAACAGGTTTTGGCAAATACATATCACTTGGCGCTGCGTCCCGGAGCCGAGATCGTGCAGGAAATGGGAGGGTTGCATGGATTTATGAACTGGGACGGCCCCATTCTGACAGATAGCGGTGGTTTTCAGGTATTCAGCCTGGCACAGCTCACGAAAATGGACGATGAGCAAGTCGTCTTTCGTTCTCATATAGATGGCAGCATATTTGAATTGTCTCCAGCGAAGGCGATAAAAATACAGGAACAGCTGGGTGCAGACTGCATTATGTGTCTGGATGAATGCCCGCCTCATGACGTTCCACCTGAAAAAATGCAGGATGCGGTCGACCGTACCACCAGATGGGCTGCCCTTTGTCGAGATGCTCAAATGCGTGATGATCAGGCACTGTTTGGTATCGTTCAGGGAGGAACGAATCAAGGTATGCGGGAGCGTTCGGCAGCAGGACTTTTACCCCTGGAATTTCCCGGCTATGCGATTGGAGGATTGAGCGTAGGGGAAAAGCCGGAGGATATGTATTCGACTCTGGATTTTACGACTCCCATGCTTCCAGTTGAAAAGCCCCGTTACTTAATGGGGGTTGGTCGTCCCTCTGATCTGATTGAGGCTATTATCAGAGGGGTTGATCTATTTGACTGTGTCATGCCAACTCGAAATGGTCGGAATGGTATGGCGTTTACCAGTCAGGGGCGGGTCAATCTGCGGAACCAGAAGCATGCCCGAGATCCCCATCCTCTGGATCCCGAATGTGATTCACCCGGGTCCAGGAACTATAGTCGGGCTTATTTGCGACATTTGTTTATGTCTCGCGAGATGTTAGGCCCGATTTTAGTCTCACTTCACAATATTGCCTTTTATCAAAAATTATTGCGAGATTTGCGTCAGGCAATACTCAGTGATCAAGTTGAGGAGTTTAGGGCGGTTCACCTTGCCCGCTGGAACGCATCTTTCTAAGATACAGCTTACTTTATTCTTAGATAACTCCTGAAATTATTTAGGTTTGGGCCAATTTGAATCCATAGATGGAATGCTCATTCCTGAATCAAACTCATGATTTGACTACGCGGGCCTCACTTTAGTGTTTCTTTAAGTGCTTGTTAAATAGTACTTTAGGAGAAATGTCTGCTGTCCTTGGAAGAGAATTGAATGAACATTTTATTGACGACATTATATCTTTTTGCAGCAGAAGCGCCTGCAAAAAATGCACCGGAGGCGCCTCAGATTCTCCAGTTCCTGCCGATTATTGCAATCGTGTTTTTCTTTTACTTCATTATGATTCGTCCACAACAAAAACAACGAAAACAACGCGAGAAGTCGCTCAGTGAGCTGAAGAAAAACGACCGGGTTGTGACGATTGGCGGAATTATTGGCACGATTGCCAGTATTTCAGAGAAGGAACAGGAGATCACACTCAAAATTGATGATAACTCTCGTCTTAAAGTTCGCCGTAGTGCAATTCAAGGGCTCTACGAAGAAGAGATGAAAGAGGAATCTACAAAATAGCCGCTATGAAAACTCTTTGAGAATCAGTGTCTGGCACTGTGGTGTCAGTTTCAAAATTCATTGCCGAATGAATCGGACCATACATTAAATAGAATAGTTTCGGGACTAATTGAATGACAGGGATTGATTTCCACTCAGCAGGATTAATTGCTGCTGAAGCGACAGAAAAAACGACATCACAAGTATCAGGCTGGTTTATCCTGGTCATTGTGTTTGCTGTGTTTGTATTACCATTCATTATTGGAGCCTTCATTGCGAGTGCTCTCAAGTTAAAAGAATTTTCACGAAAAATCGGTCTGGTATTATTTACTGCCATCATTGCTGCGACACCTTTTATCTGGCAAATTGCAAACGGCCATGACTGGCGAAATGCGATTCGCCTTGGTATCGATCTGGCTGGCGGATCCAACATGGTATTCGAAGTTGATGAAGTCAAGAGTGAAAAAGAGCTGTCGAACGACGTCATGGATCAGATGGTAGGAGCCATCGGACGACGAATTAATCCTTCCGGTACGGAAGAAGTCACCGTTCGTAAGGTCGGTCAAAATCGGATCGAAGTGATTGTACCGGGAGCAGACACTGAAGATGTTCAGCGCATCAAATCGCTCATTACTCGGCTGGGAAGTCTCGAATTTGATATTGTCGCAAATCGACGCGATCGTGCTCATGCTTCTGTTGTTGAACGTGCGTTAGCAGGTACGAGTAAGGATATCAGAGATTCCGAAGGTCGTGTGATAGCCAGCTGGCGCGAGGTGAATGGCGACGATAAATATGCTGGGGTAGACGAGATGGTTGCCCGTCCTTTCACACGGGAAGATGGAACTGAAGGCGAAGAGCTTTTGGTCATCATTGAACCGAATGAAGACCGGCGCATTACAGGGAAATACCTGGTACGTGCGCGGCAATCGGCTGACCAGAATGGGTCTCCTGCTGTCGCTTTTACCTTTAATGCTCGTGGAGGAACACTTTTTAGCCAACTGACATCAAAAAATAGACCCAGTAAGGACGATTTTAAACGCCATCTTGCAGTATTACTGGATGGAAAAGTTCAATCGGCACCAAGTATTCTGAGTACGATCGGTTCTGAAGGACAAATTACAGGTAGCTTTACACAGAAAGAAATTTCAGATCTGCTTAATGTTTTGAATGCGGGAGCATTAGAAGTTCCTTTAAAACCGGAACCCGTTTCTGAGTTTTCAATCAGTCCTCTTCTGGGTAGTGATGTTCAGGAGAAGGGAAAACAGGCGATTGTGATCGCTGCCATCGCCGTGATCGTCTTCATGCTGATTTACTATCGCTTTTCTGGTCTGGTAGCAAATATCTGCTTGACTTTGAACCTGTTGCTCGTGATGGGGGCAATGTCCTTCATCGATGCCACTTTTACTCTACCAGGGCTGGCTGGACTGGTTTTAACAATCGGTATGGCCGTGGATGCCAATGTTCTGATTTTTGAACGAATCCGGGAAGAGAAAGCGCGTGGATCCAGTTTGCGGATGGCAATTAATAACGGGTTCGCACGTGCGTTTACGACGATTGTGGATGCGAACTTGACGACGCTGATTGTTGCAGTGGTCTTATATATTATTGGTACTGATCAGGTTCGAGGATTTGCGGTTACATTATTTATCGGAATTGTGATGAGTATGTTTACAGCATTATATGTTGGCCGCCTCTTTTTTGATGTGTTCGAGCGGAAACGCTGGATCACTGATCTTAAGATGATGAGTAATTGTTGGAAGTACAAACATTGATTTCATCGGCAAGAAAACGATGACCAGTATCTTCTCAATTGTTCTGATTCTGGTCGGATTGGCAGTCGTGTTCATGCGTGGTGAAAAAAACTTCGACATCGACTTTACCGGTGGGACCATGGTCACATTCGAGTTTGAAGACAAACAGGAGATTGATGAGGTTCGTGGTTTGCTGCAAAAAGTTTTTGGCAGCAGTTTAACACTGGAACAATTGCAACTTTCAAACGATCCCGGTTCTGAAGGACGTTATTTTCGATTGCGAACAACGCTGAATAATGCCGACGCCAGTGAAGAAGGAGGCGAAAAAGCGACGGATTCAATCAGGGAAAAGCTGGATTTAGCATTTAAGGACTCCGCTCATAAGTTGCGGAAAGTCACAATGGATTTTGGAGAAATCAAGAAACTGGAGGGTAGTGAAACGACTCCAGCAGGTGCGGAAGTTGAACTGACTTTTAGTGGTGACCTGAAAACGTCAACTGTTGATACTTATCTGAAAGAAGCCATTGCTGATATTAAGACTGCTGATGATTCCTATAAATATGAACGGATACCGGAATTAAAGCTGACTGGTATTTCTGCGGATAACGCAGACACCTCTCAATCGAATCGTTTCAAGAAAATGACCGCACAAACCGGTCCTGACCTTGAAATTGCTGACTTAAAGACTGCTTTGGTTGACATGCAGGCATTCATGGAGACCTCTGCGATTCTGGACGAAGTCAACAGCTTTGACAGTTCTGTTGCGAGCGAAATGCAGGAGTCAGCCATTATGGCCATGTTGATCAGTTTAATCGCGATTGTGGCCTACATCTGGTTTCGATTCCAACGAATTACATTTGGTCTTGCAGCTGTCGTTGCGTTAATCCATGACGTTCTTGTGGTCTTGGGGTTAGTCGCTTTAGGGGCCTATATGAGTAATTCGGGCTTAGGCTTAGTATTAGGATTGAATGATTTTAAAATTAACCTGCCGATGATTGCTGCGTTTTTAACCATCGTGGGTTATTCGCTGAATGACACAATTGTGGTATTCGACCGTATTCGCGAAGTACGGGGTAAGAACCCTGCTCTGACCACAACAATGGTGAATACCAGTTTAAATCAAACAATGTCGCGAACCTTGCTGACATCCATTACGACTTTGATCGTCGTTCTGATCTTGTACGCCATTGGTGGAGAAGGAATTCACGGCTTTGCATATTGTCTGGTTCTGGGTGTGATTGTTGGTACTTATAGCTCCATATTTATTGCCAGCCCGGTTTTAGTCTGGTTGATGAATCGTCCGGGGAGTGCAACAGCACGTGCCACACAGCATAGCGAAAAGCAGGAAAGTGTCAGTAACAACTGAAATATGCTGTTATGACAGTCGCGAAATATTTTCGAAGTGGTTTTATGATTCAAAGGGTATCTGATTGAAAAATCAGGTGCCCTTTTTTTATCGATATGATTTTAGCGAACCCGATGACCTTCGATAAATACGGCTTCAACAGAACCCGGGAACGTGACTCCTTCAAAGGGAGACCATCCACATTTTGTTTTCATATCCTCACGCTTGATCGTTACGGGGGTGTTCATATTGAGGACCGTCAGACTTGCAGTATATCCGGCTTCAATTTTCCCAAACTTTTTTGGTGATACATAAGGATTGACAAACGCTCCCGGATTTTCAGAGCAAAATCGAGCGGCTTGCTGGGGAGAAAATTTCTGATCCAATATCAACCAGGTCACAAAAGCGCCATAGGTATCCAGATGTGGTTGACCGGAAATTCCCTGCTCGTTCTCTTTCAGTGTATGCGGCGCATGATCTGTGGCAAGATAGTCCAGTGTCCCATCATGTAACGCTGCCAACATCGCTTTGCGGTCAGTTATGGTCCGTAAAGGCGGGTTCATTTGCATCATTCCCCGGTTTTGATCAGTCAAATCAGATTGATCAAAATACAAATGATGTGGTGTTACTTCACAGGTTACGTTGACACCGCGACTTCTCGCTGACTGAATGAGAGGTAAGCCTTCTCCGACTGAGTAATGACAAAGTTTACCTTTGAGGTCATATTTTTCGATCATTTGCAAAGCAAATTTTGTGGCTGATATCTCACACGCTGCAGGGCGACTTTCTTCATGTGTTGGCGCATTGGCAAATTGATCAAGTAGTATTGGATCTTCACAGTGAAAACTCACATTGCAGCCACGATAGCTGGAAAGAGTTTCGTCCAGTTGTTTCAGAGTCTTGAAATACAAGTCACCTACGCTCGGTCCCATGTATGCTTTATAGGGGACAGCAAACGAAAGGGGTTTCGTGCCCGGACCAATTCCAGCATACAAGGTAAAGTGGATGGGCGGATTTCGATCAGACAGATGTTGAATTTTATCCTGATAGCTTTGATCTGTGACAGGTGGAATGGGATTGTTTGGCATATCTGCGACGTGAACGACACCACCATTAATCGCTGCTGCTCCAGCGGTGCAGAAATCTTCTTTGTAGATCTGGGACTCTCCCACATCATCCCGGGCATGGATATGGATGTCACCCATACCAGCGAAGATCAGACAGTGATCGGCAAAACAGAAATCTGCTTTACCCAGATTGGCACCCACTTCTGCTATACGATTTTCTTCAACTCGAATCTGGCCACTTGACATACCAGAAGAGGAAACGAGAGTTCCTGCGATGATCATCAGACTGAAATTATTCCGTTTCTCTTACGATGGTCGAGATTAACCCGTGATTTGAATTCCGCTACCAGCCAACTGACATATTCGTTTCAATTGCGAGTTGGGCCTCATGCAGGTCAGATCCTGTATCACGCATGTAGAGCCGAATGGCGTGAACTTTGTCGCCCGATGCGCGAAAGAGGCACTCTCGAGCCATGTCACAAGGCTCAGTATGTCCTTCAATGCCAAGTAAACGCTTTGAAATGACCCACATATCACGCGGACGTCGAGTGACACGCAGGATTTCATCTTCAGGATAATTCTCCTGAGCCGCGTTTTCGGCCTCCTCTTGAGTATTTGCCCAACCCACCATGATATGTGCGTTTGTTTCAATCTCATAAAGAGCCATAATCCAACTCCAGTCTGAAGAATGGGAAAAGTGAAAATCTAACGAACGACGAGGAATAATAGGACTCTTTCAAACTTGTCGTAGTAGTTTATCAACTCAGGAGACAGAAATCGAACAATTCCTTACTCCATATTATAACTAAGCCTGTTTCCGGGTGAGAGGGTCTTCTTGAAATTGTTTCAAGAAAAAAAGAAATCTCGTTTTCAATCTGATTTGAATTTGAGCAAAACCGCATTGGGTAAGGAAATTGGTTTTTCACTCTGATTTCAGCTGTTTACTGGCATCCCATTTTTCTTCAGCAGCGCTTTTTCTCAGGTAAAATGGGGTTAAATTCCAGGTTTCATCAATAGAGTCAAACTGTTCAGGTTGTTTTTTTTGCAGAATTCGTGCTGTAATCAGTGCGATTTTGGCAGCAACCGGATTCTGGTGAGTCTGATCCAGGACCCGGAAATCCACTCGAGATGAAAAATCCAGCAACTCAATTCCAGAACCATTTATCGTATCGCCGGGCTGTAGTGAATCACAAAATTCTGTAATTTCTTGAACGGTAATCTCAGCGGTTTTTTTCCATTGATTATCCGAAACTTTACAGTATTTCCCTACAAAAAGATCACCGCGTTGAGCATTGGAAATGACATATGTATGATTGATTTCAGGTGGACAGTTGAGGGCGACCGCTTCAAACGTGTCGATTCCCAAGACCGGGCAGCCAGTGATGTAGCCAAATGTTTTTGCAAAAGTGATACCAATTCTAAGTCCGGTAAAGCTACCCGGGCCACGGCTTACACCGATGCCTGTGATTTGATTGGGGGTGATTTTCAATTGATTCAGCAGTTTTTTTACTTCAGCTACCAGTGTTTGGGCATGTTTTCTTCCCTGTTGTTGCAAGTTTAACTGCACAATTTGCTGTTCGGAATTGAAGATTGCGACAGATCCACAACGTCCCGATGTCTCTATACCCAAATAAAACTGAGAATTTTCCACTCTGACTCTATTAAAATACTTCGCTAAGGAGATGCAAATAAGATAAAACCCAGTAGAGTATGACAAACTCCTGAAAGAGATCCAAGTCTTCAAACGAGAAATTGCAAGAGTCTACAGGAACGAGAAATATCTGTTATTGTTTATTAAGACAGTATCAACTGCAGGTACCTGTCTGTTCTCCGGATGAGCCAGCGATTTATATAATTCCAAGTCCGTCATTTTTGTAAATTAACAATGATAAATTTAAAAAATATTGGTGAATTTATAAGGTCATTTGATCTAAAAACCAGTGGTAAATGGTTTCTGCTTTCCTGCTTAATTGGGATCGTTGCTGGATTAGGGGCTATTGTTTTTGACGCGCTGACTCAGGTCGTGCAACACCATTCGCTTGGTTCTATTGTTGGTTTTGCTCATCCGCAAACGGATGGTGAGCATTCGATATATGAGACAACAGGAAACGAGACAACAGGAAACGAGACAAACTTTTCACCCTGGCTAATGGTGCTGGTGATTACTCTTGGTGGATTGGCTTCGGGGATCATTGTTTACAATATTGCCCCGGAAGCAGAAGGCCACGGAACAGATGCTGCTATCGATGCATTTCATATGAATCGCGGAATTATTCAGCCTCGGGTTCCATTTGTGAAAACGATTGCTTCTGCGATAACCCTGGGAACGGGAGGGTCCGCCGGACGTGAAGGTCCGATTGCGCAAATTGGGGCCGGTTTTGGTTCCTGGGTAGCATCGGCTTTGAATCTCTCCGCGCGTGATCGCAGAATCATGCTTGCTGCTGGAATGGGCGCCGGTATCGGAGCCATATTCCGTGCGCCTCTGGCAGGTGCGTTATTTGCAGCCGAAATTTTGTATAGCGATGCTGACTTCGAATCCGATGTCATCGTGCCCGCTGCCATGTCTTCGATTATCGCTTACTCTGTATATTGCCTTTCGCTACCACAAGATCTTCGGTTTATGCCTTTATTTGGTGGTGAGTTACATCACCATGATGTTGATTCACACGGAGAATTGATACCCTACGCAATTTTGTCAATCATCCTCAGTCTCTCTGCCGCGTTTTACGTCAAGTCATTTTATAGTACGACTGGGTTTTTTAAAAAATTGCCGATAAAACCAATGTTCCGGCCGGCAATCGGGGCCTGTTTGACTGGGTTAGTCGGGATTGGGCTTTTTTATATTTTTAACAAGGATACGAATGCATTATCAGTATTGTCAACGGGGTATGGTATTCTGCAAAAAGCGTTGACCTCTTCAAAGGATTTGGGAATACCACTCCTGCTTTCGATTGCTTTTGTCAAAATATTTACGACATCTTTAACAATTGGTTCAGGAGGTTCCGGGGGAGTGTTTGGACCATCGATGGTGATCGGTGGTTGCATTGGGGCAGCAACCGGACTTTTTTTCCAACAACTATGGCCTGATTTGATTACTCAGCCTGAAGCCTTTGGATTAGTTGGAATGGCTGGCTTTTTTGCGGGCGCAGCTCACGCACCAATTTCGACCATTATTATGGTTTCTGAGATAACGGGAAATTATTCGTTGTTATTGCCGACCATGTTGGTATCAACGCTTTGTTTTGTTCTCTGTCAAAAAGTGCATCTGTATCAAAAGCAGTTTCCCAGTCGTCTGGATTCACCGGCACATCGTGGAGACTTTTTAATCGATGTCCTGGAGGGCTCTTTGGTTTCGGACGTATTTGATCCGGGACGAAAAATTCAATTGATTCCTGAATCGAAATCATTAGATGATATTGTCCACTCTCTGGCTGGAACTCAACAACATTATTTTCCTGTGGTTGACAATGCCGGAAAAATCGTTGGGATATTTTCAGAAGATGACGTACGGGCATATATGTATGATGAAAGCATTTGGAAGCTGGCGGTGGCACGGGATATTATGAAGTCTGATTTCGTAAAGATATATCCCAGTGATGATTTGAATACGGCGCTACAGCGTTTTACTGCGATCAACGTTGAAGCGCTGCCAGTCGTGGATCGGGACGATCCTGGTATTCTACTTGGTATGTTGAACCGAAAAGAGACAATTGGTTATTACAATCAACAGATAATGAAGTATAAACGGTCTGATGAAGAGCATTAAATTGAGGGAACTGGTCAGGAAAATCATTCGTCTTCATCGGTGCTCCGCATTTCAAAAAGAAACCGGGATGGAAGTGTTGGTTGTTTTTTTCCCCATTTTGTTCGCGCTGCCGCGCGGCTTAAAGTTAAATAGTCTTGTGCACGTGTGATACCCACATATGCGACGCGGCGTTCTTCAGCAATTTCGGAATCGCTTCCCTCTACCGAGCGTTTATGTGGTAATAATCCTTCTTCCATACCAACCAGATAAACGCGTGGAAATTCCAGTCCCTTGGCACTATGTAAAGTCATCAGTTTGACAGCGTCTTGTGCAAGTTGATCTTCTTTTTCATTCAAATCGTTTCGATCACCTAATGCGGTTTCTTCCAGAAAACCGGTTGGTGAAGGGTTGCTGTTTCGTTGACAGTATTCTTTGATCGAATCGATGAACTGTTCTAACACGACCATCCTGGATTGTTGCTGTTCTGATGTTTTGTATTGTTTTTTTATATCGGATTCGTAATTAATCTCTTTGATTAACTCCTGCATGATTAGTGCCAGTTCGCGGGGAGAGTGATTGAGTCGAGTGCGATATCGTTTCAGCAGATCGTGAAATCCATTCAAAGCAGTGCTGGCTCGAGGACTTAATTCATTCGAATTTTGTGCTGAGGTCACAGTGTCCCAAAAACGATTTCCGTTTTTCACTGACTGGTTGACGAGTTTCTCAACCGTTCCACTTCCTATTCCTCGCGTCGGAGTATTGATAATTCGCAGCATGGATAGCTCGTCTTGTGGAAAAACGAATGCTTTCAAGTATGCGAGTAAATCACGAATTTCGCGGCGATCAAAAAATGACTGGCTGCCGATGAGTTGGTAACGTACATTTGTTCGACGGAATTCGGTTTCAAAAACCCGGGGTTGTTCGTTCGTTCGAAAGAGAATGGCAAAATCGCGCAGAGGAATTTCTTGAGTTTCATGTAGATAGCGAATCTCACCTACAATTTTTTCTGCTTCTGTTAATTCGTCTGAAAGTTCGAGGAATCGAACTGGGGGTCCCTGTTTTTTATGAGCGATTAACTGTTTTTTATGTCGATCACGGTTATGTGACACCAGGCGGTTCGCAATCTCAATGATTTTGTCCGTGCATCGATAATTGTTTTCGAGCCGGATTACTTTTGCTTCGGGGAATTGCTGCTGGAAGCCAAGTATGTGTCTGACCTCTGCTCCACGCCAGCCATAAATTGACTGATCGTCATCGCCGACAACACACAGGTTCTGATGTGGTTCTACAAGCGACTTAATCAGATTGAATTGCGAAAGATTCGTATCCTGATATTCGTCAATTTGAATATACGAAAATTTAGCCTGGACACGATTGAGCGCCTCAGAAGATTTTGAAAAAAGTTCATTTGTTAACATCAGTAAATCATCAAAGTCCACTGCGCCACTGGAACGTAATTTGGTTTGATATTTTCGATATGCCATCGCAGCGAGAAAATCAAAATCATTCTCAGTGAAGTTGGTTGCCTGCTCTGGTGAAATATTAGACATTTTCCAGTTACTGATACGAGTAAGCAGGTCTCCCGGTCGCAGGCTTTTGTCATTGACACGAATTTCTCGCAGAGCAGAACGTGCTGCGGATTCCTGATCTCCCCTGTCATAAATTACAAACTTCTCTGGATATCCGAGGAGTGATATTTCTTCTCTTAAAATACGAACGCAGAGGGAATGAAATGTAGAGATGAATGGTTTAGATGGTAGTCGTTTTCCTAACATCGAAGCCGTTCGCTCTTGCATCTCACGGGCTGCTTTATTCGTAAACGTAACCGAGAGAATTTTGTCAGGCGAAACACCATTGCGGATCAGTTCGACCATGCGATAGGTAATAACTCTCGTTTTGCCTGTACCTGCACCTGCTAAAACAAGAAGTGGTCCTGACAGAGTTGTAACCGCATCACGCTGAGCCGTATTGAGTGAGGATAAATGATTCGACTGATTTGGGCTGGTGGAAAGGGGCATGAAGTTGATCTATTAGCGAATTATGAAATAAAATCTGGCTCAGTCTTGGCATGCAAGTCTTATCACCAGATAAGGAAAAATCAGGTTGTCTCATCTGGATTCTTCCGGTTTTTTTTGGAGACTGGTTTTTTTTTCTTTGATGAACGATCTGTGTTTAAAGAATTATCCGGATGTGGTTTTTCCTGGGGGGCTGAAGTTGTAGTGACATCTTTTTTCCGGGATGCTTCTTTTTGATTTAGAATACGGGAATCCGTATTTTTATTTGAATTAACTGATTTTCGAGATTGTTTTGTTTTTCTTGTTGACTTGTCGGAAGGAGTTTTTCTCCTGCGGGACTTTGCCTTCGGACGTGATGGAGCGGTGCCGGGTTGCTTTAATGAACCTGGTTTGTGTTCTGCTACTGTGGGAGCAGATTGACTGATTTCCTGATAAACTTCTTTCAGGGGTTCCAGCATTTCACCAATTGTTTGCCAGCGATCCTGCGGATAGAGTTCTAAACCTTTCATGATCGTATCTGCCAGTTGAGAATTAATACCTGGTAAAAGTTGAGCAATATTATCAGGTGGTGTGTTGATATGTTGTAAAACAGCGTCCAGGGTTTCAGCTGCTTCCCACGGCAGTCTTTTTGAGAGCATTTCGTAACAGGTCACGGCATACGCGAAAATATCGATCTTCTGGCTTGTCTTTTGTCGTTTAATCAGTTCAGGTGCCATATAAGCTGCAGTACCTGTTCTATTGCCAGGTTGGTGGAACGGAGCAGTATTTGGCACAACGAGACCAAAGTCAATTAACTTTAACTGATGGTCGTTACCCACGATTATGTTTCGTGGGCAGATATCACGGTGGATCCAGTTTTCCTCATGAAAATATTGGATTGCTTCGCCTAATTGAATCATGTAATTGAGGCAATTCGTTCTCATGTTTTCATTTTGCATCTCAACCAGATAGCTGAGGCTGTAGCCTTCTATGAACTCCATGACCAGGAATTGTTCATCTTCAGTTGTGAAACCATGTTCAAAGGTTTTGACAATATGAGGATGGACAAGCTGAACGGCTATTTCGCCTTCTGTGGGTTTGTTTAAGCCGATAAACCGGGATTCAAGTGCCAGTGTTTTTTGCTTATGTAGAACTTTGAGTGCAATGACTTTCCCGGAATGATAATCCCTTGCCCGCCATACTTTGGACATGCTTCCCTGGCCAACACGCCCAATCAATTCAAAGCGCTGTTTGATATCGACGCGAGGTGTTTTACGCCCGTCTGAAAAGAATCGCTTTAAAAAGTTCATGCATTCACCAGAAAGCAAAGAGTGGATTCAGAACAGGTTCCAATTCCAGGCTCAGAAGAAAAGCAAGCAACTCACCAATGATAGTATAATTGTCTTCACAGACTTTCGCAAAGCGGTACTACCAAAATGAATTCAGCCCTGAATACGAAAAATCATGCAAA
Source organism: uncultured Planctomycetaceae bacterium (assembly GCA_942492165.1). GTDB lineage: Bacteria > Planctomycetota > Planctomycetia > Planctomycetales > Planctomycetaceae > Gimesia. Next base: position 28,621 of record CALOEF010000061.1, read on the forward strand.
TGGCGTTAGCTCAGAGCATAAATTCAAAATAAAGTGAATTTCCGGGATGACTCAAGCACAATAGTCAATGAGTCGTGCTAATTCGGTTCGAAGTCTGGGCCTGGGAATGATGCGATCAACAAAACCATGTTCAAGTAGAAATTCACTAGTTTGAAAACCTTCAGGCAGAGTCATTTTCACAGTTGCCTGTACGACGCGCGGGCCAGCAAAGCCAACCAGAGCTTTAGGCTCAGCGACAACGATGTCTCCTAATGAAGCGAAACTGGCTGCGACACCTCCCATTGTCGGGTTTGTTAATACTGAGATAAACAACCCTCCTTTTTCATGGTATCGTCCTAATGCCGCTGAGACTTTCCCCATTTGCATCAATGAGAAAATTCCCTCGTGCATTCGAGCTCCCCCTCCTGAACCACTGATAATGATTAATGGAAGTTTGAGTTCAGTGGCTTTTTCAATTGCACGCGTCAATTTTTCCCCAACCACGGAACCCATACTGCCCATAATAAAAGATGAGTCTGTAATTCCAACGACAAGCGGGCGACCACGCATATATCCTCGCCCGACAACACAGGCATCTTTCATTCCCGTTTTCTTCTGCTCGATCAGTAAACGGTCTTTATATGTTTTGTTTTTGTCTGCAAATTCTAACGGATCACCGGCAGTTAAATCTTCAAACCATTCTTCAAAACTATCTGGATCAAGCAACTGCTGAATACGTGTGTCAGCCGAAATATAAAAGTGGTGGTTACATTCAGGGCATAGCCCGAGTCCCTGCTCGACCTGCTTTCTGAAGACGGTTGCGTTGCATGCAGTACAACGAAGCCATAAACCCTCTGGAACACCTCGTTTTGGACGAGATGAATGGCTTAGCCATGAATCAACATTTGATTTGGGAGCTGAACTCATCTCACTTTGCCTCCTCGAACCGCCATTTTTTGTTATGACACTCCAGACCTTGCTGAGAGTCCTTCTTGTCTGGATGATCGTCAGATTTTACTTGTGGCACCTCGTTTTTTTTCGGATGTGACTCAAGAATTTCAAACATTTCATCGTGACAAAACCGCCCACAGTTCTCAAATGATATTTTTTCTGTTTGATCATTTTGTAATACATTGGAAATGATCGCCGCCAGCGGTTCTGAAGCGACAATCGCAAAACTTTGTTTCTTTTTCAAGTATTTCTGAAGAGTTTTCTGAACACGTTTTACAGCTTCTGAGGCGAGTTCCCCTTCAGGAGGGCAAACGGTTTCAGGAGAATCAGACCACTGTTTGAGAAGTTTCGGATATTTTCGTCTGACTTCCTCATATTCAAGACCTTGCCAGAGTCCTTGATTTAAGTTCTTTAAGCCTTCATTTTCTTTTACTGGAACGTCAAGTTCCTCTCCTAATTTTTGTGCAGTAGAGAGTGCGGGTTCAGAAGGTGATGTAATGATTGTTTCGATTCCACATTGATCAATCTTGGAGACAAGTTTTTTAACCTGCTCCTCACCCTCGGAATTGAGAGGCAGATCCAAAGTTCCTTGAATCCGTTCATCCCTGTCGAAATCTGTACACCCCGGACGGATTAGTACCACAATTGGCATTATGAATATCTTCTTTTATGTAAAGGAAGCTGTTTCGCTCCTGGCTTTTTGGACCAGTTCGCGGACAGCACTAGAATAATCGGCTTCATTAAAGATGGCGCTACCCACAACAAAATAATTCGCACCAGCAAGAGCGGTTTCTGTAATCGTATCGATTCCAATTCCCCCATCGACGGCAAGAATGGTGTCCTTGGAGATCATCGTGTTGATTTTTTTTATTTTTTGTAAGGTTGAAGTGATAAACGACTGGCCCCCAAACCCAGGTTCGACACTCATGACAAGTACGGATCCACATAATTCAAGAAATGGCTCAATCATCTTGACTGGAGTCTGTGGGTTGAGAGCTAATCCTGGTAATACTCCCGACTGATTGATGTGTTTTAACAAGTCAGACGGATCAGGGACTGCCTCGATATGAATGGTAATTGAATTACATCCTGCATTGATGTATTCATCAATGTATTTTTCCGGGTCACTGATCATTAAATGGGCGTCAAAAACCATCTGGGTTAATGGTCTGACTCGCTCAATTAATAGTGATCCATAAGAAAGGTTGGGTACAAAATGCCCATCCATGACATCCCAGTGTAATACCTGGGTATCAGCTGTTTCCAATAGTTCTATTTCCCTGTGAAGATTACCAAAATCACACTTCAGCATCGAAGGAGCAATTACAGGTAATTGGGATTTCAATTTATTTTGAAGTTCGGAATTGATCATAGAGGGTACTAAATATTTTACAATTCAAGGCCGTTGAATCTCTGATGGATTCGATGCGAAATTGATGTGGCTATTATTATATGATTAGCGGGATATTCTGACGATCTTGTCATCCAACGTCTAGTCGAAAGTGAGAATGCTGTCCAAATGTGTCATGTTAAATAGAATGGAAAACAGCCGAGATGACAGGCATCTCGGCTGATTCTTTTTGATCCGTTTGTGTCATATGGGACTCAAGTCATTGGAATGACTAAAGTTGTGCTAATCGAGCAATCATATCAGCTGTCCGATTTGAGTAGCCATATTCGTTATCATACCAACTGAGAACTTTAATCATATTTCCACCAATTTGTGTAGTCCAGGTAGAATCAAAGATCGAGCTGTGAGTATTCCCCACAATATCGCTGGAAACAATGGGATCAGTGTTGTACTCAAGAATCCCCTTCAGTGGGCCTTCAGCAGCAGCTTTCATCGCGGAATTGACATCTTCTACTGAAGCATCTTTGTTTAAGGTAACCACTAAATCAGTAATACTACCAACGGGAACAGGAACTCGAAGACTAAGTCCCGTTAATTTGCCATTCAGTTCTGGAAGCACAAGTCCAACAGCTTTCGCAGCACCAGTCGTTGTGGGAATAATATTGACAGCAGCCGCACGAGCCCGAAGAGGGTCAGAGTGAAGTTGGTCAGATACCCTTTGGTCATTCGTGTATGCATGCACTGTCGTCATTAGCCCATGCTCAATCCCAAAGTTTTCATGAATGATCTTAGCCATGGGAGCCAGACAATTCGTTGTGCAACTGGCATTCGAAACACACTTGTGCTCAGCAGTAAGCTGGTCGTCATTCACTCCAAATACGACAGTCAGGTCAGGAGAATCCTTTGCGGGAGCTGAAATAACAACTTTTCGTGCACCGGCAGTCAAGTGGCTGTCGTAACCTGGTTTGTCAGCCGTTTCTCGATTTGTGAAAAAGCCCGTCGATTCCAAAGCGACTTCGACACCAAGTTCTTTCCAGGGAAGCTGGCGAGGATCACGTTCCGCACAGACTTGAACTTTTTTACCATTGACGATGAGAGTATTTCCCTCAACGTCGACTGTGCCCGGGAAACGTCCCTGGACACTATCATATTTTAAAAGTAAAGCCAGTTTCTTGGGATCCCCCAAGTCATTAATCGCAACAACTTCAAATTCTTCAGGTCGAGCAGCGAGTGCTCTAAATGTAATACGTCCAATGCGTCCAAAACCATTGATACCGACCTTAACAGCAGTCACAGGATTCACTCCTTAATTCATCTAAAATGGATGCCTATCGTTAATTGGCAGCTGTGAAGGAAAACAATTCCAGCTAATTCGTAGTTACAGTTGCCAGTTCTCATTTAAAAATCGGCTTGGATTGTAATCGTCTCAGGACGGCCACACAACCGAAGGTAGACTACCCTGAATAAATCATAAAAATTGACCTGGGTAATTTGATTCTGCTTATGTTTGTCCAGCGATAATGTCTTCTGGAGAATACGCAAAATACTGCTTTTCAATCTTTTTATTCAATTCTTTATATGTTCGCATGTTCTTTTTGTGGAAAAAAATCGAGAGGATTCCCCTCCCTCGCAGGACTAACAATAACACGGTCTCAAGGGAATTCGGCAGGAATGACGATAGTGCTAGAGGGGAGAATGCGTCTGTTTAGGGGAGTTGTATCGACAGATACTGCATAAATTCATGTTGATAAGACACCACGGTAAAATGATTTAGGTCTCTCCGCGACGTTTTCAATTTTCGTTCCCTAATCACCAGGACGGGCTGATGGACGATATTCTGCAAGAATTTTTAGCAGAAAGCTGGGAAAATTTAGGCCAGTTAGATTCAGAAATTGTAGAGCTGGAAAAAGATCCACAAAATTCTGAACTGATTGCCAGTATTTTTCGGACAATACATACAATCAAAGGGACGTGTGGTTTTCTGGGGCTCACAAATCTCGGAGCGTTAGCGCATTCAGCGGAAAACGTTCTGGGTAAGATGCGCGAAAGAATTCTTGATGTTTCCCCGGGAGCGATCTCACTCGTTCTCGAGGCGATAGACCGAATCAAAGAACTGCTGCAAGGCCTGGAAGCAACCGGCGAAGAACCGAAAACAGACCATTCGACACTGACAGCAATGTTGGATGAACTAGCTGATTTTGCGACAAAATCAGCCGAAAAAACAGAATCTGCTGACCCTCTCACACCAGGTTCCAGTTCAACAGGTGAATCAGAAGCTCCAGAGAGTCCTGTAAGTGATCAACCTGTTGAAATCCAAAATGAAACTTCTTCCGCAGATAAACTGGAAGAATCAGATGCTCCCAGCGAGGATCCTGAAATTCAAGATCCAGCCATTCCTGCTTCAGTCGCAGAAGTTGATGCTGCTGTTAAATCTTCGAAATTAAGTGTGGCTGATTTATCGATTCGTGTGAATGTGAATGTTGTTGACAGTCTCATGAATCTGGTTGGTGAACTGGTCTTAACCAGAAATCAATTATTGCAGTTGGCACGAGGTGATGAAGAATCCAAATACGTGGCTCCGATTACACTCTTGAATCGTGTGACAACAGATCTGCAGGAAGGGGTCATGAAAACTCGCATGCAGCCCATTGGTAATGCGTGGAATAAGTTACCTCGTTTAGTTCGTGATTTATCACAAATCACAAATAAACATATTGAACTTGTTATGACCGGAGCAGAAACAGAATTAGACCGAACGGTTCTGGATGCGATTAAAGATCCCCTGACTCATATGGTAAGAAATTCGGCCGATCACGGAATCGAATCTCCCGAAGTCCGGAAAGAAAATGGAAAGTCAGAATCGGGTACTATTCATTTAAATGCTTATCATGAAGGTGGGCATGTCATTATCGAAATTCAGGACGATGGTGCAGGCATCAGCCGCGATAAGGTTCTGGAAAAATCAATTGCACAAGGATTAATCAAACAGTCAGAAGCTTCAAACGTGACTGACAGTCATATCTATTCAATGATATTTCATGCCGGATTCTCAACAGCTGAAAAAGTAAGTTCTGTTTCCGGTCGTGGAGTTGGAATGGACGTTGTTCGGACACAAATTGAGAAAATTGGTGGTACCGTTGATCTCTCTTCCAAAATAGGCAAAGGGACCCTGGTACGAATCAAGATTCCACTGACTTTGGCGATTATCTCTGCACTGGTCTTGGAAAGTGGCGGGCAACCATTTGCAATTCCTCAATTAGGAGTTGTGGAACTGGTTCGGTTATCTGCAGAAGATCGCAAGAAAATTGAAACCATCCATAATAAAGAGGTCTTTCGATTACGAGATCGGTTATTGCCATTAGTTCATTTGAACGAAGTACTGGAACTCGAAGAGGAATCCCCGGAAGAAGATCACCTGGATGATACCAACATCGTGGTTGTCCAGGTTGGTGAAGACCAGTTTGGACTTATCGTATCCCGAATCTTCGACACGGAAGAAATTGTTGTGAAACCTGTAGGGCGACTGTTGAAAAACATTGGTCTTTATCAGGGGACAACAATTTTGGGAGATGGCAGCGTCGTTATGATTCTGGACGTTGGTGGAATCTTTAATAAATGCGGAGGTAGCTCTCCTCATGCACAGACGGTAGCCGAAGAGACAACCTCTGCTAAGGATGGTGATACGATTAGTATGCTGCTGTTTGGAGTTGGTGAAAATGAGACAATGGCAGTTCCCTTGTCACTTGTGGCTCGGTTGGAAGAATTTCCTCAGCAGAATATCGAAAATAATGGTGGTCAACAAGTCGTTCAATATCGTGAAAACCTGCTCCCTTTACTGTCTGTGGAAGGTGTTGGGAATGGGAACAGCGAACCAATAGACCCACAGCCAGTGATTGTCTTTTCAGATAACAATCGATCAATGGGGCTGATGGTAAATGAAATTAAAGACATTATTGATGAACAGTTTGAGATACGGATGCAGTCAGATCGTCCTGGAGTCCTTGGAACAGCAATCATTGGAAAAAACGCGATAGATGTGATTGATACTCAATACTATGTCACACGCTCTATACCGAACTGGTTTGAGAATGTAGAAGATAAAAAAGCACTTCGAATACTAGTCGTAGATAACTCGCTGTTCTTCCGACAGCTGGTATCAACGGCTCTCAAAACGGAAGGCTTTTCTGTGGTGACCATCGACAGCTGTGTAAATGCGGTAGAGCTGTTAGAGCGAGACTCCCAGTTTCATGCGGTGATTACAGACATTGAATTGCCAATGATGGATGGCTTTGAATTTTGTCGTTGGATCAAAGAACAGAAGACAACTAAGGATATTTTTACTATCGCATTAACCTCTTCTGGCAGTTCTGCTAATCAGTCAAAAGCAAATGATGTTGGATTTGATCAGTTCCTGGTCAAGTTTAATTCCCATGAACTTGTATCATGTCTGGATGCTTGTTTCACCAGAATGAAAATGGATGAAGGAGTAAATGCATGAGCACAGCATCGACTGATTCAGCAAGTGGTATGGAATCGCAACTGGACTATTCAAGTCAATATGTTTCATTTCGAGTCGATGGACAGTTGCTTGGGATACCGGTCAACCTGGTGCAGGAAGTACTTACCGAACAGGTGATTTCTCCCACTCCACTTGCTCGCGATGAGATTAAAGGCCTCTTGAATCTTCGCGGACAAATTGTGACAGCAGTCGGCCTGAGAAAACGCCTGGGGTTACCTGATCTGGAATCGGGGAATTCTATGAATGTCGTCACTCGAATCGGTGAAGAATCATTCAGTCTGCTGGTAGATGAAGTGGGTGATGTGATCAATGTTTCAGGGCAATCGATGGAACCCGTTCCAAGAACTCTGGATGAACATTGGCGGTCTGTTACTGTAGGTGTGTTTCAATTGGAAGAAGGCTTGTTTGTCATTCTTGACGTTGAAACAATCTTGAACTTTGAATGAGCATCGTCTGATATTGAAATCAGTCGAAGATTAAGGGCCATATTTGTGGATTTAAATGTAGCTGTACTTCGAGAATCGTTCGAATTGGTTGCACCCCGTGCGGACCAGTTAGCTGAACGCTTTTATGAAAAACTCTTTGAAGATTATCCAGATCTGCTGCGGTATTTTACTCAGACCGATTTTTCAGAACAGCGTGGAAAACTGATTCAGGCTCTGGTTCTCGTTTTGAAATCACTCGAGAACCCCTCTGGTTTAACCAAAGTACTCCACCAACTGGGGGTACAACATGGAGAGATGGGGATTCAGGAAGATGATTATCCTCCGGTGGCTGAGACGCTGGTGAGGGTCATCGCTGAATTCGCAGGGGAAAAATGGAACGAGGATCTGGAAGTCTGCTGGTGTCAGGCACTTGAAGCAGTAGCAACAATTATGATTGAAGGTGCCAAAGACTCAAGTCGCGCAAATCAGCTTCAATCGGCTGCTGCAGGAAGCTCTCAGGGAGCTGGCTTTGAAAATGTCGAATCCGAAGAGGGTGTCTCGCATTTATCAGAGAAAGAGAACAAACCACAAAACAAACTACCTTTAAGATCTGAAGATCAGATCAATAATCCAAGGGAGATTAATAACATGTCGATTGATTCAGTACAGAATACAGAACAAAGCGCGGCTACTGAACAGTCGCAGAATATTGAGCAGTTTTATGGGATGGTGGAATATAGTCCCCTGGCCACTCTGTTTTTGAATACAGGGGGAATCATTACCTACTTGAATCGCAAAGGGCAGGAGTTTGTCGAATCGCTCAGTGCAGAATTGGGTATTGGCGCTAAACAGCTTGTTGGTGGCTCAGTCAATCAATGGTTTCAAAAGATACCTGAGTTACAGACTGCATTGGAAGGCTTGACCGGAGAAAAAACGATCACGACCCAATCAGGCGATCAGCACATTAAGCTGACGCTCAATTCAGTAAACGCTACGAACGGAGACTCAGTCGGGACAGTTCTCAGCTTGGAAGAAGTGACTACAGAGAAAAAATTGGAAGAGGAAAATTGCGAATTCTCTGGGCAGCTGGGAGCATTGAGTGACGCACAGGCTGTGGTTGAGTTCAATATGGATGGCACAATTATTACTGCCAATGATAATTTCTGTGTGACATTGGGTTATACATTGGATGAAATCCAAGGCAAGCACCACAGTATGTTTGTTGATCCAGAATACAAGGTGAGTAATGAGTACAAGCAGTTCTGGGAAAAATTGAATGCAGGACAAAACCAGGTTGCAGAATACAAACGTTTTGGAAAAGGAAATAAAGAGGTCTGGATTTCTGCTTCTTATAATGCCATCAAGAATCGGGATGGTGAACTATTTAAAGTCGTGAAATATGCAACAGATATCACAGCGAAAAAATTAGCTGAGCAAGACATGGCTCGTGTTCAGAGCATGATGGAGAATATTCCCGTCAATGTCATGCTGGCGAATAGAGATTTGGAAATTACCTATGTGAATCCAGCATCAGTGAAGCAACTAGATGCGCTACAGCAGTTCTTGCCGATCAGGGTAGAAAATCTGGTCGGTCAAAATATCGATATATTTCACAAGAATCCTGCTTATCAGAGAGGGATTCTGCATGACCCTTCCAATCTTCCAGCAAGAGCAACGATTGAAGTTGGTCCGGAAAAACTGGATTTATTGGTTAGTGCTGTGACCGATACAGAGGGTAAATACATCGGTCCAATGGTCACCTGGGAAGTGATTACTGAAAAATTGAGACTCGAAGCAGAAATGATTCGTGTTCAGAATATGATGGATAATATTCCGATCAATGTTCTGTTGGCTAACAAGGATTTTGAACTTGTCTATATGAACCCGGCTTCATACAGACAGTTAAAAGAAATCGAGCACTTGTTACCTAAACCAGTTGATCAGCTGATAGGTCAGAGTATTGATATCTTCCACAAAAATCCCGAAATGCAGAGGCGTATGTTAGCCGATCCCTCTAATTTGCCGCATCGAGCCAAGATCATGGTCGGGGAAGAAACGCTTGATCTGCTGGCGACAGCGATTCTGGACAAAGACAATAACTATATCGGTCCGATGATCTCCTGGTCCGTGATCTCGGACCAGGTGAAGTTGGCAGATGACTTCGAATCAGAAATTCAAGGTATTGTGGGTGTCGTTACCTCCTCTGCGACAGAAATGGAAGTTAGTTCCAGGAGTCTTGCCGGAATGGCAGATGAAACGGCACGACAATCTCAGGTTGTTGCCGCAGCCAGTGAAGAAGCAACACGCAATGTGGAAACAGTCTCTTCTGCTGCAGAAGAATTAAGTGCATCGATTAGTGAAATCGCTCGTCACGTGCAAGAACAGTCACATATGACATCTCAGGCGGTAGGCGAAGCCGATAGAACCAACGATACGATTAAAGAACTCGGAGTTGCAAGCACTGAGATTGGGCAGGTTGTCAAAGTGATTACTTCAATTGCACAACAGACTAACTTGTTAGCGTTAAATGCAACAATCGAGGCGGCTCGTGCGGGAGAAGCCGGAAAGGGATTTGCTGTCGTTGCTAATGAAGTGAAAGAACTGGCTCGTCAAACGGCACGAGCAACAGAAGAAATCAGTGAAAAGATTAATGCGATTCAAGGATCGACAAATGTTGCTGTCACTGCAATTGGTTCGATCGGCGATAGTATTCGTAAAATCAATGAAATCTCTACGACAATTGCCAGTGCTGTCGAAGAACAGACTGCGGCAACGAATGAGATTTCACGCAATGTAGCAGAAGCTGCTAGTGGTACAGCGGAAGTTACGAATAATATCTCAGGTGTTTCACAGGCCGCGACCGACAGTGGAACAGCAGCCGGTGATATGCAGGCGGCTGCACAAGGTCTGACTCAGGAATCTGTCAAGTTGGACGAAGCTGCTTCTGCATTCCTGGTACGCATGCGAGCCATCTAAGCAGTACCTGTAAAAAAGAGATAAAAACCGTCATGTAAACACTCGTGCATATAATGTGTTTGCTCTGACGGTTTTTTAATTAAGAACATATAAAATAGTTTGAGGTTTTAGGCTTAAAACAGCCGAATCTTAACGAAACACCCGATTGATCAACTTTCATGCAAATTCATGATCTAGAATTCGTAAAAGCGACCTGTCAAATGTTAATACAGTCAATGGAATCCAGTTTGATTCAGAATGTGACTGAATTACCAGCTAATCACAAAGAGATAACTTTTACATACTGGGAGACCGGTGGATATGAAAACGATATTACTTGTTGACGATTCTCGAGCAGTCAGGCTTGTGGGACGTCGCATGATGGGGACCCTCGGACTTGAGGTACTCGAAGCAGAAGATGGCAAGCAGGCCCTGGAAGTTGCCAGAGCAAACGCAGATTTGGATGCAATTTTACTGGACTGGAATATGCCGATCATGGATGGTATGGAATTCCTGACCGCTTTGAGAGCTGACAATCGCGAAAAACAACCTATCGTTGTGATGTGTACTACGGAAAATGATATGCCCCGGATCGTTCAGGCCATGCAGGCAGGTGCGAATGAATATATTATGAAACCGTTTACTGAAGATATTGTCCGCGACAAATTGGAAGAAACAGGTGTTTTGTGAGCCATTCGATCACAAAAGTTCTTTTGGTCGATGACTCAGCTGTAATTCGGGGATTAATGACTCAAGCGATCAATTTGGATCCCGACGTTGAAGTGGTCGGTTCTGTAATGCATGGTCAGTCAGCACTCACCTGGCTAAAAACAAATCAGGCTGATGTGATCGTGCTTGACGTGGAAATGCCTGTGATGGATGGAATTAGCTGTTTGATTCAACTCAAACAAAAATATCCTGATCTACCAGTGATTATGGCCAGTGCTTTGACTCGTGCAGGAGCTGAAGTCACTTTGCAGGCACTTGACCTTGGAGCAGCGGGTTGTATTCAAAAGCCTGTTGCGCTCAATGCATCAGAAGCGATTGCACAAGTTGCTCAAGACTTGATTCCTCTGATCAAAGCACTCGTGAGAGAACGTAGCACATCTCATTCGGATCACACTGGCTCGAAGACAAATACGTCAACACTCCCGATAAAGGCTCCGATGGTTTTGGTAATCGGCGCCAGCACGGGGGGGCCTGATGCTCTGAAATCAGTATTGACGGCAATACCCCAAAATTTTTCTCTGCCGATTTTAATTGCTCAGCATATGCCACCTTTATTTACAAAAACGTTGGCCGAGCATATCGAACGAGAGACTCAGCGTCCTGCAGTGGAAGCCATTGATGGATCTCAAATTGAAAGAGGTCACATCTATATTGCACCTGGTGATTATCATATGGTTGTTGATAAACAAAATAATCGAATGGTAATCCGCCTGAATCAGGATCCACCCGAACATTTTTGTCGCCCTTCTGTGAATCCATTATATTCTTCGGCAGCAAAATGGTATGGGAGTTCTGTTCTGGCAGTCATGCTGACGGGGATGGGGGATGATGGTATTGAAGGCGCACAACAAATAAGTGAGCGTAAAGGTTATATTATCGCACAAGATAAACAAAGTAGTGTTGTCTGGGGGATGCCTGGTGCAATTGCAAATGCAGGATTAGCAAACCAGGTATTGCCACTCAGGAATATTGCTCCTGAGTTAGTTCGACTTTGTTCTTTATAGAAAGTGGTGATCTCGTGTCTCCAGAAGATTATAATTATATTACAAAATTTTTATTGGAAACGACTGGGCTTTCTCTTGGTGAGAACAAGGAGTATTTGCTGGAAGCGCGCTTAGAGCCGATTGCAAAATCTCATGAAATGAATGGCATCCAGGATCTCGTTCGTAGATTACGTAGTCGGTTACATAAAGATCTGGAACAGGAAGTAATGGAAGCGATGACCACGAATGAGTCATCGTTTTTTCGGGATAGACGCCCATTCGACGAGCTCAAATCATTGATTCTGCCCGAGATCATTGCCGAACGAAAAACAAGTCAGAAGTTAAGGATCTGGTGTTCCGCCTGCTCTAATGGTCAAGAACCCTATAGTATTATCATGATGTTACGAGAAAATTTTCCAGAATTAGCGAACTGGGATATTCAAATTGTGGCAACCGATTTGTGCACTAAAGCATTAAAACGCGCCCTGAATCGGGAGTTTATTCCCAGTTCGAAGTGCAACGTGGCTTACCTGTTCAGCTTTTAATGAAATATTTTGAACAGTATGAAAATAATTGGAAAATTAAATCAGATTTGGGTGTGAAAATCCAATGGAAGCATTTGAACCTGCTTGAAGATTTTCAGCATTTGGGAAACTTTGATATTGTCTTTTGTCGAAATGTTTTAATTTATTTTGAACCAGACATGAAGCAGAACATTCTTAACCGAGCTGCAAAGCAAATGAATTCATCTGGTGTATTGTTGTTGGGAGCAGCAGAGACCGTTATCGGTATTTCAGACAAATATACCAAGCTGCCAGATTGCCAGTCAGCGATTTATCATTTAGCGGGATGTCCGGCAGTAAGCCCGGGAGTAAATTGATTTACTTCCTGTTGAACTCAATTTGAACTGGTTTTTTATGAATTTCTGTGTCAAGAATCTGAAATCAAATCTGACTTTGAAATAACTGATCCAGGAAAATCTCTTTCACTGATTGCAGAATTATGCTATTAGTCTGACGGATTTTGCAGTATACGACATACGACTATGGTTATCGTCTTTGGTTCATCAGGTGACTGAAGTTCTGAATCATTCGCACAGGGAAGTGCAAAGTAATGCGACTTGCTCTATTCGAAGACAATTCAGCATGTAATTTTACACCGATTTCGTTAATGCGGCCGGTGTTTGAATTATTGTGCGGACAATATAGTTCTAGAGAAAGGCTGCTCAAAACGCTATCCACTGATGAATGGGGAGTTTTAATACGCCCTTCTCTGACCGGGATCTATTCTGAACAGTTTCCTGATGCGCGAATCAATGATGCAACCTGGCTCAGCGAAGGCCAGACACTGTTATTAAATGGCCGCTGGCTGCCGGCGAATGATGAGATCCATCAACTTTCCGAAGTTACTTCCGATTCCGTAGGAGTGATGGGAAAGACGGTAGCATATATGCTCCTGGAGCCTGAAGAAGCTTCCCTGCTGACGACTGATGCGTGGGATGACGCCATTAAAAAAATTGCAGCGACCAGGCAGCCTGTTGAAGTATCAGGAGTTGAATTCAGGTATCCCTGGGATGTAGTGAATCAGAATACACACCAGCTTCAAGCGGATTTTACTTTGAGTAAATCGTTGAATCACTATCGTGCCGATGTCAGGAATTTGACAATTATTGGCCCCCCCCATCTGCTTCGTGTGGCTAATTCAGCTGAAATTGACCCGTTTGTCGTTCTTGATACGCGTCAAGGTCCTGTTGTGATCGAGGAAGATGCACAAATACAAGCCTTTACCCGAATTGCCGGACCGGCATTGATTGGGAAAGGTACACAACTGTTTCGCGCGAACATTAAACCGGGAACGACGGCCGGACCACACTGCAGGCTGGGAGGGGAAATTGAAAAGTCAATTATTCATGGCTACGTCAATAAATATCACGATGGTTTTTTAGGTCATTCCTATATTTGTCCCTGGGTAAATCTGGGAGCGCAAACCTGTAACAGCGATCTGAAAAATGACTACTCAGAGGTCAAAGTTCCCATTGTTGGAATACCTGTAGCAACCAGTTCAGTGAAAGCAGGATGTTATATTGGTGATCATTCAAAAACTGGTCTGAACAGCCTGTTTAATACAGGTACTTCGGTCGGTGTGATGTCGATGGTACTGCCGATTGGTGAGTTACTACCGAAACATATTCCATCATTTTCCCGATTTTGGTTGGGACGTATCGATAACCAAATTGATCTTACGGATCTTTTTCGGCTTGCTGAAATTACAATGAAGCGCAGAGGACAGACTCTGACAGCTGCTCAGCAAAAACTTTTGGTTTCGCTTCTGGATGACACATCGAACGAACGTGATCAGGCAATTCAATGGTGGGATCAAAAATGCTCATCCCGCCCTGCTACTCGCATGCTGTCTTAAATTTGCATGATGTAGACAAGATCTTGATTTTCATCAGATTTCATCCCAGGCTCCCACACGCTCTCAATCCGTTGATCTGAAATGTGTCGGGAATATTACCGAACTCCTGCACGGCTCAGAGTGTCATATTGACAGGTAACGGTATCAAGGTGTAGTACCAGAACTTTAGGTGTATTTAGAGATAAATAGCCAATTAGTAATAGTTATCATCTTGATGTAAGATTGTCGCAATTTTACGACAGCTTCCAGATACCGGGAAGCATATTTATGGAAACTACTAATTTGTTATTTATGATTTGTTACGTGTTTTATAGATGTTTACCGTCGCAAATACGATAAGTTTCTTTTTTTAACAGTTTGGTACAATCATTGCGGTTTATTGATTTTATGAATCAAGTTTTTCCGAACGGGAGAAGCCACGGCATCCATAGCTGATTATGGAGCAGTGAATGGATTGATTTATGAAACCAAAAACGAATCGATAAGAGCAGGAGAAGATAATCATGACAGATCAGGTCATGGAAGAATTGTGGAATGGATTATCACCAGCGACCAGTGGTGTTGAACTCATCAATGCGGTCGTGGATCGATTATTAGAGCTGAATATCGATTTACAAGATGTTTCGCTTAATGAGATGAAAATATTAATGTCCAGCGCCAGCAAGCATAAGGCCAAAGGAGATTCGCAGAAGCGACGTCAATTTAATTCTGATTGCATGATTGCGTCTTAGGGCGCAGTCTCTTTAAAAATTATATTGAATGTGTCATAATGAAACTCCAGATTTCATTCAGTCATAAATACACGAATTGACTGTTGACAGTTTTGTGAACTATTACAATAAGCCCAGTCATGGAAGAATTTCATAACGATCAGCCTGACACGGAAGAAACAGACGCGAATTCTGAATTGGTAGAGGATATCATTCAGTCGCTCAAAAAAGGCCAGAAACTCCAGGCAATCAAATCTTACAGAGAGTCGACAGGCGCTGGCTTAAAAGAGTCAAAAGCAGTCATTGATGATTTAATTGACCAATATCAGATTCCAATGAAATCGGGTTGCGCCTCAATGATCTTATTCATGATCGCCGGCACATGCTTGTCTGGTATTGCTATCTTCTGTTAGCTTTTCTTTCTCGCCCGGATCTTCATGGCCGTCTGCTTTTCAGCTGATGCGCGTCGGTTGCCTTGTACTTCAAGGTGGTGCGGCTCCGCGGATAGAATCTTCAGTGAGAGAAACAGGACCCCGCAATGAGGAGGCCAGGATCATTCACAACTGAAAGTGGTTGTTTCGCACAAAAAAATAGTTGAGCTCAACTCAGTGACAAAAAATCAGAACTATTTTGCATATGATGAAATGAGGTCGCCAATAATTTCCGTTTCGATTTCATATTGTCAGCGCTGGAAACCCCGTTTTTGACTCAGATTCACCGCTGAAATGCCATATAGGCCAGTTTTTCGATTTTATTGAGATTGATACCCTTCTCTGCTGTGGATTAGTGTAATGACAGTATACAGAATAAAATCACCCTCAGTGCCAAAATCGCCTTTTTCATCCAATTTGAGTTCCCAAAAAAACTTTCCTATTGAAATCATCTTTTCTTCACAATTTGATAACCTTTTGTCATCATAGTATGATAGAGGCTTCTTCCAGGACTTCGTTATTATAGCAGATGACTGAGTTCAGGTCAGATTTATCAACCCACCTGCTGGCTTACCCTCCTCGAAAGGTTTTTTATGCGACGGTTATTAACATCGCTGACTGTCCTTGGTGTTCTATTAACGGCAACCGTAATCTGGGCATGTTCGGTCCCTGTTTTTCGTTATGCATTAGAGCGCTGGCCTGCTGACAAATATAGTGTAGTGGTTTTTTATCGTGGGGCTCTCAATTCAGAACAGCAGAAAATCGTCAAGCAATTCAACAAGACTGGCGCTATCAGTCAACAATCGGCGAACGTTGAACTTCAACTGATTGACCTCGATTCAAAACCTGCTCCGAAAGAGATCGCGCTTTGGAAAAAACAAAAAACGGAAACACTGCCACTCATGGTGGTACGTACTCCACTTCCCGCTCCTGTTCCAGAGGGGTTTTGGTCAGGGGAGTTGAATCAGAAAAATGTAGATCGATTGATTGATTCTCCCCTGCGTCAAAATATCGCAAAACAGTTAGTCAACGGTCAAACTGCTGTTTGGGTATTTTTGGAAAGTGGTGACTCCGAAAAAGACAAAGCAGCTTATGCCTTATTATCCAAAGAATTAAAACGAATGGAAAAAATACTGAAGTTGCCTGAAATAGAACAGGCTGATATAGAACAGGGTTTAGTCAGCGTTGATCCCGATAGCCTGAAATTGAAGTTCAGTATCGTAAAATGTGCTGGCGGCAAGTCAGAGGAAATTGATTTTACACGCATGTTGCTGGCTACTGAAAATGATCTTGAAGGATTTTAAAAACGAGCCAATGGCATTTCCGGTATTTGGACGTGGTCGAGTTTTATACGCGTTGATTGGTAAAGGGATCAATGCTGGCACAATAGAACAGGCCTGCCGCGATTTGACTGGCCCTTGCACATGCCAGGTCAAAGACCAGAATCCGGGAACTGATTTGTTAATGGCGGTGAACTGGGAAAAACTGGTGACACCAACAGCACAAGAAGAAAAAGAATTGCCTCCATTGACTGGACTGATTGGTTTTCCAGATGGTTCGAATAAAAAGACAGAAACAGCGGAAATATCCGATTCTGATAAAAACAGTTTGAATGGAAAAGGATCTGATTCTGAAAGCTCAAATACATTAGTAGTGACTCAGTCTGAGAAGACGCTGACGTCTGCAACAGCAAAAGGAGCTGTGAACTCAGCTTCTGCTTTACCTGCAAACATTGTGGATGGTCAGAGTCCGGACCCTTCAGATTCTGCTCAGACAGCGAAAAGCAGCTCTCTAATGCAAAACTTGATGATCATGGCGTCATTAATGGTTCTCGTTGTGTTGGGAGCAAGCTATATGATGGTCGTTCGAAAATAAATTGTTGATTCGTCTTCACAACGATGAGATCAGCCGCCCCTGCTTAGTTTAAAAGAATTCTCTCTATGTCTTTATTTCGACTCATATTTCAGGAAATACAGCACCGCAAGATTAATTTTATGCTGGGGCTTGTTTCTGTTGTTGTTGCTGTAGCCTGTTTGATTGCTGCTTTAACTTTGCTCAAAGCAGATGAAATTCAGACAGAGTTCATTCTGGAACAAAAAGCCGAGGATGTAAAATTCGCAGGGGCTGAACTTGAAGATGCCATGCGAAAAATTACCAAGGGACTTGGGTTCAATATTCTAATTCTACCAGCGAACCAGGACTTAAATGAATTTCATCTGACAGGAATTGTTTCAGGTTCGATGCCAGAAGAAAATGTGAAGAAGTTAGCCGGGTCAAAGATCGTGACTGTAAACCACCTGTTGCCGATGGTTGCGAAAAAAATTACCTGGCCTGAAAAAGAGTGTGAAGTAATTTTAACAGGAACGCGCGGGGAAGTACCACTCCTGCACCGTGCTCTCAAAAAGCCACTTCAGCAACAGGTTCCCAAAGGGACCATGGTGGTGGGCTATCAAATTCAACAGAAAACAGGGCTTAATCCCGGTGATAAGACCCAGCTGATGGGGAAAAACTTCAAAGTCACTCAGTGTTATCCGGAGCGGGGCACGGCTGATGACAGTACCGTCTGGATTAATCTTGAAGAAGCACAGGGATTGCTGGGAATGCAAAATCTGGTGAATGCAATTTTGGCTTTAGAATGCAATTGCACTGCTAAAGATCGGGTTGCTCAGATACGCGATGAAATCGGGAAGATTCTTCCTGGAACTCAGATTATTGAAAGAGGCCCCCCTGCTCTTGCCAGGGCGGAAGCACGGAACCAGGCACATGCCAGTGCAGTGGCTTCGCTGAAGCAGGAAGAAGCTAGCCGCTTGCTGATGATCGAACGCCATGCAGAATTTGCTGCCGTCCTCGTTCCATTGGTGGTCCTTGGATGTGCTGCCTGGATTGGATTTCTGTCTCTGGAAAATGTGAGACGCCGTGCCACAGAAATCGGTGTGTTGAGGGCAATCGGCTTAAGGTCTGTTCAAGTCTTCGGGATATTTATATTCAAAGCGTTTGTCATTGGAATCATTGGGGCCTTGATTGGATACTTTATTGGTTACGGAATTGGGGTCTTCTGGGGGAATTTACCAGATTCAGTAAACCCGGAAAAAGCGTTGTTTTCAGGACAGTGGTTACTGTTAAGTCTGGTGTTTGCACCCGTTTTAGCAAGTTTTTCCAGTTGGATACCTGCATTATTAGCAGCGAAACAAGACCCTGCCTCGATTCTGCAAGAAGGGTAATCGAATAAGAATGTTATTGGAATTAACAGAGTTGTCAAAGTCATTCATGTCCAGCTCGCAACATGTGCAAGCTGTTGACAAGATCAGTCTGACGATCAATGCAGGAGAATTCCTTGCGATTAACGGGCCCAGCGGTTGTGGGAAATCAACACTGCTTTTAATGGTTGGAGGGCTGTTAAGCCCTGATTCGGGACAAGTGCTGATTGACGGTACTGATCCTTATCAATTATCAAATGACCAGAGAGCGCGTTTTCGGTCCACTCATTTAGGGTTTGTATTTCAACAGTTTCATTTAGTTCCCTATTTGAATGTACTTGATAACGTTCTGGTTCCGGCATTAGCGACTGGTTTTTCTCAGGCAAAAGAGCGTGCGATCGAATTGATCACGCATTTTGGATTGGAACATCGTTTACATCATACACCGGCCGAATTGAGTACGGGGGAAAAGCAAAGAGTGGCGTTGGCGAGAGCACTTTTTCATCAACCAAAAATTTTGCTGGCGGATGAACCTACGGGAAATCTGGACTCAGAAAACTCCGAAATTGTATTGAAAGCATTAAATCAGTTTGCTCAGGATGGCGGTAGCGTATTGATGGTGACACATGATGATCAGGCTGTAAAGTCTGCACAAAGAGTCATTGGAATTAAAGATGGTCAACTCATCCCCAGCCAAAAAACGGAAGCTTTGACGACTTCTTGAGCGTAAACAAAAAACGTTGTATCGGGAATCAGAAATGAGACAGTTCCCCAGTCGTAATTCGAATCAGACGAATCAACGAACCTTTCCGAGAGGAAGGCTCAACAGCGGGTTTGCGCTCGTGGGAGGGTCAATAATTGTTTTAGTGGTCATGCTGGGGTTACTCTTTTATTCTTCACCAGACGAAATATCTGAAGGTGTCGATGATGAGCCGCTGCTGATGTACTGTGCGGCGGGGATAAAAGCGCCGGTGGCTGCTACGGCAGCGCAATTTGCTCAAGAAGAATTTGGTGTACCTGTTCAATTACAATACGGTGGTTCCGGAACACTGTTGAGTAATCTGCGAGTCGCTAAAAAAGGGGACTTGTACCTGGCCGCTGATACCAGTTATATCGATATTGCCCGTGAGCAGAATCTTGTGAAAGAAGCGATCCCTGTAGCACTTTTACATCCTGTCATCATGGTTAAAAAAGGCAATCCCAAAAATATCAAATCCATTGATGACTTGACCAGAGAGGGGATTACTTTTGCTTTGGCAAATCCTGACGCGGCATCAGTAGGAAAACTGACGAAAAAAATATTGAAAAAATCGAATAAATGGGATGTCATTTCAAAGTCTGCCAGAGTTTTCAAACCTACGGTATCCGAAGTGGCAAATGATATACTGATAGGGACTGTCGATGCCGGTATTGTCTGGGATGCGACTGTGAATCAACACCTCGATCAAGCAGATTTGATTGAAGTGCCTGAGCTTTCCCAGGCAGTAAAAAATGTAACTGTCGGTGTGTTATCTTCTTCCCAAAAGCCACAGCAGGCTTTGATGTTCGCCCGATATTTGCAGGCTGAAGGAAAAGGACAGAAGCAATTTTCCGAGATGGGGTATCAGACGGTCAAAGGAGACGCATGGGAACCACATCCTGAAATCCTGTTGTTTAGTGGCGGTGTGAACCGACTGGCGATTCAAGACACTTTAAAAGCATTTGAAAAGCGTGAAGGTATCTCAATTAATGTCGTGTACAATGGTTGTGGGATTTTGGTGGGGCAAATTAAAAGTGGCCAAAAGCCTGATGCGTACTTTGCCTGTGATACATCTTATATGGTCCAGGTACAACCTCAGTTTGCACTACCTTTGACTGTTTCTGAAACAGACATGATTATTATTGTTGAAAAAGGAAACCCGAAAAAAATCAAGTCTGTCTACGATTTGGCGGGAGATGATATCAGTGTTGGTATCGCACATCATGAGCAAAGTGCACTAGGGGCATTGACAAAAAAAATACTGGGACCGCTCCGACTCAAAGACAAGAGTCTTTATGACGCAATCCAGCCGAATATCAAAACAAATACTCCAACGGCTGATTTACTCGTCAATCAATTGAGAACTGGTTCTCTGGATGCGGCAATTGTGTACCGCGCCAATATTTCAAAAGTCTCAGATGAGATTGATGTCATTGAAATCGAACAGGGGCGTCCATTGGCTGAACAGCCGATTGCGATCTTGAATTCGACAAAATATCCGAACCTGATGCAGCGTCTTGTTGATCAATTAACATCGGCATCTTCTCGAGCCATGTTTGAGTCCAGGGGATTTCGTTGGCGCATCACTCCGGAGTCACTATGACGGAAAAGTTGCCTGACGACCATTCGAACGCCTTGAAAATACGCTCGGATATCCCCTTCTATTCTATCTTTATTGCAATCAGCGGGATTTACGTGTTTCTGATTGTGTCAATGTTACTGGCAGAGACAACGTACACCACTCCCGATCATATCTGGGGCGCATTTGCTGAGCCAGAGATTCGGTATGCGATTTGGCTCAGTCTTGTGACATGCTCTATCACAACAGTTCTCTCTCTCTGGGTTTCTGTACCAATCGGATACTTAATGTCGCGGCACAACTTTTGGGGTAAAACATTTATCGACGCGGTATTGGATATTCCCATTGTATTGCCACCATTGGTAATTGGTTTATGTCTGCTGATTTTATTTCAAGTGGAAGTACCCCGGTTTGAGTGGGTTAATGATTTGATGAAATCAATTTCAGAAGCAAGATTTGGTAAAGAAATATACATCACACAAGGCGATTCCCTCGATGATGCAATTCAGAAAGTAACAAAAATAATTTTTGGAAGATCAATTGGAGTGACGTACGAAATTCCCAGTGTGATTTTAGCCCAGTTTATGGTGGCATGTGCTTTTGCGGTCAGAACGATGAGAGTGACTTTTGATCAAATTGGTCCACGGTATGAGGACGTCGCACAGACATTGGGCTGCAATCGGGGGCAGGCATTCTGGCGCGTTGTCTTTCCACAGGCGTATCGCGGGCTGTTGGCAGCTGCCACACTGGCGTGGGCGCGTTCTTTGGGGGAGTTTGGGCCGATCTTGATTTTTTCCGGAGCAACGCGCATGAAGACTGAAGTTTTGCCAACAACCGTGTTTTTGGAGTTGACTGTTGGTAATATTGAAGGGGCCGTTGCTGCTTCGTTAATCATGGTCGTATCTGCTTTAGTTGTATTAATCATTGCCAGAATGTTTGGTTTGACGCGTGCTGGGATTTAGTTGTCATGCGTGTTGAGTTTCAGTTCTTAAAAATCCTGCTGTCTGATTAGAAAAGTCATGATTTCTGTTAATAACCTCTGTGTACAAGTCGGTGAGTTCAAGCTGAATGATATCAGCTTTGAAATTCCAGAAGGGAAATATGCTGTCTTAATGGGTAAGACTGGCAGTGGGAAAACGACTATTCTTGAAACAATCTGTGGTTTGAAAAAGGTGCTTTCGGGAACGATTCATTTGAACGAAAAGCTCGTGACTCATGCGAAGCCGGCAGAGCGTGAAATTGGATATGTCCCTCAGGATGGTGTTTTGTTTCATACCATGAAGGTGAGAGACAATCTGGCATTTGCCTTGGAATTGCGAAAATGGAGCAGGCAGAAAACGAAAGAACGCGTCGATGAACTGGCCAACCTGTTAGGTATCACCCATTTATTAGACCGAACTCCTGTCGGATTAAGTGGTGGTGAAACTCAACGCGTTTCTCTGGGGCGCGCCCTGGCACCTAAACCGACTATTTTATGTCTGGACGAACCATTGAGCGCATTGGATGAAGAAACGCGCGCGGAAATGTGCACGCTGCTAAGTGATGTTCAACATATGACGGGTGTCACAACTTTACATATTACGCACAATTTATCAGAATCTCATCGGTTAGGAGACTTGAAATTACAAATAGTCGAGGGAGTCGTTCAACGTCTTCCATCAAATACTGACGGTGAACTATCAGATCAGACAAACCTGGCAAGTCCCAAACCGAATACCACCATAGGGAAATCTGCAAAACTGAAAGCCGATTAGAATGAAAATTATTGTTGAATATACGGCACAGGTGAAAAAAGTTGCCGGTCTGGGTCGTGAGGAATTCCAGGTCGCCGATGAATGCACTTTGCAGGAATTGATCAAACAGGTTGCGGAGAAGCATGCTGCGAACCTGAAATCAATTTTGTTTTCGGACTCAGAAGAGTTACATGCTTCAATACTACTGTTTGTAGGAGATCAACAGGTTTTATGGAGCGAATCATTAACTCTAAAACCTGATCAAGTCGTGACAATTCTCTCACCGATATCTGGCGGTTGAACTTGATTTTGATTCTATAACCTGACAAATTAATGCGTGTGCTACTGGAGATATGATGTCTGGTTTATCCCCCCTGACAAATGAAGAACGTTCTGTTTATGAATGGCAGATCTGGGTACCTGAGTTTGGTGAAACAGGCCAGGAAAAACTCAAGAATGCTTCTGTACTGGTATCGCGTTGCGGGGGGTTGGGAAGTGTTGTCGCGTATGAGTTAGCAGCAGCAGGAGTCGGTAAATTAGTTATTGCGCATGCTGGAAATGTGAAACACAGCGATTTAAATCGCCAGTTATTAATGACACATGACTGGCTGGGTAAACCGCGCGTCGAGTCGGCGGAACGCCGTCTGAAAGAGCTGAACCCGCGTTTGGAAATCGAAGCAATCCCTGAAAATATCAGCGAAGAAAATGCAGAAAAAATAGTGGAGAAAGTAGACTTGATCGTTGATTGTGCTCCCCTTTTCGCTGAACGTTATGCGATGAACCGGCAATCTGTTTTACAGGAAAAACCTCTGGTTGAATGTGCCATGTACGATTTGGAAGCGCAACTGACCACTTTTATTCCCGGTCAGACCGGGTGTTTGTCTTGTTTGTTCCCTGTCGATCCGCCAGCATGGAAACGAGAGTTTCCAGTTTTTGGTGCCGTCTCTGGGACCGTCGGTTGTATGGCTGCGATGGAAGCGATCAAAGTACTTTCTGGATTAGGACAACCTTTGATAAATCAATTGTTGATGTTTGATTTGCGTGATATGTCATTTCGACGAAATCAGATTAAACCTCGAATTGAGTGCAATATCTGTAAAAAGCCAGCGAATTAAATTTGTTTTGAAAAAACGATCCTGGGGGGATCTAATGAAAATTGACATGCGAAATCTTGTCGTAGTTGCTGTTGTGATCACAGGGTGTATCACTGGATTTGAGAACACCTCACATTCCGCTGACACAAGTAAGACGACTGAGTGGCGCGCAGCGGCTGCTTCGGTTGTAATTACACCAGAAAAGTCGATGTGGATGTCAGGGTATGCCTCACGAAACAAACCTTCTGAAGGCAAGGTTCATGATCTTTATGCGAAAATCCTGATCATTGAAGACAACAATGGTCAAAAAGTAGTGATGGTTACTACGGATTTAATTGGGATCACGCCGGCACTAAGGGAGCCCATTGCTGCACGACTCGAATCGGAATACAAAATTCCTGCAGCTGCTTTACTGATGAATGCCTCGCATACTCATTGTGGTCCTGAGCTGCGTGAAGGAAAAGCCAAACGGCGAGGGCTGGGAGGGAATCGCGGAGCAGAAGCACGAGAATATACACAAAATCTGGTCAAGAAAATTGTACCAGCCATTGGTGAAACACTGACAGAACTTGAGCCTGTGACTTTAAAATATTCTTATGGCCGAGCTGGATTCGCAATGAATCGACGTTTACCGACCGCGAATGGTGTCATCAATAGCCCGCATCCGCAAGGTCCCGTTGATCAGCGTGTCCCGGTGCTGAGCGTAAGTCGTGCTGACGGTTCTGTAATTGCAGCCCTCTTCGGCTACGCGTGTCATAATACAACACTCAGTTTTTATCAGTTTTGTGGAGACTATGCTGGCTTTGCACAAGCAAATCTTGAAGCCGCTCATCCGGGCATGATTGCCCTGTTTATGATGGGCTGTGGTGGAGATCAAAATCCCTATCCCCGGAGGACATTGGACCTGGCCAAACAGCATGGGCGTGCACTTTCAAATGCAGTAGAAGTCGCGCTCAAAGTAAGACAGCCACGTATAATTCATGGTCCATTGGGAGTCGCCATGGATGACGTAGAACTGGAATTTGCAACTCCTCCCTCTCGAAAAGAGTTGCTCAAACAGAAGGAAAGTACAAATAAATATAAAAGAAGCCATGCAGAACGACTTTTGGATCAGCTGGAGGAAAATGAAGCGATCCAGACACGTTATGCATTCCCTTTGCAGGTGATCCAGTTTGGTAACGATTTAACATTGGTAGCGATTTGTGGTGAAACCGTTGTCGATTATTCGATTCGGCTTCAAAAGGATCTGAACGCAGCTGCCAAGTCTTCTGAAGAGTTAGAGCCCATTGTATGGGTAGCCGGGTATTCAAATAACGTATTCGGATATTTGCCAAGCTTGCGGGTATTAAATGAAGGAGGATACGAAGGTGGAGGTGCGATGACTTATACCTCGTATCCGGGACCCTTTACGGAGACTGTTGAAAAACGAGTTGTCTCTAAAATCAAAGAATTGACGAATCAGGCTCGCAATGCAGCCAGATAGTTTTATCTGGATATGAGAATTGCTGATGGTTTTTCGTTAAATTGCCGGAATCTTGCGATTTGCGTTCTCTTTACCAAGGCTCATATTTACAATAAACTAAGTACCGTTAAAGAAATTAGATCAAAATAGATCTGTTCGTTCACGTCTGGAGTCGATAGCAATGTCATTAAGCTCATTCAAAAATATCGTTTTTATTCTGGTTACTGTTATTTCTACGGTATCACTGAATTCGGAAGTGCAGGCGCAAACTGCAAAAGAAGTAACAGAATCTCGATTGAAGGGCATGGAATTTCTGAAATCCCAGCAGCAGGATAATGGGAGCTGGGAATTTGAAGGGCATTCGGTTGGGATTACCGCACTTTGTACACTGGCCCTTTTGGAAAATGGCGTGCCTGTGAATGATCCTCAGATTAAAAAAGGCAGACAATTTGTCATTAAAGAGTCCGATAAATTAAAATCGACTTACGATCTTGCACTGGCAACATTACTGCTTTCGCGAATCGGTGATCGTGAAGATAAAACAATGATTCGGAAATATGCAGCTCGCCTTATTGCAGGACAGACATCAACGGGTGGTTGGAGTTACTCATGCCCACTGGCAGGAACAAGTATTATCAATAATCCCCGAGCACGTCCAAAACCTAAAGTTTCACCCGGAGATAACAGTTGTACGCAATTTGCAGTTTTAGGCTTGTGGACTGCATCGCGTTCCAATATCGATATTGAAGAATCAATGATCGGTGTAGCGCGGCGATTTGTTGAAACCCAAAACGAAGATGGCGGTTGGTCTTATCGACTTCCTGCAGAAGAAAAAGCAGAACCTTCCAAGAATTCGATGACTCTGGCAGGGCTTTTTTGTCTGACTGTTGCCCGCGCTGCTAAAATTCGGGCAATGCAGGAATCAGAACAGAAAGAAGAGCCCGATGCAGAAGCCAGGGCTGAGACTCAAAAAGAAGGAGAGTCTTTGCTCTCTGATCCCATTTTTGCGAAGGGATTGGAGATGGCCGGTAAGTATGCTTCTGGAATCAGCCTGTCTTCGGCTAAATATTTTCTCTGGTCGACAGAACGTGTTGGAGTGTTGCTGGGACTGGAAAAGCTGGGTGATACAGACTGGTTTTCGAAAGGTGCCACTGTCCTCATTAAAACACAGAAAGAGGATGGGGGCTGGGAGAATTCACGAGGCAAACTCGTAGATACTGCTTTTGCGATTCTTTTCCTGCGAAAAGCCAATCTCGGGAGCGATATTTCGCGCATGTTGAATGGAGAACCTGAAAAGAAATTTGAAATTCATACACAAGCAAAGAAACCACAGTTTGAGACGCTTGCGAAAGCTGTTGCTGCTGCCAGGTCGGGTGATCTCATTCGAGTGAATGGCGACGGTCCCTTCCGCATCCCACATGTTGAGATTGATAAAGACCTGAGTATTGAAGCAGGATTTGGATATGCCCCGGAATTTGTTTATGCACGAGGGCGTAACAAGTTAGGACTTCGTGCACGCCCTGAACGTGATCCAAACGTAAGACACATATTACGTGTTTCAAAAGGTACCTTGGCTTTGGAAGGAATTGCATTCGAATTCGACCCACCTGAAGTTGGTAAAGATGTTCCCTGGGCGGCAATTTCTGTCAATGGTGGGAACCTGCGAATGCTGAATTGCACTATTTCAGAGCAAAATAATAAAGGAATGGCAGCTGTTCAATTCACAAAACCGACTGATTCTTCAATTACAAACTGTTTTTTCGTTGGTGGACGATCTGCAATCGAAGTCGAAGGGACAGGAAAACAGACGGTGAAAATGATTGATTCGATTTTGTTCTCAAAGAAAATAATCACTGTTCTTCGAAGTGCTGATAAAACGTCTGAGGGAAATATTGAGCTCAGTCTTTCGAACTGTACACTTCAGGCTGTTACCGCGTTTGATTTTGAAAAGTTTGTCAAGAATATTAATGTGAAAAGCGACTTTACAGCATATAAAGTCCAAAACCTGGGAACTTCGATGCTATCGATGAAATCATCAAAAGAGAATCGTTCGTTTTCTGGAGAGGGAAATGCTTATGATGTTGGAAAATGGCTGGGTGTGAGTGGCCGAGTTGACGAGGGTGTAAATGATGTCGCAAGTTGGGACGCCTTCTGGGGAAACAAAGACAGTAAATCATTGCAGGAAACCATTTCCTTTGCATTACGACGTCCTAATAATTCATTTAATCATCGATACAAGCCTGAGGACTGGGAACTCTCTGAGGATTCCAAGGTTTCAGCGCGGCGATATAATCTGGGGGCTAAGCCGGCGAATGTGGGAGCCGGTCCTGGATTCAGCCGTTTTCGCAGCAGTATTCTTTACAATGAATGGAAACAGAACCAGGTCGCTGACGCAAAGTAATGAAAATTGCTGCAAATGGGAGTTGAAAACCAGAATTTACTGGATAGAATCCTGCAAAGCGATTGTGGTCGAGTGTCGCAATCAAAAGATGAATGAATGATTTCGCTTTTTTCTTCGATACGACGGTGAGAAATATCACCGTATTATGAATGAACGCCAGTAAATTACGCCGCCAGATTACCTTTGAGGCGGCTCGCATGATGTATTCCCGGCAGGAGTCTGAATATTATCGGGCCAAAATGAAGGCAGCCAGAAAGATCTGTCAGGGTTGGGTCAAACCTGCAGACCTGCCTTCCAATAGAGAAATCAGGGATGAAATTCAACGATTTGCCTGCACTTTTGAGGGCGAGTCTCGCACCGAGAACCTCCTCTCAATGCGACTCCAGGCACTTCAGTATATGCGATTGCTGAACTCCTTTCGTCCTAAAATCATTGGTAGTACTTTGACGGGCCATATCCGACAGGGTTCAGATATTGATTTACATGTATTCTCACATAGCTGTGAAGCTGTAACTGCACGACTTGACGATGAGGGCGTCGACTATCGTGTCGAACATAAATCTGTAAAAAAACATGGCGAAGAACGGATTTTTACGCATATTCATATTCAGGATCAATACGCGGTTGAATTGACTCTCTATCCTACTGAGAAATCGAGTTATGGATTTAAGTGTTCCATTACTGGAAAGCGAATTGAACGGGCAACGCTCCCTGAGTTTGAGCAGCTTCTTGTTAAGGAATATCCTCAAATCGACTTGGACCAACAGTTAGCAGAGGTGGAACAGAGCATCGATCGGTTTCAAATTTATCGCATGTTACTTCTACCTTTGGCACGTGTGAAACAATCCAAAAAGTACCATCCGGAAGGCGATGCTTTGTATCACAGTTTACAGGTTTATGACCTGGCCTGTGACGAAGTACCTTATGATGAAGAATTTCAACTGGCTGCCTTATTACATGATGTGGGAAAAGCAATTGATCCGCAAAATCATGTCGAGGCGGGATTAGAAGCATTGGAAGGCTTTATCACAGAACGAACAGGCTGGTTGATTCAACATCATATGGAGGCTCATGCGGTGAGAACGGGTACAATTGGAGCGCGTGCCCGACGACGATTAATGGCAAATGAAAACTATGAAGATCTCATGCGATTGGAAGAATGTGATCATGCCGGTCGTGTACCGGGGGTCGAAGTACCCGATATTGAAGATGCACTGGATGCAATTCGAGAAGTCGCTAAACTATGTGGCTGAGGTGAAGAATCAATACTCACTGGAGTAGTTATACTTTTAACAAAAAATATATTCAGGATTAGCGAAATGACGAAGCGCGTGTTGAGTGTTGGACAATGTGTACCAGATACAAATTCACTGGTTCATTTTATGGCAAGCCATTTTGACGTTGAGATCGATCAGTCTGACGTTGAAGTCGATACACTCGAAAAATTAAAACAAGAGTCCTACGACCTTGTGGTTATCAATCGAAAACTGGATGCTGATTATAGTGACGGAATTGAACTCATCCGGAAAATCAAAAATATGCCGGCGATTCAATCGCGACATCTTATGCTCGTTTCCAATTTTAAAGAATACCAGGAAGAAGCTGTTGAGGCCGGTGCAGAGTATGGGTTTGGTAAAAATGACTACCAGGATCCCGCAACGGTTTCTCGTCTGAAGCCTTACCTGGGTTGATATTTCAGGTAACGTCCGGGAAGTGCTTCCGTGTTAATACACAGAGGAGTATTGTTCTCGACGATGGGAATTCCATTTGAAATGACATGATTTATTCCCGATGAAAACGTCTGTGGGTTCTCATAAGTGGCATTATCTTGAACTGTGACCGGATCGAATACAACGATATCTGCAAAGTAACCCTCTTTTAACTCGCTTCGTTTATCAAGTCCAAATCGGTTGGCAGCTGATCCTGATAATTTGTAAACAGCATCTTCAAGAGAAAAAAGTTGATGATCTCTTACGCATGGTCCCAGTAGGCGGGGGGCAGATCCAAACTGTCGGGGATGGATAATGCCTCCTTCCATGTAGATTCCATCTGTTCCCATCATATACAAGTCATGTTGCAGGACAGGGTCAACTAGTCGGTCATCCCCCATATTAAATACCAGTAGAACTGCCATTTCTTCCTCGATTAGAAGATTGATCAAGGCTTCTTCTTCTGAAAGTCCTGACTCTTCAACAAATTGTCGTAAAGACTTTCCTAGATGCTGCTTGTTTTTTTCAGTGCGAACCCAGGCTATCTGAATAGCAGAGATGTCTAATAAATAATTATTCAGACCATATCGAAAACGTTGCTGCATTTCCGGTTGTTTCAGTTTTTCAACCGCATGACGCGGTCCTGACTCCCAGACTTCATACGGGAGCAGAAAATGTAACATTGTGGAGCCCGGTTGGTAGGGATAAACGTCGAATGAAATATCAACTTCGTGCCTGGCAATGTTGTCGATATACTCCAGAGCTTCTTCTGCTTGCCCCGGGTGCTGTCCTTTCAAATGCGAAATATGGACTTTTACCCCTGCTCTTTTACCAATTTCCACTGCTTCTTCCAGGGCCGGGATTAATGACTTTTTATATCGGACATGTGAGGCATAAAGTCCATCATAGGGAGACATTGCCTGGCAAACCTCTATTAGCTCTTCTGTCGTGGAAAAACATTGCGAAATATAATCCAGTCCTGTTGAGATTCCAACAGCGCCTGCTTCCATCCCCTTGATCACTTCGCAGCAGATCTGTTTCATCTGAAAGTCGTCAACTCTTTGTCGGCCAAATCCGCACGCCATTGAACGCAAATTTGCATAAGGAAGATGAGTCATGACGTTCTGGACATTTCTGCCATCGATGAGACTCATGTAATCTTGGAGTGATTCCCAGCCTGTATACTCTTCGGGGAATAGACCGTCCAGGGATTGCAGATAGTAAACCCAGTCCTGTGCCGTGCATCGATCTACAGGGGCATACGAAATACCATCTGCCATGATGACTTCTGTTGTGAAACCCTGTGAGGTCTTCGAGATAAAGTTGGGTGTATTCAAAAGCCAGCTGTCAGAATGATTGTGTACATCGACAAAGCCGGGAGACACAATTTGATTCTGTGCATCGATTACGATAGAACCGGAAGCATGCTCCAGATTTCCTATTGCAATGATTTTATCTTTTTTGATTCCAATATCAGCTCGATATCGAGGGGCGCGGGTACCATCAATAACGGTGCCGCCTTGAATGAGAACATCAAAATCAGAATTTTGAGTTGGTGAATCATTGGTGTTCATGAGTTACATAAATTTTGATTTGAGAAGCGCTAAAAGGAGAAAACGTATAAGGAAGCAGTTTACTTTGACAGTTTCATGACTGATATAAAAGTCTTACTGGAAAAATAATGAAAAATAAATTAGAGCTATTTAGTAAGTTGTCATTTCTATTCTACTTTGACGATGGTTCCCAATTCACTCGTTATTCAGTTTTCTTTCCCTGCCGCAGAAACTACAATAAACAGAGCTTTCTTTATACAATATTCGTAAAAGTGAAGAATTGTTTTAACCGACAAATGTAAAATGGCGTAACAAGTTTATTCTAGAAAATTCAAACGGGAGCACTTCATGAGTCAACGCACTACTCGCCGCGAGTTTATCCAACAGTCATCGGCACTTGGTGCTGCATTTTGGGTTGGTGGTCAAAGTCTGCTTGCTAAGGAAAAATCACCTCTTGAACGGCTTAATTTTGCATCGATTGGTGTGGGCGGTAAAGGTTCAAGCGATTCGGCAAGCGCCGCAAAACATGGGAATTTGATCGCTATTTGTGATATTGATGATAAGCGTCTGAGAAAATCGGCAGCGCGTTATCCCAAAGCGAAAAAATTTAATGATTATCGCGAAATGCTTACCGAAATGGACGGCAAGATCGATGCCGTTACTGTTAGTACTCCCGACCATTCACATGCACCTGCCAGTATTATGGCGATGAAAAAAGGAAAGCACTGTTTCACACAAAAACCTTTGACCTGGTCAGTCAAAGAAGCACGCATGATGCGGGAGGTCGCGAATGAACATAAAGTTGCGACACAGATGGGAAACCAGGGGACTGCGAAAGATGGTTTTCGCGAAGCGGTGGAAGTCATTCGCTCAGGTGTGATCGGCAATGTTCGTGAGGCCCACGTCTGGACCAATCGCCCTGTTTGGGGAAAAGGTATCGAGCGTCCACCAGAAGGGGAACCTGTTCCCAAACACATTCACTGGGACTTGTTCCTGGGACCTGCACCCTATCGTCCTTTCAGTACGGTTTATACCCCGTTTGAGTGGCGTGGATGGCTTGACTTTGGCACGGGGGCATTAGGTGATATGGCTTGCCATACTATGAATATGCATGTGATGGCGCTTGATCTTTTTGATCCATTGACCGTAGAAGCTGAACAGGAAGGGATGATTAAAAACGAAACCTATCCGAAATCAACAAAAATCACTTACCATTTCGGACAACGTGGTAAGGATGGTAAGCTGTGCCCTCTGAAATTAACCTGGTATGACGGAGGTAATAAGCCACCGGAAGAACTGCTGATGGGTGAAAAAATGAAGCCCAGCGGTGTCGTTTTGATTGGTGATGAAGGAAATTTCTACACACCCGATGATTATGGTGCAGAGTACGTATTGTTGCCAAAAGACAAATTCAAGGATTTCAAAAAACCTGAGCAAAGTCTACCACGATCACCAGGCCACTTTGAAGAATTTATCGTTGCCTGTAAAGATGGCGCGCCAGCGATGTCTAACTTCAACTATGCGAGCCGTTTGACGGAAACAACATTACTGGGTAATGTCGCCATTCGTGCTGGCAAGAAGCTTGAATGGAATCCGAAGAAAATGGAGTTTACGAATGCACCTGAAGCTAATAAGTTCCTGACCCGGGATTACCGGGACGGGTGGTCTCTCTAGTTCTGACGTTACCAGTTTCATCTCTTGAATTCTAACCCTTCACAGAGCAGATTTTCTGTGAAGGGTTTTTGTGTATCACACTCAGTTTTTCGGATATTGCATTTGAATATTTCGGTTTACTGGATGATATCTTCCAGTGCGGAGAGAGAGACGACCTCCGATCGGGATACCAGAGTGCGACTTCGGTTGGCAGCCAGGCCATGCAGGCCAATCTCATGCACATAAAGTTCGCGCGTGGTTGTGGTGTCGCGCAGATCATGTACGTCAGCATTTTCTAATAATAGATAGTGTTGGTCTTGTCCAATCAAGGTTCCGGCAATGACATACAGACTGGACAGGTCTACGACGATTGTTCGCCCGATTAATTGTTCAAAGTAATGGCATTCATCAGTCATGGTGTCTTCCAAAAAATAATAGTGAGCAACACATACTTTCAGGTTATCCCTGACGACGCAATCTCTATTTTGACCTGTTTTTAAACGAAAGCAACCAGACAGATACCATTCAGCCGATCATTAAAAATTACGTGTAGTTGAGTTTGCTGCAAGTACCACACAAATCGTGTCTTGACCTGAAATTGATAATTGATTATGTGAAGACACAGAAACAGTTCTCTCATTCCCTTCCTCCAGTTCTGTTACATGTAATTCACTCTAAGTCTCTATTGATAATTAGTTTAGGATGGCTGGTCAGATTATGGCTGCTATTTCTATTTCTTCACTCTCATTTATTGCACCCACAACATATGAAGAATTTACATTCGGCATTTATTTTTAAGTTTAATGGGGTGTTCACCCTGATTTGCCTGATACTACTTGAGTGTATCAGCTTCTTGTCTGTTTCAGCACAGGAAATTCCCAAACCAATTAATGAAACCAGCCTTTTGTTAATGAATAGTGGGAGAATTATTTCCGGCCAGATCAGTGAAGGTGCGGGTGGTTACCTGGTAAAAAATACGTCGGGAAGTATGCTGGTTCCTTTTGAAGATGTCGTGTTCGAAGCAAAAACTATGCAGGCGATTTATTCGAAGCAGAGGAATTCAATGAAATTTCCCACGACGAATTCACATCTTGACCTTGCGCGCTGGTGTATTACAAATAAACTATACGATGAAGCAAAAATTGAGTTAAAAGATGCTATCAGACTTGAACCAAAACGAACTGAACCGCAGTTGATGTTACAGAGATTAATGAAAATAACGAATGGAGATCGCCCGACAGTTAATGAGAAAATCAAAGAAGTGATTCTGAGTAAGCAGATATCAGGAACAGGCGAAGCGACTTCGATGACAGGAATCTCCCGAGAACAGTCGGCACTTTTTGTGAGGAAAATTCAACCGATTCTTTCAAATAAATGTGGCAATGCGAATTGCCATGGTAGCGCAACAAAATCGGATTTTCAGTTATCTCAAGTCAGTCGCCGTTACGGCAGTCATCGTGTCAACTCGGAAAAAAACCTGGCAGAAGTATTGAAATGGATCGATATGGATGCTCCGGCTCAAAGTCAGTTACTGCTCAAGCCTGAAAAAGAACATCCCAAACAGGGAATGGTTGTATTTTCGGGTTACGCAGGCAGGAAACAACAGCAACTCATACAGAAATGGGTCTCGAGAATAGTGGCAGATCGAATTCAGCAGGATCAACTCAGGGCTGACCGATTAGCCCGTCGTGCGAAACGTCGACATGGACAGGCTAAAATGAACCTGCTGGATCCCAACTGGGGGAAGTCAAATGCAAAACAGGCTGATCTGAAAATCAAACCAGCAGCACTGAAAGGAGAGATTTCTTTGACTTCCGGGATAGAACCAAAAAAATTAACAGATGCCGAGATTGAAAAACTGGTTCAGCCAAAACCGAATGACCCTTTTGATCCGGAACAGTTTAATAATTCAGCACCCTCTGCCGATCGCTGAAGTTCTGTTCCAGTAATTCTGTTAAGAGCAGCAATGTTCAATCAGCTCTCCAAACTTTTGCGTACCTGACTCTAACTGTTCCAGTTCAATAAATTCATCGTGTGTGTGGGCCTGTGCAATATCACCGGGGCCAAAGACAACGATATTTTTCAACTCAGGGAACAGGCTGCCATCGGTTCCATAGGAAACTGTTTTTGCACGTGGTGTGCCTGCGATATTGAGTACTTCATTGACAAACCTGGAATTGGGATCAGTATAGACTGGTTGACCTCCACACCGGAAAACAAATTCAACACCACATTTTTCTGCCGCACTGCGCGCTCGTGCTACTAATTCTTCAGGATCCTGACCCGGCATGGGACGGAAATAAACAGTGCAAATGCTTTGAGGCGGTGTGATATTTACAGCAGACGTACGGTCATTAATTCCGATATTCCATCCATTTGTTGGAGGGTCGAATTCCTGGTTTTGCCAGCGCGGGTCTGTCATACATTCTTCATAAAGCGCTTTCATCTCGACAAGAAACGGTATCATCTTTAAATTGGCATTGATCCCTGTGCTCAGACTCGAATGTGCCGCGCGACCATGTGAAATTGCTTGAAATCCATAGGTCCCTTTGTGGGCATAGACGACTTCCAGTCGTGTGGGCTCACCTATGATGGCATGACTTGCTCCTGAAACCATCTCCCGATACAGGGTCGATTTCTCTGCAACATTCCGAGCACCGTGATATCCAACTTCTTCGTCCGCAGTGCATGTAATATAAAGTGGGTGATTCAATGGACGGTCTGCATATTTTTTGGCAGCTGCTAACATACAGGCGATGGATCCTTTCATGTCACAGCTCCCGCGTCCATAGAGCTTATCCCCTTTTAAAGTGGGGGTGAAGGGAGTAAATTCATCTGTAAACCAGGGGTCGGCAGGTACAACATCTGTGTGTGCAAAATAGGCCAGGCCCCCCTGCCCTTCACCTTTACGGCCAATAATATTTGCTTTGCGGATTCCGTTTGCGTCATCATATTCCAGGCGTTCAATGTCAAACCCCAATCCTTTCAAAGTGGATTCGACATAATCACTGACTTCCAGGTTAGAAAAGCAGCTTGTTGACTCAAACGCAACAAGTTCTTTGGTATAGTTGAGTGCATCCATTGATGATTTCCAGAATCGAATTATTTATTGTTGAGCCATTAGATGACGTTGAAACATGGATAACGTGTTTTTCCACATTGTCGGGGATAATACGTGCCCCGATCCCTCTTCAATATAATAAGTGAAATTCTTTTCTGCATGCTTGGAAGCATATTTGTTTGCAATTATTTTCACACTGTCCGGAACATCTTCGATAGGACTTCCTCGATCCAGCTCACCAAAATTTAAATGGAGCGGACGTGGGGCGATCAAGGCAGCGATATCCGGAGTGTCACCGAATTCGTGAATACCGGGGATAAAGTTAGGAAAACAATGCAGCAGATGTTCGCGGTGGATGCCACGATATGTCGGCAGGCAGCAGTTACCGACCAGACATTTGATTCTTTCTTCCCAGGGACCAATGAGAAATGTGTGAGTGGAGCCCATTGAGTGACCGTAGCAGCCTATTTTTTCGTCGAGGACTTCAGGGCGACTCTGAAGAAAGTCAATGGCTCTTTTCATATCAAGAATATTTTTCCAGGCCATGCATTTACCAGCAACAACATACCGTAAAAATTCAAATCGTTCGAAATGTCCTGCTTTTAATTTTTTAGTGGGATCCTGACGTTCTTCGAAGCAAAGCGCATCAGGACATAAAACGACAAAGCCTGCTTTGGCTAAAGCCGCTCCCGTGTGGTGCATCGGATTACCAGCCAGCCCCGCAGGCTCGCTTTTCCCTAAATGATACTGGCCAGCGTGTTGATGCCAGACCGCGACAGCGGGCGCCGGATGTGCAGGCGTTACTGTATCGGGAATCAAGAGCAGCGCGGGAATCGCATCGCCGGGCTCCGCTTCATAAGTGAGCGATTCAATACGGTAGCCATCTTTTTGAATCGTAGATTTCGTCTTTGGTTTCAAAGCAGGAGGTGCCGGCCATTCACCACCCAGACCCTGTAATAATTTGTCTTGAAAATCTGCTGCTGCCATGTGTACCACTCCTGTAGACAGTAAGAAATTAAGTCTACTTGACTATTTACCTTTTCTTTATAGCATTTAAGGATCTTACTATAAAGCAATTTGGCCTGAGAGTTCAGTTACGTTCAGCGATTTTCGATTATCAGTATTTTTATTGAGAATTTCTTTTCTGTTGAATTAAATGAGGAATCTGTTTTTTTGAATTCTAGTGCGTATGCTTTTCTGACATCTTTTGTAAACATTCAGAGGTTCGAAATAGAGAACTCGCACAGCTACTCAATCAATTCGAGCTAGATGCATCTTGCGAGGAATTCATTCATGACAATGGTTTGTTACTTCTGAACGATATCAGCCAGCTTTGAGGCGAGTTTTTTTATAGCTTCTGGATTGGAAAGTTCCTGGAAATTCTGGACGGCTACTGCTTGTTCCATGAACCCCGCATTTTCCAGGCCGACTGTCAAGTCCTGTAGAACAGACTGATATTCTCCCGTTTCGGCGATCTGTTCGAGTGTCGGTGCCAGTTGATCTCGCGAGAGACCAGGACTGATTTCAGGAGTCTTTGGTGTGCTGTTGTTACAACCGGAAATGATCAGTAAAAAGAAAAGAATGGCAATGTTTTTCATGATGATGGCATATCTAAAAAATGGAATAAAAGAACAGTACATCCCCGAGAATGGATGATGTACTGTTCGAAAAAGTTTGTAGTCAGGTCAGTGGTCTGGAAGAACCACTCGAAGTCGATTTCTAATTGAAATCAACAAGTGCAACTGCAGTATGAATTAAAATTCGCCGATCACGTTTCCGTCAGCAATATAACCCAGGTTTCCGTATTGTCGGAATATGAATTATGTGTGAAGAGAACTTCTGACGGATATCAATAAATTCAACCTGTGTCTAAATACTTTGACTTGTGTACAAAAGAGCAATTTGTTGAAAGGGCCAGCAGACAGGTTTGAACCAAAAGAAAGATTTGGCAGTTGAAGTGCGGTATTCGAGCTGACATAAAACTGTAGCGCAAGCAAATCGGTATCAATTTGGTTTAAATTGATTTTGTACAAATTATTGTGACAAATAATTGATCCTGCGAGTGTCTAAACACGTTAGCTTAAATGACTCGTTTTAATTTATTGGCTTTCGACAACAGGTAACCAGGAATGGCGATAAAAGTAAGTTGTGGGACATGTGGGAAAAAGTACCAGGTTCGTGACGGGGTTGTTGGTAAGAAGTTCAAATGCAAAGAATGTGGTGAATTGGTCACAGTTCCGGACATTGAACAGGATGTCGACGATGACGGATTTTATAACCTGCTGACTGATGCTGTTGAACTGGAATCGCAGTCAAAATCCATTACGCCTGTCGTCCGCAAACCAATGGTCAAAGCAGAAAAATATAAAGGGGACGAAGAGGGGCCAGTTACTCGTAAAAAAACAAACAATTATGTTGAAGATCTATTGGCCACATTCATGTTTCTGTTGGACCCTGCCAATTTATTTACGTTTGCCTTTATTGCGATGTTGCTGTTTATGAAAGATGTGATTCTACCTCATGCCATGATATTAGGATATTTAGGGCGTTTCATTATTCTTGGTTGGTATAGTAATTATCGCTTTAGCATCATTTATGAAGCCGCCTCAGGAAAACAGGAGCTTCCCGACATGAGTCCGGAAGAGGGATTTGTAATTCCAATGCTGCAGTGGTTTGCAACATGGTTCCTCGTCCATTTCCCTGCTTTTCTTTATCTGGCGTTTGCATTGAGTTTCGAAGCATCGAGTTTAGGTGACTTTGGAATGCTCGGTTTTGTCCAAGGTGAATTTACAGACATATTACCTGCCTTTCATCTTGGAGTATTTATCGTTCTATATTGTCTGGGGTTATTTTTCTGGCCGATTCTCGCTCTTTGTGTTGCCGTCGGCGGATTTGAAACCGTGTATCGAATTGATTTGATGATCCTCACCATTTTTAAAACCTTGCCTGTTTACTTCTTTACAGCCTCTGCTGTTTTTGTGACTGCGGTTCTGCAGCTTATTATTACAATAATGGCATCAAAGATCGGATTTCTGGGAGTGATTATCAGCATACCCTTCGTCCTGTATATGGAAATGGTCTCTTTGCGAATGATCGGTCATTATTATCATCACTTCAAGAAACGATTTGCCTGGTCCTGGGGATAATCTGAAAAGCGTTGCTGTATGCGAAGTGACATATCGACGGAATCCATGTCGAAGTGGATTCGAAACGAAAAAATTACAGGAAAAAAACAGGAAGCAGGATCAGATCGTGTTCGAACTGGTTCACATCGAAGAATCTTTATGCCATAATTAGGCTCTCAAGAGTACCTTCACGATGGAATCCACTTTTTCAGGACACGCAAATGCTTCGGGTTTTTCAAAATTTATTTCGATGTAATGCTTTGTTTCTCGTTCTTATGCTGACGGCAATTTCAGAGAGACCAGCATTTGCTGCAGAAAAAACGTTTTCATTTGGATTTGCAAAAGCAGAAATTACCCCTGAGGTCCCATTAAGACTGTCAGGCTATGGGAACCGGGCGACAGTCTATGAAGGTATCGACGAGCCCCTTTATGTCCGTGCGGTTGTCATCAAAACGCATGATCAACAAATCTGCTCCCTGGTTTCCGTGGATTCTATTGGCTTTGCAGGCAGTTTCGTTGAACGGATTGCAAGACAGGTAAAAAAAGAATACGGGATGAATCGTGATCAATTGGTGGTTTGTAGTACTCACTCACATACGCGCCGCACCCGATAGAAGGTTTATCGAATGTTTTTTCGACCCCAGTGACAAGTGAGCAAAAACAGGACGCGCAAAAATACTGGAATCAGGTTGAAACACGAATAGTAAAAACGATTGGCCTCGCGATACAGGATCTTCGTCCCGGGAAAATGTCAACGATCTCCGGTAAAGTTGGTTTTGCTCAAAATCGTCGGGTTCTCAAGAATGGAAAGTGGGCCGGTTTTGGAGTGAATCCGAAAGGACCCGTCGATCATAGTCTCCCCATAATCAAAATTACGGATGAAGCAGGAAAACTACGCGGGCTCCTATTTAATTACGCCTGTCACTGTACGACTTTTGGTAGTGATTATAATCGGCTGAACGGGGACTGGGCCGGTTATGCCGCAAAATACATCGAAGAACAGCATGGAGATATCACCGCGATTTGTACCATAGGCTGCG
The DNA here is from genome assembly GCA_942492165.1 of uncultured Planctomycetaceae bacterium. Classification (GTDB taxonomy): domain Bacteria; phylum Planctomycetota; class Planctomycetia; order Planctomycetales; family Planctomycetaceae; genus Gimesia. Next base: position 68,418 of record CALOEF010000061.1, read on the forward strand.
GAGCAGATCAGAATCCCATTCGTGGCAAAAAAGATGTTGCTAAAGATCTGGCAATCGGCCATGGGCGTGCGATTGCTGTAGAAGTGTCACGCCTGTTGAAACAACCAATGCATGAAGTAACTGCGAACCTGAAAACGGCCTATGGGGTGGCAAATCTCCCCGCTGATCGACCAACGGAAGCGGAACTCAAAAAGGCCCTGGGAAATAAACGACAGCAGGTGAAAAATCACGCGAAAAACATGCTGGCAATTTATAAGGAAATGGGACAACTGCCTGAAACTTACCCTGCTCCTGCTCAAGTCTGGAGATTCGGTAATCAGCTCACAATGATTTTTCTGGGGGGCGAAGTTGTCGTCGATTATACACTTCGTCTTAAGCAGGAAATTAAAAGTGATCTGGTTTGGGTTACCGCTTATGCCAATGATATTTTCGGGTATGTGGCGTCGGAACGCATGCGGTCAGAAGGTGGGTACGAATACGCATTTTCAATGATTTACTATAATCAGCCCGGTCCCTGGTCAAAAGGCACGGAAGAAATTCTCATGCGCCGGATTCTTCAACTTGTCAAAGAAGCGCAATGATCTCACAGGGGTGATTCTGTCTGTTGAAAAAATATAACTATTCCGGCAACTTGTCTGCGAAAGTGAAATATGAAATATCGAGTCTCCTGTTTTAGTCTGCTTATCTGTTTGCTTTCTAATCATACTCAACAGGCAAAATCCGCTGATTGGCCGATGTGGCGTGGAAATGTTGAGCGCACCGCTGTGACATCGGAAGTGTTACCCGAGAAATTGCAGCGGGGCTGGTCAAGGCAACTCCCTCCGCATCAGGTCGCATGGCCAAACGAAGAGCGTCTGCAGTATGACCTGGCCTGTGAACCGGTGTCTGTTGGTAAAACCGTTCTGATTGGATCGCCCCTGGAAGGCAGTCTGACTGCTTATGCTGCTGAAAATGGTGATCAGCTCTGGAAGTATTTTGCAAACGGACCGGTTCGGTTTGCTCCAGTCGTTTCCGAAAATATTGTGATTTTTGGTTCTGATGATGGGTATCTGTATTGCTTGAATCTTTCTGATGGCACACTGCGCTGGAAAATCAGAGGCGCTCCCGATACGCATCAGGAACGCTGGCATTTAGGAAACAATCAGTTGATTTCCTATTGGCCGGTTCGCGGAGCACCTGTGATTCAGGATGGGGTTGTTTTCTCTGGAGCCGGTATCTGGCCGTCAATGGGCACGTTTTTAAGTGCCGTTGATATCAAGACTGGAAAACGAAAGTGGATCAATAAACGAGTCCAGTTTTTAAAAAATGTGCGAATTGATCATAACAATCTGCATGAAGTCGGCCTTTCACCACAAGGCTATTGTTTAATCGCCAATAAGATGTTTGTGGTTCCCAACGGTCGATCGATGCCCGCACGCATTGATCCGGAAACCGGAAAGATGCATTACTATGTGCAAGGTTATCGTAATGGCGATTCCCGTGTGATAGCCGCGGGAGATAAACTGCTGGTCGGACATTCGGGAGTCGTAAATCTGGCCGATGGTCGTGAAGTCGGTAATCGCTGGCTCGAAGCCGGTAAAGAGGCGCCAAAATCCTGGAGCACGGCGAAACGAGATCTGTTTGAAGGCCCCTTTGATGCCTACAAAAAAATGCCCGGTTGCAGCTTTCGTTCGGTGTATGATCAGGGAATATGTTACGGTGTCGATAAAGGGGTGATCTACGCGTACGATTTATCACAGGCAAAGAAAAGTTTGTATGAGAAAAAATATGGTACGCGGGTCGTGAAGCCTGCGAAGTGGGAGGCGCCACTACTTTGGAAACTGGATACCGGTTTGGGAAAATCGGCCACGTATTCGGTCATCAAAGCAGGAAATACTTTATACGCTCATACAGGAAAGACCTTGTTTGCTGCTGAAATCGCGCAGGACCAAAAGTCAGCCCGGTTGGTCTGGCAACACAAACTGCCAGCGATTGCTGGTTCGATCATAGCAGCAAATCAACGCTTGATGGTCTCTTGCCTCAACGGAGAGTTGCTCTGTTTTCAGTCTGATAAAAAAGTTGCTCAAACACATGTGTTGACTGTGAAGGCATTGCCCTCAGAATCAGAAAAGAAAAAACAGGCCCGAGAACTGCTCGCCCTCAGCAATTCCAAAACGGGATATTGTCTCGTGAAGGGAGTTGATTCAGAACAGCTCATCGACGAACTGCTCCTGCAGTCAAACATGCGATTGATTGTGGTTGAAAACGATAGTGCATTGGTCGATTCTCTCAGAGAAAAGTATCTGTCTGCTGGATTGTATGGGAAACGAATTCAAATTCTGAATGCCGATCCCGAGTCTGCTGCGATGCCACAATATCTGGCTGATCTGGTAATCGACATCAAATCTCCATTAAAGACAAACGATCGTCTGTCTGAAAAGCTCAAGTCCGTTCGACCGTACGGCGGCGTCGCATGCTTTGCAGTCAATCCATCGAATCAAATTTCAAAGTTAGAAGTCGCAATCAAGTCGCAGGCAAAACATTGGGATATGACGACTCAGGGAAACTATGCAGTCTTCCATCGGAACGGTGCCCTGCCCGGTTCTTCTGACTGGACACACGAATGTTCGGATGCCGCTCGGTCTTATTTTTCTCGTGACCAACTCGTCAAAGCGCCCTTAGGCATCTTATGGTACGGCGATGGTCCCGGTTATGGTTTTCATAAATTTAAAGATTACGGTCGCGGCGTCAAACCTCAAGTAGCCGGCGGTCGACTGGTCGCTTTTGACGATCGGGCAAAACGACTCACCGCGATCGACGCTTATACCGGTCGGCTTTTATGGAACTTTGACACCGGAACAACAATCGTACGCTACGCCACTCTGCCCGATGCCATCATTGTCGGCAGGAATTCGGAATGTGTTATCTTGAATCCTGCAGATGGTTCTGTAATCAAGACGCTCCCTTGTCAGTTAGATCCAAAGCTGTCAGGCGTGCCGGGAGTTGTCGACGTTCGTGTTTTAGATCCTTTGATTCTCGTTGCAGTCGGCTTTGACCTCCCCAAAGGGCACAGTCATCCCGCTATTGAAACCGGATTGTGGGATGCGAAAACCATTGTTGCCTTTGATCGAAAATCGGGGAAACAACTCTGGTCGGTCGTAGCGAAAGAACGTTTTAACATTCATTCGCTGGCCATCGGCAATGGTCTGGTTTTCTGTACGGATTCGATTTCTCCTTTGAAGGCTGATCAATTAAAACGACGCGGCACAGCTCCGGATACGTTCACCTCAGAGGTGTTAGCCATCGATCCGAAGCAGGGAACAGTAAAGTGGAAATTCCAACGCGACTACGGTCATCGCATCATGACAGGACGCGGTCCACTGGCAATTCGTCCGTATGATGACTGGTCTGCTTACTCAACAAAATCAAATTATCTCTACACCGGCAAGCTAAATGAAATGCAGGCAATTCACGCGGACACCGGTAAAAAAGTCTGGGAAAAACCGATCGGCTTACAACCCCTGTTACTCTATGATGATTCTTTCATTAATCAGGCAGGCGTCAAGTACGATCTGTTCACAGGCAAACAGATCTCGAAAAAACCGCTCTTCAAACGCAGCGGCTGCAATTATACTGTTGGCAATCAGAACCTGCTTTTTTTGAGAAATAATTGTGCCTCCTATGTCGATATGGAACAGAAAAAAGAATTCAGTCTCCGCAATTTACGCTCAGGCTGCAGTAACAGCCTGGTAGCCGCCAATGGGTTATTGAGTATCCCCTGCTTTTCAACCGGTTGTATCTGCAATTATCCGCTCCAGACCTCATTTGGCATGGTGCACATGCCCGAAGTCAGTCAGTGGACGACCGACGATCCGATCGATGTGAAGCAACTCCGCGAAGCCCAGACGGCAGTCACTCCTGAAAATCGAGTCAATCCTGCCAAATAGATTCGAATAGAGAAGCAGATTTCCATCAATTAGGAAAAATCACGCTTTCGATGTCAGATTTTTTGAAATCAGATCAATCATTCTAAGTCATAAGTATTGAGAATCAAAACACTTTCAAGCTAAAATCCCTTCCGGTTAAGTCTGGCTCAATACTGAACTGGCTTAACCTCATGCGTGTCAAATAAATCATCAAGCGCCCGTAGCTCAGCTGGATAGAGCAACGGACTTCTAATCCGTAGGTCGCAGGTTCGAATCCTGCCGGGCGTATTTATTTGGTACTCAGTCGTTTCAGTGTTCATCGGGCTCATCTGCCCCCTTTCCTTTCAAAAAACGTGTCAACATTTGACTTGACTGCCCGCTCCCGTTTTCGAAACTGTGTAATTCTGCGTCGCGCGCGCGAGGCACACTGCTTTTGCAGGTGAAGTTCTGCTCCCCTGTGATTCTCAGCACTATAAAACCCGCTTGTCTCAGACGTTTTTTCCATAAGAACCGTAAAACGACTTCCCGATGTGCGCTGTTTTTGAACGATTTTGGCACCAGATTTCGTACAAAAAATCGCATCGTCGATCGCCAGTTACCATACCTCGTACAATAATGCGCAAGTCAAAATCCAAAAGACCATAATACCAATCATAGGGGACGACCCCTGTGTCGTCCCGCCTGGCGACGTTCCACTGTCTCACACCTGCAACGGCGCCTCAGATTGTATCGAAAAAGTAGAAAACCACCCAAAGCTGAACAGCCACGCGCCTGCAAAAGCGAAAGACGGATCACTCTCTCACCCGCTCTTATTTATCGGTGTGGGTTTCAGAAATGACAAATTTGTCACCAATAAGACCAGGACTTTCGCGCTACACTGACGTACTTTTGACTCGTCTGTTACCTTCGTGGTCCGTTTTTGGTCACATGAATGGGGAATCACTGCGAAATGAACACTGCAGAAAGAGCGCTGCGGGAAATGAGCAGTGGGAAACGTTCATTCGCTCTCCTCCCCGTCCCTGATACTTTTTAAAGTTCTCCGCCTGCTCAAAGATTTCTTTATAGACCTCGTCCCGGTCGATGGGGGGGTAACCGTTATCCGCCAGCAGGATGATCAGGTCCGCCTTCAGCTCGGCCTTGATGTCGTCACGTTGGCTCCAGTCGGTATAGCGGGCTTTGTCGTCGACGACCAGTTTGACCTCTTTGGCCAGATGCAGCAGCTTATCTTCGGGGTATTCAAAATCGTATTTGACCGTCAGGGCTTTCAGAATGTCGTAGAATGACTTCTCTTCGAAGTCGATGCCCAGGTTGGCATTGATGCCGCGGACGGCGAGGTTCATTTTCGCCAGCTTGTAAGTGGTCGCCGTGTATTCCTGCCCGTAGACCGAGATGTCCTTCGTATTGCCGTGATGGCTCTGCACGAACTTGAGCGACTGCACGAACATGCCCCCCGAGCCGCAACAGGGGTCGTAGATTTTCCCCTTGAAGGGTTCGATCATCTCGGCGATGAGATTGACGACGCACTTGGGCGTGTAGAATTCGCCCCCCAGCTTGCCTTCCGAGGCGGCGAATTTGCCGAGGAAATATTCATAGACGCGGCCGACGGTGTCCTGCTCGTTGTCCTCGACGGTGTCGATCTTGTTGATGGCATCGATCAAGGCGGCCAGCTTGCTGCCGTCGAGGCCGAGGCGGGAGAAGTAGTTGTCCGGCAAGGCACCCTTGAGCGAGGCGTTGTTCTTTTCGACGTGCGTCAGGGCGGTGTCGATCTTGAGGGCGATGTCGCCCTGCTTGGCCTGCTGCTGGATGTAGGTCCAGCGGGACTTCTCCGGCAGGTAGAAGACGTTCTTCATCGTGTAGAACTCGACCATGTCGATGTAGTCCCCTTTGCCCTCGTCAATGAGTTCGGCCCGGCGTTCCTCGAATTTGTCCGAGACGAACTTGAGGAAGATCAGGCTGAGGACGACGTGTTTATATTCGGAAGATTCCACACTGCCCCGCAGCCGATTCGCGGAATCCCAGAGGGACTCTTCGAAGCCTTTCTCGGTCTTTTTGGGGGCTGCTTTTTTCTTCGCCATGTGGGTTCCCTGATGTTGATGTAGTTGATTTTCAGACGGGTTTGATGAATACGAGCTTGTTTGAAGACAACCACGAAAGGCATCGGGATTTGATTGAGTCAGAGAATGTTTGCCGGTTCCTGCATGGTTTTCTTCATCTGATTTGCTGCTTCCAGCAGGGGCTGTTTAAAGGTTTTTTCCAGTTGGGTCATGTGTTTCACCATCCAGTCGATAATCTCCGGCCAGTTCTCTTTTTCATAACCGTCGATGGCGAGCGGATACTGGATGCGCGATAATTTCTTTTTATCGTTGCGAGACCATATCAATTGATGACCAAACTCATGTTCCAGCTTTTATTTCTGCTTTTCCAGCAGATCAAAAATCAGCTTGTTTTCGTTCAGCACTGAACGACCCATGATGAGTTCAACGCGTGATTCCGATTTACCGAACATGAGCGTAAAGGTGCAGTCGCTGATACCCGAGCCCGCACTAATCCGAGGCTCCTTGCACTGGGGCCGACATTCTCAAACAGTTGACAATTACTATTATGGAAGCCACTGATAGCATTCTCCCAAAATTGAAGACGAATGCGAAAGCGACCCTGTTTTTTCCCAACAGTCTCTTTTTCCTCTTTAACTTTGGCATTGATGCTAATGATGAAGTCTTCGGCTTCCGGCGTGGGAATGATCTGTTCGACATTCAGATAGAGGTCATTTTCATGTTGATAGGGTGTGACTTTGATGCACTGTAGAGAGATACCATTTCCCAGCAGCCAGAGTGCGGTACTGGTGACTTCTTTACGAAAGTTAGCAGCGACAAACATAATACGCTGGCTGTTAGCGCTGTTGAGAACGACCTCTTCCAGATCTGAGGCATCGAGGAAGTCGGCAACGTTGGCAGCGGCATCTTCGTCGCTGCGGCCGTCCTTGTTCAAAAAATCCTGGTAGGCCTTAGTTATCTGCTCTTTTGTAAACGTGGAACAGTAACTCGCATATTTGAGGGCCTGCCAGACGACGTCGCGGCCGGAATCGTCAAGTTTATTTTCGATGACAACCAGGTTACCGTCTTTGTCCAGAGCCAGCAGATCGAGGCGTTCTTTGGTGTCGTCAAAGCCATCGAACTCTTTCTGGATGATCAGCAGCTCTTCGCCCAATGCATCAGGTGCATGGGCCAGCCATTCCTGCAGATGCTCACGTTCTTTAAATTTCAGATCCGAGAATTTGGGAGAGTCAACTTTACTAATCCGATTTGCATCTTGATCGATCTTATACATGGGCCGCCTCTGTTGCTGCGTCTATGGTAATTTCATCTGAGAGCCGCTGATCGCGCTGATTGAGAAACTGCTGTTAGGTTAGAGGTATGTAAAGGAATTCCAGTCAATCGTTGATCATGATCGACATTTGAATGATGTTTGAGTACCATGCGTGTACAATTCATCCAGTGTACCAAATAGCGGTACGAAAACAAGTTAAGCAATCTTAAAGCCATTCAAACGATCAAATGATCCAAAAGACCTCATCCAGGAGAACATAAATGGAATCGACGCCACTATCGTTAGCCAGAAAACACTGGGGGCACTCATGAGCGATATCAAACTCTTTCGAACCAACGGCGAAACAGTGACCAAGCTCGAGGGTCGATCGGTGGCGTTGGAAAAGTCGCTGCAAGCGTTGTCGAAGAAAGCTATCAGGTGAGTTAACCATGCGATGTGTTGTCTGGAATACAGCATGGGCGGTTCCCCACAAAACACGGGGACAACTGCTTAAGGAATTGATTCAGGGGCGAAATCCGGATGTCGTCTGTCTGACAGAAGCGAAAGCGGGGCTGTTACCGGACAGTGGCTATCTGATTGAATCAGATCCTGATTATGGTTATCCCATCAAGGAAGGCCGCCGCAAGGTGCTGCTCTGGAGTTCCCTGCCCTGGGATGAGGTTTCGATTCATGATGATTTGAATTTTCCCTCAGGCAGAATTGTCAGCGGCGTGACCGGCGGCGTCCGGTTCATTGGCGTCTGTATTTCATGGACTGCCGCGCATGTAAGTACGGGGCGCAAGGATCGCAAAAACTGGGAAGACCACCTGCTCTACCTGGACGCTCTTAAAGAGCTGTTAAGCGATCTGCTGAAAAAAGGACCGCTTGTCGTCACCGGGGATTTCAACCAGCGTGTACCGAAAGCCCGTCAGCCTATGTATGCCTATGAGAAATTAAAAGAAGTGTTATCGCTGGGCCTGCAAGTTCATACTGCAGGACCACTGGGACCCGCTGGCGACCATCTGATTGATCATATCGCTGCCACGCCTGATTTGCAGGTAAACAATATTGACGTGCTGGATCAACAATATTCAGAAGAAATCAGGCTGTCCGACCATCACGGTATTGTAGCCGAGATTGATTTACTTGATCCTGAAGACATTCGACACCATGAGGTGTGATTTCCGAAAAGGTATGGAGATAAAATCGGAATGAAACACCAGGTGATTCCAAGATGTTTGCAGAGGCTAAGTTGAAAACTCTGATTTAGAAGCAGCCAGGCAGATAATCAAAAACGACTATCCATTTGAGCCACCCACTCCAATCACCAGTCAAAGCCGAAAGTACAACGAGCTTGAAAAAACAAAAATCTTTCTGCGCGAAGGATTTATTGATCGGTATTCCGGTGAGAAGTTAGTTTTTCCACCGGTCTTGCGTTTGTTGTCAATGCTGATGCCTGACGAGATACCTTACCACCCGAACTGGAAAATGTCCGAGAGCCATTTGGTGTACTAGCAACTTTTATCCGACGATTGACCATATTGAGCCAGTCGCGCGGTGGCATCAATGAGGAATCGAATGAGTCTCTACTTCGCAATTAAAAAACAGCATCAAATCGAACTGGACGCTGGAAGAACTGAAGTGAGGAATTGCATCCGCCCGGTGATCTGACTGACTGAGATGGTCTCTTGAATTGGTTTTGGAATATACGGAAATCGAATCCGGAAATGTTAACGTATCCCTCTTTACGCTCGCTTCATCGAGCAGCAAAACAGCCTTGCAATGACGGGCGATACACGCCGAGCAATTTTTCGTTGCAAACTGATCATAACTCGTACCGTCGCGGGGCTCCAGATGACAATACCACAACTCACGTCCCAGCCAGGTTGTTAAAGATCTTCAATTCATATTTTTGTGATGTAACGTCTGGAATAAGTGAATCGGCCCTTCTCTCCAAAGTTTGCCTCCTACTTCTGAATAATAGCGGTTTTTGTTAGTATTACTCTGCCACGTGGCATCCTGTACCGTTGGATTTTAAATAACATTAAGGAATGGATCTTGAATATTTGATGTGAGATCAATAAGATATTACTTATGCGACGGTACATTCTTGTGCACTTTGGAAAGTAGCTCAATGTTCATTCCCTATTGGCTCAGCACACTGGCAAATCGGTTCTCACCGAATGGCATCCAGTTTAAGCATCGGGGCCAAAGAAGAAAGCGCAAAAGCTCTCGTCGACGCTCGCCCGAAATCGCTCGAGTTTATACGAAGTCTAAAACTGAGACTGAGCGTCTTGAAGTGCGTCAACTCTTAACACAAATTATCAACATTACCAGTACTGCAGATGCGGATGAATTTCTACTGCAAATGAATGCTGATGGTGTGACTTTAGAGTTGTTCAATCACGCTGATGTCGCTTACTCCGGCAAATTGGAGGATGATGCCGAACTGAACATATTTAGTGGCTCAGGCAGAGACACTCTTATCATTGATTTGAGTAATGGACTTCCAGTTCCAGTTGAAAAAATCCACTTTGACGGAGAAGCAGACGGCGGCGAAATTATTCTCAAACAAGAGGGATCAGAGGATGCTTTCACTGAAATTGCTTATTCTTTACAAAGTGAAACTGCAGGTAATATCACAATACATGGTCTGGTCATTAATTATAATAATGCCAACTCGATACAAGACAGTTTAAAAGCGACTCACCGCGAATTTGAATTTTCAGGTGTAAGCAAGAGTGTGACACTCTCGGACAACGATTCTCGCAATGATGGGTATTCCAGGATTCAATCCAGTTCGGGAACGAATGTTGTATTCAATAATCCTGTAGATTCTATGATCGTGTCTACCTTAGCGGGTAGAGACACCAATCGGATTCGTATCCTTGATCTGGACAACTTTTTTTCTGCGAATCTGAATGTGCTAGGTGATGAGAATGATCAAGTTGATCTTCTGGCTGACGATCTGCAGTTAGGAGAAAAAAGTCTCCAAATCATAGCCCATGACAATTATTGATAGAGACGGAGGTGTATCGAGTAGCAGTGGAGGAAATCACTCTCAACAGCAGTCGTAATATCAAGTTAAAAGAGGGAAGCCGATTCCAGACGGTTGATGGGGATATCAGAATACTGGCTAATCTTGAGAGAACAAGCACTGGTGACTTTGTCGGGATTACTGGCTTGGGAACCACGATTGAGACAGCCGGTACAAGGTGATATCACTTAATTGGAGTGGGCAGTGATGACGTAAAATCCAAGGGGAAGCTCGTAGACGAGCACGATGGCATTATTCGTAGACCCAGATCCATCATCCGTTCGACTTCAGAGGAACTTGATGCAGTAAACATTACTCTGACCGGATTTGGTGGTCAAGGCATCGATGCGAACAAAGGCCTTGTTCTAATGGATACAAGAATTGTCAGTGGATATGGAAACATATCTCTCACTGGCAAAGGAGGAGGAGATTATTCAGGCGACTTCAATTATGGAATTGTCGTTTATGATACTGAGATCACTTCGCTGGGGACCGGAAACTTCGCGGCCAGGATTAATCTGACAGGTGTTGGTGGATCTGGAACGAGACACAACGCAGGTGTGCTTCTCAATGGAACATCTACTTCTGCAACAACCACAGGTATTACCACTGTAGATGGTGCGGTCTCAATTTGGGGCCAAGGAGGAGATGAAAGCGAATCTATTGGAAACAAGGGCATCGTGCAGAGTAATTTCAGAATTCGTTCTACCGGTGTAGGAACTAACGCGGGCACGATTACTCTGCTTGGATCTGGCGGAGCAGGAAGAAGCTTCAACCATGGCGTAACATTGTCTGGTATCCCAAATTCTGATGAAGTGGCCAGTATTATTAGTTTCGATGAGGATATTCTGATTTCTGGTCTGGGAGGAGATGATACAAACCGGGGGATCAATATGACCCAGACCATTGTTACATCCACAGGAGCAGCTGAAATCCGGATTGATTCTAATGGATCTTATCTTATTCGGAATTCAACCCAAATGGAGTCATTACTCAGTAATATCTATATTTCAGTTGATCATCTGGATAAATACCAAACCGGTCATTTCATAATGACTGACAGCACCGTCATCAATTCCGGGGAAGGGAATATTTATCTGGATGCCCGCAATGACATCTATTTAACAAGATTAATTTCATTCTATATGGTGGATGTTGAATCCGTTTCCGGCTCGGTTTTTGATAATGATGACAAGAATCCCAATATCTTTGCACAACATGCTGTGGTGAATGCAGGCAGGAGCGTGGGTACCGAGGAGAATCCCCTGGAACTCAGTGTGGATGAACAATCTGGATCAGAATCTGCCCATGTCAGTAATTCCTTTTACACTAAGATCATTGGTGTAGGAGATGCTGGATTTCGAACTACAGGTTTATGGGAAAGTTTAGCGACAGGATCGAATCATGTCAGCTCGACAATGGCTCGATCGAAATCAGAGGGAGTCAGTGAGAATACCGCTAGCTGGGAATTTGATAATCTGCTTCCAGGTACTTATCGAATTTCAGCCACTGGCTAAAGCCGACAGTCAGGCTTCAAATGTGCAATATGCCGTTACCGGTATCGTCGGCGGTGAAATACAACGAAACGTAGATCAACGTGCTTTCTCCTCTGATATCCAGGATGCAGGCGTTGGCTGGCAGGATCTGGGATTTGTCACTGTCGACGCGCAGGGCACCATTACGGTGACGTTGTCAGATAAAAACGCGAACGGGATTGTGACGGCCGATTCGATACGTATCGAGAAGGTAGACAGTGTCCTTTCAATAGCAGATGTCACCGTCAATGAAGATGCCGGTACAGCATTAGTAACAGTTACATCAAGTCAGGCTGTGGGAAGTGAATTTTCTGTTGAATTTGCTACAGGAGATGGGACGGCGGCAGCTGGTACTGAATATGCTCAAACCATTGGCACTCTGGAGTTTTCAGGTGAGATTGATGGTGAGTCACAGACAATTGAGTTCGGCTATTTGATGATGCTGATGTGGAAATGACAGAATGGTTTCTGGTCAATCTTAGCAATGTCGTCTCTGGTAATAATATTGCAATTGATAAGACGCAGTCTAGCGTACAGATTTTGAATGATGACAGAATTGTGATCAATGAAGATGCAGGCGAGCAATTGATCAACTTGGTAGATATCAGTGGAACTCTTGATGATTCACAGGTAATTACAGTTACGGCAACCAGTAGTTCTCCAGAATTGATTCGGGATCTGCAACTTGACTATTTCTCTGACGACTCAACAGCAACATTGAAGTTTTCTACAGAACAAGATGCGAATGGCCAGTCCTTGCTTACGGTTACAACTACTGATGGAGCAGGAAGACGATTTGGTCATCAATTTCTTATTGAAGTCAATCCTGTAAACGACGCACCTGATGCTGTAGACGATCACTTTACGACGACCGAAGATACTGTCCTGGCATCGGGAAATGTACTCGCCGCGGACAGTGATATCGAAGGCCAGTCCCTGATCGTGAGTGCGGTGTCAGGTGGAAGCGTGGGGACGGAGTTCAGTCTGCCTTCGGAAGCCCTGTTAACTTTGAATGCCGATGGAACGTTTAATTACGATCCGAACGGTCAATTCGAAACTCTGGCAGTCGGTGAAACAGCCCTTGATGACTTTACATACACGATCATCGATTCTCAGGGGAAGACGGATACAGCCAGCGTGATGATCACGGTTACGGGTGTGAATGACACTCCTGTTGCTGTCGACGATGATTTTACGACGACCGAAGATACTGTCCTGGCATCGGGAAATGTACTCGCCGCGGACAGTGATATTGAAGGCCAGTCCCTGATCGTGAGTGCGGTGTCAGGTGGAAGCGTGGGGACGGAGTTCAGTCTGCCTTCGGAAGCCCTGTTAACTTTGAATGCCGATGGAACGTTTAATTACGATCCGAACGGTCAATTCGAAACTCTGGCAGTCGGTGAAACAGCCCTTGATGACTTTACATACACGATCATCGATTCTCAGGGGAAGACGGACACAGCCAGCGTGACGATCACGGTTACGGGTGTGAAAGACGCTCCTGTTGCTGTCGACGACGATTTTACGACGACCGAAGATACTGTCCTGGCATCGGAAAATGTACTCGCCGCGGACAGTGATATTGAAGGCCAGTCCCTGATCGTGAGTGCGGTGTCAGGTGGAAGCGTGGGGACGGAGTTCAGTCTGCCTTCGGAAGCCCTGTTAACTTTGAATGCCGATGGAACGTTTAATTACGATCCGAACGGTCAATTCGAAACTCTGGCAGTCGGTGAAACAGCCCTTGATGACTTTACATACACGATCATCGATTCTCAGGGGAAGACGGATACAGCCAGCGTGACGATCACGGTTACGGGAGTGAACGACGCTCCTGTTGCTGTCGACGACGATTTTACGACGACCGAAGATACTGTCCTGGCATCGGGAAATGTACTCGCCGCGGACAGTGATATCGAAGGACAAAACCTGATCGTGAGTGCTGTGTCAGGTGGTAGTGTTGGTTCCGAGTTTTCTCTGCCGTCCGATGCGCTGCTGACATTGAATGCCGATGGAACGTTTAATTACGATCCGAACGGTCAATTCGAAACTCTGGCAGTCGGTGAAACAGCCCTTGATGACTTTACATACACGATCATCGATTCTCAGGGGAAGACGGATACAGCCAGCGTGACGATCACGGTTACGGGAGTGAACGACGCTCCTGTTGCTGTCGACGACGATTTTACGACGACCGAAGATACTGTCCTGGCATCGGGAAATGTACTCGCCGCGGACAGTGATATCGAAGGACAAAGCCTGATCGTGAGTGCGGTGTCAGGTGGTAGTGTTGGTTCCGAGTTTTCTCTGCCGTCCGATGCGCTGCTGACACTAAATGCCGATGGAACGTTTAATTACGATCCGAACGGTCAATTCGAAACTCTGGCAGTCGGTGAAACAGCCCTTGATGACTTTACATACACGATCATCGATTCTCAGGGGAAGACGGATACAGCCAGCGTGACGATCACGGTTACGGGAGTGAACGACGCTCCTGTTGCTGTCGACGACGATTTTACGACGACCGAAGATACTGTCCTGGCATCGGGAAATGTACTCGCCGCGGACAGTGATATCGAAGGACAAAGCCTGATCGTGAGTGCGGTGTCAGGTGGTAGTGTTGGTTCCGAGTTTTCTCTGCCGTCCGATGCGCTGCTGACACTAAATGCCGATGGAACGTTTAATTACGATCCGAACGGTCAATTCGAAACTCTGGCAGTCGGTGAAACAGCCCTTGATGACTTTACTTATACGATCATTGATACACAGGGGAAGACCGACACAGCCAGCGTGACGATCACGGTTACGGGAGTGAACGACGCTCCTCTTGCTGTCGACGACGATTTTACGACGACCGAAGATACTGTCCTGGCATCGGGAAATGTACTCGCCGCGGACAGTGATATCGAAGGACAAAGCCTGATCGTGAGTGCGGTGTCAGGTGGTAGTGTTGGTTCCGAGTTTTCTCTGCCGTCCGATGCGCTTGCTGACACTAAATGCCGATGGAACGTTTAATTACGATCCGAACGGTCAATTCGAAACTCTGGCAGTCGGTGAAACAGCCCTTGATGACTTTACTTATACGATCATTGATACACAGGGGAAGACCGACACAGCCAGCGTGACGATCACGGTTGAGGGTGTGAACGATGCTCCTGAACTGACTGCAACGACATTTGATGTTCCGATCGATGGGATTTCAGGAACAATTGTTGCAGTCATTCATGGTTCAGATATCGATTCGAGAGGTGAAATATCTTATTACACTGACGATGAATTTTTCGAGATTGAGCGGGACACCGGTATCGTGAGACTGCGTGTACCAACGGAACTTCCGGTAGGTTCAAGTTATCAGTTTGAAATATCTGCCGTTGATGAGTCAGGCGCAGTATCTACTTATCCTTTAGTTATAGAAAACGTCCGCGCTGAATCGTGGTCAGGTGAGGATCAGCAAATTGATCAAACCTCACGTACTGAATTTAGCAACCGTTTGCAGAGTCAAGTTAGTATAATCCAGGGGGAGTCATTACGAATCTTGAGCAGCGGATTCAACGCGAGCAATCAGCTCTTGCACTTTTCCAACAAATACAGACGGATGCAGAAGAAATTCTTGAACGGTTTGCAGACCAGGAAGATACGGAGCGTTTGCGTATTACACCTGCAATGCGTGTCCACACAGAGCGTTTCAAATGGACTTTTGATGTGCACTTTACGGATATGCCTGAGGGATATAGCCTCAGTCTTGCAAACCAGAATATTACTGTACCTTCTGGAAGTGGAATTCTAACCATTGGCAATCTCCCACGCCCTGATGGGACTCAATCATATAAATTAGATCTTCTCGATGAGAACGGTGAAAGAAAACAACTTGTTCAAACTGTAAAAATTATAGCTGGTAAGATTAGTCGTGTTGGTGCAATGAATCTAACTACTACCCTCTCTTCAAGCTCTTATATTCCCGAGATCCCTCCGGAATTACTTGTGACTACAGAACAGGTAAGTGCAGCGAAAACTGAATTATTGCAATCGCAAATTGATATTCCCGCATATGAAGCTTCAATTGAGTGGTTGAGTGCAACGCAGCAAAATCTTATATCTGAAATTGAAGGGCTGCTCTCCCTCAATTCAGAAATACAATCGGAAATTGGCAGCCCTGCACCAGCACTCGATCAAATATTTGCTAATGAACAACTTGCCAGAGAAACTTTACTCTCAGCAGATCACAGGGTGCGTGTTCTCTCTAATCGTGTTTCAGATTTACAACAGCACGAACATAATATGCTTGAACTGCTTTTGCAGCGCGAAGCTGCGAAGCAAACCGCCCTCGATCAACTCCAGTTACTGACCGAGCAACTTTCGCAATCACAGAATCTGCCTCAGACCCAGTCAAATCTCCTGTTGCAGCATGCGCATATCAGCACTCTCGTTGTGGCTCTCCAAACCGATATTTCGAGTGTTCGAGCGATTCTGGTCAGTCTGGTTGATAACATTGATGAATCGACTTCAGTACTCACCGATCCAGAGTTTCTCGACACAGCACAAGAGGAACTTGATTTAGAGATTCAGGAAGTGGAAGTAATCGATGGAGAATATCAATCGGCTCTGAGCACTCTAGCGACCCGGGAGGCCGAGCGCGATGTAGAGCAGAGTCAGTTTGATTCGGTGAACTCCGTTACAGAAGCCGCACGTCATAATTCCGAATCTGCTGACGCACATTTGGAACAGCGATATGAGGAAGTCTTAGCGACCCTTCGCAGAATTGATGAACTGAGAGACTACTGGGATCGTGAAGTAGCTCCTTTTCTAGTACGAGGAGGATCAATCAATAATTGGAATGAGTATCAGGAAGCGGAGGCAGCATGGCAGCATGCCAATCAGCGGCACGGAATGAAGCAAATGCAGCCGCAATAGACGCTCAGGGCACATCAAGCAACGCTGCCTGCATATAATACAGCGCTCGGTGAGCTTAACAGTGCTCAGAGCCATGTTGATGACCAGCAGCAGGTCGTGGATACACTGGCAGGCCCCCGCTCTGATGCACATGATCATCTTGATCAAGTCGAAGATGCTGTCACTAGACTTCGCAGCCTGTTAACTGCCCTCAGTAAAGAATCCACAGTACTGACTGATCTTAGTGGTAGACTTGATGAGATCGATTTGCAGCTGGCTGTACAGCAGCAGACAGAATCCGACCTCTCCCCAACAGATCTCAGTACTCGAATCAGGTTCTGCACTTGATGAACTCCCTGCATTGGAAACAATGAGGCAGGAAGCTTTTTACACCTGGCATGAAGTTGCTGTTAAACTGGAAGTAGTTCGTGAATCGTTACAGGATGTGGAGCAAGTTCGCTCGGAAAAGAATGAATTGTGGAGACGCGAACGATCAGAGCTATCTCAGCTTGTTCAGAAAAATAGCGTTGAGGGTGGTGAAGCATGGTCTGAACAGGGGCGACTGTATGTTGAGAGTATCGATGATGAATCCATAGTTGTCCGTTTTAGAAGTGTTTCTGGAGCACATACAATTTCACTGGGCGATCTGGCAAGTGTCACAGTTGATTTGGTGGTTGAGACTGAGTTCCACCGCGTGACATTACCGATCGGACTGAATACATTAAATCAGCTGGATTCGGAAAATCCCTATGGTTTGAGTCATTTCGAATTGACATTGACTGATGACGCTGGAAATGTGAGTGATCGTACTTATATTGATAGCAGACAAAATTACGAGAATAAACAACTTCCCTGGGATGCTGTTCTACCTTCTCTTCAGATACTGGCATTTGACGGCGCCACTGCGCTTGTGATGTTTACCACACCCTCAGAGGCAAAACGAGTTATTTCCAGTTCCGGTGGTGTGCTTTCTTATGCTGACTTCGACCTTCCCGATGGTACTGTTTTCAGATTGCTGAGAACACTGTAAAACCAGATCAATCCGGTACATTTGGGATCAGTCTACTGGATCGTGGTACTGGCTTTGCACAGGATTCCGTTGCTGTAACCTGGAATGCATCAACGCGTGAACTCTCAGCTGTTGATGAGTCCCGTTTCTGGGAAGTAGAAAACTACCTTGATATTCTTCCACTGGCAGCTGAAGCTTCCGTGATCGATTCGATTGCTTCTGTATTTGAAGCGGAAGCCTGGTCTCAGACAGTTAACGATTCGATTGCCTCTTTTCAGACGACTGTTGATTCTGTAAGTTTGAGCAATTCCTCACTCTGGCAACCACAACGTGATTATTTATTCGAGCATTCAATCTATTTTGTGGATCGCGATGTTTATGTGAATGATCTGACTGATCGAAATCCAACGTGGTTCCCTGAAGACAGGGATGCGCACATCACAATGCTCTGGGAGCAGTCCGGTAAAACGTTTACGAGGGGGCATATCGAAGACAACTTTATCTATCAGCAAAATGCGATTCGCAATGATTATCATGAGCAATATAACAATTTCTGGAATGGCGTTGCCGAATTGTTGCAACGTGGCATCGAAGGGGTTGTTTCAATCAGAAATGGTAACCCTGAACATCCGGTAGTCTCCTCCCTAAATGAACAACTTGAACGAACCGGTTTCCCAGACTATTTAGGGAAGCCAGGTGTCACGGCATTGTTGCGGGAAGCAAATCGACTGTTTCATGACGAACGAGGATTTCTAACGAAATGGCAGGATGAAGATCAGAAGCTGACTGATCGTGGTAGTCCCGTTAAAAAAGATTCCGTTCCAGTCAATGAATGGGATGAGGCCGAAGTGGCTGCGTTTGCATAACCGGAATTCGATTCTTGAGTCTGCAAGACTATATGGTGACGATCAGGCGGGACAGACTCTCGAACAAAGAATGAATGATTATGCGATTTCCCACGCCGTAGAATTTCTTCAATTTTCAGAGATTGATAAGGACCCTGATAATACAGCACAAAATCAGGTATTGAACCTGTTGGATCAGGGGGATCTTGCATTTCAGTTGCTGCGTGATCCGGACCATGGTGGCACCTCTCTAACAGAGGAAGAAGTTGTGCTGAGCGAAGGAGCACAACGCAGGCTTAACCGGATAGATGCCCGTGTGAAAGACTTACTCGACAATTCATCCGATCCTCGTATCGAGGCAATCCGAAAGTCCAGAGAAGCAGGCGTTGTTTCGGAAAATATACTTGCAAATGTGTTCAAAGAAGCAATACAAAAAACGAATATGACTGGTGCTGAAATTCGGGCCGCTATTTCCGACGAACTGGATCGGGAAGAGGTTCGTGCCGACGAGACTGAGCCAGAAGAGGAAGAGCCGGAAGTAAAGCAGGATATTAATCGTCCGGTCGATTATTTTCCTACAATTGATACAGCCAATGATATCGGGGTTCTAGGGCTCACCCAGCGCACATTCCGTGGCTATGTGGGTAACGGACAACGGAATGATTACTTCACCTTTATTATGGGGCAAGACGGAGTCCTTAATGTCTGGCTGAAAGCTGAAAATGCCAGCGTGAATATCGAAATCATTGGTAGTAACGGGGAAGTTATCTCAGATGCAACAGCAACTCCTGATCTGCCGCTCGTAAAATGGGGCCGCGGGGGACTCCATGCGGGAGAGCGGTATTATGTACGAGTATTTCGACGTGATGGCAGCACCGGAATATTCCCTGACGATGGTTGATCCTGAACCAGCTCCGAATAAAAATGTTGTCTTTGACAACTTTTATAAGGAGATGGCTAAACTTGCTCAAGATGCATACATGGATATACCACCACTTGATGGGGATTGGGTGCATGATGGGGATTGGGTGCCTGTAGAATTACAGGAACTGGGTCTTGGTGGGGCTATTGAAGTTAAAACCGCAGCACAACGCAGTAATGTGCAGGGGCCTTTGAATCAGTTTGAAGACGATGGCACGCTCGTCTATCAGCGCGGTGTCGAAGATGGAATTGAATATACTTATTCAGACGGAATTTATACAGGTGGCTATGGAAGTCCGGGAGAAGCCGGCGTTCTCCTGCAACGGGGGCTCGTCAATGATGAAACAACTCTGGTCATCGCATTTCGGGGTTCGGACCTCGACGATGGTGACGTATTGGACTGGCCTGTCCATGAAAAGCATTACGCTAAACTGAAACCCCTGATTGATGAATTAAAAAGTTATGTGAATGAGTTTGATCAAATCTATGTAACTGGACACTCACTGGGTGGTTCTATGGCCCAGATTTTTCTAAAACGTGAATTCTCTGGGGATATTAGATTTCGGGCTGCCACATTTGGTTCTCCCGGTACGGATTGGAATAATACTGACACAGCTGATGCGAGAATCGTGAATTTTGCACACACAAAAGATGTTGTTGTCGTTGCAGGTAGGGTTTTACCTTATAATGATGAACTAAAGAGTTTATTTGAAAACCCGTATAATCAAATAACAGCCGATTTGAGCTTAGTTGATTTGGGCTTAATAGCGAAATACGTGGTCAAAGAAGGTTTGAATGTATTGACGGCGAATGCGATGGAAAGTAGGCCGGATGCTCTCTATTTTGTTTCTGGGCAGACAATTTGGATACACTCATCAGTTGGAAATGATGAGTGGTATAAAAACATTAATTCGATAGCACAGCATGATATTTCTGAATATATTATTAGCGCTTCAGATGCCAATAACTTGCCACAAGATTTGAGTAATAACACAACACAACTTCGAGAAGAAATAAGTCAATTATTTGATCTCCAGGGCAGTCTGCGCTGGCTTATGATGAAGTAAGTAACTCATTTGAGAATATCCATAAGGAAATCGATATTGCTGAACAAAAGATAGACGCCGTGCTTGAGCTTTCCAATTTTTTCGCAAAACTGGGGGATGTTGTTGATCTTGAGAACGATGGATTCCTTAAAAACTCTGATATCGTTGAAGGTTTTATCTACGTCCGATTATTGGTGCATTGGATGCTGCTGATGTTCTCACAGGAGATAATTTGCTGATCAAGATGAAAGACTCCGCGGATGCTTACAACGGTGCAATAGGATCTGTTCTGGGTGTCTATGTGCTGGCATTTGAAGTCGGAAAACTCATCGGGGATGACATCTTCGACTTCATCCAAGATGAGAGTGAATCAGCATGAACTCAATTCACTTTATCAGATGACGTTACAGATGGAGAAACTCAATCTGGCGATCTCAGTACGCCAACTTCGGATTCTGGAATTAGAGTCATGAGCAATGCTAGTTGCCAGTCAGAAACTTGGTTCCAACTGATCACAAAAATGATCACAACTCTTGCCGCCGCGCGGCCTTCGAATGTCTTTTTCGTGTTAGTCAGCGAGCAGTCGAAAATGAAAAAGGCCCTTTGCACTCGGTGTTTACCGTTTGGTAAGGTTTTGAGTACAAGGGCCTGTTGCGGCTTCTAATCCGTAGGTCGCAGGTTCGAACTCCTGCCGGGCGTATTTATTTGGTACTCAGTCGTTTCAGTGTTCATCGGGCTCATCTGCCCTCTTTCCTTTCAAAAAACGTGTCAACATTTGACTTGACTGCCCGCTCCCGTTTTCGAAACTGGCGTAATCTCTGCGTTCGCGCAAGCGAGGCTACACTGCTTTTGCAGAGTGAAGTTCTGCTCCCCTGTGATTCTCAGCACTATAAAACCCGCTTGTCTCAGACGTTTTTTCCAGAAGAACCGTAAAACAACTTCCCGATGTGCACTGTTTTTGAACGATTTTGGCACCAGATTTCGTACAAAAATCGCATTGTCGATCGCCAGTTACCATGCCCTGCGTACAATAATACATGAAAGCCAAAAATCAAAAAAGACCATAATACCAATCGTAGGGGACGACCCCTGTAAGTCGTCCTGCCTGGCGACGTTCCACTGTCTCACACCTGCAACGGTGCCTCAGATTGTATCGAAAAGTAGAAAACCACCCACAGCTGAACAGCCGCACTGCAAAAGCGAAAGACGGATCACACCCTCACCATATAAACCGTAGGAGCAAACCCACATACACGGGTAAACAATACCCCACGGGCGGACCCGTGTGTCAGCCCGCGGGGTTGATGTGTTTTTTGTTGAGGCGTGCGGATGATTTGTGTGGTGCCGATGTGAGTGTGTATCGGTAGGTGTGTCGCGCGGCGGGTCGACACTTGGGTCGACCCCTACGTTTTTTTGTAATGCATTGGTGATCAATGTCGGGGCTGACCCATGTTTCCGCCCGTGGATTCGGAATCGCTTTTCTTCTGGCCTGCTTTTCTGAATGCCCTGTTTTTTCTGGCGGATCGGAGGCGAAACCCTAGCTTCTGCTCTGGTGCGTAACTAAACTGGGAGTATCTACACCACTTACACTCCAATTTACTCCGCTCCTTTTTACGGATTACACTCGAACAATGAAACAATATCTCAGCATCATTGCAGACGCATCAATGAAATCTGCTTGTTGGACCGCTTCTCTTTGTTTATCACTCCTTGTTACCAACTTCGCCAGCGCAGCGCCGCTGGTTTATGAAGGGACTGAGGGAGTGGGTAAGGGAAAGCATATTGTTTTCCTTGCTGGAGATCATGAATATCGCTCTGAGGAATCGTTGCCGGAACTGGCCCGTATTCTGGCGAAGCATCACGGCTTCAAGTGCACTGTGCTGTTTAATATTGATCCGAAAACAGGTGAAATAGTGGCGGGCAACTCCAATATTCCTGGCATGGAAGCGCTCAAAACGGCGGATCTTGCCGTTGTGTTCCTGCGGTTTCAGAACTTACCCAAAGAACAGATGCAGCATTTCGATGATTACCTCAAACGAGGTGGTCCGGTGGTTGGCATGCGGACCGCGACGCACGCGTTCAATATGCCTGCCAGTACGCCCTTTTCAGAATATTCCTACAACAGTAAAGACAAGGATTACGAGAAGGGATTTGGACACCAGGTGCTGGGGCAGACCTGGGTGGGGCACTATGGAACCAACCATAAGCAGAGTACACGCATCACGATCATCGATGACAAAAAGAATCACCCAATACTGCGTGGTGTGAAAGACATCTGGGTGCAGGCGGGCGGCTATGTCGGAAAGCCGACTGATGGTGAAGTATTAACAATGGCCCAACCTCTGAACGGCATGAAACAGGATTCCCCTGCCGACGCGACGAAGCCGCCGATGCCTTCGGAATGGACTCGAACGTATACATCCCAATCAGGTAAAAAGGGACGCGTATTTACAACACTCTATGGTACGCCTGAAGATCTGTTGAATGAGGGCTATCGTCGGATGCTGGTCAACGCGTGTTACTGGACGCTGGGAATGGAAGACGCGATCAAAGCGGATGCCAACGTTGCTTTCGTCGGGCCATTTAAGCCTAATACATTTGGCTTCGGGACTTACGCACACGGGATCAAACCGGAAGCGTATGCCGGCTACACAAGCCCGATTCCGGCCAACCACAACACCAAAAGAACAGAATCCAAAGAGAAATCCTCTCGCAAAGAAGAACGATGCGCAGGGCAAGAAAGAAACAGAAGTCAAAG
>CALOEF010000062.1:0-115020 GCA_942492165.1 uncultured Planctomycetaceae bacterium
ATAATAACAAGTACTGAATATACAAATAGGGAGAATGGGATATTTGTGTTGATAATAACTTTAAAAAGGACACATGAAACCAAGTTTGTAGTGTGCCATTGAAAATGGAAGTCCGATAAGCAAGAGGGATGACACTCCATGCTGTCTTGGAATCAGACACATTCCAGACTGGTTGTTTAGTAAAAATAAACAGAATAAACAAAATATAACTGACTTTAAAACGCTGATTTTTTGGTCAAGATTGCTTCACATGCATAGTACTACCGATTATTTATCAAAGCTCTTATTCATTAAAAGTGGGATTGCCTCACCAAAGACCAACTGGTTTCAAACAGATGACAATCGGGAGAATACATCTCGCTCCGGGCTGGCAAACCTGTTTTATGAAGTTGCTACGCAACAACCAGAGAAACCAGCTATTTCAACCGCAGCGATAACCTGGAATTATCGTAGTCTGTTTACAGCGGCACAAAGATTTTCCGATCAGCTCAAAAGCAGTCTCGAGTATAAACCAGGTGACAGGGTCATTCTGCTGGTACCTAATTCGATAGAATACATCGCCGCATTTTATGGAATCTTAATGGCAAGAGGGGTTGTCGTACCTTTACCAGCAAAGACAGAACGCGGTGCTCTGCAGAAGATTCTGGCATCAACAGAAGCGCGTTACATCATTTCGACTCAACAAATTGTTAAGCGACAGGCTGATTTACTAAGCCTGCCGTGTGAAAATTTCCGCGGTAACGATGACTCAAACAAAGTAAACCAAACTACCATTCAAAATCCAGATGCAGGTGCCGCCGATGATTTAGCTGCCATCTTTTTCACTGCTGGGTCCAGTGGTACTCCCAAAGGGGTTATGCTCAGTCACTCAAACCTGATTTCGAATGCGCGATCGATACAAGAATATCTTGAGCTGAACGAAACTGAGCGTCCACTCTGTATCTTGCCGTTTCATCATGCGTTTGGAAATTCTGTCTTGCAGTCACATATTCTGATGGGTTCTCATTTAATCCTGGATGGAAACACGTTGTTTCCAGAGAGAATATTGAGCCGCGATTGCTCACCAAAAAGAAGTACTGTACCAGCCTGTCTGCCCGTACCAGATCTGTTTCGTACTTTTGCTGTTAACGCGCATCATCCAGACAGGTATCTTCATGCTATTTCAATATATATGACGTCGCTGCAGCATACGCCACGAACTGCGGCTGGGAATCAGTCAGTGTATTTCTCCCGCCCGCTTTTTTGTGATGTATGGCCAGACAGAGGCAACGGCCAGACTGGCTTATGTACCTCCCGAATTTCTCACGGAGTTGCCTGATGGTTGTATCGGTCGCGCAATACCCGGAGTCACTCTGGAAATCGTTGTCACGAGAACAGGCAAGCTTGTCGGGTCCGGAATGTGGGAGAGAATCCCCTGTGCCAGGGCCCCAATATCATGCGAGGGTACGGCGGGATGCGAATCGGAAACGGCAGAGAACGAATCAAAAATGCGGCTGGTTATATACGGTGGATCTGGCAGTGACTCGATAAATCCGGATGGATTACGACCAGCGGACGCCGAAATCTCACTTCGTCGATATCCGGCTATCGTGTACACCCTGTTGATCTCAGCACTCGTGCTGAGATCATTTCCCATTTCTGCCAGGCAGTTGCAGCCCTGTTTGAGTCAAAAAAGTGTGAAAACGCGATTAGCCTTATATGTCAAATTAAAACTCGATGACAGCCAAATATCAGTGCACCGGAAATGGTCGCGCTATCTCGTCGGGGACCATCATCAATCTACCATGTCAAACGGTTCCTGATCACATTCAAAAACAGGAAAATTTCCATCATCAACTCGCTGCAATGAGAATTGATTCTGCCCGCGGCTGTCTTCGTCAGCACACGTCGAACAACATCACCACGTAAAGTGCAGAGACCGCAGAACAACAGCTCCAATCAGGATTCGTCGGTTAAATTCAAACCGGTCACAGGCGTCAGCGAGACATTGATGATACTGACTGATCTCATTGACTCCGGCTGGCTTGATTCACTCACCATGATTGACTTACTCGTTTTCGTTGAGTCGGAATTTCATCTCAGACTTGATTTTCAGGATATCTCACCTGAGCGCTTCAAAAACTGCAACACAATCGCTGAGTTAGTCGTAAGTCGCTTACCCCCACTCAATCAAGCAGGATAAATTGTCCTGTTGATACTCAGCGGGTTTCGTCGTTTATTTTAGATATAGTGAAAAGCCAGAAAGTAATTTCATGTATTGGGCAACCCATAAGAAACCGATTCCACTCTCAGAGATTGGTCGGATCAATACTACAGACTAGGTAGTACCATGCTGCGTCGTGACCCCTACGTTGATTCAAAATACTAATGTTGACGCCGAGGAAATGGATTCTTCTAGAAGCAGCATGAGAAAAGAGCACCGTACCTTTTGACACCAGCCTCATTACGGTTCGGAGCCTGTCGCAGAAAGTTTGAACCATAACCCGGAAGTAAATCGAGAGCACAGTCACGAAAAATTCACCAACATGAAGATGTTCACATTGATGCCTATGCTGCAAACCAGCACAGGCGAAGTCGACTGTGTCTTCATGCGAAACGCGGCAAACTATTCGTTAAATGAAGTTGCAAACTTTTTTTGGGAAGCAGCCCGAAATAAAGCGTTAAATGTTGCCGAAGATAATAGACGTGAAAAACAGGGTTCGACCTGGAAAAACTGGATTATTCGACTGGGAAGGCGGCTCAGACTTTCATGGATACTGCATACATGCAGTTTGGGATTCGCAGTAGGAAACCGGTTCCGTGGTGCGACAATCTGGCCCTGGCAACAGGGGTTAAACCATGCCGGGGCATTTGTGAATTACCTGGGTTTTTCCGGGGCGCCTCCACTCATCGCACACAAACCTTCTTCTTTACCGATGAACTCATATTCTGTCGCTGTCACAATGGGACCGACAGAGCCTCGTCCGGTAGTCATCGACGATCAGGTTGTTATTCGAAAGCAGGCCTCCCTTTTTGTGAGACTTGATCATCGTATGGTCAATGGAAATCAATCTGCAGCGTTTATCAAATACGCTCCGTGGATATCTGTCTGATCCACAATCACTCATCAAGCCTGAAGAGAATCAGATTCAAAAACGTGCAGCCTGAGTGAAACAAATTGATTTCTTTACCGGCAATATTTCACATTCCTGAAAATCATTCATAATCAGACTACTTAGAAAAAGGGATTATCCAATGCCAACATCGGGCCCACGCTCCGATTCAATTTCTTCAAAGCAAAGCTCTACTCGAACAATCTGCAGTTTACAACCGAGTCAACTTCTCTGTCACCTGTTCCGTGTAAGCGTAATTCTCTGAGAATTGACCAGCCTCAAACTGATTCCCGGTCCAAAATCAACAATGATATTTCTAAAAATGAATATGAACAGGATCATCCGTTTTCTGAAACACAATTAAGAGAATTTATTTTCCAGCATGGCAGATACTTCGATTCCTATTTAGCCACTGAACCGGGGCGACTCAAATTTTGGTCACGAGGACATCAGGGATTGATATCCTACAAACGCTGGAGAAATCATGTTGTTATTGGTGGTGGTCTCATAGCACCCGAAGTTCATAAAGAACGGCTGGTTACCGAGTTCATGGATTTTTCGAAAAAAAACAAGCTATCAATTGCCTTCCATAATATTGGAGAACATGATCTATCGATTTTCAAGGAACGCCAGTTCCAAATTACAAAATGGGGTGAAGACCCGTTAATCGATCTGGAATCATGTGACTGGAAAGGTAAAAAGTATGAATGGGTACGTAGGCAAACGAACTACTGCTTGCGTCAGGGTGTTTCTGCTTGTGAAGTGCAGCCTCATCTCCTGAACCCACTCCAGTGGTCAGAAATGCTTTCAGAAGTGATTGA
Source organism: uncultured Planctomycetaceae bacterium (assembly GCA_942492165.1). GTDB lineage: Bacteria > Planctomycetota > Planctomycetia > Planctomycetales > Planctomycetaceae > Gimesia. Next base: position 3,914 of record CALOEF010000062.1, read on the forward strand.
GGTCGCCAATGAATCGTTGACTCGCAAGCCACAAAAAAAAGCAATACAGTTTTTTGAAGGGCGAATTGATAATCACGAACTGGGTCTCCGCAGACTGTTTGTAGCACGCCATCATGGTCGTATTGAAGGCTTTGTGATCTGCAATCCTATATTGAACGGCACAGGCTGGGCCACTGAACTTTATCGTTATCGAATTGATTCAGTCAAAGGCACAATGCCATTTCTCATTCATTATGTACTACAGCAGTTGAAATCAGAAGGTGTATCACGAGCTGGTCTCTGTCTCGATTTAGGTCGGGACTGTCATGCTCTGCCGGGAGATAGCCTCCTTGTTCGAAGGGGGCTCTGGTTTGCAGAAAAATATCTGACAAGTATCTTTGACTTTTCCGGTTTGAGGCATTTTAAGAGCCGTTTTCGGCCTCAATATGAACAACGTTTTGCTTGCGTCTATCCCAAAGTAACCGTCGGCTCACTATTGGCATTTGCCAGTACAACGGGCGTATTGAATCTACATTATGGAAAACTGGTCAGCATTGCCTGTAATCAGATCCAAAAACGGTCTGTACGAAAAAATTTAACTCCAGGAAAAAAGACGAAACCCATTCAAAGAAAATCTAATATCAGACTTTCCCGCAGTGCCTGAGTACTCCGGCGTTTTTCTTTACAACTAAATATTTTGTTTTGCACAAGGTAATCAGAATCAGTGCAGATCAACAGTCAACTCTGAGTCACAATGATCCATTCTGTCAAGAACGGGGCCGGACAACAGATCGCTGCAATCAGATGAAACAGGGTTGGGTCATCAAATTCTTCTCTGTCCTGATCTCGACTCGATCGACATCGAGAAAATTTTGAAAACAGATCCACCCCGATGATTACCGTAACCATCAGTCAGATAATCCGTTACGTCATTTCTCATCCTGATTCCGAGAAATAATTCTTCTTCCTCACTATTTTAGTTTGTAAAATTGTCGCATTCCAAAACGATTTGACGAAGTTATTCATGTGAGCAGAACGACTCAAGTCTGAGACAGGAAGAGAATTGACTGAAGAGGGAGAGACTATATGACACGCTTTATTCTGATGGTAATTTTGTTGATGAGTTCAATTACCCAGCTTAATGCAGGGGAGAAACGAACATGGGAGGGCAAATGGAATAATCGCAAGTACAACACGACAGGTCCACTCAAGTGTGTTGCGACGTCCAACGACAAAGGAGTCTGGAAAGCAACCTTTACCGGGTTGTTCAAAGGGGACCCGTTCAAATATGAGGCGACGTTTCAATCAAAGGTAAAAGGGAAGCAATTGAATCTTGCAGGAAACGCCACGATCCGGGGGCACAAGTATCAATGGATTGGGCTTATGAATGCAAATACTCTGAGTGGAAAATACAAATCGAACATCGGCTATTATGGCGAGTTTGTCTTAAAAGAAAAGAAATAAGCCCCCGCTCTAATCTGTCTGGAACGAATTATCATCAGAGTGAAGATGCGCTTTGATGCGTTGCAGATTCGTTTTCCCTTTCGATTTACCAAATGTGGTGATGAACTTGATCAGAAGCCAGCCCCAAAAAGGAATCTCCCTTTCAAAAACAATCCGCTCAATAATTTGCGTTTGCTTACTTTGAGGTATGATTTCATAGATCACAGTGAAGTGATCCGAGTTTCCCGGTTTCCGTTCTGATTGCACAACAATGCTGCATGTCACTTTCAGTGGATCATGATCTTCAGGAACGATCCCTGCAAAATCAACCGGTTTCCCTTTAAAGTGTAATTGCCCAAAACACTTATTTCCTTCCACCGCGATAGACCTGATTTTATCATTGATTTTCGGCCAATTTTCCAGATTACTGAGCCATGCATGAATGACTTCCGGTGACGCCTGGATTTTTGTCTTTTCTGTCAGTTCCAGTTGCATTGGTTATTTTATTCTTGGTGGAATGACTGAGTGTGTTTTCTATGCAAAGTATGTTTGGAAAATAACTCTAACGCAAGCGAGTATTTTAGATCAATCAAACTGTCACTACGAATAAAACGGCCAAAATTGAATTTCAATTCGTGAGTGTTCTAGGGTGAGAGTTCAAATGCGAATTGATTGTCTCCTTCAGCAGAAACCGCAGCTGTCAGAGTGGTTTTCTGATTATATTTTTTCGGTATGTATTGAACACGAGCCGGTACCGTTTTACCAGGTTCAGCAGGATCAGGTTCCTGCTTCGACTCGTCAAAACGATAAGCAGTAATTTCGACCTTTTTCTTACCAGTCGTACATTCACATGAATACGATCCATTTTTAATCACACCTGCTTGTCGCTGGCTGTTGTCAGCTTCGGGGATAAACAGGATCTGGCCTTCTTCAACTGGTTTTCCATCAAAGCTTATCACTCCTGACACTTGATATTTGGCTGGACCTTCATCAACGCTTCCACAGCCATTCAGCAGTGTGATTAAACAAGCCAGAAAAAACAACTTCGTTTTATACATCTAAGAGGGCCCCTCATGAATCTCTGAAAGTAGAATCGATCTGAAATGAAACAGTCAGGAAAGACAAATGTCCTTGTCTTTCCTGACTGCGTTCTGGACTAACTGAGCTAACTCAAAATTCACCTACAACCTCACCACCGGCGCATGTTCCCAGATCTTGAAAAGTTCCTCGATCAATGTTCGAAGAGATAAATCGGATCGCCCCATCTGCCAGTAAACAATGTGCGCCTCCGACATGATAACTACGAGCAAAGTTTTGAATTTCAGTGGTCGATCCCACTGCGGTGCAGGCAGCATTAGGCCATGTGGTACTTTTACAGGTATTATGCTCGTCACTGACTGAGGTATTCGGGGGTTCCAATGTAGTAAATAGACCGCCACCCCATCTGCCACCTCCCCAATATTGACCAGCGGCTCCCCATTCATCTCCAGAACTCCCGCGGATGACCGCCTCGCTATGCATGATTGTATTTGAAGTTCCATCAACAATATCCCGTATACGGGTTCTGGACTGCAGAAATAAGATCCCGTCCATTTTTACATTATTAGAATTTGTATCGTTCATCTTGATTCTGGTACTTCCCGCACAGCCAGCATAATTACCTTCAAACAGATCTCGATAATTGAAACCGGGAGAAGATGGATCGGAAGGACACATGTAAACAGGGATTACAACAGCACCAATTGAAGTTGGTAGATTCCTGACGTCGTGTCACTTGTATAAATATTGTAGAGAGGTGCCTGGTCAATATACGGTAACAACTGTTGTGCCCAGCATTCGCGTTCATGCACAGCATTATTATCACCCGCATGACGTACTCCATAAGGAAATACGCGATGCGTTGAGTGGTAGTTGTGCATCCCCAGTCCAATCTGTTTCAGATTGTTTTTACAACTACTGCGACGTGCGGCTTCACGCGCCTGTTGGACGGCAGGTCATAAAAGAGCAATTAAAATCGCAATGATGGCTATCACGACGAGTAACTCAATCAATGTAAACGCACGGCGCAAAAGTGTTGGCGATTTCATGAAGTGTCCTTTAACTATAAGAAAATGACAATAAAAAATGAGATTTGATACTGCTAAATCGATGTCATGCTGATCAATTTCAATGACCGAAAAATTGATGTAAAATGAAACTGCAACTAAATTATATCATATTGCCGCCAATGGCAACTTTAATTGCTATTGGCGACAATATATTTACGATAATATGTCAATTGCATGACTTTTGAAATATCAGGGAATCAATTGGACAAAGGGTATTTATCGTTCTTCTTCTAAAAAGAACTTCCAATTCGAAAAATAAATCACTTCTGGAACGGACGAGTGCGGATCTCGCACTCTTCAATCCAACTTCAGCGAAATGGGGTTACCATCCTCGACGACATCGACTTCCAGCGGTGTTGTATCCCGATTGGTATACTTCTTTGGAACTCGCGGAACCGAATCAGGAACACTTTTACCATCCGGTGTCTCGTAAGAGACATTGATAATAACTTTGTGTTTACCAATGATAGCGCCATCTCCTGATTCAAAAGTCGATAACGTAAAGGCTCCTCCTTTTGAAATCATTCCGACTGCATGTTTGCCTCCTGAAACTGGAAAGAAAGTAACGGTCCCTGTTTCCAAGACAGTACCTTTACAAGACACGTTCCCCTGCACTTTCGTAGTAGGAAATTGCGCATTGCTTCCCCCGCATCCTGTGCAAAGCAATGAAATCAAACAGCACAGAGTTACTACGCAAAAACACCAGCGAAACATATCGTTTTTCCTGAGATTGATTATAAATAAAATTGTTAATATTGTTACTACTGATCAAAACCGCCAACTGGTAATCCATCATTCATTTGAGCCAGTTGCTGATACAGGGTAAGATCCATATTCTCACTCAGAAAATGTACGCTACCATCGCCAAGCAGAAAGTGTGCACCTCCAGTGTGAAAACTTTGAGAGGCAGTGGATTGCGGCCAACCAATGGCTGGATACTGACAGGGCGTCGGCCCGCAAAGCAGAGACGAGCTGTTAATCGCATGCGTCGTTTGCAATGGGCTGTCACTGGGAACCCAGGCGCTGAATGGATTATACATCGGAGAAATTTCACCCACTACGAGTATATTTGATGTTCCATCCGTCATATCACGAAAACGTGTGACAAATGTTTGTCGTCTACGAAATACTCCACCTGGTCCTGAGTCGGGATGTAAGCCACATACACCCGCATAGGTTGCTACAGCCGCTTCCGTATCATAAGTACTGCCGGCGATATCACAAATATTTGTCGATGTAGTTGCACCGCTTGCTCCTGTCGAATTACCTGGAAAACACCAGTTCACATGCAGATCTGTTTTCACACTCGGAGTGGGATCACTGGGACAAAGATAGACGGGAAGAATCGTCTGACACAGAACCAGATGGGCAGGATCCGTAATTCTTAAACTCGAATTAAACTGGTTGTACAAAGGTGCCTGATCGACAAAAGGTAAAATCTTCATTCGCCAGCTGAAGCCGTTAGGAAGATTGGGATCAGCTCCATTTGAATTTGGTGGAAACACGCGATGGGTATCATGGTAGTTATGTAAACCAAGCCCCAACTGCTTCAAATTATTTTTGCACGTTGATCGCCGGGCCGCTTCACGTGCCTGTTGAACAGCCGGTAATAACAGGGCGATTAATATGGCAATGATCGCGATCACGACAAGTAACTCGATCAAGGTAAACGCGCGGCGCTGGGGTGTCGACGATTGCATAAGACGTCCTCTTCAACATGAACATGAGAAATGAAAAAGAATGTCGCATAGATTATTCTGACACCAAAATTATATTACTTTGACGACAATATCAACATTATTCTTTAGTAACACCTATAGAATTAATAATTTATTTACGCAACAAAAAAACAGTCACTGGCACGTTCTGACGATCGTCTCACTGTCTTAATTCTGTATACCCTTACACGTTATTGAGTTGCGCTCATCATTCCCATCAACATATCAAAGGACGTCGTTGTTTTTCAAATCAGGGATCTCTATAATCAGAGCCAAATTGAAATAATACAGTGTGACCGAAACAACAAGGAGTGTCTTGATGGTGAATTCTGGCATGCAACGAAACTCTTTGGTTTTCGTTGTGAGCATTAGCTGTACATTGATGTTGATTACTGCCTTACAGGCTGCACCCAAGCCTGCAAATCGCGTACTCAAAGCGGGCGCGGCGACAAGTAACATCACTCCCCCACTCGGTGAATACATCGTAGGCGGTTTCAAACCTTTCCCGGCTGAAAATGTGCATGACGAACTGCGCGCACGTTGTCTGGTACTTGATAATGGAGAAACAAAAATTGCGTTTGTGATTTGTGACAGTCTGGGAATTACGGAAGACGTTTATGAAGTCGCTCGTCAATATATCAAGGAAGAGACAGACTTGCCGCCTGAAAATATTTTAATGGCGGCAACTCACACTCATTCGGCTACTCGCGCCAGCAGTAAAAATTATCATGCATTCCTGTCACGGCGCATCGCTGACTGCGTGCGTCGTGCACTGCAAAATCGAGTCCCCGCTCAAATTGGTTGGGGTGGTATCGATGAACCGTCCGAAGTCTTCAATCGTCGTTGGTACACGACGAATCCCGAGTTCTGTAAAAATCCGTTTGGTGGTACCGATACCGTCCGCATGAATCCACCACGTGGCAATAAAGCACTCGTCAAATCAGCGGGCCCGATTGACCCCGAAATCTCATTTATCAGTGTACAGTCTCTTGATGGCGAACCGCTGGCATTATTGGCAAATTACTCACTGCATTATGTGGGAGGTGTCAAAAAAGGCGAAATTTCAGCTGACTACTTCGGTATCTTTTCAGAAAATATCGGATCACTGATTGGAGCCCGTCCCGGTCAGCCTCCTTTTGTCGGAATACTTTCTAATGGAACAAGTGGAGACATTAATAATATCAACTTTCGAAATCCAGGCCAGCGCAAGCAGCCTTACGAGAAGATGACCCAGGTTGCTCATCTCGTCGCGACCAAAGTTGCTGAAGCATACAAAAAAATCAAATATCAAAGCTGGGTTCCCCTCGGTGCTGCAAGCCGCGAATTAACCTTAACAGTCCGCAAACCTGATGCGAAAATGCAGGCCTATTTCAAGAAAGTGCTGGCGCAGCCTGAAAATGCCCCCAAACACCATCGCTATGAACGCAATTATGCCAGCCGCGTACAAAAACTGCTGGAGGGGCCTGACGAAATCACCGTCATGTTACAAGTACTCAAAATTGGAAATTTGAGCGTCGCTGCAATTCCATTTGAAACATTTTGTGAGATCGGTCTGGAATTAAAAGACAAAACTCCTTTTGGTGATGCCTTTACCATCGAAATTGCCAATGGCTATAACGGCTATTTACCAACTCCCGCGCAACATAAACTAGGCGGTTATGAAACCTGGATGGGAACAAATCGCGTACAAATTGACGCTTCTGACAAAATCACTTCCATCATTTTAGACTTAATGAATGAGCTGCAAAGGCAAAAGTAAACTGACTCACGTAATTGATTCATGTCTTGAATTATCAAAAAAGTGGATCTGACTGATGTCAGTCAGAAGTTTGAAATCGGATGTTTTACCCACAGCGACACACGCTACAATACTGCTGCCAGATCTTCTTCTGAAACGGAGCTTCCAATATGAGCAAGAGACGAAGTCGAATGATGTACGCAGGCGGAGGTGTCTTGATTCTGGGTATCATTCTCGGACAGTATTTCGGCTTAACGCCCGGTATCAATTCAGGATCAGGAGATGGAACAGAAAAAACAGCTCCCGAAGTCGATACTCAGTCCATTCTGGCATCAACCGAGTCTGACATCGTACCCGTTCTGATTCAGCCGGAACCAAAGAAAAATAAATCGGCTTCCGAAATACCTCTCAAAGTTTTAGATATCCTGATTGATAATCGCAGCTACTTTGTAAAGTCCCATTCTCAGCCTCAGACAAGTTATCATCCAGCTGAAATCAAGGAGGTCATCGCGCAAGCCAGACAGGCCACAGGTGATGAAGACGGCATACATGTCCGCGTCTACCGCAAAGGATCAGCACGCGTCATTCCAGAATCACTTTTAAAAGACGAACTGAAAAAAGCAGGAATACCAGCTGAAAAGATTGACTGGAAAATTCATCTCGTGGATTGAACGGTAATATTTTTTAATAAACCTTCTCGCTCAATCAGCACAGTGAATGGAAGCGGAATTGTCGTCGCAAGTTCGCGGAATTCATCACTCGACTGAAACGCTTGACCGCCGATCTCATGAATTCGATCATTAATTTTGAATTCCGCAAGATCGGCCAGAGATGATTTTGCGACATTGGTAATGACGACGACACGGGGTTCTGCCTTATCAAGCTTCCATTCAATTCCCAACCGAACTGGCTTTCCTTTCAACTCAATCGAAATTTCCTGAAGTTCTTTTTCATCTGTCTTTTTAATCTGCATTTTGATTTTGGGAGGTGCACTGCGAATTTGAGCCGCAAAACCGGGTGCTTTCAAAGGAGACACTCCATCTACAGTCATGATCTCATCCCCCACTTTTAATCCAGCTTTCGCGGCAGCCGAGTTAGCCAGAACCTGAGTGATAATGAGATTACCCTGATCATATTTCTTGGCATTCCAGGCCACACCCAGCCGAGGCGGATCTGGCGAATCAGCTCTGGCTTCCTGATCAATTCCATCCAGAATATCACGGTCTGCATTGCGAAATTCCGGTTTCTCATTCTGCAGAGACAAATCCAGTATGAGCTGTGTCAACAGTTGCGCACACTGACGGGCTCCTTTAAAATCGATTTTGTCGACATCATCTTCCGGACGATGATAGTCTGCATGTTTCCCTGTATGCAGCATGAGAAAAGGAATCCCTTTCTGATAAAAGGGCCAATGATCGCTGTCGGGGCGGATTGCAACTGTCAAATCGAATTTTGATTCGGGTTCACGATCATTGCTTTTGACAATCAGGAACGCAATCCCAAAGATGATCGGGAACCAAATAAATTCAGAGGTTTTTCTTTGAGGCGACCCACCATATCCATATTGAGATAAATCACAATTTGATCAAGAGGAATGTTGGGATGATTGACCCAGTACTTTGAACCGAGTAATCCCATTTCTTCAGCATCCCAGAATACAAACATCAACGACCGCCGGGGCACTTCTTTGTGTTGAGAAATCGCCTGAATGATTTCCAAAAGTGCCGCGGTTCCACTGGCATTATCGTCAGCACCATTATGAATCTGACCGACCCCTCCCCGACTGTTACTTGGCTTTCCGTATCCAACATGATCGTAATGAGCGCCAATCACAATATATTCATTTTTCAATTCGGGATCGTTGCCGGGAAGAATTCCAATAATGTTTCGAAAACCACCATCGAACTCCTGAAAATAACCATCTTCTTTCAAACCTGGTTTGACCCCGTATTTTTGAAGCAGGCCACGAATATATGTTCCCGCTGCCTGTCCTCCCTGAGCACCCGCTTCACGACCTTCTAAGGAATCACTGGCGAGAAATTCGATATGTGTTTTGAGTTCATCTTCCGTAATGGAATTATGGATAGCTTTGTATGCGGCAGAATGACTGGTATCGGCAACCAGAAAATGGCCCGTACCAGAGAAAAAGAAAAGACTCGTCAGAAAAAAAACATAGAATAAACGCAACGGCAGCAATAACGGCGTGCAGTGCGCGGCGTTCTGCTGTTCAGAAAACGGGAATCGAGTGCGTTTCGATAGATCGTCCACGTTAAATGGTTTCTATGATATAAGGTGAATTAATTAGTCAAATGAACGGATTAACGATAACCTATTCTTACATTGCGTCTCACTCGCGGCCAGATGAGTGTACATAAGACTCCACAAGCAAGCGATTCAAGCTGAGTTACAACGACTGGTATTGCAGTGATTTCAGAGGATTATCTAAAATATAGCATACATAGCATACAATGACAGGCAAGATTTGCCGATTCAAGGACTCTTCGAATTGGCACAGAATATGTCTCTTTAATTTGAGATGCAATTCCAGTTCAAAAAATACGACAGGCAAGGAAGCCATGATGCGTTCGTTCGCCCAATCTCTATTCAATATTTCCGTCTCTATTCTACTACATCGATTAGGGTTTCTGTTTCTGATTGGATGGATTTGTGGTCTCTTTCTATTTTCCTGCCTGCAACGTTTCCAGTTGCTCCTCAGCGACAGTTCTGAACTCTCAGCTGCTGCAGGACTGTCAGTCATACTGGGAATCTGGTTGGGGCTGCCTGCATTCGCGTCTCTTTCCAGACACAACTCAGACTCAATTTCTCGATCTGATATCATTCGAAGAAAAATACAAATCACACTCGCTCTCATTTCGCTCTGGTCACTCTGTTTTCCTTTGCTCTTGAATCAACTGAATCAGATCATGCATCTGGTAACTATTCAACAACTCTCAAATTTTGTTTTTCTGACGGGTCTCCTGACCCTGGCTGCAATGGCGTTGATCATGCCTGCCGCGTTCTGGTGCTCTCGACTCTTCTGGCTGTCGGCAAGTCTTGTTGCTCATAATTCAAAATCGCATTCGCTTCTGAATCAGCAGTTTGCCCGTTTTCTGGCTGGCCTCGGAGTCAGTCTGATCACAGCCGCTATCTGGCTCGTACCCCAGTTCGGATGGACGATTTCTCTGATGTTGCCGGCAGGGCTCTCTCTACTGGTATGCTCTGCCCCCTGGATCTTCTCTTTTATCAAAGAATACCTTCCTGAATATCCTCACTGGGTGAAAGAAGCATTTGCAAAGAGTACATCAAAACCGGATTCAGATTCCATTACAGGATCTCATGCTGAAATACAGCCTGCGAATCCGATTTTGATGCGAGGCAGCAGTTACCTGGTCAGCCTGTCTGTGGGAGTTCTCTTTGTGACCATCAGCCGGATCTTATTTCAGTTATATCCGGACTCACTATACCTCAAAGTCACGATCTGGGCCGCCTTTTTGTCTGGAATTGCCGCCGCTTTTGCGTTAATCCACGCACGCAGTAAGGCAAATGTACTGCAGACCGCAACCTGTTTAACCTTGGGAACAGGTATTATTGGCGTTGGTTGCCTGGCACTCTTTCCACTTCTGATTTCTGCGATGCTGTATGCGAACGCTTATATCGAATATGCTCAGGTGTTGGCTTTCACCAGAGGTAGTATACTGGCTTTTGTCTTCTGTCTGCTGGGATGTTGCTGGGGTGGCTGGTTAAATCTATCAATTCAGTCCAAAGACGCGTCTGACGACCAGACGACAGTATATCAGCTTCCACTCCAGCTGCCTTTCTGCTTTCTGGCAGGGGCTGTTCTCAGTTCCTGGCTGATTGGATTCGCACAGGTCGAGATCAAAATGATCGCTGTTTTCACTTCACTGGGATTGCTGTGCTTAGCCACACTGATCTGGGGTTCTCAATGGAAAATACCGCAAACGCGCCGGCAACGCGGTATCAGTATCTTCAGTTTCTGCATTCTTCTCATCGGTATATTTTTTCATCAAAATTATGATTCACGACGGTCAGCCAAATTACTGTTTTCAACAAATACATTTACAGGTTTACGCCATGGCCTGAATTCAGAACTCCTGCCACACCTGGATGAAGGGCGGTGCTTTTCGGAAATCGAAGGAGAATATGGCACGTTCACTCTCTGGTCATATCGAGAAAACCAGATTCAGATCCGCAGGAGTGGCCTGCCATACGGTGTCACAACCGTGGATGCCGGATTATGTCCGCATACAACAAGTGAAATAATGCCGTTTCTGCTTCCCGTTGTCCTCCATGAACGTCCGTCAGAAGTATTGTTTCTGGGCCTGGGATCGGGGGCCGGTGTCAATACAAGTCTGGATTATCCTGTGCAAAATGTAACATGTCTGGAATCAGACAGCGGTCTGGTTAAGTTATATCAGGAACAGATCGCGCCTCGAAATTCAATTTCCGCTTTCGAAACAGAACAGGTGAAACTGATTGAGGTACCTGCTGCTCTCGCAATGGCTGCCCGGTCTGAATCTGAGAAACAATATGACTTAATCATCAGCAATCCTGTTCAATCTGTTGTGACACAATCGCAGTCTGAATATACGGCCGAGTTTTATCAAAATGTGTCTCGTCACTTGAATACTGATGGTATTTTCTGTCAGAGATTTCAGCATATTGATTTTGGTGCACAGCCACTTCGAGTCATGGCGCATACTTTACTTTCTCAGTTTAAACGAGTGATGGCGATTGAAATTGCCAACGGTGAAACATTATTCCTGGCAACTAACTCAGACCAGGGATTCATTCGTGAGAATCTGATCGATCGCGTCAAGGCGCCTCAAGTGCGACGCACTTTAGCACAAGTAGGTTGGGACTGGTCCGTTCTACTGAACCTTGCCGCCTATTCTGATGCAGCATTAAAAGATATGACACACGACGTAAAAACAGGCGTGAATAATACATCCACCGGGACTTTTGCATTTACGTTACCATTTGAGTTAATGCGCTGGGGATTGAAACGAGCTGAAGTCCAGAACATGGTTTCCAAAGATATAAAACAAATTGAAGGTCATGCGCTGGCTCGCAAAGTAAACCGTACTGGACGTTTGATTAACTGGATGCGGGTCGAACAGGAAGATCCGATCGTACTCAGACGACTCTCGGAAGTCACCGCCCAGAATAAATTAATGGCGCAATATCCTGATCAATATTGGAAATATCGTAAACCTGCCAAAGATCAGATCACAGAGAATCCACGCTCATTAATCAAACAGGTGGCTGCAGAAGCATTAGATGAAGATTATATCCATGATGAAGACAAAAGCCGTATGCTTTATTTTAAAGCCCTCTCCGATGCAATGGAAAAAGCAAATCCTTCTATTGAATTGATCAGTCGTGTGGTCAGGTTGACATCGACGTACGACCCCATGATCAGTTATTTCATGCATGATGAAGTGGCCGAGCTGTATAAAAAATCGCAAGACGCACCTCCTATTTTGGAATTTTCACACCGTCTGCATGCAATCAATTATGGTGCCGTCTCGGACCGTTCCATCAACTCAGTTGTGCGCGCAATCGAACTGGCAGCGACAAATCCAGAAATGTTTCAAAAACAAGAACAACAGTGGGACCATCTGAACGGCCTCTTGCAGACATTGAAACTACGATGGGGTAACCGTTCACAGGCAAGGCCTCTCACATCGAAACAGGCCTTACACGATATTGAGCTCAGTATGTCAGCGATTGACCTGGCATTGAAACAGATGGATGACATACACGATCAGGTCGGTATCTCTGATCAAAATTGGAAACTGCGAAAAAAAGTATTGGAAAGGACTCTGACGCAACCTCTGCAAACTTATCATAATCGTGTCTTACCTCACCACTACAAAAAATCGCGTGAAGAATCCAAAAATCTACTCGAGAGCCTTAATCTACCAGAAACATCTGAACTCTGAATTCATGGATGTTCCTTGCAGGCTCAGAATTCCTGAAATGATTTGATTGCGGGGATGATTACGAACATCACATTTCACGGGCTATGGATCAAAACCTCTGAACCAACCCAAGCCGTGTAAAACGGCATAATAATTGGTTTCCTTGAATCTTTTTGATTTCTGAGTCAGTATACTTTAAAGTGATTCAAAGGCGCTCTCAGGCAGAAAGGTTTTGCTGTCAGAGTACAGAACAAGATCCCCTTTCATTTTGGGTAAAGGCATAACATGTCAGGCCATTTCAGTACAAATTCATCAAAATTGATTCCCAGAAACAAAACAGGGATGCAGAGTACATTGGGTATTGTACTTTCGATCTTTCTGCTTTCCGGCAGTTCGCTCTGGGCACAAACACCACCGTCAAAAGAAGATTCGAAAAAAGACAAATCCAAGCAAGCGATACAGTCTCTGCTTCCTCAACCGGTCATCGTGATTAACGTCGCCAGTGTCGAACGAATTTTACAAAACATCGACCTGATATTTGAGTTAGCAGAACGTCCGGAAATCGCTGAGATCGCGTCTGCTTCATTGGCGAACGTGAATGACCTAGAAGGCCTGGATCAGAATAAAAACCTGGGTGTGGAAATGTATCTAAAAACAGGACTCTTGCCTCAACCCGTTTTCATTTCCTATTTTCCCATTACAAAAATTCGCACTTTCATTGAGACTCTGGAAAGCATGATTCCCGGTGATGAAGACAAAATTAAAAAGGATCTCGATCGGGATGATCTTTACACCATCCAAACCAGACGCGGCGAGTCTTTCATGCGTATCCAGGCGGCTTATGGACATTTTATCTTTGGTGGTGGAGAAAGTGAAGAAAGCCTGGACCTGATTACCTCTCAGGACTTTGATGATCCTGCACAGCAATTTCAGAGATTGACCGATGCTTACGACCTGGCGATCAAACTGGATCTGAACTCGATTCCCGAATTACTTCGTACGACTTTTTTAGGATTCTTTCGTACTGCCATCGAAACCCAGTTACAACAAAGAGATGGTGAACCTGATTCTGCCTACCAGATACGGCGGATGGGAGGGAAGCAAAATTTAGATGGCATCGAATATTTATTGAGCGAAGGCCAGGAACTGCTTTTGGGATTCGACGTTGATACAGAACAAAAACGAGGATTCATTGATTTCCTGATCAAAGCCAGACCCAATAGTGACCTGGCGCGTGAAATCAAAAACATTCCAGGAAAAACGAGTTACTTCAATGTCGTAACTTCCCGTGAAAATTTGCCGATTGCAGTCTCGATTTCAATGAATATCGGTCGTCGGGAACGGAAAGCATATAGCGCTTATTTATCGTTCTTTGAAAAACAACTGACAGAAAAGTTAATGACAGAAGACGAACGTTCGCAAAATACCAATTCGATAAAACAGTTTTTCAGTCCTGTCATATCGATGGTAGAAAAAGGACACCTGGATTTGTTTACGCAACTGGTTGCCACTCCAAATAAAAAATTTGCCTTGATTGGTGGCATCAAAGTCGCTCCCTCAGCGAATCTCCCAACTGCGTTGCTGGATCTGATTGAACGTGTCAACAAACTACCAGGGAACGAGGCCAGGATATTTACCAACGCAGAGACCGTTCAGCGGGTCGCCCTTCATCAATTACAGCCTGACGTCAATTCGGCTGATGATAGACAGAGACGTTTTCTGGGTGGTGTCCCTTCACTCTATATCGGCGCTGATTCACAGGTGATCTGGTTTGCAATGGGAACAGATATCGCAGTTTCTGCATTGAATGAAGCAATCGAGCAAATCAAGACTGCTTCACCAGAAGCACGAAAAGAGCAACGAACGGCGCCGCTTCAGGCAGAATTTCATATCAGACCCTGGTTGAGTCTGTTTTCTGAAGAAGAAATCGAGCAAAGTGGAGTGATGCGCGTGTTGAATGTCGCATTCAGCAACGACAATGACTTAGTGCTGCTCAAAACACAACCAACGGAGACGGGAGTTCGTACTCGAATTGAGTTTGATGAAGGCTACTTGAAACTTCTTGGGCTTTCGATTTCGAAACGCTTTGACCGAAATCAAGAACGGCGCGATCGCCGCAAACGAGACCAAGAGAAAAAGAAAGCACAAAAAGCAGCCCCTGGCCCCTAGACTTGCTGCAAAAGACAGGAACAGCATGGAAGGCAGCGATGATCTCATTTCTTTTTAATCGTTACATAATGTTCAACAAATTGTGTTTGCGTCATCGACTGGGTTAAGTCGATGTTCGCGCCTTCGAACATGCGACGCATCGAACGACTTTTTTTCCACTCTTCGGCTGAGATATTATTATCTTTATTTCGGTCAAGCAGTTTAAAAAAGTATTTTGCTTGATTGGACACTGGATCGGTGCTCGTAGAGGTTGTTTTATTTGTCGTGGCAGTTGGAACGTTTTTTTTCGTAGTAGATGGACTGGAGCTACTCGACTTGCTTGACGCTTCTGTTTTCGCTACGTTTTCATCAGGCTTGTCTGGCTGACCATGATTTAAAGCAAACATAAAAGAGGCAGCACTACGTTGTGTCTTACCTGCTTTTGAAAGTTGAATTTCACGCGGCGTCAAAAATCCATCCCCATTGAGATCCATTACAAAAAAATCAGCCAACTTGCCTGGGTTATTTTTTCTCCACTCGTAAAGTCCAATTTGACCATCCTGATCTAAATCGTGAGGTGTAAACTCTTGATTTAAGTCAACCGTGGTTCGGGTTGGCTTGCCATTCTCTTTTTTCGATGAACTACTGGATTTTCCGGAAGTAGAGGTAACCCCACGACCACCTTTGCCTGGTTGAATCGTACCAAAAGTGACTTGAATGGCTTTTTGATCCTCTCCGCTTACGATGACATTTCCTGTACTTCCTGTTGATCCAGAAATTGAAGTGGGAGATACTCGAAATACCATCGGTCGCTTGCGACCTTCAGCACCAGCTCCCTCTTCTCTGCGACTGCGCATCTTCTCCATCAGCTGGGGCATGAATCGTTCAAATTCTTGCCGACTCATGCTTCGGGAAGTATCTAAACCCGCCCCTTCCAGAGATTCCCTGAGGCGTCCCGGTAATCGATCAAATTCAGTGGGTTCAAGTACACCATTGTTGTTGCGATCAATGAACGATATGAATCTACTGGAACGTTCCTCACGACCACCCTGCGCAATGGCCAAATCAGGAATGAGTCCTACTAATATTACAGATAGAATTAACAGACAGATAAATCGGAACATTTTCCCACTCCGCAGAATTTAAAGCGGTCTTTTACTGCCAGTATCGTGTTTAATAGAGACCGATACAGGGATTTTGCGCCTTGACAGCAGCCAAATGCAAGAGAATTTGGCTCTCAACAGTATAGAAACACCTGCTATCGTAGAAAAGATCGTTCGAATTCGATCAATTCCTGTGATCTTTGAAACAAAACGTAAGCCATTGAAGTATCACATGATAGTGCTTGTTTAGGTAATTTGCTCTTGTAATTGATTTTTACCACTCATAGCATAAATATGATAAAAAATATCCAATTTTTTGCCTCATTCAGAATAGCCGTTCATCATGTTCCGGAACACAAGATTTAACACCTGTTTTGTAATTGTCTTGATAGGAACGATTGCGTGTTCAGGACTTGTTCACACATCAATACAGGCTCAAGAACCTGCTGATCGACCAAACCGAGGCGGATTTGGTGATCGAAGAGAGCGTGGCGGGTTTGGAGGCAGAGGTGGATTTGGCGAGAGAGGCGGTCCTCGTGGTGGAGGACGCGGAGGTATCGGATCACTTGTAGGACGTGAGTCCATACAAAAAGAACTGCAGTTGACTGAAGATCAAATCAAAAATATCGAAGCGATCAGGCAGGAGATGGCTCCGGATCGAGATGCGTTTCGAAGCCGGATGATCGAAGCAAAAACGGATGAAGACAGAGCGAAAATACGAGATGAAATCCGCGCTGAATCTGAAAAAACAAGAACAGCAGGTGAAGCGAAAATGTTCGCACTGCTGAATGAAAAGCAGGCAACCCGATTAAAACAGTTACAGCTGCAAGATGCGGGTTTTCGCCAATTGAGCAATGAAGAAACGGCCAAAACACTTCAACTCACAGAGGATCAACAGAATAAAATAAAAGCACTCGAAGAACAGCGTTCAGAAGCCCGACGTGAATTAGGACGACGCGCCTCCTCGGAAGAACGCGACAAGGTGCAAAAAGAATTCGATCAGAAAATCGAAAGTGTTTTAACAAAAACGCAGCAGACACAATGGAAACAAATGCTCGGTCCGATTCTGGTTGCAGACTCAAACCAAAGCCAACCCGGCATAACCACCAAATCAAGTACTGCAACAGTGCGTCCGCGTCCACAGATTCCTGCCGAACCAGCGGGGTTGAGACCACAGGATCGCAGTGTTTCCTTTGGTAAAGGAAATTTACTTGCCATGGGTAATACTGCCAGACAATCCCAGGCAGGGAACGAACCCAAGGCTGCAAGTAAAATGTCTTTTAATTTTCGGTTCGCTCCCTGGGGAGATGTCCTGAAACTATTCGCTGAATCAGCTGGATACACTCTTGATCTCAATGATGTACCGCCGGGAACATTTAACTATTTTGATAAGGGCTCCTATACGCCTACAGAAGCCCTAGACATTATCAACGGCTATTTACTGCAGAAAGGTTATATCATTGTTCGTCGCGACCGGTTTCTGGTTGTTCTGAATATTGATAACGGAATTCCCCTAATCTGGTCCCAATCGTGGGAATTGAAGAAATTAACCAGCGTGGCAAAAATGAACTGATGAGCGCCACGTTCCTGTTAAATGGGGTCGACATCGATCAAGTTGCCAAAGAGGTTCAGGCGATATTAGGTCCCCAGGGAAAATCAGTGGCATTGAAAACAGCCAACTCGATTGTTGTCACGGATATTGGCAGCAATTTGTCTCGTGTCAAAAAACTGCTGGACGGTGCGATCGCAAACGCAGGGCCCACGGATCTCGTTTTTCGTTCGTTTGAGCTGAAGTACATTGACGCCACCGAAGCAGAAAAAATTGTCCGAAGTCAATTCGGGTTAGAGTCGGCAACGAAAAATGTCAGTGCGAGTGCAACAATGTCGCGCTATTATGAATCGCGATCTCGACGAAGCAGTCGTTCGAGTTCGCAACCTCAACCACAAGTCACTAAAACGAACTCAACTCAGGTAACAGCGGATCCACGTACGAATCGTCTGTTGGTCACCGCAACACCTCCTCAAATCAAACGGGCCGAAGAAATCATCAAGTCCATTGATGTTGATGAAGACGGAACGGGAACGCTATTCGCTGCGGGAGGAAATCGACCTTATCTCAATGTATATTCGGTGAGTTCAGCCGACTCGCGCGAAGTGACCAAAACCCTGGATGCCATGATTCCCGGTGTTGTTGTAAATGAAGACGCCCGCAACAATAAAATACATATTTTAGCGACACGCAAAGAGCACGAAAAAATTGCAGAGATGATTCGCCAACTGGATGGTGAAGGGGGCAGTCAATCTGTTTCCGTAATCAATCTCAGTTTTCTTGATCCCATTTCTGCAACGACGACATTACGCTCACTGTTTTTTCGTGATGGTAATGATGCCCCTACAATCGAAGCGGATCTTCTGGGACGGCGTCTCCTGGTGCGTGGCTCGCCTGATCAGGTCATTCAGATCAAAGCTGTGTTGCTGCAACTGGGAGAAGATGGGTCTGGTAAACGGGATGATTTGCGCGATCGTGGTCCTGTTCGTACCATTCCTCTGGGGGGGCGGGATTCAACGGAAATTATCCAGCTGATCGATAAACTCTGGTCTGCCTCTTCCGGTGATGACAACCCGATCCGAATTGTTGTTCCCTCTGATAGCTCATTAATTCGAGAACGAATTCCCCTAGAACAAAATAATCTCAACCGAAACCGTGGTTTTAGTGCACCACAAAATACGGGTGCGTCCCTGAATCGTCCGATTCAACACAAATATCGTGTAAAAGATGCCGATCAGACTCCAATTCTCTTTACCGCGAGTGAGCAGAAGCAAGATACCACTTCTGAAAAAAACACCGAGCAGAAGAAGCCGATACAAACTTCTAAGGGTCCTTCCGAATCGACAAAAAACAGTTCTGAAACAAAAAAGAAACCCGTTGCCATTTCGACCAATGGCGACAATTTGATTATTTCATCAACGGACCTGGAAGCGCTCAATCGACTTGAGAAAATGATTGAAGCGTTGACTCAGGCGATCCCGCCTAAAAATCAGTGGACTGTATTTTATCTACGCTCTGCAGACGCAACAACAACTGCGAAAATGCTGGAGAGCCTGTTTCCTACCAGTTCCGTTTCCGATATGGGGACAGGAACGGGCATGTTTGGTGGTCTGTCATCCATAGGTGGCAGTTTGATGGATGCAACCGGTTTAACCACATTAGGAATGGGGCCTCAAACATTACGCATTATTCCGGAAGTCAGGTCGAATGCACTGTATGTCACAGGTCCTCCCGACAAAGTCCGCTCCGTTGAACAGATGTTGAAAGTTCTAGATACTTCAGAGTTACCACCATCATTGCGTGATCGAACTCCTGGAATTATTCCAGTTGAATTTGCTTCCGTGAATGATGTCGCAACGATTGTGAAAGAGCTCTACAAAGATTATCTTCAGGCTCCCCAGAAACAAAATAATGCACAAAAAGGAAACCCACTTGCTGCAATGATGGGTGGACGCAACCAGCAGAATGCACAAAATACGTTATCAGCTCAAGCCCGGCTGACAGTGAGTGCCGATACAAACGCAAATCAATTGCTCGTCTCTGCCAGCGACTCACTATTTCAAGAAATTGAGTCTCTGGTTCGCGAATTAGATTACTCGGCTAAAATGTCTCGCAAGTCAGTACGTGTTGTTACATTAAACAATGCAAACTCTGCCTTGATTCAAAATGCTCTGACTTCATTGCTGCCCAATGTCACTGTCAGTACAACTGGCAGAGATCCTCGGAAAAAATCCTCAAATCAAAACTCGGATGCTTCAAAAAATTCAATGTCGCCTTCAAATTCTGGAAATCAGAATGATGATATTCGCAAGTTTTTTGAACAACGCATGCGGGAACGTTTGGGAGTTCCTCAAACGGGAGGAAATCAAAACTCTACTGACCGGTCCCCACGCGGTTTCAGATTACCCGGTAATGGCAATGGTGGCTCTCGAGGCGGCAACCGTTCAAGGCGAAACCGCTAAGTTACTCAAATGTCATTCCTGAAGCCTCTTTTTGCGATTGCGTAAAACCCATGGAAATCGGTGAAATTCTCCAACGACGAGGAATTCTTGACCAACGCCAACTGCAGTTAGCGCAGCAGTCGGCGAATGGTCACCGTCTGGATCATGTCGTTATGGAAATGGGGCTGGCTTCAGAAGAAGACCTGCTGAAAGCGTTTGCTGATGAGTTGGGAATGAAGTATTTCGAGCTGAAGGATTTTCAGGTCGATCCGGAACTGCTTTCTCTTTTTCCAGCAACACCCATTTTCCGACATTCACTGCTTCCATTAAAGCGAAATAATGGTCGTGTGCTGGTGGCCTCAGCCGATCCATTTGATTTCGAAGCCATCGACGAATTGAGCTCGTTGAGTGGTCAGATCCTGGAACCAGTACTCGCATTACATGATGATGTCGTCGAGTTAATCAAAGATAATCTGGGTGTCGGTGGAGACACCATTAACGAGCTCGTCTCACAGCGATCTGAGGAAGAAGGAGTCGAACTGCTCGAAGAAGTCTCGGAAGAGCATGGCGAACTGGCTGATATGGCACAGGCGGCCTCTGTCATTCGATTAGTGAATGAATTGCTGATAGAGGCACTGCAACAACAAGCGAGTGATGTGCATATCGAGCCCCATGAAACCGGTCTGATCGTGCGTTATCGCATTGATGGTCTGCTGCGCATGCAATCTGTGCCACCAGAAATCAATCATTTTTATTCAGCAATCATTACCCGCCTCAAAATCATGGCGCATCTGAATATCGCAGAAAAACGATTACCACAAGATGGTCGCATCAAACTTCGCATTACCGGTCGAGAAATCGATGTGCGTGTTTCGATTATTCCCATGATCTACGGCGAAGGGGTTGTGCTGCGTCTCTTGGATAAAGAACGCATGGTCTTTCGACTCGACAATGTCGGCCTGGATCAAGGGTTGCTCACAACTTTTCGCGAACTGATCCAGGTACCGCATGGAATTGTACTAGTCACCGGACCAACGGGTAGTGGAAAAACATCAACTCTCTATAGCGCTTTAAATGAAATTAAAAATCCGGAAACAAAAATCATCACTGTAGAAGACCCGGTCGAATATCATAGCGAAGGCATCAGCCAGATTCAGGTCAATTCTCGAATTGGACTCACGTTTGCAGCTGGACTTCGCAGCATTTTGCGACATGACCCCGATGTTGTTCTGATTGGAGAAATTCGCGATAGCGAAACCGCCAATAGCGCAATCCAGGCCTCATTAACAGGTCACCTGGTCTTCAGTACCTTGCACACCAATGATTCTCCAGGCGCCTTTACACGTTTGATCGATATGGGAGTCGAATCGTATCTCGTCGCCAGTACCGTTGAAGCGGTTTTGGCACAGCGTCTGGTTCGCGTGCTTTGCACACACTGTAAGTCACCCTATCAACCCCAGCCTGACAAACTGCCTCCCGATTTCCCTAATCTTGAGATCAAGGAATTGTGGGAGCCAGTCGGTTGTCGGCACTGTCGCGAAACAGGCTATGCAGGTCGAATTGGTATCCTTGAATTACTTGTGAATGATCCTGTGATCAGAAAATTATGTACTGAGCATGCCAGTTCCGGTCAAATACGCGACTATGCACGTAAAAATGGATGGCAAACATTGCGCGATGCAGGCTGGCAAAAAGTGCTCGCAGGTATCACTTGCATAGATGAAGTTTTGCGTGTCACAAAGGGAGATATCTAAGCACCGCGTTCCTTGTGAAATGGGGATCAGAATCACATTTTCGGAAGTTTTTAGTTTTTTAGAGTTTTCAGTATGCCGGAATTTCAATACATCGCACGTGAAGCAACGGGCCGCCAGGTCACGGGAATTCTGTCTGCGCCGAATCAGCAGGATGCTTTGAATTCTCTGGCTTCGCGCAGCCTGTTTCCCGTGAAAGTGGACCTGGCGGATCAAGCCAAAGCACAGCTAAAGTATTCCGGCCGTCGAGTGCGTGCGCGTTATCTGGCTATTTTCTACACCCAGTTAGCTGACTTGCTGAAATCAGGCGTCCCCCTGCTCCGTGCCTTGGAGTTATTACACAAACAGTCAACTAATCCCGCTTTAAAATTAGTTCTGGAAGAGGTACGAGGTGAAGTCGCCGATGGTACGCGACTGGCAGTCGCTATGGGACAACATCCCAAAGTCTTTTCCGAACTTGCTGTCAGCATGGTTCGTGCCGGTGAGGAAGGCAGTTTTCTGGAAGACGTTCTGAAACGCATAGCTGACTTTACAGATCATCAGGAAGAATTAAAAAACCGAGTCGTCGGTGCTATGATTTATCCTGCGTTTTTGACCACATTTGGAACGATCATTGTCAGCTTTTTACTCGTTTACTTTGTTCCCAAGTTCGAACCTATTTTCGAGCGAATGTCAGAACGCGGCGATCTACCCTGGGCGACGACGACTTTGTTGGGATTTAGCGCATTTATGCAATCCTACTGGTTCGTCATCTTTTTTGCGATCGGATTCGCAGTCGTTGCGGTTTATAAATATATTGCAACAACAGAGGGGCGTCTGAAATTTGATCAATTTCGATTAACCGCTTATGGCCTGGGTACCATCGTTCGCAGCCTGGCGATTGCCCGCTTTTGTCGTATATTGGGAACGTTACTGACAAACGGAGTTCCTATTTTACAGTCATTGCGAATTGCCAAAGATGCCGCCGGGAATAAAGTTATCAGCAACTCCATTGGTGAAGCGGCAGAAAGTATCTCGGCCGGTAAATCGATTGCGGAACCATTTGCTTCCAGTGGACAATTCCCGGAAGAAGTCGTCGAAATGATTGCAGTTGGAGAGGAAGCGAATAATCTGGAGCAGGTTTTAATTGACATTGCTGATAATATGGAGCGGCAAACCAACCGCAAACTCGACATGTTTGTGCGCATGCTGGAGCCTGTGATGCTATTAATCATGGCTGCGGTTGTGGTTTTTGTCATGTTAGCCTTGCTTTTACCAGTATTTCAAAGCTCAGGTTTATTATAATAGTTAATAGAATAAATCACTGGTTTTATTCCGAGAAAGATAGAATCCAGAACAGTTAATTCAGGAAAACGTAGACAGCGAAAAGGATGGAGACATGTATCAACAAAAACAAAAAATAACACAAATGCGACGCGGCTTTACCTTACTGGAAATGCTGATCGTACTGGGTATCATTCTGGTGATTGCAGCAATGGTTGTTCCTAACCTCTTAGGCAGCCAGAAGAAAGCCAACATCAAAGCGACACGCGCCAGCATCCATAATCTGGAGCAGGCATTCAAGTTATACGCTGCTGAGAACAATGGCGAGTACCCACAAGGCGGGCAGGAACAGATTCAACTATTACTGGAACCAGCCAGCTCAGATGATCAGGCTGCGGAACCTTATATTGATTCTCAACCGCTTGATGCCTGGGGACAGGTGTTTCAGTACGAGTATCCGAATAACAAATCAAAATCAACCAAGCCGGCAATCTGGTCATTTGGTCCAGATCAGAAGGACGATAACGGGTCCGGTGATGATGTGAATAACTGGGATCTGACAAAATAATCTGACTTTGCAAAGGGCCTGCAGCAGATGCATATAAGGGACCGCGACTCGTGCGCTTCAGCCAGAAAGAAAAATTGAGCACTCAAAAAAAACGAGCTGCATTCACGCTGATTGAAATGTTGCTCGTGCTTGCTCTCCTTCTGGTCCTTGTTTCCGTTGTCTGGCCTGCTGTACTCAGAATCAATACCAGTAATCGACTACGACAGAGTATGCAGGATGTTAACTCAGCATTCGCTGCGGCCCGCATTCGCGCCATTGAACAGGGTGTCGCGTATCAGGTCTACTTCGAACTGGGTGGCAGTCACTATCTGGTGGTTCCCGTTGATAAGAGTTTGCTCGGCCTGGACACAGACTCGCCTGCTTCACAGCAAACAAACGGCACTCAGACGGTGATCGTACAAGAGCTCATGGAGGGTTTTGAGTTTAGTGAAACAGTGACGACCACAGTCACCGATCCTTCCATTCCCTTTGAATGGTTGTCAAAATTTCCAAAAGCGAAAGACTGGAAATGGATTGAAGCCTCTTTCCCGATTACCTTTTATCCGGATGGAGCCGCTGCCTTTGATTTGAAACACGATATTTTGGGGAAAGACGATAAAAAAGTTGCCAGCATTCAACTGCGCGGACTGACAGGTGCCACAACGATTTCTTATGATCAGGAGAAATCGAAATGAAAACCAACCGACGGCGTTTACTATCAGCACGTCTGAATCGAACCGGGCTCACGTTATTGGAAGTCCTCATTTCGTTGGCCATTTTTCTTGGTGCTCTGGCAGCGATCAGTCAGTTAATTGGCATTGGTTCGCGAGCTGCCGTGCAAGCACAGCTACGCACGCAGGCGATGATAAAATGTCAGTCAAAACTAGCCGAGGTGATCGCGGGTGTGCAACCGATGGAAACGGTGTCTCTTGCTGCATTTGAAGATGATAATGAAAATTGGAAATGGAGCCTGAATGTCGAACCCGGAACTTATGAGACCCTCCTGAAGCTGACGGTCACTGTCCAGTATTCCGGCAAATCAGAAACCGTTGCAACCCGTTATCAAATCACGCGTCAGGTACGTGATCCCGCTGAATTACTTGAAGCAGCGAATTCCGTCGAACTCAGCAGTGACTCTGTGTCGGAGGAATTTTGAATGCATCGATTCATCTCTCCCAAGTACAAGTCAACTACACAAACATCAGGTTTCACATTGCTGGAGGTCATTCTGGCAATCGGTTTAACCACATTGCTGTTGGGAGCCATCTATTCCGCCCTCGATTTGTACTGGAAATACACGACCATTGGTCATGCTCAAGTCGAACGTGCCCAAATTGCTCGTGCAATATTTCAGAAAATCACACACGATTTACACTGTGTGACCTATGCTCAGCAGACGTCTGATGAAGAATCATCCGACTCTTCTGAAGAAGAGGATGTCACTGAAATCCCGATAACGAATCCAGATGAAGCCTATACGACGGCAAATATTGGTGTTTATGGAGATGCCACGTCTCTCGTACTGCATACCAGCCGTCCTGCGCGGCAACCAATGTTCGTTTCACAAACGACGGACGAAACCACAACCTCTCGTGCTCAAAGTGACTTGTTATCTGTTTCCTACTTTCTCGCAGTTTCTGGATCGGAAGGATTGCAGGGTATTGTCGGCGATCGTTTTCGCAGTAATGCC
Source organism: uncultured Planctomycetaceae bacterium (assembly GCA_942492165.1). Taxonomy (GTDB): domain Bacteria; phylum Planctomycetota; class Planctomycetia; order Planctomycetales; family Planctomycetaceae; genus Gimesia. The sequence continues at coordinate 29,334 of CALOEF010000062.1, forward strand.
GATAACGGGAGCGAAACGCAGGGGCTGGCGCGACTCGAAGGGGATCGACTCGTCATGAGCAATGCAGATGAATCAGCGGACCTTGAACAACTGGGCGAACAATCGCAACTTCTCGCACGAGAAATTGATAGCTTGCAGTTTCAATACTTTGACGGAACCGACTGGCTCGAAGTGTGGGACAGTATTGAATACGGATCGGTACCCCAGGCGGTCAAATTTACGATTGGATTTCGGAACGACGAAAATCAGGGCGCGATGAAAATCAACAATGGGATAATTAATGGAAATGAAAACACGTATAGCATGGTGATTGCATTACCCCTGGTATTACCCACCATTTTGCAGACGACAGAACAACAGGCAAGCGATTTTTAAAAATGGTTTGCATGAGACTTAAAGTATGAAGCGATGCGATTCACAGCATGAACAAACACAAATCATTCCTGTTCAGGAAATTGCGTCGAGATTGCGCGCTGGTAGTACATTACTCGTTGTACTGGTGGTGGTTGTCATGCTCAGTCTGGGCGCGTATACGTTTTCAGAACTGATGATTGTCGAAATGGAAGCCGCCAATGTTTATGGCCGCTCACTGCAATCACGCGAGTTGGCATTGTCAGGCATTGAACAGGCAGCCGTTTATATTGGAGATCGATCAGACAATGATGGCTGGAATTCCTATCATAATCCCGAACAGTTTCAGAATATCAATTTAGTCTCTGGAGAAATTTCAAAAACCAGTGGTTATTTCAGCGTTGTCGCTCCCGTGAATTCAGATCCCGATTCACAAACAGTGCGTTTCGGCTTAATGAATGAATCGGGTAAATTGAATTTGAATATTCTGGCAAATGAAGAGGTGGAAGAAGAATTAGATGCGGACGTCGATGTAATCACAGATGATGCCGTCGATCGGTTGATGTATTTTCCCAATATGACTGAAGACATCGCTGCTGCGATTCTTGATTGGATCGATGATGACGATGAAACGCGATCCAATGGTGCAGAAAGTGACTATTACGAAACACTCGAATCGCCTTATTCTGCTAAAAATGGTCCATTGGAATCTTTAGACGAACTCTTATTGGTGCGCGACATCACACCTGAATTGCTCTATGGTGAAGATACGAATCGAAATGGAATCCTCGATCCGAACGAGAACGATGGCGATGCAACATTACCTGATGACAATGCCGATGGTGTTCTGAACCCGGGGTGGTCTGCTTTCTTTACCGTACACAGTCGCGAAATTAACTTGCGACCGGACGGTTCAGAGAAGATCAATGTCAATGAAACAATGCTGACGGAATTATATGATGCTCTCGAAGTCGAGATCGGACCAGACGAAGCTCGATTCATTGTCGCCTATCGAACCAGCGGCCCTGTTCTGACACTCAGCGATTTTGAATCGGGGGGATCACTGACAACAGTAGGTGGAGGTACAACTGAGAAAGAAGCGTTGAACGATTTAGCCAACGGTATCGCCAAAGCGATCTTCTCTGAAGAGGGGATTACTGTGACTCGAGCAGGAATCGACCTATCAAAAGGTGGAATTTATACTATTAACTCGATCTATGATCTGATTGGATCAGAAGTCGAAACAGAAATTGATGGAAAAAAGACAACTCTGGTCAGCCCGTGGCCCGCTGATCCGGCAGCGATGACAACTAACTTGCCGATCTTGTTTGATCTACTGACTACAAGTAAAAGCCAGTATATCGAGGGGCGAATTGATCTAGCGCAGGCACGACTGGAAACGCTACTGGGAATCCCAGAAATGGATGAGGATTTAGCCAATGCGATCGTAAATTCCCAAATGACTGGTACAAACGGAGGGCCATCCACAGAAATCAGTCAGGCAAGACAAACAACGGGATGGCTTGTCATTGAGGGACTTACGACAATAGAACAGATGCGACTATTGGCGCCCTATGTCAATAATGGCGGTGACGTTTATCGCGCACAGTCTCTGGGATATTATGGAAAGGGAAGCACGGCCACGCGGGTAGAAGCCATCATCGATGGAACCTTTATTCCACCACGAATTACGTTCATCCGTGATTTAACCAATCTGGGAGCCGGCTATCCCATGCAGACTCTACAAGGTACGACACAAGATGAATAAGTCCGTCTTCAGTTTTGTTCTATTTCTGACGGATCCATATGTAAAAATGAATCAACTGAATCGAAAACTGAGAATTTGATTATGGCAGATTATCTCGCACTCAATTGGGATAAATTAGAACTCACCGGGATCGAAGCACAAGTAACGGGGGCTTCCGTTTTGGTGAAACGTTCGTTTCAAATAGTCTGGCCTGACGAGGTGAGCCCTGCTCAAGATCCGATTACAGCGGGCAGTTGGTTAAAGCAGGAATTCACACGTTTGAATCTTTCTGCCAAAAATGTTCTGATCTCATTTCCTCGCCATGAATCCACTCTCCGACTGCTGGAAATTCCGGATGTTCCTCTGGATGAAGTTCCGGAAATTGTTTACTTTCAGACCGCGACCAAGTCTTCCGTTCCCCTGGGACAGCTATTGCTTGATCACCTCTTGCTGCCGACACAGGCAGAAAAAGAAACACGGGATGTACTGGTTGCCAGCATTGGAAAAGTACAACACGATCAGGCAGTGAATACATTCCAGTCGATGGGAATGGACGTGATCTCAACGGGAGTCAGCTCGATCTCCACCGTCGAATGGATCGCACATGTGAATGCTGCCAATCTGGATGTTCCCACATTGATCGTTAATCAGGTGGACCACCATTTAGAAATGTCGCTCGTTAACAAACGGCACCTGTTATTTACCAATTCAACATCTATGACAACAGAAGATCAAAATGCCGCTGAACAGGCAATGATCACAGAAATCAATCGTTTTCTGTTAGCCAGTAGTTCACAACTGGCTGGACAAAAAACAAAACAGGTTTTTCTGGTAGGTGACCCGCAATTGCAACACAATTTCTCAGCGAAATTAGGCGAACGCTTTGGTTGTGACGTTAAATTGATCAGTCCCTTAGAGAACACAGAGTCATATTCAGAAGAGACGGCTCCATTGAAATATCCTGGTGTTCTGGCGGGGCCCATGGGAATGATGTACTCCCTCACACAACAAAAAATGGAAGTCGTTGACTTTCTGAACCCACATAAGGCGGAAGAAAAGCCGGATCGTCGAAAACTTCAAATTGGTTTGGGAATCGCAGGTGTCGTTTTAATTCTACTCACAGCTCTGTTTTTGACTTCAATCCGTGTTTCTGATCTGGACGAGAATATTGCCGAACGTCAGAAAGTACAGAATGACCTGAAAGAATTACTCAAACGAGGCCAACCAACGCTGGAATCAGTGGCTCTGATACAAGACTGGGAATACTCGAATTCCAAACCACTTCTTGTCATGCAAGAATTAGATATGACTTTGCCGGGAACAGATCGAATTTATCTGAGCGAAATTTCCATTAAACGTTCTGCCGGTCAATCGATCAGTCGACTCAAAGCAACCGGACATGCCAAAGATGATCTGGATGTACGAGACCTCAATCGAGAACTATCGAATAATAACTATCGTGTGCAACCAAAACGAAGTGATGATACCACCTATGATGCCCAGTACCCTGTTCCTTTTGAAATTGATGCGGAACGACTTCCACCTCAAATCAAAGTCCAACAGCAACCTAAACAGAACAAAATAAAATAACTTCATTAATGTCGTGAATACGATCCTGAATTGAGACATTGATTATTGAGCTGAATGTTTAAGTTATGCAAAAGCGAGAAAAAATACTGGCGGCAGTTTTTGGAGCCGTGATTCTTCTGTGGTTTGGAATGCCTGTCATCGACAGTACATTCATCGAACCGGTGGTTTCACGTACAAATCAACTGCAAGCCTTAAATCAGTTGATTGATCAGCAGGAAGAAAAAGAGCTGGAACTGTTGCGATCAGCCAGACAATCAGGTGTCTGGGTCAAACAGAGTCTGCCGCCGGACGAACATGATGCACAGCGACTGTATCTGGAATGGTTAGAGGATCTGGCAGAGCTTTCAGGGATTTCGGATTTGAAATTATCACCCGGCCGTCGAATCCGCGAAGGTAAAACGTATATTGCAATTCAGGTTTCGCTGGAAGGAACTGCTACTTACCAGCAAATGTGTCATTTTCTGATGCATTTTTATCAGACGGATTTACTGCAGAACATCATCAACCTGGACTTAAAAAGCACGGGCACCAGCAAAGCAGATCGCCTCAAATTGAAATTGACTGCCGAGGGTCTGGCTTTGACAAAGGCTAAACCGCGTGAGCATCTTTTCCCTCGCGCGAAGTTGGCTGCTGCTTTAAAATTTGATGAAAACAAAATCAAAGTGCAAGACACAATTGAGTTTCCCAGACAGACTCCATTTCGAATTCGCATCAATCAGGAATTTCTTACTGTCAGTGAAATCAATGGCGATACCTGGACGATCACCAGAGGCGTTGACAAAACAGTTCCTGCACAATATGCCGCCGAAACACCGTTTGAATTATCTCCTCTGAGCCATCGATCTGCAGGCAGCACGAAATTACAACAACCTGTGACTCAGAATGCCGAGTTAATAAAAGTTCTCAGTACAAAATATTTTCCAGAAGGACAACGTTTTTTAATCAAGATCGACAACGAGATTTTAGATGTCAGCAATAGCACCCAAGCTGAATGGATCGTCAAACGGGGAGTCTTAGACACTAAAGCGACCTTTCACACCAAAGGGGCATCCGTTTTACAGGCTCCTCAATATTTACAGGCATTGTACGATTATGGGCTGGTTGCTCCCGTCAATCCCTTCGCCAAACCTGTCCCCGATAAAGTCTATAAACTGAAATTGAATGATATTTCCAGACAGTCGATCATCAGGGGAAATGCTCTTGATTTCACGGTTCCTTTAGCAGGAGTTAACCCTGCATTGAAGGCACCTGAATTGACTCTCAAAACAGAGTTGCCCGGGATGGTTGCTGAATCGGGAAAGTTAAAATGGTCTCCTGAGAAAGAGCAAAAAGCGGGTCTTTATGCCGTCACCGTTACTGCAACGCAAGGACAACAGTCAGACTCGAAGTCGTTTCAGATTGAGCTGCTCGAAAAGAACACACCTCCAAAAATTGAAGCCGCTAAATCAGTAACCGCATATCTGGCTCAGCCGTTTTCAATGATTGTGAAAGCAACTGATGCAGATCTTCCCTCGCAAAAACTTAAATTCGAATTGGAAGCAGGTGCTCCCAATGGTAGCATCATCAACGCGGAGACTGGAAACTTCACCTGGACTCCGACCGCTTCAACAGAATTGAAAGACTACATGATAACCGTAAAGGTAACCGATTCAGGTATCCCACCCGTTTCCTCAACTCAACCCATTCATATCAAAGTGGCTCTCGATGATGCGTTTTTTACTTTCCTCACTGGTAGTATTAATGTCGATGGTAAAAAGATTGCCTGGTTACGTAATCGAGCAACGAACCAAAAGCGAGAAGTTCAGGTTGGTGATACAGTCGATGTCTCTGAAATTCATGCCATTGTCAAAAGTATTTCTGATCAACATCTCATTCTGGAAATCGACGGTAAACCCTGGATGCTTTCACTTGGGAATAATTTCAGAACAATGCGAAACCTCCACTCGTCTCCCGTATTGAATTAGCGTCTCACTTCTCAACCTCCCACCTATATACCTCTTATACTTCTTAATTCACCCAATCCTACAGTCAGCAATCGATCGTTCGCTGGCGTTTCTCATCTCAGAAGTCATCTACCAATCTGAACGTTTGGCGCGAACAGTACGTATTTTCTTAAATATTAGAGAGTTACGTCTAATAGCTGCTTCAAAAAAACTATGATTTTCTTGCTGATTCTGAAACCTTTGTTCAACCAAAATGTCAAAATATACCGATATTAACGATTGTAGGGATTCTATCGGAGAAGGTCTCGCTCGAAATGCGTCAGCACTTCTCTGCTTCAATTCCTTTGAACTACTTCAAATTCACATGGGGTGAAACGTTGTTGTCGAACAAGCGAATCATCAGAAATTGTTCCAGGCATTTATGTTGTCTGCTAGCGGCGCTCATTCTTTGCGGGCCTTCAATTTCTGTATACGCCGATTCAAAACCTTCTTTCTGGAGTCGGTTCCGCAGGTCATCTGAAAAAAAAACCAGTGAAACCAGACCAACCACAGAGAGACAAAGTCAACGCCCTGTCGAAATCAAAGAAAGCGACGCAGAAAGCAATGAGCCGGCTGATATTTCTCTGAATTATTTCCAGTCCACATGGAAAAATGTTTTAACAAAAATTGCAGAGCAAAACGAATTAACACTGGTCATGGATGTTGCTCCGCGAGGTTATTTTTCCCGTCGAGATAAACGCCTGCATTCTTTAAGTGAAACATTTCTGATCTTGAATCGAGAACTCGAACCAAAAGGTTTTCGGTTAATTCAAAAAGACAAATTCCTCATTGTTCTCGACCTGCGTCAAACAAAGGCAAAATATGTCCGTCCGACGATTCAGTCTGGCGGTATCGTAAATAAAAAATCGAAGAAAAACAGCAATGTGATTCAACAGGCAAAGTATCAGCAACAGACTGACATGCCGAAAACTCAGACTCCCCCATCGAAGAGTCCTGAGACTTTTGATCAGGGTACACGCCAGCTGACACAAAATACATCTCAACAGAGAAAAACGATTTTTTCTGTTCGTCCACAATCAATGAAAAGTGCTGCTATCCTTAAACAGTTTTATCATGCATTTGAATCGCGTGCCGAATTTCAGAAAGAAGGTCCTCATGGATTTCCTGGAATTGTTGTGAATGCGGTAAAAACTCCAATGCTGATTGATCAAAAGACGAATGACTCGAGCAATACTGCAGAATCACAGATCGATTTTCGAATTGGAATCGATAAAGATAATAACATGTTGATATTTGAGTCAGGGAATTCCTCCGCTCACGCACTGAGATCAACGGCGATGAAGCTGGACAGATCAGCAAAGAACTCAGTGGAATCAGTTCAACTGGTTTCAGGATCAAAACAGGCTGGCCGGGTCGCACAGACTCTTCACAAACAAATGAATTCCACGACGACGGAGCCAGGTAGACCTCGTAGTTTAGCAGTCAAATCGCGTGCCAATCACTTGCACTCACCTCGTAATCAGCAGATTGATCAATTGAGGCAGCGTGTGGATCAACTGGCTTTTGATGATTCCCAACCAGTTAAAACACCACAAAATTCTCCCGAATCCAAGCCAGTGGAAAAACCTGTAGAAGCTGAAAAACAGCGATCACTTCCCGAGTTGCTTCAAGACTTGAATGGTAAGGTTAATATTGAGTCTGTGCCTGATCTGGGAGTTTTAATTTTAAGAGGTAAGGATGAAGATGTTGAAGCTTTGATGAAAATCATCAAAGAGCTCGAGCAGTTAAGTGAAGGAACTCGGCCTGATATTCATTTACTAAATTTACGCCACGTCAATTCGGCAGCGCTCGCAGAACTCTTAAATGGCGTTTATGAAGAGCTCGTCAAACTCAGAGATATCCAGGGGCAGATTCAAAAAATCAAACTCATTCCCCTGGTGAAACCAAATGCGATATTGATTCTGGCACCCGATACAGACATGCCTTCAATTCTCAAACTAGCTGAAGAACTGGATCAGCCGGTCAATCCGCTGAACGAATTTGGTGTTTTTCACTTGCAAAGTGCGAGCGCCACTCAGGTTGCCACAACGGTGCAGGAGTTTTATACGGAGCGAGGCGGTTTGGGAACACGCGTTCTTGTTTCGCCGAATATCCGAACGAATTCAGTCATCGTACAGGCACAACCACGAGATATGCAGGAAGTCGCGGCTCTGATTCATAAAATCGATCAGGATCAATCTAAAGCGATCAGTCGCGTCAAGATATTTCCTTTAAAGAATGCCATTGCAGCCGACCTGGCTGAAACGTTGAATTCTACTTTACAAAGTGTTCTCAATCCGGCAGCAGCACGAACAACTGGCTCAGGTGCAAATTTTGGCGGCGCTGGTGGAGAAGCAGCACAGCAATTACAGGAAGCACGATCTGTCGTTCTTGAGTATTTGACGCACGTTGGAAATCAAAGCCAGGTATTGCGATCCGGACTGTTGGCAGATATTCGAGTCATCGCAGATCCGCGTGCAAATTCACTGGTTGTGACAGCTCCGAAAGATAGCCTGGAATTAGTAGCAGCATTGATCAAAAAGTTCGATCAACGAGTTTCGACCGTTGCAGAATTAAAAGTATTTACTTTAAAAAATGCAGACGCACAATCGATGCTGACACTTCTGGAATCGACTTTCTCTGTCGAAAACCAAGAAACCAATTTAGGAATTCAAATTTCTGGTATCGATGATACCAACAGCAATTTGATTCCATTGAAGTTTTCTGTCGATCGACGCACAAATTCTGTTGTCGCGCAGGGTGGAGCCGACGCATTACAGATTGTCGAGGCAATTCTCCTGAAACTGGATGGTGCCGACAGCCGCAAACGAGAAACCACGGTCATTCAACTCAAAAACACACCTGTCGCCGACGTGGCTGAAGCAATCAATGAATTTCTTGATACCCAACGTTCACTTATCGCTCAGGATCCAGATCTGATTAGTAGCTTTGAACTGTTGGAACGAGAAATTATCGTTGTTCCTGAAGCGATTAATAACAATTTAATCATTAGCACAACGCCTCGCTACTTTGAACAAATATCCAATCTCGTCAGAGATTTGGATAAGGAAGCGCCACAGGTCATTATCCAGGCATTGATTGTCGAAGTCGAACTGGATAATGATGATGAGTTTGGTGTCGAACTGGGAATCCAGGATTCACTTCTTTTTAATCGTAGTATCATCGATAATATTCTGACTGTACAGCAAACTGTGACAGGCCAGAATAATGTAACGCAAACCAATCAGACAATTGTTTCTCAAGAAGCGACTCCCGGCTTTTTGTTTAACAGTATTAATCCACTGGGAACAAACAACACCAACAATGTTGGAAATACAGCCGGTCAGGCGGTGAGCAATTTTTCGCTGCAGCGTGGTAATAGTGACCTGGGTTTTGGTGGCCTGGTACTATCTGCCAGTTCAGAATCGGTCAGTATTTTAATTCGTGCGTTAGCTGCAAAGCGAAACGTGCACGTTCTGAGCCGTCCACAAATTCGTACGGTTGACAATGTGACTGCCCAGATACAGGTTGGCCAGATTGTACCGGTGGTCAATGGTGTTACGGTATCTACTGTTGGATCTGCTAATCCTGTGATCGAGCAGGATGAAGCGGGGATCATTCTAACGGTCACGCCGCGCATCAGCCCTGATGGCAATATTGTGATGGAAACACTAGCAGAAAAGAGTGACTTCGATGGCCAGAGCGTTCCGATTTTTACGGATGCAACCACTGGAAATGTCGTTGAGTCACCCATCAAGAATATTACACAAGTTCAAACAACAGTCAGTGTGCCCAATGGTCAGACGGTAGTTCTGGGTGGAATGATTACCGAATCAGACACCACGATAGAGCGAAAAGTTCCCTGGCTGGGTGACATTCCCCTATTGGGAATTCCATTCCGCTATGACTATAGCTCTACCCGACGCAAGGAATTGCTGGTGTTCCTGACTCCCCGTATCATTCAAAACGATGCGGATTCAGAATTTATTAAGCAGGTTGAAGCAGAACGAATTCACTTGATGGAAGAAAAAGCAGAGAAAATGCACGGACCAATCTTTGCTGTACCTCCTGGAGAACCCGAATTCATCCCTGATGGCGATGGTATGCTGGAACCGATCCCCACAGATTCGCTGCAGCAGAACAATTATGAATCGACTCGAATGAATGACGATGAGGAAGGCGGAAGAATTCAGCAAATTAATTTTGATACTGAAAAACCACTACGCCGCACTACAACAAAACCGGTGAAGAAAAGACGGTTTCCTTATTGGAATCGAGATTAAGTAATGAAGTATTTTACCATCTCAGTTCAATATTTGATTCTCTTGCTGATGTTTTCAGCATCTGTTACAGGATGTGCGAGTTTGAGTTTATCAAGCTTGGATTGGAGAACGAATAAAAACTATGCCACATCAAAAAAACCAGCTTATGAAATTGTAGCACTATGGGAACCATCGGAAGGTAAAGGAGTTGACGGGCTGCCAACACGTGGATTCTCTGGTCAGTTAATGTTTTTTCAACACAATAACCCGTCACCCGTTTATGTGAAGGGTGACGTCATGATCCATTTGTTCGATGATCAAGGCGATGCCGAGCAGCAATCAAAGCCTTTGCATCAATACAAATTTCAGAAAGGGGCCTGGCAAGTCCATGCTGTTGAATCGACTCTCGGTCCAGGATATCAAGTTTTCATTCCCTATGTTCGGAGAGGGCGAGAGCATGTAGAGTGTGCCTTACGCGTGCAATTGACTCAACCCGGAAGTCCCGATATTTATTCGCGCATGGTTTCTGTCAAACTCGAAGGAAGTACAACTCAAGTCAGTAAACAGGCATTGACTCAAACCTTACAAAATATTCATGAAAAAGTGGGTGTTGATACTTTGGCTCGCAGAGAAACAGGCAAACAACTTCAACTCCCTGCTCAACAACCATCTGAACGTATGCAAGTCAGTACAATAGGACAAAATGAAATTCAGCAATCCCGTTTCGAGACAGAGTCGCCTGCTTCTGATGATCGAGATGATCGGATTCGTCAACTTGAGTATCAGATGACCCGGTTACTGAATGACCAACAATGGGAACCCGAAAAGTCATCGGTCGATACGAGTACAGGATCAACTTCACTTCGATCCACACAATACCGGCAGTTTCAATTAAGTGGCGCACAGAAATGATGAGGACTCGACCTGGAAAACAGATTATTTAGTTTCAGGGAAATGTGTCGATGTTATAATAAGAGTGACACACGTTGATTCTGGTCTGACTTCCAATTCAGGGAATTTCGAGATGCGTTCATTTTTCATAAGCATATTGACAGTAGTGACTTGTGCTTACCTGACTATCGTACTATCCGACCGATGTGAGGCACAGGTTCAATCACTGTCCAACAATGCAGCCGGGAATGTCGGTTCAAGTTTTGGCAGTTCCGGCTTGAGAAATAATACTTCAGGTGGCTCACAATTTGGAATGACACCTCTGGGAACAGTCCAAAACCTGACCCCGCAAAATGGTTTCATTGGTCGAACTGATGCCGGTCAGGATGCCTTCATTGGACGTACCAACGCACAGAACACAACCAATAATGCGAACTCGAACCGTAATTTTAACAGAACCAATACCAGTGGATTACAAAATCGCCAAAACCAGTTGAATTCGAGGCAGAATGCTTCAGCAGTTCCCGCATTTCGGCCACAGCTGCGAGTGGCTTTTACGACTCCAGCAATGCCGCTTAACAATGTCAAAACGTCGATGGGGAGTTCCTTTGACCGAATCAAAGAACAAAACGAACGGCTTCGTAACGTGCATTTCACATTAAATGCAGACCGTAGCATCACACTCCAGGGACAGGTTGAGTCGGAAAGTGCAAAGAAACTCGTCGGATTTCTGGCGATGCTGGAACCAGGTATTCGCAAAGTGAAAAATGAAGTAACGGTAACCAGGAAATAGTTTTCGTTACACCAACGTTGCTGCGTCAGGTGTCTTAACCGATTTCATTAATAAAGCAAACTGCTGGTCGTGTTGGCTTATTTGCTCCGCACTCTCTTCAATTTGATTATCGCTAAATGGAATCTTCACGACATGTCCGCTACCAGGCGCGACATCCACCGATTCTGATTTTTTATTGATCAGAGATTTCAACTCAAAGACATAATTTCCAGTCGGCGTCATCAATTCCAGTTCATCGTTGAGTTCAAATTTATTTTTGACGTCCACAATCAGGCCGTCCTCATCACGATCAATAATGTCGCCTACAAATTGTTGTTTATTGGCAACTGAGCGACCATTCTCGTAGTTCTGCATACTTTCCGATGCATGCCTCTGGAAGAAACCTTCGGTATAGCCGCGATTGGAAAGACTGTCGAGCATCTCTAACAAGTCATCATTAAATTCCACACCAGCGGCTGCATCGTCGATGGCCTTGCGGTAAACCTGAGCGGTTCTGGCTGCATAAAAGAAAGACTTGGTACGCCCTTCAATCTTCAGTGAACTGATCCCCATATCGCTGAATGTTTTTACGTGCTGCACGGCACGTAGATCTTTGGAGTTCATAATGTAGGTACCATGCTCGTCTTCGTAAGCCGGCATATACTCGCCGGGACGTTGTGGTTCTTCCAGCAAAACGACTTGATCAACAATGGGAAGCTGTTGCTGACTTTTCGGTGGAGGCGGATTTTTCAATACAATATCCCCTTCCAGTGTCTGGACGGCTTCATTGACTTTGTAATCCCAACGACAAGCGTTCGTACAATTACCCTGATTTGAGTCACGATGGTTCATGTAGCCCGAAAGGAGACAGCGTCCGGAGTAAGCGATACAGAGAGCTCCGTGAACGAAAACCTCCAGTTCCATACCGGGACACTCTTCCTGAATTTCAGCAACTTCTTTAATCGAGAGTTCTCGCGAGAGAATGATGCGACTCAATCCGAAATTTTGCCAAAACTTCACGGTGGCATAGTTGACTGCATTCGCCTGGACTGAAAGATGAATGGGGACTTCAGGCCAACGCTCCCGAACCATCATGATCAGCCCGGGATCAGACATAATCAATGCATCCGGTTTCATATCAATGACGGGTTCCATGTTTTTGAGGTAACTGCGTACCTTCAAGTTGTGGGGGGCAATATTGCTGGCGATATAAAATTTCTTACCGAGCTTGTGTGCTTCTTCGACTGCATCGGCCATCACTTCCAGTTTGTTAAATTCATTTTCTCTGACACGCAAACTATATCGAGGTTGTCCTGCGTAAACAGCATCAGCCCCGTAGGCGTATGCGTATTGCATTGCTCGGTGTGTGCCTGCTGGAGAAAGAAGTTCCGGTTTCATAATCAATACCTGTACCACAAATTTATCGATGCATTAGAAGTAAAAAGAGTATCACTGTGAGCAGGATAATCTTATTCATGCGGAAGTTTCCAGAGGGCTTGGGCAAAATTCCTGCCTAAATCCAGATAACCTGCTGAATCATAGTGCCAGGGATCCGAATAACCATACTCATCAGTAGTGGTTATCAGCGCTGCACGTTTGTCTTTTTTAACGAAAGCTGCTTGCCCTGCTCGCACGATCTCGCCATGTTTCCAGACTTTTTCATCGGGATTTTTACCGGAATCTGAGATCCGACCAATCACTACGGGGAGATCGTCATAGTACATGGTTGCGCGAATTAAATCCATCAGGCGCTTCAGGTTGGCTTCATATTGTCGTGCAATTTCTTCTGTGTACATTGCATCGCTTTCGCCCTGCATCCAGGCAATACCAGCGGGAACCAGAGTATCAGCTTCGCCATCCTGATCGATGTCACTTGTTTGCAGTGCCCGTTTCATCCCCGCCAGAAAGTGATCATATTGATTGATGCCCTGCCCTTTTCCCGTCCCTTTTTCGTAATCCGGATCCCAGCAACCATAGCTTCCCGCTGCTTCAATGGCTATCGAAGTTCCTCCACGCGATATTTTGATCAAGGCAATATTCTCATTGGGAGCGAGTTCTTTCAGCGTTTTTGCAAATGTCAGTTCTGCACCAAAGCGATTTGAATAAACGTTCGCTACTCCGTCCGATTTGAATCCTGCTCCATGCCCTGGTTTTAATTGAGACCAAATACCACGTCCATCCACGGGAACGCCATCAGGGCTTGAATTCGCATGAAAGATCATTACACCGGGAATTGGCTGCTTGAGATCGGCAGAAAGGTCTTTCGTATCTCCATAACCATCCATATTGGATTGGCCACCGAGAAAGTAAACGCGATATGTCTTGGCAGAAGCAGATTGGGCACCGATAAGAGTGAGACAATGAATCAGGACCAGAGAAACATACGTGATCCGCAGCAGACGCAACATAAGAAAACCTTTCGCACAACCTGTTCAGGATAAATGACCTGTGATATGTTAAAAACGCAAGTCATCTATTATAGAGGTTAGGCGATGATTTCGTCGATAGAGTGACCGAAATCCATTTCGAGTCGTTTGTGCCCGGGGACTTCCAGACGTTGCGCGTTAAGACCTAACTGTTTCATAAGCGTAGCATGAATGTCGGTCACATAATGGGGATTTTCTTCTGCATGGAATCCAAGCTCATCCGTAGTACCATGTGCCACACCCCCTTTAATACCCCCTCCCGCCATCCAGACAGAAAAGCCGTAAGGATGATGATCGCGGCCATTTGATCCCTGTGATCCGGGTGTTCGACCGAATTCGGTGGCAAACACAACGATGGTATCATCCAGCAGTCCTCTGCGTTTTAAATCGGTCAACAGACCGGCGGCGGGCTGATCGACCTGCATTGCCAATTTGGCGTGACCTGTTTTCAGATTGGAATGTGCATCCCAGGCACCGGCGGCACCGTTGCCGTGCATAATCTGGATGAAACGCACGCCCTTCTCCACAAAACGCCGCGCTGCCAGTAATTGCATTCCAAATGGTTTTGTTGCGGGGTTATTTAAACCATAAAGATCCTGAGTCTCTTTGGTTTCCTGATCAAAACGAATGACATTCGGAACCGCCGCTTGCATTCGATAGGCAAGCTCATATGACTTGATCCTTGCCTGAAGCGTGTTGTCATTAGGATATTTTTCTGAACTCAGACGATTAAGCTGATTGATCAGCGAAAATTCAATTTTCTGTTCTTCGTTTGAAAGATCCAACTCTGGTTTGGCATAAGCCAGAGGATTTTTGGGATCGACTTTGAGAGGAACCGAGTCATAGGCGGGACCTAAATAATGGCCGTCTCTTGAATCAAAAAAGCGAGGTCCCATATTAATGAACTGAGGAAGATTTTGATTCAATGAACCCAGGCCGTAATTGATCCAGGCACCGACCGTTGGAACTCGATCATCAAGCATGTGTCGACCAGAATGGAACTGGACCTGGGCGCCATGGTTATCGTCGGTCGTCCACATGGACCGGATCACGGAAATATCATCCACGCGGCTGCCGATATGGGGAAACCAGTCGCTGACTTCGATTCCACTTTCGCCATATTTTTTGTAGCCAACCTGTAGTGGATACACTTTGGTTCGTTGCTGCCCGTTCGCATCATTGACAACGACAACGCGGACTCGCTTCAGTTTTTCCGATTCCTGGACACCTTTCCAAGGCGTCTCACTGATGGACTTTCCCGCATACTTCGTCAGCATCGGTTTGGGGTCGAAGCTCTCCATATGGCTGACACCTCCCCGCATAAACATCCAAATGACGCTTTTCGCTTTGGGAGTAAAATGTGCTTTGCCATCAGGCGGATCATGAGCTGCCGAGGCTTGTTTTTTTTGTTCATCCTGCAATAAAGAAGCCAACGAAATGCCGGCAATTCCCGAGCTGAGGCTCGTGAGGAAATTACGGCGTGGAAGGCTGTTTTCAAGATTCTGAAGATGATTCGGTATTGGCATGAGGCACCTTCATCGAATTGTGATGAAATCGTTATGGTTGAGTAAAGCGTGAATCAAATTCTCGCGCGCCCGTGAAGTCATGTTTGCTACTTTCGCAGTTCTCACAACACTTTGTATTTCTGATAATGCATTCAAGCAGAGAGAGAATTCTTGTGGAGTCGGCTCCACACACAGAATTTTCTCATAGGCCAGTTTGATAAATTTCTCATCAGAAATTTTGGGATATTTTACCTGGATACGTTCGGTGATCTTCCGAGCCATTTGCAGAGATACTTTGCTGTTAGCAAGTGCAAGAGCCTGCTGCGGAACAACGCTTTCACTCCGACGGTAACAGGCAAAGATATCTGCCGCATCAAACATGCTCATGAATTTATTTTGATGATCACGTGAGTAGGTATAATACAAACTGCGGCGTTTCGTAGTAAGACTATGCTGCGGATCTATCGTGGGACCTCCCTGAGTCAGGTCCAGTTCTTCAGCCAGATGTAGCAGACTGTCGCGAATCACTTCAGATTCCATACGAACAGTATTACGTCTCCAGTAATATTGATTTTCGGGATCTTGTTTTAATGTTTTTGGATCGGCATTCAGAGTGGAACTGCCAAGCCGATACGCCTTTGATGAAACCATCAATTCATGCAGATGTTTCATACTCCAGTTATGTTCCATGAAATCAACGGCAAGCCAATCCAGCAATTGATGTTGTATCGGCTGTTTGGAACGCAGTCCAAAGTCAGTGACAGCCTCGACAAGGGGCTGGCCGAAGTGTCGCAACCAGATATGATTCACGGCGACGCGTGCCGTCAAGGGATTTTTACGATGTGTGATCCAATGGGCCAGCGCCGAGCGACGCCCTGTGCTGGTTTCAGGATAAGGTTGGTAGCGCGAAACTTCTGTTTCAGCAGGCCCTTCTAATGCTTTGCGCGAAGCACGCACGGGTATGTACTTTTCACCAGGTTTTGAAATCGCTTTTTTCGCAGTTGCGAGTTGTTTTTGGGCTGCCGTGAATCTCTGTTTCTATTTTTTCCTGGCAGTCGCGTCTTTCGCGGATTCTAACTTTTCTTCTGCTTTCGCTACTTTTTCTTGTGCTAATGCCAATTCGTATTTTCGGGCTGCCAGCGCGGCTGTTTGTTTTAGTGATTTTTGTTTGTCAGCTGGCAAATCAGAATAGCTGGCTTTTTCAGCCGCATAGGATCTGCTCAGGGCTTCTTTGTAAAGTTGAGCAACGCTCAATGAGGCTTTCGCTACTTTCAATTTTGTGGTTACCAGTTGTAATGATGGAGTGACAGTCTGTTTTGTCTCGATTAATGTGTCAGTAGACGCCAATGGTGTAATGTTAATACTTACAAATTCCGCAGCCGCGTCAAAGGCAAGTAAATCAATTTTACCCGACTCTCGTTTTAAGGGAATTTGACAGGCAAGCGCGTGCGTTCCATTGAGAGATACATTAACCAGTTGCTCGCGTACTTTAATTTCCAGTTCGTATTCTTCGTTAAGATTTACTTCACAGGCATGCTTCGCATCAACGGGATAAATTGAACCCGCACCGATGTTATAAGAAAATTGAAGTTTTGATCCGGGATTGACAGCACTGAGATAGATCATTTTTTCTCGCTGATCGTTCACATCGAAAGCAAGTCCTACCGAACGCCATTTATCGCCGCCCGTTGTTTTGAATTTAAATTTCGCTTTAAAGTTCGGAGGGTGATTTTGTTTTGATCGTAAATAAGCTCGACCATATCCGGTTTTGGTTTGAATTAGTTTTCCATTTTGATAAGTCCATTGCCCTGGCCCCTGTGTCCAGAGATTTGGATTTGATTTTTTAAAGTCATCCACCAGAAATGGTTTCACTTGCGGATTTGATTTCTGTTGAACTGGCTTGCTGGTTGGTTTCTGTTTAACTTTTGTCAGTTGTTGCTGTGCCTGGTTGAATACTTTTAGTGCGGCGATCAATTTTGATTCGGCTGCTTTTAGCTGATCTTTCAATACAAAGTCCTGTAATGCCGGCTGATGTGCTTTGACCGGTAACGTGATGGGAGCAATCTTGAACGAGTCGAACGTAAATAATGCGGGGGGACCCGGCTTAATCTTTGTATTCTTATCTGGTTTTTTCTCATTGCCTCGGATGTGCAAATACGTTTTAGCGTCTGGATGTGCGTCAAAGACACGCGGTAGTCCATTTTTTTCCAGATCAGTTTCGCCAGGAAGCGCATCGAGACGAACCTGGTACGGTTCAAAAATTGCGCGCATCTGATAATAATCCACATTCGTCAACGGATCATATTTATGATCGTGACATTTCGCACAATTCATCGTCAGTCCGAGAAACGCCTTCGAGGTGTGTTCCAGAGTGCTATCCAACCAGGTCGTTCGATTGAAGAGGTAATATTGACGCGCGAGAAAACCAGTTGCACGCAGCGCACTATGATCAGTCGGTTTGAGTTCATCAGCGGCTAGCATGTCTTGAACCATCTCGGCATAACTACTGTCGCGATTCAACGATTCAATAATCCAGTCACGCCAGTGCCAGATATGTTTCTGGCTGTATCGCAGCTGCTTTCCCAGTCCGTACCAGTCGGTATATCGCCAGATATCCATCCAGTGACGACCCCAGCGCTCACCATATTGAGGACTGGCTAATAATTTTTGAATGACTTTTCCATAAGCATCTTCATTTGTGTCGTTCAAAAAGTTCTGAATCTCTTTTTGTGTTGGTGGTAAGCCGATCAGGTCCAGATAGACGCGTCGTAACAAAACACGTTTGGCAGCCGGTTTAACCGTTGTAAACCCTTTTTGTTTTCGGAGTGCTTCCAGAAAAGCATCGATTGGATTTGGATCGGAAGGCGTAGAGGAAGTGTACGGGATCTTTGCTTTCAATGGCGGCTGAAAGGACCAGTGGTCCTCGGGCTTACCCGGAATTTCTTCCTTGGGAGACTTTGCCCCCTGCGCAATCCAGGTTTTGATTAATGCGATTTCATGTGCAGAGAGCCGAGAACCTTCTTCCGGCGGTGGCATCTGCTCATCTTCTTTTGCGATGATTCGTTGTAAGAGAAGGCTCTGGTCGGGTTTTTCGGGATGAATTACACCACCACTATCACCGCCGCGCAGCATGAGATCGCGTGTCTCCAGTCGCAATTCCGCTTCCTGCTTGAGAGCGCTATGACAGGCATAGCACTTCTCTGCAAAGATCGGTTTGATCTCTTTCAGATAATCAACAGTCTCAGCGCCAGACAAAGCTTGTGAGGAAAATATCCCCAGTAAAATAAGTCCGCAAAGGGAGACAGTTCCAATTGTTCTTTTTTGACATTGTTGCATACATAAATATGTATCATGGAATCGAGTGGATGATAAGTCTTTCCTTCCTATTTTTATATATTATATATATTTTTCTTTGTATATTTTATACAAAATAGAGGCTTTTCAGGCATAATCGTTCCTATCATAAAAACGGGGCGCATTCTCGATTTCGAGTGAAAGGCCAATCTGGAATACGGGCTCACGCAGATTCGTTTGTATCGAGTTCATATCACCTTTCTTGAAGAATGAGCGCCTCGAAGCTCTTGCTTAAATCACGTTTACTATGGGCAATCGGGTCTGACTGGAGCAAAGTCTAAAAATATCATCAGTTATGACTGGTTTTGTGATCCATTTTAGAGGAAAAAACGTTTACAAAGACAGTGAGTCAATTAGAGAGCACAGATTGTGTGTTCTAATGCAGTTCATTTCACCAGCGAATATTGATAAGGGATACGATCATGGCCGATGAATCCAGAGATGGGTGGCGGATTGGAAAAAGGACCAAGGAAGCGCTGAAGATTCTCACCTACGAGTATCTACTTGATTTCGTATCCCAAAATCGTGTTTCTCTACCCCACGCTAATGGTATCAATTGTGGTTGCAATTTTCATGTCGATTGCAGGTGAGTCTGCACAGATTGGAGGTGATCGTGAGCATATGGCAGAAATCATGTCACTTATCTTCCTGGGAGTCTTCGCCTTTAACCTGCCGGTGCTTGCTTTTGACTTTCCACGTACGACCTCACTCACTCTGTTCTTTTTAGGAGCTGCAATCTTTATGGGGGTTTGGATGCTGTTGCGGTTCAATCCGGACATTGTCCCGCCGCTGACCAACTTTCTGAAAGGAATACGTCCCTGGGCGAATGCGCAGATGTACTGGCTCTTTTCAGCGATCTTAGGTCTGATCTTCATCGGGGTCGCCATTAGTGTGCGTTTTGATTATTGGGAAGTGAAAGGCAATGAGTTGCTGCATCACCACGGATTTTTAAGCGACCTGGAACGCTTCTCTGCTCCCAATCTGAAAATTGACAAAGAGATCAGCGATATTTTTGAATATGTTTTACTGCGGTCGGGTCGTTTGGTTTTACACCCAAGAAGTGAACCGCGGGCGATTGTGCTGGACAATGTGCCTTTCATTTCCAGTAAGGAAAAGCAGATTACCCGTATGCTGGGGGCACTACAGGTTCAAGTGCGACAGGAAAACAATTAAAGTTCTATCCATCGGGAACCTGATGTCGCAAGTGTGTGTCAATTCTGAAGCGTGTCAACTTTGAACGGTTTCAAGAATTGGGATCAGAACACGCAAAACGAAAGTCTGCGATCAATATATGAATTATCAATTCAATGTCGGCCATGAACTTCGAATGTCGACGGGTGGAGGCAACGGTCATGGGTAAAAAAGGGAAAAAGGGTGCTGCGAAAGTTGACCCCAACTCACGTACCGTCTGTCAGAATCGTAAAGCGCGGCACAACTATGAAATTCTGGATACACTCGATTGTGGAATCGTGCTCGCAGGCAGTGAAGTCAAAAGTATTCGTGCGAACAAGATTTCGATTGAAGAGGCTTTTGCACGCATGAATAATGGTGAAGTCTGGCTTTACAATTGTGATATCGCCCTGTATCCACAGGCGAATACCATGAACCACCAGACTCGACGGGCGCGCAAGCTGTTGATGAAGAAAGCGGAAATTCGAAAGTTTGCAGAACGAGGCGAACACTCAAGTCTGACTCTGATTCCGCTCAGCGTTTACTTTACGCGCGGCCTGGTAAAAGTGAAACTGGGGATCGCCAAAGGTCGTAAGCTGCACGACAAACGCGAGAAATTGAAAAAAGAAACCGCACGCATAGATATCCAGCGAACGATGCGTTCCCGCAATAATTAAGGCCCTCTGAAAGCATTCAAAGGGCCTTAACGGTTCCGCGTTTACAGTGTAAGTCAGTTTAATTCTTTTTTGATTTGGGATCGGTGTAGAGTATCAGTTGGATCAACTCTCCTCGCTTGGAGGGAGTTCCTGCCTGAGGCTGCTGTTCATACACATGGTACTTGAGCTGACCTGGCTTCGTCACTGGATTTCCCGGACGCAGTTTTGTCTTCAAACCCATTTGCCCCAGCATCTTCTGAGCAGTTTTATAATCTTTTCCAATCATGGAAGGTACTCGGAAAGCCGCCTGTTGAAAGCCGCCTGTTGAACTGCCGCAACTTTCCCTTCCAAACGATACTTAGCCAGGTCAGGGCGAAAAGGGTCTTTATCTTGACCAAACCACTTATCAAGAAAACTTCTATTTTTGTTCGCAACCACGTTCTTAAATTGATAAACGGTTGACTGTTTTCCGCCAGGATGAATCAGTTGCACTGCACTCGGGAAATATGTCTTCGGATCCAGTATGATTTTTGCTTCACTGTAATTGGCAGCATCGGCTTGCCGTCGAGGTTTGACGGCAATGACGATTTGATTCGGGGTATTCACTAACAGCTTTAAAAAATATCGTTTTTCTGCTGCTTTTGCCGGCATTCCAAACAGGAACGGCAGTGGCCCTTCCATAATATTCTCCCCGCGTCGCTCCAAGGGAATCGGAAAGACTTCGTACGTTTTTTCATCTTCGTTGATGGAAAAGATCCGATCGCCATCACAGATCCAGCGTTCATTCTGATCGGGTTTCAGCTGGTACAGTTTGCCGTTTGACATTACGCTTTTCCCTTAGCACCCTTGGGGATTTCTTTCCCCGTAATCTCAATCGCACCTTTATCCGGTTTTTCATAATAGAATTTGCCATTGCTGCGTTTTTCCACCTGGAAGATATCATCATATCGGAAGCGCGTATGATTCCCTTGCAGTTTGTTTATTTTGCCGGATTCCTTTTCCCAGTTCTGGAGAATTTTGACCAGTTCGGGCGGCAAATTCTGGACCTTGAGAACGGCGTTCGCGGGATTCGGACGTGGTCTACGTTGTTCCAGCTGAGCCTGTACAGGATCATTAGCCAGCAGTGATGTCAGTAAAGCACAACAGGTAAATACGAGAGCACTTTGATGTAAAACTTGATTCGACTTCATTGGTAATCCAAAATCCTTCCCTGAATTGCCGGTCTGGCTGATCGACGTGCCAGTGAGACTGGCATTGTGGCCCGATATGCTTTGCAATCCCTGCTATTGAAGAAGATAGGTTAATTTAGTGAGGTGGGGGGTAATTTTCATGATTATTGACTTGAAATGGCAGGTCACCACTGGTGTTTGAAGTTTAGCAGGAATCAAAATTTTTGCCTATCCATGTTTCTGTTTCCATTTACCAGGGGGTTTCCATTAATTGAACGATTTGATTTGCCAGGCCGTCAGTGGCTGTTTTGGTCGCTGTCGCCAGAGATTGCCCTACTTCTGGTGCAAACGAGGCTGATGAGATTAACGAGACAACGTCGGCTGTAATCGGAACCTGCTGCTGAGACAAGATTCTACCACTGCGCATATCTTCCCAGGTCACCTCAACCACTAACTGCAGGTTGAGATTGCGGGGGTCATCAAACTGAGTGGTTCCCAGCACATTTTTCCTGATTTCTTTAATTGTTCCTGTGAGACGTGTATCCGCTTCAACACCTTTCGCGAGCCGAAAGGGAGTTCGTGATTGAATTTTCTGCTGGACGGCTTCTGTCAACTGATATTCAAATCCACGACGGTATGTTTTGTTTTCAAAAATCGGTACGTAAACCGTTTGCACGTCGGTTTGATAGGAGTTACCAACCGTGTATCCACAGCCTGTCAGGTCAGTCGACAAAAGTGACAGCATTAACAAATTGACCGCAAGACGATTCATAGACTGGTTCAATTGAAAATAGACTCTCTGCAATAAAGACCGAAAGTCTAAAGTTTAATTTTTGCTGGTTTCGCGTCTGCTTCCAGGGGGATTCTTTTAATCGGCTCACTTAAATCATCCAGTCTCAAACGAGCTGGCGGCTCCAGATCTTGTGTGGCAGATTTGTCAGCTGATTTTGCAGGAGTCGATCGCGGATTTCCAAATGCAGGTAAATTTGGTACCAGTGATTTTTTGGGTTTGGGCTGTTCCTGTACTGTTTTTTTCGGTGTCGCATAATTTGCCCAGAGATGACTGGTATTCTCTTCTCCCAGTTCTGCCAATAACTTTCGGGCATCGTTGGCATAACTGGATGTCGGATATTTCTCGATCAAGAGATTACAATAAACGGCTGCTGACTTTGGTTTACCACGACGCATCCAATATTGAACGGTTTCCCAGTCGCGTTTGACTTTGGCTTGTTCAATTTTTTTCAGTTCTTCTTTGAGTCGTGCCTGTTCGGATTCAGGGAACAGACGAATTGTCGTCTCTTTTAAATCACCGGCATCATTCAATACGGTCGAGTCATAGGCGGGCCCCTGATAGGACATCAACTTAACATGCGTCCCCAGCTTAAATGCATCCTCAAGGTGCTGACTTTTGGGGTATTCATCACGCAACAGACTGAATGTGCGATCGGCGTCCATATAACGCCCTTTTTTCAAATAATGACTGGCAGTCAGCATCAGTGAATCGTCGGCTAAAGGACCAGTAGGATCATGTAGCCAGATCGATTTCAGCGCTTCCAATGCGCGATTCTCTGTATCGAATACAGGACGCGTGCGGTCGAACAAATTCGGAAGAAGTGCCCAGCGCGTTTTTCGTTTCACACCATCACTGCGAACTTCGGGTTCTTCAGCACCAGGGCTTTCCAGACTGACTTGCTGGATATCGTTTCCTTTAACAAATGACGGTTCCTGCAACCAGTACCGGGCAATGGAAAATAACCGTTTTGTCGTTTGATCCAGATGACGTGAAGAAGGAAAATCAATCAGCAGTTGATCATAGCTGTCTTGTGCCCAGGCATACTTTTTTTGGGCATATTGACATTCCGCCACCATGAACTGGGCATCTTCCTTTATCGGATCATTTTTGTATTTCTTGACAATGGATTTAAATTCTTTCTCAGCGACTTTAAATTCACCGGCTTTGAATTTTTCGTTTGCCTGTTTGTATTCAGCGGCACCCAGCGCTGGTTGAAAAAACGACGAATCTCGATCTTTTTTCCACAGCGCAGCCTGCATGACCCGATGCATCGGGCCACGAATACCATCGATAGAAGGCTTGTCTGTTGCGTTTTTTCCCCACGGTGGTTTCAAGGCAGAAAAATCTGAGGATTGTTCTCCCAACATGGAGCAACCTGAAATCAATGCGCAGGCCATCGGCACAATACAGAAATGTATTGTCCATTTGAGGTATTGAATTTGTTTTTTAAATTGAAAAGTGGACATGGTCATCCCTGACTTCCACCTGGGGGAAATGAATTGTTTATAGTTGCAGATAGGGCGCCATTTTAGGCCGGCGTCCCAGGATATGAGACATGGTTGTGGACAGCAGTTGCCTTATCTCTCGTTGTTGTTGAAGGGATAAATCCAATCGCTGGGATAGTTGTGTTTTTTCTTCTGTCAGTCTTTGTAATATTTTAATAGTGCCTCGGGAGATTCGTACTTTGCCATGTCTTTGCTGTTCACAATGCTGGCAATACAGGCCTCCGTTACTGGCGTCATAAAGATAAGATTCCAACACCCCCAGTTCTTGACTGCAGCCGGTACAGTCATTGAATTGTGGTAGCTGACCGATCTCCTATAATATAATTAACTCAAATCTAATTAACGATTTCTGAAAATCTTCGTGTTCCTGCAAATGTTGCAGTGCCTCATATGCTGCATCAAACAATTCCGGATGAGGATCGTATTCCTCAGTCAGAGCATCTAATAGTTCGGCAATATAATAGCCCACATACAGGTTAGAAAGATTTCCAGGATAGGGACGAAAACGACTTACCAATTGGGCTTCGGTCAAAATATCAAGCCCGCCGGAAGATTTTCGGATGAAGACTATCCGACATGTGGCCAACAAGTCAATAGCAGCCTCAAATGAGCTTTTGAGTCTTTTAGCACCTTTTGCCAATGCGGCCGTCTTCCCAAAATCTCTGGTAAACCAGGTAATTACTTTACTGGATTCACTGAAATCAGCCAATCGAATAATGATGCCTTCAGTTTTTTCGTTAGACATAGACGGAGCTTAAACTAAATGGAAGCAATTACTTTCCGGTGCACTCGAAATCAAGTGCCTGTGAATCATTGATGCAGGCGCATGTCCGCCTTTGTATCAATTCGGAAGATTCAATTTTAGGTAGTCGGCCACAATTCTGAAATGAGAAGGGACGCGAATTGAGAGTGCCACGCTGAAAATAAAAAAAGCCTGCGAATTCATTCGCAGGCTAATTCGTTGCAGAAATGCAACTTGTACTCTTATAGAGATGCACTTTCAGACGAAAATGCTTCGAAATGCTGATTTGTTTTCAAATCCTGATTTTCCGTTGCTGAAACGGAAACTGGTAACAGATTTTAAAATACATCCAGGTGAAAGTGATTACCGCTATGATAGGGGCGTTCACTGGGATAAAAGTTGTGCCAGTTTTTGTTATAGACGGGGATTCTCATACTTTCCGGATAGCGGTAATAGAGATTGTCATAACTCCCCTGTGGTCTCTGAAAGTTCTGGGGATAGTACACATAAGGATAGTGATAGAATCGTTTCCAGTCAGTGGGTTGTCCTCGACCTGCCGCCATTGCATCGGAAGTCGAAAATGTAGACGTGGCCAACCCAACCACAAACAGGAACAATCCTGCGAGCATGAGACGCCGCACCATTATAGTTCTCTCCTTGCAAGTCGGTAGAATGAAGCAATCAACCCAGCTTGAGCTGACTTTGAATGAGCAAATGAAAGCCTGAGTTATTCAGGGTTCCGCTTTATTTATCGACCTGACTGGCCACACTACAACAGGAAACTTCTGCATAAACAGATTAATCGTTGTAATTAGACCTGTTCTATTGTTCCCGTCAGTGAAGTGAGAGAGAAACCCTGAAGAGCATTAGACGAATCGGGCCGTCGCAATGCTCTCCATGACCCATCGATTCAGAGTTGAGAGCATCTCAGGCTGGTTCTCGCTCTCAAACTGAAGTGAATCTACTGCATAAGTCTCGGCACCCGTTGTCTCCCACTTGTGTGAGAGCCACTGCGATGACATCTGGTTCTCACCTGAGTTAATAATAGAATGGTCCAGAAGAATTCGTTTGTCCTTCAAGCCCATATGGGACACACTTTGAAAATCGGATTGAGAAAACCGCCCTTTGATCAACGCTGCCCCTGCAAAGTAGTGAGGTGTCTGTAAAAGTAATTTTGTAGCAATCGAACAGCCTGTGCCAGACCCCGCCAGAAAGATTCGATCATCGTGAATGTTGAGAACTTTTTTCAGTTCCTGGACTGTCGTTTGGACACTCTGGCTGAACTGCTTCGCAAAAAGGTGACTGTCAGGCCAATGGTATCCATTTGAAGGAGCATCTGGATCAATGGCAGGCGCACGAAACGACAGTCCAAGATAATTGCGCATACTGATTTGCGGCATGATTTCGTGCAAATCGTGTTCGGAACCACCATCGGGATGTAACCAGATCACTAGCGGGTAAGCATATCCCGGTTCGTAATGCTCCGGACGAAACACGCCCACGTGCTTAACCGGTAATTTGACAATGGTATCTGGTTGACAGATATTTTCGCTGATTCTGTCACACGAATGAGGTTGTAAGGCCTCAGATGGTTCTTCGTTAAATACTTTTTCAATCCATTTAAGACGTTGCGTATAATCCATTCTCTTCTAATCTTTCGGTATATAAATCTCAATGAATCTTAAATGTGGGGGGGGGTATTTCGTTGTTTATTCCTGGGCTAACTGCAACTTTGCAGTCTCAACCGGTTTTTGTATCGGGGTTGCTCCCAACACAGGCAGATCAATGGCAGACGCCACTTCGCTCATGGGAAAATATTTTCCGGGACAGGCCGTCGCTTTGACATCGCGATGGCCCTGGACGTTTTCACTGGGTATGCGATATTCTGTTTTAAGGACTCCCACCAGTTTTTTTACTGCCGCCAGTTGTGCTGCAGAGGGAGGTTGATTCTCAAAATTTCCAACCAGGCAAATTCCAATCCCTTTTTGATTAAATTTGTTGTCTCCTGCATGTGCGCCATGCATCTGTTCGCGCCAGCGAAACGTGGTTTCAATGGCGCCGTCGGGCATTCCGTTCCCATTTCCAATCACAAAGTGATAACCGATGCCCAGCCACGCTTTTCCTGATTTATCTTTTTTCTTGCTATGAAGTTCATGAATGCTTTCAACACTGCCTGTCGTTGATGCAGTGTGATGAATCACGATATATTCCCAGTCACGTATTTCTGCGTCCGGTTTCCAGGGATTTTTGGGTTCAATGGAAACCGTTGGTGGTGTTGTAAATAAAGGAGTATTGGGGTCCGGTCTTGCAGCCTGAGACGGATACGGCGTGATTGGCGCAGGCGAATTAATAGCCACGGGAGGCAACGCAGACTGCTGAGTACAGCCTGTAATCTCAATTGCCGGCAACATCGCAACGCAACACATTAAGATGCCCTTCATAATGCCGCCCTCCCTGACAGCGAAACTGCATATCAATTCATTTGAAATATGATGAATTCATCGATTTCATTCTATTAATCAAACTTCTGAATCGGGACTGTAATTCCGAGTGGTTTTTGTGTCAATGGGGGGAGAGTCGGTACTTTGAGTGACTGTACTCGAATGGACGAAACGGGCCTCAAAATTGTCGATAGAGCGTTTCAAATCGCTTCATTCAGGGGGAAAACCGGCACGCAACTTCAACCCAAGCCACCCAAACCCCCTGTTCTTTTCAATTGGCACGATTTTAAACAAAAAAAAGAGTTCTTACCAATCAAGCTTCATCCAGTTCATTGGAATCCCGAAGGGTGTTGCTGACTTGGGAATAAGGATTTTGAAGCGGTTCCATTCAATAATTACTGATGGCAATAATGAACCCAGAAGCCGTCCAATGTCGGAACCAGCTATGGAGTTGAGTCCCTAATTCCTCGGGATCTATGAAATCCGATTCTGCAAGTTGTGTAATCGCATCTCCTACTTTCAAACCTTGTTGAAGTAGTGACAGTAGAAAATATTCTGGTTCAGTAATCGGCTCACGACGCACAATGTAGTTTCTGCGTGTCACTGCTAGATACGTTAATTGTGGTTCCGGGATCGGAGGTGCGTTATTTCGTCTTGCTTCGGAGATATACTCATGCACTGGAAATTGAAACAGCAATAACCGAAAACAGGGCGCCATTTGAAGCGTCAGTTCTGGCCACTTTTCAGGAGGAATCGAATTGAGTGTCTCCGGAGTCAGTAGCATCTCCTGTTCGATACCGGGTCCATCAAAAACTTCGCTGTAAACACGCTCCAGAGAAGCAATTTCAACCAGCAAATCTGTCCAGTCGACTTTTGCATTTTCTGCCTGTGGTTTCGTGTCTTTTAAGAACCTGGGAAAATGTGTTCCCAAATCAGCGAGTGTATAACTGGTGGGTGGATACTTCTGCAGGTACTCCATTGAAAAAGCACCGAAGGCCGCTTCGCCCATTGCACAAACCAAAGCCGGATACTCCTCACTGAGGCATTCCAGCAAACGGGCATAATAGGCGTTGGAATATATTGCCATCCGTTCCAGGCTCGTTAATTGACTGGAAGCAGTGATTACCGAATCCAGTTCGTCACTTTCCAGAGAAATTTTGCTTTGTGCCTGTTCTGATTCGATACCGGCTTTGATTCCACCAGGCCAACTGATGACGGTTTGCATCCAGCGTTGAAGCTGGTCGAGATTGCGCTGGTCGTGATTCATTCCACTTCTGCCGTAATATACGAAGCAGGATGTGGAATTGCCGTCTTAGAAGTATTTGCTTCCACTTTTTCCACAATTACAGAAGCCTGAGCAGGCAAATTCTCATCCATATACTTCCTTGCTTTAAGAACTTCCTCATGCACGACAGGGAATGGTGGAATATCAGCATCCCATTCGAGCAACGTTGCTACTCCACCCGTTCGCTGGTGCAATAACTGGAATAAATTCCAGACAGGATCAATCACCCGACCATTATGCGTGTCAATTAAGTGCGTTCCACAATTCGTGTGACCAGCCAAATGACATTGCACAACCCGCTCTGCAGGGATCCTGTTCACATATTCTACTGGATCAAATTCATGATTGACGCTGGAAACAAATACATTATTCACATCCAACAGTAAACCACAGTCCGCTTCTTCCGCCATCCGGCAAACAAACTCAGCCTCTGACATTGTTGATTCTTGAAACTCCAGATAACTACTTGGATTTTCCAGAACGAGTGGACGTTCTAAAATTTCCTGCACAATCTGAATTCGTTTCACAACATGCGACAGTGTACTTTCGGTGTAGGGAATCGGAAGCAAATCGTGTGTATTACGACCTGCAACTCCCGTCCAGCAGATGTGGTCAGAAACCCAGCGGGCATTGACTGATTCCGCCAGTATTTTCAATTTTTTCAGATAATCACGATTGAGAGGATCGGCACTTCCAATTGAAAGTGAGACACCATGCATGACAATCGGATAACGTTCCGCAATCTGACTCAACACTTGTCGGGGTCTGCCTGCAGAGTCCATAAAGTTTTCTGAGATGATCTCAAACCAGTCCACTTCCGGCTGATGTTTCAGAATATGAGAAAAGTGTACGGTTCTCAATCCCACACCCAAACCCAGGTTTTCATGTCCGAGACGTGGTTTTAACATCGGTCACAACTCCTCCCTTCGACAAGGATACTCTTCTCAGAATATCGAAGAGACTTTGCGATTCAAGCTGACGTCAAAAAGCAGGCTCCCTGTCAATCAGATTGATCAAGGAGCCGACCTTCATTGTAATCATTGAGTCATTCTTTTTTTGCAGCGGGAGCAGGACCTACTTTTTTGCCGGCTTTCTCCATCGCTTTTTCAAACTCGGCACGGGCCAGTTTCCAGGCTTCCGGCATTAAAGGCACACTACAGCTGCCTTTTCCCTTACAGGAGTTCATTCCGGGATTCGAGCCACAACCTCCCTGGCCTTTGCATGCGTTGGATTCAGCACAAGCGTGTTCTGCCACTGATGCACAGGCTCCCAGGCCGGCACAATCATTTTCTATGCCAGCATGTTTTCCTTTACATGTGTTGAGCCCACGACAGACATGTGGTTCTGTCATCAACAAACTCACGTCTTTTGAGTCTTGAGGAGCATCAGCTGCCTGGGTTGAACTGCCAGCCTCTGCATCAGCAGCGGGTGCTTTAGGAGCTGGTTTATTTTCGGCTGCTTTTTGGCAACCAGCCATAGAGCCTGCGACCATGCCACCAAAAGCAGCAAAAGTGAGTCGATTAAAATCACGTCGATTGAATTCCGGGTGTTTCATTGATTACCTCACAGTCTGTATGTTGAAAGTTGGAAAAGTTCGTCCAATGTTTAAAACTAAACGCGAAACTTTTTCTGTTCTGTTAGTTATCTCACATTTCCTGCAATATTTAAATGATCGATTCTTGAATTCGCTGATAATTTTTCCTTCTTTTCAAAAGCGATAATCAAGATACTTCGGAATCATTCAATTAAAAAATAAAACCATTTGTCAGTGTGTATGGAAACTCACAGACTGAAATGACAGGAAACTCGATATACACAATTGTCACAAACAAGCTGAAATTCACTTCATATCAAGAGAAACAGGAGCTCTCGAATCAAATGAAATACGTGTTTATTTCGTAAGAAAGGTAAGCCAATGATTGTGCTTTATTCTGGTCTGTGCTTTGAGTCACTTTCGGGACCTTAGAAAGAACCAGAGCGCATTGAAAAGCCACTGGAAGTTAACGACTCATCTGGTCGTTTTTGACAGCAGCACTATTTGCGATTCTTTCTGCTTTATAGAGACATTAGTCTCAACCGGAATTTACGACAGACCCATTTAGAAGCATCGCAATATTGACTGAACTCTGGCATCAAGTTGAATTCTCGAACCATAATTAATGGTGAACAGAGTTGTTTATTAATGCAGGAATGATAGGAAGACTACATCACGTTTCTCCTATGCCAGTTTGACTAATCGTTTCAAATCTCAAATCAATTATAAAAAATTGAATCAGAATAATCCTGCAAACTGAACAAATCATCAAATTTTACCGATATGTAAATCAATACAGGACTTTTGAGGCCATTTCATAAAGGATTATCATGCGCGCACAATACATGCTCATTTTATCACTTGGTTTGTTTTTCCTGCCATCATTTTCTCAGCGCATTCAGGGAGAAGAAATCAAATGGCAAACCAACCTGAAACAGGCCGCTCAGCAGGCGCGCACTCAGGAAAAAGCCATGCTCATCCAGATTGGTGCATCATGGTGTGGATTTTGCCATAAAATGGAGAAAGAAACCTACCGGAATCAAGGTGTGGTGAAACATGTCAATTCCTGCTTTATCCCCGTGAGTGTGGACGCTGATAAAAACGAAGAATTAGTGGAAGCCATTGGAGTTTCCGGATTACCAACGACTGTCATCATCACACCTCAACTGAAAATCGTGAAGAAAATTTCAGGCTATGTTGCCGCGCAGGAGATGGAAGGACATCTCAATAAAATTTGTCTTGTGAAACATGAACCGACGGTGCAAGCCAGATCCCGGCAAAAGATCCAGAAAATGAGTCAGCAGCAGGTCAAAGCGCAATTTGCGTTCAAGAACATTTGTCTGGTCAGCATGTTAGATGAGCAGTTGCTCTTCGAAGGGACGCCTCAGTTTTCATCGACTTACAAAGGACGCAAAGTCTGCTTTGTCTCTGCAAAACATAAAAAGAAGTTTGAATCAAACCCTGATCGATACTGGCCTGCCTTTGAAGGTAAGTGTCGAGTATCTCAACTTGAAAAAAACCATGCCGTTGATGGCGATCCTCATGCAGGTGGTGTCTATCGGGAAAGACTGGTTTTCTTTCATACGGAGACAGAGCGAGACCGGTTTTCAGCTAATCCTGCACAATACATTCTGAATCAATAAAAAACACCCGACAGCAGATCCTCAACTTAGGTTGGAAGGGAGAGGAACAATTTTGCTGCCAGGTGAATTATCAATCATTCAACATAAACCAGTCTGCTGAAGCTTTGACCCGGCAGGCTGTTTTTTTATTTCAAAGTGACTACAGTTTTTCAATTGATTGCGGTTCCAGCCAGACCACTTTCCCTTTGCGGGCAATTTCTTTGCCTTTGACACTGATTTTCAAACTCTGGAACCGGCTTTGATACAGGTCTGGATGTGAGTCATGTGCACCTTCAACAACATAGATAAAACCATCACTACTTTTTACAGCTAACCCCAATACATTCGGATCTCTTTTGGGATGAACACCATACTCGCATGCTGCACAAGCTGTGGTCCCCTTAATCGAAACCATTTGTGTATCTGATGCCGTCGTACGACCCGTTTTCTGTTCGCCTTGTTTTTGAACAGCATACTTCGCAGGATTTTTCTGAAACTTCTGCATTACACTTTGAGAGGGAAACTGATAACGCATGCCATTATAAATCGTTGTCAATTCAGGTTTTCCCGGAACATCTTTCCCACCATCAATTTTGCAGACAGCACACTTGCCATTGTAGGCCAGATCAACGTCAGCATATTTCTGAGGCGCTTGATCAAATATTGATTTGATGTTTTTGTTGGGGAACAGGAAAGCCCGTCCTTGATAGTGACTCACGTGATCTGTCGTTCCGGGGTTACGAACACCAGCATGGTGCGCAAAACAAACAGTGCAATCGCCATTCAATGCAGGTACATATTTTTCCGGATTGGCATCAAACATTTTTTTGACTTCTTCAGATGGAAACAGATAAGTGCGACCATCATAGACGGATGCATATTCTGCCTTACCTTTGACAATTTTTTGACTCTTAACCAGACAGACTGCACAATTTCCATTCAATGCAAGCGGATTCTGTTTTGCTTTCTGTTCCTCATTTGCAAACAGTGAATGGCCCGTCAAGGCGATAGATGCCAGCAATGCTGTTGCCATTACAAATTGAGTTAACTTCATCGACTTCTCTGAAAGATTTTTTATATTGAATTTGACTGCTGAGAGTGAGGCTCGAATTCAGACCGGCAGATCAGTCGTCAAAATGACTTAAAACTGTCTCGTAACAATTTTGACTCATGAGTCACGCAAACAGTATTACCGTGCCTGCATGTCCAATCTGTGGTCTATTTCACAGTCCTCTCAATTTTTTTCGTTCTCTCCGATCGCCAATCAATCGATTCCAGTCCCCCATGAAAAACCTCTATTAAAATCGGTATTGCATAAAAACGCTGAGTATAGATAATCAAGGCCTCTCTCCCAAACAGATTCACTTCGAACTATTCCCAAGTCCTCTCGTACTCTCAAGTTATAATAACCAGGTGCCTTATGTGGTGCACGAATTGCCAGTCAGATGTGGCAGCAGAAGTTTCTAGCGATGCAAAGCGGGTTCATTGCGCGATCTGTGCGAATGATCTGGGAACGACCGCCGCGACGCGGATTAGCGACAAGACGCAAGAAGCCCGCGAATTGCTGGCACGCTGGTCGAATCGAGAGATTCTTGACCCATTTGGTCCGATTACCAAATCGGAAGCCCGGGCGCCGCTGTCAACTCCACTGCCCGACCAACTGGAACAGAACCCGGACTTCGATAAAGCGTCAAATTTCCAAAAACATCTTCCAGAAAATCAGCCTCAGGAAGCATCAGCACACGCCGTTCAGAATTCCAGCAGCAACCAGATGGAATCAGAATCACTTTCATTTCAACAGGCCGTTGTACCAAAGATACATACTGACTATCGCGACATTCAGGATCTGATTGAAGAAGATGACCAGAGCCCAAACTGGCTGGGGTTAGTCGGTCAGTTGATGGCCTATGGTGGTGTCGCTGTTTTGACAATTGGAACGACTCTCGTTTTGTGGGGCTATTATGGGGGGCCCGCTAACTATGCTTCGACAGGTTGGCTGATCAGCACTGCCGGACAGATGCTGCTCTTTCTTGGAGTCATTACTCTTGTCTCGGCAGGTATGGAACAGAATTCTGCTTCGGTCAGTCGTCGTATTGACCGTCTGGGACAGAGAATCTACCTGTTTGAAAAAGCCATGCTCGATCAACAAAAATCCCAGAATCACCAGCACACGGCTCAGGAACAATCGCATCCTGACTCAAATGATTTTGAATCAAGCTCACGAAAATCGGCTTGATTCAAAAGCAATATCGTGATCTTCTGGCAACGAATTGAATTTCACGTATTGAGTGATTGAGCCGTTTGTGACTCTAAAGCCAGCAGATGTTCTTTGAGAGACATTCCCTGAGGCGCAGAGAAACCTCCCAGCTTTCCGCCTGAAGCAACAACACGGTGGCAAGGGATTATGATTGGAATCCGATTCGAGGACATGACAGTTCCGACAGCGCGGGCAGCCCGAGGTGAACCTGCCAGTTTCGCGAGTTCTCCATAAGTGACCTGCGTTCCGTATCCTACTTTTTGGACTTCACGAATGACGCGTTCCTGAAAGGCAGTTTGATGAGGCAGTCTGATTTCGACATCCTGGAACTGGGCGACCGCACCTTGAAAATATGCCTGAAGTCTCTCGCGCAGCTCAGGAAACCAATCGAATTCCGGTACTGCTTTTATCGCATCAGAATAATCTTCTTGATACCGATACTTTGCAGTCTCCCGAACATCCATTTCAGAAGCGTGCCCCAGAAAGAGACGCTCCACAATTTCCGAAGACCCTGAAAGGCCACACCAACCAATCTCAGTGGAAAAAATCGATAACTCCGCTGGGGTGAATTCATCTGAATTGAATTTTTGTCCTGATTCCGGAACTGATCTGGAAGTGGAAACAGTTCTTTGACCCATCTGAAGTTCTCCGATAGAATAGATTGAACTCAAACATTCTAAATTAACCTGAGTTCTTTTGAGAGCTCTTGAAACCAGTTTTTTAAGATAATGGCGCGATTATGCATCCCTACAGCATGTTATCCGATGATTATTTCATCAATCTTAATTTATGTACTGAAATGACGCTGCCTTCCTCTCGGGAAACGGTATTGAATTTCTTTGAACGAATTCAAAAAACGTTTCCTTCCATGCGGAATTTTTATAACCGTGGCGAAAGTGGTTTTATCCTGGAGGAAGACAAAGAAGAGACCGGACAGCAACGCTGGATTTCTCTGGAATCTCAGAGAGTGAGCAGTGGTTACTTTTCACCCAATGATCCTGATGATTGTTTAACACAACATCAACTGATGCTGGAGCTGGTACCCTATATGCTGTCCATCAGCCCGCTTGATTGTGAAGCCCTGGATTATGTGGTGGGCTTTGATTTTTCTTATCGGGGAAACCATGACGCATTAGTGGCAGAAGCCCTGGGATCAAACCAGGCGGTAGACAGCCTGTTGCAGATTCCAGGATCACGTGCCCTGAACTACGAGCCTTCAATCACTCTCAGTCTGGATGATACCTGTCGCTGCCAGGCACGATTACTCATTGAAACCAGAACCAATGCCTATCAGGTCAGGCGTGGAGATTATCCGGACGAGCAACTTTCTGTCTTTTTTACCCTCAGACAGTATGGAAGTCTTTCCGCAGATACCAAACTGGAAGAGACATTTCTCGACCTGAAAACGAAATCAGAGCAATTGATGAATGAATACGTTATCGAACAGGTTTTGCAGCCTTTGGCGCAGGCAATTTCAACGAAATAAAAGTGTTTTATAGAATGAGGGTCGGTCAAGTTTCCAAAAGGCTGATGCTCTTATAAAGTAGTAAACGTAGCCTGCTTTCTAAATTTGTAAGTATCGTTTTTTAAATATCAAAGGGGATTTGTTTCGTGGCTTTACTCTTAAGCGATTTTGCTCAGTCTCTCACCGTGGAAACCGCATTTAGTGTGTTGGCGATTGCTAAACAGTTAAAAGCAGAAGGAAAAGACGTCGTTGAACTGGAAGTGGGAGATAGCCCCTTTGACAGCACCTCATCTGCAAAATCGACGGGGATCGAAGCGATTCAGAATAATCAGTCGCATTATTGCGCTTCGCCGGGAATTCCCGAGTTTCGTAAAGCAGCCGCCGAATTTGTGTCACGTGAATTTCAAGTTAACGCTCAACCCGAAAACATTGTCGTTGGTCCGGGGGCCAAAGTTTTCGAGCAGTTTTTCTGTGAGGCTTTTTTGAACCCCGGTGATGGCGTACTCGTCTTCAGCCCGTATTTCCCGACTTATCTGCCCAACATTGAACGACGCGGTGCACGGATGGTTGTTTCAGATCTCAAACAGTCCAATGATTTCCGTCCGGACCTGGCTGATATTGAAAAATTTCTTGCCGAGGATGCTTCTCCGAAAGCGATCTTTTTGAACTCGCCGCATAATCCTACGGGCGGGGTCATTGAAGAATCAGATTTAAAGGCAATCGCTGACCTGATCCGCGGAAAAAATATTGCCGTTTTCAGCGATGAGCCTTATTGTCATATGGTCTGGCAAGGAAAACACCACTCGATTCTGGCGCAGCCGGGAATGATGGATCAATGCGTTTCTGCTTATACTTTCAGCAAATCTTACAGTATGAGTGGCTGGCGTTTAGGGTTCTGTGTTGCTTCTGAAGAAATCGCAACATCGATTGGGAAAATGGTGAATACCACTCTGTCCTGCACGCCTCCCCTAGTGCAGCTTGCTGGAGCGGCAGCCCTGAATTGCGATTCGAAAGAACGTGATGAAGTGATGTTAAAATTCCGCGACAAAGTGGTACTGTTAACAAATAAGTTAAATCAGATTGACAATTTTCATGCTTTGGATCCGCATGCGACCTTCTATGTTTTTGTGAATGTGGCGCCCGTTTGCAATGAATTGGGAATGACGAGTCATGGTTTGGCACTCTACCTGCTTGAGGGTGCGGATGATGACTTTGGTATTGCCTGTCTCGGAGGCGAATGTTTTGGCGAAGCGGGTCACGGGTTTTTACGATTTAGTTGCGCTGAACCCAACGATCGTCTGGAACAGGCTATCGACTTTATTCCGGAAGCGATTTCCAGAAAAGATCGCATTGCCAGCTATCTGGAAGCCAATCCGGTCGCTCGGCTGACATCACCTTATCCGGCTTAAAAACTGGTTCTTAATCTATTTGATGTTCATCCCGTTCAGGAACAAATGCAATACGAGATTTCAAGGATGCCATGAATCGTTATCAAGTACTGGTACGCACGGCACTCATTCTTTATTGGGTCTTGCTATTTACCGCAACTCACATACCTCTTAAAAAGGGTACGCTACCGCCGGGAACCGATGTTCCTCTGCACTTTATCGCCTACGCGGGTCTTGCATTCCTGTTGACCTGGTGGTTGTCGATTAAATGGGGCGACCTGTCTGTCAAACGTCTGATTCTCGTATTATTGGGTCTCAGTCTCTTTGGCATGCTCGATGAATTATTACAGGGAATTCCCATGCTTCAACGGCAACCAAGCATGGATGACTGGGTAGCGGACACCTTGGGAGCCATGTTGGGTATCGGTTTGTTTTTACTCTTTTACAAACCATGGTTGCGATTTTTAAAGCGGTTTCATAAAGACGAAACCTGAATGTGAACCCTGTCTGCTTCTCTATTTTAAAAAACTAGGTTTCCCTGGTGGTAGAAGGTGTTCGCCAGCGTCGTTTTGATTGATTTAACAAAGCTGTTGCTCCCGCTGGTCCCCAGGTACCCGCATAATAAGGTTCCGGAGTGTGTTCTGGCTGTTCCCACTGTTCAAGAATGGGTGTCACAAATTTCCAGGCAGCCTCTAATTCGTCACTACGGGTAAACAAGGTTGAATCTCCCCGCAAAACATCCATTAACAAGCGTTCGTAGGCTTCGGGTAAACTCTTGTGGTAGGCATCTTCAAATGCAAAATCCATCGTTACCGGCTGTATCTGATATTGCATTCCAGGTCTTTTCGTCGAAAATTTCATAGAGATCGACTCCTTAGGCTGGATACGAAAAATGAGCTCGTTCGGTTTGCGTTCAACTAAAGAACAGATATCACCATCGCACTCGACCGTTGTAAACAGATTCATGGGTGGGTGTTTAAATTGAATGGCAATTTCACTAACTCGTTCCGGGAGTCTTTTGCCTGTGCGTAGATAAAAGGGAACTCCTTCCCAGCGCCAGTTTTCGACCAAAACCTTCATTGCTATAAAAGTTTCTCGACGCGAGTCCGAAGGAACGCGCTCTTCTTCTCGATATCCGGGAACGGCCTGGCCAAAAGATTGCCCGGCTGTATATTGCCCGGCTACAACCCACTCTGAAATATCACCTTTGGATCCGGGTGCCAGCGTTTTAAGTACTTTTAGTTTTTCATCACGAATTTCTTCGCCACTGAAAAGTGCAGGAGGTTCCATGGCGATTAAGCAAAGCAGTTGCAATACATGATTTTGCATCACATCTCTCAGCGCCCCTGATCGATCATAATAGCCACCGCGTCCGTGTTCAATTCCCTGCGATTCGGCCACAGTAATCTGTATGTGATCAACATGATTTCGATTCAGTAATGGCTCGAAAATCGAATTACTCAGTCGGAACAACAGAATGTTCTGGACGGTTTCTTTACCCAGATAATGATCAATCCGATAAATCTGATCTTCAGATAAGAGCTCACTCAGCTTCTGGCTTAAATTCTGTGCCGATTCCAAATCGTGGCCAAAAGGTTTTTCTATCACAACCCGCAACCACTCTTGCTCAGAATTACGAGGCACCATTTTCGCACGGGATAATGCCTGGACTGCAGGGTAAAACAAGGAAGGTGCCGTAGCCAGATAAGCTACTCGTTTCATGATAACATCACCGAGCACTTCACGCTCAACTGCTTCAACAGACGATTTAAGCTGTGCGTGTTCACTTTCATTAGTGATATCGATTTCACGATAAAACAGCCGCCTGGAAAATGCAGCCCATTTTTCATCGGTAACTGTTCCCGTGCGCGTGAATTGCGAGACCGTATCGCGCTGTTCGTTCCGAAATTGTTCGTCAGTTTTTGCACGTCGCGCCAAGCCTATAATAGGCAAATCCGCTGAGAGAAATCCATCACTCCAAAGATCATAGAGTGCGGGAATTAACTTCCGCGCTGTCAAATCACCTGAAGCGCCAAATATCAGAATCGTTGCTGTTGTCAGGTCGATTGCAGGATTTGAGTTAGCCATGACTTACATCCATGTCTTTAAGTTAGTAGAGAACTGAGAAAATGAAAATGCATCTTCAAGAACAGAAGATATTTTTAAATATTTGCGGATTGCTGTTCGATCAGAATATCTAACTCACCCTTGAGACGAGGTAAAATATCATCATAGGAATATCGTCCCAGGGACTCACTCCCCTTTTTCAGATTCACATAATTGGGACCGCACCAGAGACCGAGGTCCGCATCATCGGTCTCACCAGGACCATTGACGCGGCAGCCCATAACCGCGATCGTGATTTTATGATCTTTGGCATATTCTGTCATTTTTTTGACATCAGCGGCCAGGTCGACAAACACTTCATTTTCCACACGAGAGCAACTGGGGCAACTGATTATATTAATGCCTTTTAAATCATAATCAACTACGGTTCGCACTCGGCCTGCTGCAATGTCTTCCAGAATCGTGCGACCGGCTTCAATTTCTTCCCCTTTTCGATCATTGGGTACCGTTAAAGAAACGCGAATCGTATCCCCAATTCCTTTACTGATGAGTTGCTCGAATGCCATTCTCGTTTTAATGACTCCATCGGGAGGCATCCCCGCCTCTGTCACTCCCAAATGCAGTGGAATATCTGGTCTTTGTGCTGCAAATCGCGTATTGACTTCGACGACTTTCGCCGGATCTGAATCCTTCAGGGAGACACAAAAGCGGGTAAAGCCAATGGATTCCAGAAATTCGCAATGATCGAGTGCGCTTTCCAGCATGGGAGAAATTGAATCATCGGAATCATATTTTTCCAATTTAGCAGGATCGACCGATCCACAATTCACACCGACGCGGATTGCACAATCAGTGTCTTTCGCAACTTCTGTAATAAAGCGAACTTTCTCCTGCCAGAGTTTTTCCGGTTCATGGTGATAAAGATGTCCCGGGTTATAACGCAGTTTATTCACATACGGCGCAATGACTTCCGCTAATCGGTAATTTTCCTGTAAATCGACAGTCAGAGGCACTGTCGTCTGCTTACGTATTTCGATGAGTGCCGCCGCTTCGCGTTTATTGTCAACAGC
The DNA here is from genome assembly GCA_942492165.1 of uncultured Planctomycetaceae bacterium. Classification (GTDB taxonomy): domain Bacteria; phylum Planctomycetota; class Planctomycetia; order Planctomycetales; family Planctomycetaceae; genus Gimesia. The sequence continues at coordinate 69,378 of CALOEF010000062.1, forward strand.
AATCCGCACAATGTCGGCTCCCGCCTGTTCCAATGTATGAATCTGCGCAACAGTCGCATCGATGTTGCTTGTTTTGGTTGCGGTCATACTTTGAACGGCGATTGAATTTTGGTTTCCAATCGTAACGGAACCAATTTTCACTTCTCGGGTCGGGTTTCGTGGTAACTGCAAGTTGTTTGTCCTTCGGAGTAAATTGACGCTCTGCCGTTGATCTTAAGCTCACGGATTGTAAAAGATCCTGAGTTCAACGTCCATTCATGAAAAAAGGAGAAAAATCAATTGGGATTGACAGATTTTTCGTGTCGATTTACAAGCCTTCGGTCAACTAATGGTATTTTACGCAAAAATGCCTCGTACACAAAGTAGATGGAACGAAAAATGATTCGTCAGATTACAGTGATACTCGTTGGTTTTTGTGTGATAAGTGGTTGTGGTTCCGATACGCAAACGACTTCACAGAAAGCAGTTAAACCAAATAGCCCCACAGAAAACACTGCGCAGACCACTGTAAATGCTGCTGGCAATTCAGCGAAAAATGGGCTTCAGACAGATCAAAGTGTATCTCAAAAAGGCCCAAACATTCAGAATCAGAAAAAGACGGATGCCGCTTCAATCAAAAAAGCGGAGGAATTGTTCAAACAGGCAATCATAGCTCAAAAACAGGGTAAACTACCTGATTCTGTTCGTCTGCTTTCAGCAGCAATCAAAATGCATCCGCAGGAGGCTCAATTCTATTTCCAGCGAGGTAGTGCATTAGCAGACCTGAAACAGGATGCCAGTGCCATTGTTGATTTAACTAAAGCAATTGAAATGAGTCCCAAAAATAATCAATTTTATTACACTCGCGCTCTGTTCTTCATGACGCGTGGTGGCGGCCAATTGGCGATCAAAGACTTTACGAAAGCGATCGAATTCAAACCTGATGACCACCAGGCGTATAACAATCGCGGTTTACTTTATGCGACTACAGGGAAACTCAAAGAAGCACGCGCTGATTTTGAACAGGTTTTACGTCTCAAGTCCGACAGTATTGATGCACTGAATAATCTGGGCTTTGCTTTGATGAATTTAAACGAAATGGACGAAGCATTTAAAACTTTTAATAAAGTTATTCAGCAGAATCCCCAATACCTGAATGCCTACGACAATCGCGGGTTGGCCTATCAGAAACAGAAAGAGTATGCCAAAGCGGAGCAAGACTTTACGCGCGCAATTGAATTAAGTCCTCAAAATCCAAAATTCTATCGTCAGCGGATGGCCGTGTATGAGAAATTGAATCAATTAGAAAAGGCCAAAAAAGATGCAGACAAAATTCAGTGGTTACAAAATCTGACAGCATTAAACGAACGAATTTCGAAGTCGCCGAAAGACTCGGAATTTGTGCTGATGCGTGCGGAATTTTATCTGAAGTCAGATATGCGTGATGAAGCAATGCAGGACTATGCAAAACTAATTGAATTAACCCCGGATACAGGCCGTGGTTATTTTATTCGCGGTGCGCTGTACCTGGAAGAAAATCAACTTGACCGTTGCATTCAGGAGTGTTCGCGGGCCATCAAAATTCAACCGAATCCAAAAGCCTATTCGATTCGCGGCGATGCATTTATGAAACGTGGTGATTTCGAACTTGCGCTACGTGATTTCGAACGTGCAAAACGCATTGATGACGTCGTTGCAAAAGCCTATATCATGCGTTCGAATTCATTTAAGAAGCGTGGTAATCTCAAGCAGGCAGCGGAAGATTTTGAGCGTGCGGTGGCGATTGACCCTACCTTAGGTCCTTCTAAATTGAATAAAGCAAAAACAACTGGAAAGCCTGTCATCCGTCCTATCAAATGACAGGTTGAACTCCAGTGTTTTTTAGAAACGTAATCGGAAGTGAAAACTCCTTCCCTCAGATCTCGTCACTGAAAAAGGGTTGCCCCTATGAGTAGTGGATTTCTGGATGATGCAGAGTACGCAAACAAATCCTCTGCGAATTCTGAAAATATCTCACTCTCTGACCTGTTGTTTGTCAGTTTTAATTCCCGGGTGTGTGCACTGGATCGGGATACAGGAAATCTGTTCTGGAGCTGGAAATCTTCTAAAGGCAGGTCGAATTACGTCTCAATTCTTGTCGATGATGGCCAACTGTTTGTTTCGATTGATGGTTATACTTACTGCCTGGACCCCATGACGGGACGCGAAATCTGGTTCAATCCGTTAAAAGGTTTTGGCTATGGTATCCCGATGTTAGCAACAGCAGAATTCAATACCAGCGGTTCGGCAGCCGCTGAAATGATCACACAAGAACAGAACAGGCGGCAATCAGGAACCTGATCGAATTGGCTCACAGGCAGGTACGAATTTTAACTTCAGGAAAGAAGTTCAGCATTCGTCAGGTGCCAACAATTCGAGTCGAGAATCGTTTCCTGATCAAATTCATCAAACTGCGGGTTAGCGTGAACAAACAATTTTACATCTGAATGTCGCTGGAAAAAACCAAACCGCGACAACAGGTCTGAAACTTCCTGCTGACCGAAATAGTTAAGCACTATAGAGTCGACTCCTATTTGACGGGTATGGCGACAGAATGCTGCTAACATCTGTTTCAGACATTTTGGATCACGATAGAAGAAATCTTGAATACCTGCGGCATAATCACCGCTTCGACCGGTTTCTCCTAAAACATAAACCATGTAACCCAGTAATTCCCGTTCAGGGTTCTCCATCGTCATGATATGAAAACGCGTGCTGGGTTCTTGACGGAATCGCCACTCCAGAAATTCACGAGTCCGTTCCACCATGACAATCCCTTCAGAATTTTCAGCAAAGAGTTTTTCAAAACGTTCATCAATGGGCGCTTCATAGTTGAAATGGTTGCGGTGAGACAAAAACGTCCTCGACTCAAGTGAATAGGCCCGCATTACCAAATCGATCAGACAGGAGACTCCTTTTCTCAGTATCGTAGATCGGATTTTCTGTTTGATTTTATATTCACATCGAACTGGCTTGGTCCAATTCTGGAATGTTCCTACTTCTTTATAGCGACAGCGCTTAAAAATGGGTGCTGCACTGTTTGTCATCGCGTACACAAAATTGAGATCGGTTTTCGGAAGATATGAAATCAGTGCACGCTGCAGTTTCAATGCTGCCTGCGCTGAGCGGTGCTCCGGGTCAACGTTAATCGATTCTGCCTGCCCCACTGCAAAGGATTTCCCAGCGTAACTCATGCGTCGTGTCAGTAAACCCGTCGAACCAATCAACTGGTCTGCTGTATCTTCTCTTGCCAGCCAGGAATAGTTCTCGCCAAACGGATTCTGGTTGTGCGACCAGTGAAACCAGTGAGAACCGGTTTTGTGAAAGTTCCGATTAATCAATGAAATCAGCTCATCCTGATTGTCACCCGGGATTGTCTGAGTGATTGAATAACCCATATTTTGAAAACCTGTTCATACATTTAAATCAGTAAAAAACAACAGTTTATGATTATTCATGAAGTCTAGGTCACAAACAGGGGAAGTCAAATCAAATAAAGAGTTCTTGATATTAATACTTCTGGCCATCTTCCTGTCTGAAGATACAGTTAGAAAATGTGCAATCATGATTCAGAATAGGTACTTATGAGAAGCTCAATGAGTCTTCGATTGGCTTCAGGAAATAGTAATTCACGTAGGCTTTCGACAGAAATCCATTGGAATCCGTATCGATTCTGGCTGGCGAAATCATGCGGAACCTGTGCCACCTGGCATAACCAGAAATGCAGTTTCAAATCGGCATGATCATAGGCGTGTTCTTCGTACAGCAGTTCTTTTACAGCGATGACTTCAAGACCGGTTTCTTCCAGGCATTCTCTGACAGCACACTGAGCAGCCGATTCATCTGCTTCACATTTACCGCCTGGAAATTCATGAAAACCTGCAAGAGGAGAGTCAGCATCACGAATCCCCACCAGGAACTGCCGCTGCAATTCGACAACGGCAATTCCAATTCGATTTGTTTTCCGGGAGTTCATGTCTCGTGTCCATCCAGGACTGGAGCGAGGCCTTTAATCATGTTCCGTCACGCGACCGAAGATCATGCGACCTGCACTACTTTGCAGAACACTTGTCACAACAGCATCGACATCCTGTCCTACAAGATGGTTTGCCTGTTCGCAGACCACCATTGTTCCATCATCGAGATACCCCACACCCTGAGCCTGAGACTCACCTTCTTTGATAATCTTCAATTGGATATGCTCTCCGGGAAGGTAACGTGGTTTCAATGAATTCGCAACATCATTGAGATTAATCACGTCAACTCCCTGAACGCTGGCAACCTTATTGAGGTTGAAGTCATTAGTGACTACTTTACCGCCCAGTTTTTTTGCCGCGATTACCAGTCGCTGATCTACGGTGAGTCCTTTTTCTTTATCCGTCTCTTTGGCATCGTGCATTGAAATGTCAACATTCGCGTTGTTCTGTAAAGTAGACAAAATATCTAATCCACGTCGCCCGCGAACACGTCTGATTTTATCACTGCTGTCAGCGATGTCCTGTACTTCTTTCAAGATAAAGTCTGGAACGATCATTTCTGAATCCAGAATTTTGGTTTCGACGACATCCGCAATTCGTCCGTCGATGAGAGCACTGCTATCAAGCACTAAGGGGACGGCCCCCTTCAGTTCGCGTGAGAACTCAACGTAAGGGACAATGAATCTGAAATCATCCTTGGTCTGCAGAAGAAATGATGATACACAGATAAGGCAAAGTCAGTGTCGTAATCATCACCACTCCCTCCCCCCAGGGAGTTTTGGAAATCACCGGGCTTAAAGCCTGGATCAGCAGATAACTCAACAAGAACCCCAACCAGCAGTCCAAAATAAATAGCAGACATGACTTCGATTCGCTTACGACTGATAAGCAGATCCAGGCAGGTGACACCCTGGGTCAAAGATCATCAACAGCACAAACGCGATCAGTGGATACTGATCGACGGGACTGGGCGGGTTGGAACTGACATAGGTTGCGATGGCTCCTGCGCAGACAAAGGCGTAGAGCACTCGAATACTGATTAACAACATTTTGATTGAGTCACTTTGAGTTTAAGAACTGATATTAGTTATTTGTTCCCGTAAACTCTCCACATCCCAACACTGACCGCAAAAAACAGTTCATATCCAGTCTATTGACCAAGACATCATCCAGAAACATTCCTGTTCTCCGGAAAACAGTGTCAGACATCCAGAGAGTTTGGGAATGATTTTGATATCGGCAAACACAGGCTCAAATTGCCTTATGAATTTCTCGAATGATAAGATTTCGTCTCATTTAAAAAACATCATAATTGTAAATCTGTTCGCGACTCCACGAATGAGACATTGCCTGATTCAGTGCAGGATCTCATCTTTTCCTTCACTAAAACCTCATCTGGCAATCAGTTTCTCAACAGTGAATTTCGTTTACAGATGCCGAAGCAACAAAATCATTGTGTGATCTCCCAAACACACAACTGATGACAGCTTTGATTTCGATAAACGAACTCTGAAACCATAACCTGTCATCTCTCATTATTCTTCCCAGTTTGAGATTCATAATAATCGTACACTATACCCAAACAAATTTACTCCCGCCACTGAAAAAGAAATCAGTATCAAATGATTCTGAAACTTAATCGAATCTTCAATGTGAAACTGCTGAATTGACGCCGTTCCAATTGGATGCACGATCGGAAGAAAAAGTTCCTGAAATAAGAATCTCATTGTTATTCAGGGAAATATACGAGAGGTAGATTTTTTCAGGCGTATAGAGGCTGTTCAGAATCAATGTCAGGCAGGGGAAATGATCCAGGTAAAGTCCCGTTCAATTCTATTTCCGGATCTCAAGTTAACTTCCTTCCGCATTCCCGCCAACGGGAGGAGCAAATTTAATTTTTTCAATATAACGGATAATATGATTACCTGTAGAATCAAGCCGACCGGTACAGGCACTGACTGCCTTCAAAGTATATTCAAAATGCAGATTGTAATCGGCTTCAATTTCGACTTCCATATCTTTGGTAATCGGATTATTCGGTCTGCCAATGATCTTCAAGATTTCATTATTCAAACCTGCAAATACATTGGGACCATTACCCAGATTCACCTGTCCCAGACGAATGGTATTCAGAGATCCGTCTTCGTTGGCAACCAGTCGGACTTTGATATCAAATTGAGGCGTGTCATCAGACTGAGAAGAATCGTCTGTGATCGGCATATTGACATTAAAGTCCCCTTCCGGTTCAACAATATTTAATGTCAACATAAAGAAGATCAAAAGCTGAAAGACCACATCGATCATCGGTGCCATTTGAGGCTCGATCTTTTCTGCTTCCCGACCTGAACTGCGTAACTTCATAAAAACATCATCCTGCTATCAAGAATTCGATTCACTCTAAAATAGGTTTCAGAAACAGGGTCATTGCGTTTTTTGTGTGGCCTTAAATGCAAACTTTGTAAAACCACTCTCTTGTGCCAGTTTGATTAAATCCTGTATGAGACCGGTGTCCACCTTGGCGTCTGCTCTTAAAATCACAGGAACATCTTTGGGGTTTTGGTTTTTCTGCTTGTAGATACGGGCTTCCTGTTCAAATTCCTTCCCGAATTTCAGGACGGGAATAGCACTACCATTATAAAAGATATACGCCTGGGGATCGGTAATTTCCCCTTTGTCGTTTCTTTCAAAGCCGATATTCAAGACCAGTTCGTCAGCCGCTTTGACCTCAGGCGGTTTTGCCAGAGAATCAGAAGGTAACTTCACGCGCTCGTCTGCCTGAATCTGCTCGAAGTTTGTAATCACCATAAAAAACGCGATTAATTGAAACACAATATCAATCATCGGCGTCATATCAATATCAGCCACGGCTGGCTTATTCGTTTTAATTCGCATTGGAACTCTCTCCACTCAAGCAGGATCATCTGCAACACAATCTCAGATCACCCTGCAGGCTCTAACACTATTTCGTGCTGGAAGAAAAACGGTTCATTAGACTTTCGCTGATCATTCCCACTTCCAATGAAAAACGAGAAACCCGATTTCTCAGCAGGCTGTAGAAAATCATTGCCGGAATCGCAACTGTTAAACCTTCCAAAGTTGTAAACAACGCAGTGGAAATACCATCTGCCAGTTCTGAAGGTTTCGGTGAGGTGGCAGAATTCGCAATCGTCTGGAAACTCAAGATCATCCCGTAAACTGTTCCCATCAGTCCGATCATCGGTGCGATGGCACCGATCAACGCCAGATAGCTCAGTTTATGTTCCATTGCCATGTTTTCGTCTTCACCCACTTCCTGCATGCCTTCAATCGCTTCTGCATAACCCTGATTCAGTTTGCTCAAACCAGCGGCCAGGACACGTGAGACGAATGAATCATCGCTTTTTGCCAGCTCGTAAGCACCCTGATAATCTTTGGTGTTAATTTTTTCTTCAAATGCGGCAATCAGATCGGGAGGCATCAAATTGTCTCTTCGAATCGAAAGCACATTGGCCATGATCAGAGCGACCATTAAAAATGAAAGTAATAGCAGGATCAGACCAAAGAAGCCCGAAGCACGAATCATCCAGGAAAGAAAACTTTCCTGTGCGGCGGCAGGAGCAGCTGCAGGTACCTCGCCTGCAGGTGCAGCTGCGGGAGCGGCTGCTTCACCTGCGGGTGCGGCTGCATTGTCAGCAGCAGGAGCGGTGCAGTCAGCGGCAGGAGCGGCTGCTTCATCCTGGTAAGCCCAGATTTTTGTATTCAGTCCTAGTGGCGTTAAAACAACTGCACAAAGGAGCAAAATGCTCAGGCTACGGTAAGCAATTGAATTTTGATTCCGTTCCAAGGAATTCCCCGTCATCATTGTTGTGGTCTCCGGTCTACAGGAAGGAGTGGTAATCGTGGATTTGTGGTTCGTAGATTTCTTAAATTTTTTGCATCAAGTATTATTTATAGGCCAAAATCACCTTGTAAAGGGAAGACTCAACGAAACTTCCCAGCATTTTGACATTCGTGCCGAATAATCAGCTTCTGGCTGCTTTTTGTGACCATTCACTGTTGGGATACTGCTGTTGCAGTACTGCACGGGCTTCAACGCCTCGCTCTGGTTTCTGAATTTTCCCCCATAAGGTTGACAGTCGGTATAACGCTTCTGCGTGTACTGCTGGTTCCATCGGAAACAATACATCGATGTGTAAATAAGCAATCAAAGCTTCTTTCGATTCGCCCAGTTCGCGATAACAGTCGCCCTTTCTCAAATAAGTTTCTGCCAGGAGGGCACTCTGTTGTGGATTCGATTTTTTGATAATTTCATCAAGAATTTTGATTGCCTCTTTTTGTTTGCCTTCTTTTGACAGACATAAAGCACTCCCTAATTGTGCGGAATTTTTGCTGGCTAGTTCGGCCGGTGACTTGGCATCCATTTTGGAGATGGCAGTAAATGCGGACAACGCCCCGCTCACATTACCTTGGGCCAGCAGAACCCGCGCTTTCAGATTTTTGGCATCCATCTGGTAGTCTTTCCAGGGAGACCGCTCCAGAGTGCCGAACGCTTTATTCGCGGCAGGGTAATCTTTTTTTGCCATATAGGCTTCTCCCAGCAGTTTCATTGCCGGGTAATAACGGTAATGGTCACCATTGGATTTGACAAACGTATCCAGCATTTTAATTGCGTTATCCAGAGCAGCCGCATCTGATTTGGCACTTTTAGCAGTAGCACGAGCGGTCATAAACTGTAAATCTTTTTTCAGGTTTTCGCTGCCGCCTGCCATCGCCTTTTTATACTGTTCCAAAGCGGCTGCATAATTCCCGTTTGTTTCCTGGTTTCGGGCGATATTCAACTGAGGTGGTTCTCCATTCCAGCGTACACGTTGAACTTCATTTGCAGGTATTTTGACAGCAGTAGCACCTCGCTTTAATGACAGCTCTGTTTTCGTATAACCGGTAACATCCCCCAGCTGCGGGCTCTTACTGTTATACTGGTAAACGGTGTCAGCCGCTTCAAGATACGCGGGTGACAGAAGCTGAAAAAAGGCTAGCAGAATCAAGATTAACCAGAGTGGACTTTTCATATTTTCTTTACTCCTCAACGTTAATTTGTGTCTTACCACGTCGTATCTTAGTTTAAAAAGGAATCAAGGTGCTCAAGCATCCCTGGAATCGCTTTCGGGACGGGGGCGTGATTGTTTTTGCTGTTTTGCCTGTGCCGCTTTTTTCCTGGCAATTGCAGCTTTACGTGCTGCAAGTTCTTCGGGCGACATTTGGGCAAGTTTCGCTTTACGTGCTGCGATTTGCTCGGGGGTTAATTTTCGTTTTTCTTTACCAGATTCACTCTGCTCGGCTCTCTTTTGACTTTTGACTTTTTCCGAATCGGATTTTGGTTTTTCAGTCGAAATTTTTGGAGTTGAAGATTTTGCCGAACTGGACCGACTTGATTTGGTTGCCGCTGGCGATGGTTCTGGAATCTGCGAGGGTACTGTCACATTTGAAGCAAGCTGATAAGAAGGTGCAGATTTCTTCCCGGGCTTTAATGCAACGAAATAAAATCCGACGGCACCACCAATTCCTAATACAATAATCAACAGGAATAAAACTTTATTAGAACCACCAGCTGCAGCTTTATTATCAGTAGTTTGTTGAGCCACTTTTTGTTGCGTGTTATTCGCCGGCTGGGAATTCTGTTTTTGCTGATCATTCGACGCCACTTTTTCGGTAGCAGATATGCGACGCTGGAGATCCTGTGGATCTTCGCCCATATCAGTCTGTATTTGTCGATAGAGTTGATTAAAACGTTCCCAGACATCATCGGCCAGGTCAACACTTGTCTGCCCAAACAGATTCGCCTCATACTTTGCGCGTTCCAGATCTTGCGCACTGTTAGTAGCGATGCCGTATTTATGCCGGCATTCAATACTATTGTACTGCGAATCATAATACATTTTCTTCAGATCCTCGCGACCTGTCATCGCAATGGAATTTTTTAGCAGTCCGGTAAGATAAGCCCAGCCACGAACGATGGTACCACCCTCAAGTTCTGTGCCGTTAATTGCCTCCAGGTATTTTTTGTCTGAATCACTCTGACCGCTGGCTCCCCAGTCCTGTAGAATGGAAGCGGCTTCAAATTGCACTTCGGGTGATTTCGCTTTCTCTTTCAAAACCGGAGTCAGTAACGCCAGCGCCTCTTCATATTCACCCTGCTGTCGTTTGCAATTGACCAGTCGTAATGTGATTCCCACTTGGAAATTACCCGGTATAAAATCACCGGAAGCACTTTGACGCTTCTGGATTTCTTCGAAAGCGGCTCCTGCTTTTTCAAAATATTTACGGGCAACTGCCGGGTTTTCACTGGCACCTTGCCCCATTCCAAAATAGGTTTCGCCGATCCAGACCAGCGAACCATAAGTCTGGTCTTTCCGTTTAAAGATATCAGTTAAAAACGTTTCCAGAGACTTACGCACATCATCAAGGCGTTTCGTATCACCGGTAGCCTTCAATCGTTCAATCTCTTCTGTAATCTTAACACCCAGTTGTCGATACATGTCTGTAATCGATTCGCCACCTGAACCGGATGCAGATTCTTCAAGCTGCTGCATCGCTTTTCGAGCCAGATCAATCTGTTGCAGACCAATGAAAGCACGTAGCTGAAGCTGATATACCAAGTTCGCAAACTCGCTGCTACGCACTCCTTTGGCAGGTCGTTTTTTCCCTTTGGCAACAAAAATTGCTTTCAGAACAGAATGCGGGTCTTTAGACAGAATATCGATGGCTTCCTGATACTTGCCATTATTGAGAGCAATTTGAGCGAGCGACGCTTTGGCAGCAGTCAGATTTTCTGGCGAAGCTGCCGTTGCCGGCACTGATTTTTGAGTGGCGGTGATCCCGGTACGCAGATGTTTTTCGGCGAGCTTTGCCCATTCATTTATATCAGCTGGTTTCGTATCGGACCGACGCGACATTGTAGTCAGGTAACTGTTCCAGTAGGCTTGCCCTGCCCTGATTTGGGCATCGACATATTGTGGCGCCGTGGCAGGCACCTGGGAATACCATTTGGCAGCTTCAGCCGGACGATCTGTCTGGCTATAAATATTTCCGAGCTGGATTCGTGCATCGTTAGCACGATCACTTTCAGGCCATTTGGTAGCAATCAGATTACAGATTGCTTCCATATGCTGGTTGTCAACATAACGCATCTCTTTTGAAGAGTCGTTATAGGCCTGTAAATATCCTGCCAGTGCGAGATACGCCGCATCCAGGGCGATTTGCGCGCTGTCTTTGTGATGAAAATTAGCAATATATTCACCGAGAATCGCAGATTCATAACTACGTCTTAAATTATAATAGGTATAACACAGTAGAAATCGTGCATGATCGAGTTCCTTCGGATCGGTTTTGTTATCAGCCAACACCAGTGCCAGTTTCAAAAGTCGGGCTGTTTCTTCGGTAAACTGAGCGAGTTCCACCTGTGCATTCTTTTTATCTTTTGCCGACTTGGCAGCTGTGATTTTGTCTTTTATTGATTTGGTCTGCTTAATCCGGTCTTGCCCCAGGCCATAGGCGGTCTGGAAGTCTTTAGGGTCACCGCCAGAATTTCCCTTGAGCCGGGCATTGATACGACCGATCATCAGACGGGAAACATCGCGATACTTTCCCCGAAATGCATTGACAAAACGAGCATTCGTCAATGCCTGACGCAGTGTACGTTCCTGATCCGCCGTTTTCGTTCCTTCCACGTTTGCCAAAGATTCCTGAGCCAGCGCCAGTTCCCAGGTAATACCCTGCCCGATCGAAGTACGATTACGAGAACGATTTGCTTTCAACCACTGTTCAGCTTCGTTAATTACCAGTTGATAGTCTTTTTTCTTCTCATCATTCAGGCAAATTAAACGAAACTGCAGGATGTTGTCTTTTAACTGCTTGATTGGCTTTGATTTACCTGGATGACCAAGCAGCTCATTATAAATACCCAATGCCCTTCCCAGTTCACCCTGTTCCTCAAAACATTTTCCCTGCCACATGCGGGCATAGAGACCACCCACCTGACTTCGATAGCGTTCGTGAATTTTCGCATATTCCTCCGACGCTTTTTTCAGCAGGCGATTGAAGTCAGCACTACCTTGATCGTAGGTTTGCGCTTCTGCATAAGTACATTGCGCCAGATCAAGCTGGGCGCTCATGAATTGAATTTCTGCCTTTGCTCTGGCTTTATATTTTTCGGGCTCTTTTTGTTTATCGATAAAAGTCGCTGGAAAAGATTTCCAGGTTTTTTCATGCTGGTTAAACGCCTTCTGAAAAATGGCTCGCTGGCTTGTGCAACCAGTTTTCGTGCTGCCTCCTGATGCTCTTTTTTGTTATTTTCTTCCGAAGGGGACTGGGCTTTACGGCCTTCAACTTCGGCTTTTTCAAGAATAATTTTACCACGTTCAGTGTTCGCAGTTCCTGCCTTGGGATGATTTGGGCTTTGCTTGGTGAACAGCGTCAGTTGTGCCAATGCCAGATCCAGAGTCTCTTCCTGTGCTTTCGGAAGTTTTTGTGTCCTCGAAAACTGCATCAAAGTCATCGCGCGCTCAAAGGGAATGAGGTCACGAATTTCTTTGGGGGTTGTTTTATCCTCAGCAATTTTATCTAAATATTGCAAAGCGGTATCGTGATATTTTTTTTCCCTCAGCCCTTGCAGGAACTCGAGATACTGCTCTTCTGCATAGTTCAGAGTTGTAGAAGACAACATGATCGTCGAAAGAGACAATATAGAAAATAAATGGAATAGACGCATATTACAAATTCCATTGCTAATGAACGAATGAACCAAGGCTGGAGTAGAAAGGAATCATACCTACGAAATCACATGATTGAACGGAGTCATACAGAGGGGATAGACCACGGCAATCATTATACCTACCTCATTTACAAAATGTTCGCTGTTTGATTGGTCTTTTCTGTCAGAAGCTGATATTCCAAAGACGTGAGAGAACCAACTTTTACAGAAAAAGTATAATTAAATACCAGCATATCTCCCCGAGGGAGGCTCTGCAAGAAAGATGCCGGGAATCGTTGAGAATTCGCCTTTTATAACCGATCTGATTCAAAAGGGAATATGATATGATAGATTTGCTCACTCTCTCTTACGATGTAGTCTGTTAGAAAGTTGGATGAGAATGCATCCGGACGTGGAAATGGGAACCCGCCAGAACAAGACAAAAGAAAATGATCACTCAAACAATTTTTCAAATTTGACGTTTGAGACTGATCCGATTATAAAGTAAGGGATATCAGATAGAATCAGGAGAGGTGGCAGAGTGGCCGAATGTGCCGGTCTCGAAAACCGGTGTGCCGCAAGGTACCGGGGGTTCGAATCCCCCTCTCTCCGCTTATTTGATTGCCGTTGAGTTGTAAGCCTATAACTCAGCGGCATTTGCTTTATCTGGACCCGTCGGGTACAAAAAGACTGTCGCACGTTAAGTTCAACAGACAATTGATCTTTGACAACAAAAACTGTTGAAAGAACTGACGCGTGTCGGAGCAGGTATGCCGTGAAGGACTGCTGAGAGCGAGTTTTCTTCTGCGAACGCGCGTACGCTGATCGTGAAAAATGACTCATGTTTCGATTTGGTCTACGCAGCAATCCGCTCGTACGACTTGATCAAACCTCCGAGATGTTCCTCGCAGTGGATCTCATCGAGCTTGATCGTCTCGAATTCCGGGGGCGGATCGGTAGAGCAGGGCGGCAGATAGTCTCGTGAGCTGTGTGCTCGATGTTTGTTGTAATAATCAACAAACTCCGAAACAAGATAATCGAGATGCGTCTTGCCGAAAGCGATGAAATGGTTCAAAGCTTCGTGTTTTATAGTCTGGACAAACCTCTCGACCCGTGCATTAAGATTCGGAGACCGGATGGGCAGCATCTTCGGCTTGATACCTTCGTTCTTCAGCAACCGCTTGAACTCGGTAGAGAACTTTGTGTCCCGATCATGAATCAGGAAGGTTGGCTTCTTATCCTGATCGGCAACGTGGTTTACGAACGCTTTGGTCTGTTTCGTGACCCAGGCAGAATTGGGATTTCGCGTTGAGGGTGTGGCAAAGACTTCACGTGTCTCCAAGTGCATGAAAACAAGAACATAAAGGTCGACGAGACCTCGCGGTGTGACCGACCGTTTCGTAAAGAAGTCACAGGCTCAGAGTGTTTCTGAATGCGTTTTGAGGAACTGATCCCAAGTGCCGGTACTTCGTTTCGGACTTGGCTCAATCCCCTCTTCCTTGACGATGTTCTTCACCGTCTGACGGCAGATCCGGGAGATGCCGAGCTTCCGAAGTTCACCCAGGATTCGAGTGTAGCCGAACCCCGTTTCACGGGCGATCTTGAGAATCAGTTCCCGCAGTACGGCACTCTTTCCTGGCCGACCGACGGGATTTTTCTTCCGTCCCTTTTTCTCTTCCCGTACCCAGCGATGAAAGGTTCCAGGAGTAACAATCGTGATCAGTTCGTTGATCGATTTTCCGAGTGGCTTACCGTATTTCAAGAGCTGGGCACGTTCGTGAGGTTTTGTATGCATCTCACCTGCAATACGGTCCCTCAGAATTCGGTTCTCATTTTTCAAGTAGAGGACGTATTTGGCCAACAGGCTGTCTGAAGCAGTAGCAATCAGTGTCAGTAAGGGATGAAAAAGTTTGATCATCGTGGTAAAATCAGTTTCGGTGGTAACATGATGTAAAATAAGGAGATGTCACTTTATTTGTACCCCGCTGAGACACAGTTCACATTCGATTGACGACCTCTTTCAGTGCTCTGCGGAACCTTCGCCGACTGCAGGGCCGCAGAGTTGACGCAAGTCACCTTAGATGATGGTGTCGCACCTGCTATTAACCTACATCAGAAAAGTTCGAAAGCCGTCGCTTACCTCCGAGCCACCGTAGAGAACTTTAACTTTTGTAAGTTTATTTAGCTTCAAGACTTCTGGAATCAGCCCGTGCAAAAGTCGTTACGAAGAAGGTTTTGTACGGGACGGTCGCATGAAGTGTCGATACTTAGAACTTCTGCGATCAAATATTTCTGACGAAAACACTTGAGTGAAGTCAGATTTTAATGCGAGTATTTCTTCCTTCAATATCCGCACACACATGTGCGATTTAGCACGGATATAGCCTGTATTTTTTGCCGGTCTGTAATTGATTCTCTGACAAGAATGCCTAAGACAGTTTGACATCCATTTTTATTTCATATGTCTAAAAGAAGTGACGATTTGGCACTATGTTTGCACCGTCACTAATTCTTAGTTTTGCAGACGATGGTTCTTATCTCTCATGTTCTTTAACAAGGAACACTGGAGTGCATGCTACCTCTTCAAGTGAATGGTCAGGATCACAGATTAGCTTAAAATCCTCGGTACGTGCTTCAGCTCGTACAATTCGTGGCAGCATGCGAAGCTGTAACGAGGACCGATATTTTGTTGATTCCACCGGTCGAGTGTTCGTAGTCGCCGATGGTATCGGCGGGGCGTCAGCGGGAGAAGTTGCCAGCGAGTTGGCGTGCCGACTCCTGAGCCAACAGCTTTCATCGTTCTACAAAAAAGACCTGGCGCCTGAAGTGATCAATGAGAACCTTCAAGCAATTTTTCAAGAAGTGAATAACCTGATTCTTGCGCAGCGCGGCCTGGATTCAAGATTGCAATCGATGGGGACAACAGCTTTGGCAGCGGTTTTTTTTGACGAAGTTGTGCACATTGCAAGTGTTGGTGACAGCCGTGCCTATTTAAAACGAGACAACCAATTCACACAATTGACTGTCGACGACACAGTGGCTCAGGGTCTGGTCGATGCAGGATTATTGACTGCAAAAAATGCACGAAAACATCTATATCGAAAAATACTCAGCCAGTATTTAGGAAGCCAGGATTTTGCAGCGAGTGTGGAAATAGAAACGGTTCGATTAAATCCTAACGACCGCCTGATTCTCTGCACTAACGGATTGACTGACCAGTTAGATGAGACCAGTTTTATCGATGTGCTGAGGCGGTCAGAATCACCCGAGGAAGCAGTTTGGGAGTTGGTAGAAACGGCCTTGCGCAAAAAGACAACCGACGATATCACGTGTGTCGCCGTTTATGTTGATTAATCGTTCCGCTTCTCAAAAGACAATCACTAAAACCTGTTTTTCCTTGAGCATCCTCGATTGAATGTTGATGGTGTCTTGAACCTTGGCAGCGGCTCCTGGAATTTTGATGAAAAACTGATTTGCCTTGAGATCGAAATGTCCATAATACTTCTTTGAGTATTTGCTGCCCCGATAGGAGCCGATGGGGGTTTTGTAACCATCGTCTCCTGTCAGGAACCCCGTTAGATCTTCTTTACGGTACTGCTTAATTTTCTCCGGCAGTATGATTTGGATCACAACGAGATAGTCTTGCCTCGGCTTAGGGTCTGCAGTAATTGTCCAGGCTGTAAAGCTACCTTGAGTCACAGTCCTGCCTCCCGATGGTCTCGGGAAGCCAATTTTGTCTCCGATAACGATTCCAACCGTGTCCCCGATGATGTCATCATTATCGGTTTCGAAAACGGAGAGAATTGGCTTCATATTGACGGCATTCTGTGCCAAAAGTTCTGGTAAAATGCTCGATTGAGTTTCAGATTCTAATTCGATGCGAACATCAATCAACTCTAGAACATCGAGACTATTTTCTTCAGTTGTGAAAATAGAGACCAATGGTGGTTCTTGTAGAGTTGAATGCTTAACGTAAAAAATTGATAACACAATCAGCAGGAAAAGATGAACAATGACTGAGATGCCGTAGCCGGCTGCATTCAGGCTTTTTAGCCTATGCTGGTATCGTTGCACGAAAGTCAGTTCTTCATCGCACTCTGTTACCATAACGATTTGAGTCTGTTTAGCATGCTGTTTCGAATCCGATTTTTGTTTTCCTTTTGGATTCGATTCCGTTGATAACTGTGATTTCAACCCACCTGTAGGCACGGTTCTTCACTCCGTATGACTAATGACTCTGATGTGTAAGGCTCTTCAGTACCATTGACCTGTCGCGTTTGACTGGCAATATATGAGTCGATGCTGAACCGCCCCGCTCCTGTCACCATTAAAACCAGCAACGATCCGAAAAATGTGACATGGCCCGCCACCTCTTCTTTAAAATAGAAAAAAGAGAGCGTCAGAACCAAAAAGGCAATGATGGAGAACGTCCTGGTGAATAACCCCAGAACCAACACCAATCCAACAGCCAATTCAATCACACCAACTGAAAAAACCCACATCGCGGTACTGACGGGAATGACGCTTTCAAGCTTGAAATCAATTATGACGGCTTCCGTCACTCTGGGGTTATATGCCTTCTCTGTCACAGCCAGCCAGATCATAGTCGTACCTAGTGACAAACGGAGAATGAGACCGGTGTTATCCTGTAATTTCCTCCAGATTGTCAGTAATTGAGAACCCAGGAAATCAAAGTCGAGAAGGTGATCCGTACTGGGACGCTCTCCGCCATAAGCAATAACCAACACTGCTGCGGCAGCAGATTCCATTGTCCCTAATAGATAATGGCTGGTTGAAAGGCCGTAGAAGTAAATGGCTAATGCCGACAATCCACCCAGCCGAACCATAAAACCTACTAATAAAAAAAAACCGATTACGACTTCTAGCGTGCTGACCACATTGCCGGGAACATTGGGAAGAAAAATCGCCTGCTTGGTTCCAGCGACGATGAGGGCAACTCCTAACGAAACCCGCAATACGAGAGGTACAAACTCGCGATAACCTAACAGTCTGTTGTGTAGATTCCTACAAGAATTACGCAATGGACGAATCAGTTCTCCCGCAATGAAACAACTCAGAGTCACCGCTAGAGTGACAATGATCAACATCAAATAAAGTGGGTCATACAGGGGTGAAAGAAAATATTCCCAATCGGTTCCGGCCAACGCCTTTAGCTTTTCTGGATCAACAACATAACTGACATGTGCCAGCAGTGAGTGTGTTGTATCAATCATAGAGTATTCTTTCAGTTACGTATTGTTTTCGGAGTTATATTTTTGGTGCTAATATTTTGTCCCTCAAGTGTTTTTAAGAATGAAAGCAAATCGTCAATCTCCTCCGAAGATAAATCCAAAGGTTTTAGCAACGAATCGCGGCGAGGTGTATCGTGTCCACCACGAGTATAGAACTCAACGACATCTCTCAATGTGGTGAGACTACCATCGTGCATATAAGGGGATGTCAGTGTCACATCTCGCAACGATGGCGTTTTGAATGTTCCTAAGTCATTCTCATTCCCGGTCACTTCAAAGCGTCCTCGGTCACCCGCTGTTTTTCCTTTCCAGCCTACACCTAAATGATGAAACTTGTGATCCGTAAATAAGGGTGGAATATGACAACTGCCACAACGTGCTTTTCCAAAGAATAATGATCGACCGCGCTGTGCTGCGACTGAGATTGCTTCGCGATCTCCTGCTTCAAAACGGTCGAAAGCGGAATTTCCTGAAAGTAAGGTTCTTTCAAAACAGGAGATGGCTTGAGTGACAGCCTTAAGTGAAACAGGACCACCAAAAGTCTGCTGAAACCGTTTGCCATATTTCGTTTCCAACCGACTAAGAAGAGACTGTTCATCGTCAAAACCCATCTCAACATGGTTAAACAGTGGTTGGATGGCCTGTTTCTCAAGCGATGGTGCACGTCCATCCCAATGCAGTGCCCGAAGGTATGCGGTATTCAGAATGCTCGGCGCATTTCGTCGTCCTCTGCGTCCACCGATTCCCTGTGAGGCAGCCTGTGGTTCTGCATATCCATGTTCTGGGCGGTGGCAACTGGCACAGGAAACTGTTTTGTCGGCACTCAACAGCTTATCGAAAAACAACTCTCGTCCCAATTTCACTTTTTCATCAGACATGGGATTGTTCAACGGAACCGGCAACATGGGATCAAGTCCTAAAGGAGTGTCATATTTAACCAGCTCTGAACCATGATCCCAAAAGAATTTGACATTGCGAAAGGGAATTGACTTGCCCAGCATTCCATCAATCGTCAGCCAGACTTGCCCTTTTAACGGGTGTGATTGAGCTACAAGCTCTTTCTCTCTCCCCAGTCGTTCGAACGGGTAAGAATGAACTAACCCATCAGGCGATTCAATTTTCAGGACGCCGTGAAAACCAGCGGGATCCATTTCTTGACGAAATGCATTTGAAACCCACATTCGATGTTTGCCATCTTTATGACTAATGAGCTCAAGATGAAACTGACCTGACATGCTCACTTTTCCGTTCTTATGCAACGGATCGTGCATGTGAAAACTTTCGTCATGTATTATTTCTCTACTCGAACCACTTACGTTTTTCTTACTCCAGGGTCCGGAATACAAGCCAAAGAATACGGCAAGAATCCAAATAGTTGTTATTGCAACATGCTGCAGTTTCATATAGATGTTCGTTTCGTTATGCATTCACAATTATTTTTTAATCTTACGTCTGACCTTCAAAGTAGCAAAGTATAATTTTGCGATCGTTTGCAGATCAGCTCCGTAAACGGCCTTCAGCGAGTTCCCAATTTCGCCGCCATTTTCCATGGTTTTAATGAGTGCAGTCATATTATTTTCACCCCCTCGTTTCAATAAGAACTGGGCAAGCGTGAAACCGACAGGCCGCGTATCTTCGGACGAGAAAAATGCTCCATCCCGAAACACTTCATCCGCCTCTTTCAACTCTTGAAGTGATGTAACAGTCCCTTCACGAAGTTTGATAAGATAAGCGTCACGACGATCCGCTTTGATTGATGCCATCCCCAACCCAAGACCAAGAGTAAACCATTCAGGATAACTGGCATCGGTGGTCGATAAATATGCGATCGTTAACTGGTCAATCAAATTAATTCGTAAGGCAGGCACTAAATCACTCGACTGATCACCAATATCATGTAGTACAAGATAAGCATCAACGTACGACTCTGTTACATTTGCGGTCCCTGAAATAGCACTAGAAACGTGAAACTCTGAAACGGTCTTGTGAAATTTTTCGAAGTCAGACCGATCTTTTAATATGAAAACCGTAAGCTTCCCTTTCCAGATTGGATGGTCTTCTTTCAAGGAAAACAGTTTTCTAATTGACACCAAATGTTCGGTGGCCCATTTTCCTACTTTTTCGATCCGCTCATGATCTCCGTTGCCTAATAATAACAGGTCATCATTTTCCCATTGTTTCGGTTTCGAATCAGAAAATGTTTGCTGCCATTGCTCATTTGAGCGTTCCCGCCGAAATGTGACAAATTGTTCGTTTGAAAAGCTGTTTACTTCCGTTGCGAGTGCTTCATCAGCGGTCGGATTCAATGCTCGTAGTGTTAAGCGGGGGTCTTGCGCCATCATATTTAGCCCCCTCCTCAATCCAGGTCTTCAAGTCATCAAAATTTTTCTTCTTGACCTTCCCTTCCAGGGGCATTCGATTGGCTTCGTCGAAACTGGCCATCAGAGTATAGACTTTGCTTTGGTCGGGTTTTCCGCTCACAATAACCGGCCCCTTCTTACCACCGCGCATCAAAGTCTCATAACTCGTAATGGTCAAGTCACCGCCCGGTTCTTTCCCTTGATGACATCTCTGGCAGGATGCTACCAGAAACGGAGCAACGTCTCGTTTGAATGAAACTTTCTCATTCCCGGTCGCTTTTGCAAATTTTAAGGGGGGAAGTTTGACTTTCGGCTTCAACAGTTCAGCAAGTTCCAGGGTTTCATCTTCGCCGTCGAACTTTGCCCCTTGATTGATCCACAATGCTAGAATATTTAATTCCGTTCTGGTCAGTAGTGGCCCTTTTTTGGGCATACGGAACTTTTCATGAGCAGTCAGCCGAGCAAGGATCAAACTGCGAGATGCAGATCCCGCAATCAATAACGGACCACTTTCTCCACCACGCTTCATACCGGCAAATGAATCGAGATGTAATTTTCCACCGGCGTCATCGCCGTGGCATTTAACACATCGCGATTGCAAAATGGGAGCAACATGCTCCAGGAAACTGACGTTAGTCGCTTTCTTTCTGGCTGCTTTCGGATTTTTCCGAAAAGCCAACCTGTGTTTTTGTTGAGAAATTGCCTTCTGTAGACTGAGTATCAACTTATTCGATTTGGAGACGTTGCTTTTCTTGATCAGTTTTTCCAGACGGTCTTCTACGTTACGAATCTTTTCTTCGGCTTGATCAAAATTCTTCTTCCGGATCACTGCTGAGACTTTGTAGAGGTCTTTTCGGAGCTGTATCAGTTCTCGCCGGTCTTCTGTGCTCTGAGCGGCTTGCAGAGTATGGAACGCAGCCATGATAAGTGTGCCTGCCAGCAATGTACTAAAACAGAATACAACGACTTTCATGGCAACGGTTCCACTTCTTCAAATAACACAGAAACACATATCGGTCTCCCGATTGATTCATCCCCACCTTTGTCAAGAAAACAGCCCCAATCCTTTTGACGATGGTGTATAACCCGGGAAGAATTCTTCTGGTAATTCAAAGTTCATGTGCTTTCGTAACACATCTGCATAAATTTCGCGGAAATCGGTAGTCACTTGCAGGTCGCGTTTCTGAAATAGCTCACTTGGTTCCAATCCCGTCCATTTCCCATAAATCTGTCCTCCTTTGACACGACCACCAAGTAACCATGTCGCACCACCATGACCATGATCGGAACCATCATTTCCGTTTTCTTTCACGACACGGCCAAACTCCGTCGAAACGACAATCAAGGTTCGATCAAGATCAGGGCCCAAATCTTCCATGAACGCAGCCAGCCCTTCTGACAGGAATGCCAACATTCGATTTAATGTTCCATCGGTACTTCCCAATCCAATATGATGGTCCCATCCGTTGATATCGGTAGCTGCTACCTGCAGGCCTACATCCGCCTTGATGACACGTGCCAGTGCTTTTAGACGACTGGCAAACCAACCACCCGGATACTCCTGAACCGCAGACCCTTCAATCGTCGCAGACCGGTTACTTTTATATGTGCTGTTATCTTTTCCGTACAACAGTTCTCTCAGCTTGCGAAGTCCTTGAACAGTTTGTATGCCAGAAGCCATTACAGGATCAGCCATAATTCCTGAAGTCTGTTGTTTACGCAGCGCACTTCGCAAACTTTTCCGTGACTTCGTACCAGACTGTTTTTTGGTCGCAGAATCGATTGTTGCCGATAACGCTTGCGGATCACCACCTTGATAGAAATCCTCAAACAGGTCGAGCACCTCATCAATCTCCCGCAAGTTAGGAGGAACCGCCACCACAGATGCAGAACCTCGCATTGATCGAGGAAGGCGTTCTTGCATAGCTAGTCCGCGCAGTCGATTTGGATCTTCGCCTCTCGGATTAGCAGTCGCTGCCAGATAACGATTCAGCCAACCATCGCGAATCGTGCGCATCCCTGGCGCACCATATTCCATGAAGTCCTGAGCATCAAAGTGACTGCGTGTTGGATGGGGAGAACCACTATTAATGACAGCGGCAAACTGTCCTGAATCATAATATTTTTTCAATGGTTTCATTGCCGGATGCAGTCCCCAGCGATTATCCAATTTGACGACTTCTTCTTTGGGAATCGCAATCGTAGGGCGTACTTTGTAATACGTTTTGTCTGTATATGGCACGAACGTATTTAACTGATCCTGTCCACCGCGAAGGAAGATCACAACGACTGCAGGGTTTGGAAACAGCTTGCGGGCAGCGTCCGTTTGTTGTTGACTGGCGAACAGATTTTTTGAGACAGAGAGACCAGCTGTTGCTGTGATTGCTCCGGCACTGGCATTCTTGATAAATTCTCGTCGTTTCATAGCGTAACTCCATATCGTTGGAAACTGATTGATTGTTTTAGTCGATATATATCACCTTGTTTACTGTCGCTGGAACTCGGGTGAGCCCAGTAAAATACCAACGATGTAACGACCCAGTTGATCTGGTTTTGGATTAAACCGGGCATATCTGGCAATTACTTTTTCGAGTGCCTTATCAGTTTGTTCGGTGTGTCCCATTGGCAAAATGCGTTTAGAAAGAACTTCTTTCCACTGCAGTGGGTTGTTGGGTTCTAATTCTGCCCAGTAGGAATCTGGAATGCGAACTCCAGGAATCCAGCCCATACCGATTCCAACACCGAATTGCCAGCGGGCAGCCATCACACCTGGATCACGCCAAACGTCGGCCTGATCATAGTATCCCGTAGGGTCTTCACATTGATAAAGCGGTTCAGAAAGTGAAAGTAATGCATTATGAATACCCGCAGTGGAATCAATTTCCGCATTTGTAACACGCAATGCACTGACTGCATATTCGAAGGGACGTTTGAATTTAGCCTGGTAATTCTCGGGCTTGAAGAAATCTTCGTCGTTCAAGATCGCCTTATAGGTTCCTTTAAAATCGGTCTTGTTTTGTCGTCGGAATGCTTTCGCAACCCGATTCACCATCGCCTGTGATGGACTGTCATTCACATAGTACCGGCACAACTTGTAAGCGATGAATTCTGAAGTCCCACGATGCTTCACCAGCAAGTCGAGAATTTGCTGGCCTTCGAGTTCCGGGTTACGAGGATTGGCAGGAATTCGAGCTTTTAGAATTCGTCGTGCTGCCGATGCATGCATGTCCGGCTTGAATACAAACTCGATCGCTTCGTCACGATCCTGCTTTACTGTCCAACCCGTTAAGGCTTCTGCTACAGCGATCACATCTTCCTGCGTGTAGTAATTGTCGACACCAAGAGTGTGCAGTTCCATTAATTCGCGAGCATAGTTTTCATTCAGACCGCGCATTTTTGCGATATCAATGGCTTCCAGAGCCATGCCATAATCCCGTGACTTCGAGAATTCTTTTTGAGCGGCTTCCAGCAGATCCTTACGCGGAGTTGCCCGCGATATGAAGTTATCGAGGAAGATCAGCATCGCAGGATGCCTGGCTTGTTTATTAAGCATCCCGTTGAATGTCCCTAACGCCTCAGCTCGAATTACATCTCGCTCAAAAGTCGTGGCATAATACCGAACCATTCCTTTGCTCACATCGATACTGAAATGATTCCGCCAGAAATCGCATGCTGTTTCTTTGAGCTGGTTATCACTGTAGACGGCAATCAAAAGCACGGCATCCTTCAATTGCTGGCGAGGAATATACCGCTTCCCCAGTAATTCAGCTCGTTTACGCCGTTGCTCAGGCGTCAGGCGATTAGCCAGAGATAGCTCCTTCGGAATAATTGGATGATAGTTTTGTACTAACTCCTGATTCGACATAGTTAATGTATCGAGTTTAGCTAAATGGGCCTGAAGTACGCGTGATTCGTCAGCATTTCCTTTTAACTGAGTGTTGAACCATTCTTCAAGTCCGATTTTTTCAACTTCATCTATCATTTCTGCTGTAGCACCGAATGTAAAACGACTGAGTGCATGGTGAATTTTTTCTCGCTCAGACAACGGTTGCTTAGGGTCACGATTTAAAGATGGTGTTCCCTCTCGCGCTTCGCGGCCGAATTTTGAAGTACTCTCGCTATCTGCCTTATCATCAACCTGACCGGAGCCTAGCAAAAAGGGTACAAAAATTATGACCGCCAAAGGCACTAGCAGAATTGAACGGAAATGTTGTAAAATTCGCATGGTGGTTTCTCCTCTAGCCAAAATAGATTTTCCGTTTATGTCCACTCAACACATGAGTCACTCGCTACTCTCAAACGATGAGATCTAAGTTTCATTACATCCACTTCTCGTTCACATGAATCTACTTGCATCTACTGTGCCTATTCCCGAGAAATATTACAAAACGATCCGCATGAGCGAACTCTTGCACTATTCGAGACTTGGAAATACCTCCAGGTAAAACGACAACGGGCTCATACGCACGTCGGTGTGCGTTTCCGCACAGAAATATGTCCGCTAATTTAAGTTTGTTTCTTGATCATGTGCGTGGGTTACATATTTTTGGACTCGGTTCAGCAAAGAACGGGTTCTATCACCTTCTCAAAAACATCTGGCACGTAATCTGCTTTAAATAAGGAAGGAGTCCTCCGATAACCCGATATGCTATCCATCGCGAAGGAATATGCCCCAGATGTCTCACCGTAGAAAGATACGAAAAACTTATTCGGGGATCACTTCCACTACATTCGATCCTAAAAGTGGAGTGGTACAATCTCTGATTGCAATTCCCGCCTTAGTGAAAGAAACTTTCCTCGCCCGAGAAAAGAATACCAGTCAGCTTTGGGGGTGGGGAGGATCTTTCGGTATTCATTGCCTGGCTCTATTTATATGCTCTCTTGTATATATCAGCATTGAAATGCATGATCCGGAAATGGTGGTCAACTCAATTCTGATCGATGAGAAGGACACTGACCTCGCAAAACTAATTCAACAAGAGAGAGACATTTGGAACATCAGTGAGAAGGTTCCTGTTGAACTGGTGGAGTCAAGAACCATTATCGAAAAAATTAATGCCAACGATGGTAAACACGACCCGTTTGAAGAAATCATTGAACTCGATACAAAACCCGCGCCGATGTCGGTCAGGATAGAAGAAATGGATATGGGCGAAATTGTTAAAGGTATGCAAGGGGAATTCGTCAATACAGAGGGAGATATAGGTGCTGTTGATCGTATTACTATGGAAATAGTCAGCCGATTGAAGGAAGGAAAAGTCCTTGTCGCCTGGTTGATGGATGCATCGGGAAGCTTGCGAACTCGCAGAGAGCAAGTCATTCAGCGATTTGACCGAGTTTATACCGAGTTAGACGAACTCGCTGAAGACCACCCGGAATCTCTGTTAACTGGCGTGGTCGCATTTGGTGAGACAGTAAAACTGATGACACCCGAACCAACAGCCGACCGTCGAAAGTTCATGCAAGCAGTTCGAGACATTCCTCCCGATGAGTCGGGCCTTGAAAATGTTTTTTCTGCCATTAAAAAAACGGCTTTTGAATATCGTAAATATCATGTGAAAGGTTATCAGGTTCTACTGGTTGTACTGACTGATGAAAGCGGAAATGATTTTTCTTTACTTGAATCGACGATCAAAGAAGTCAAACGGACTAAGGCAAACGTGTTTGTAATGGGTCCCGTTTCGCCATTTGGACAGAATCAGATAAAAGTTAAATGGACCGATAGTAAAACAAAAGAAGTGTTGTATCTTCCCGTCGAGCGAGGGCCGGAATCATTGATGATTGAAAATGTGAATATTCCACACTGGGATCCTCAACTCAAAAATGCGATTTTTTCTTCAGGTTTTGGACCGTATGCTCTGGCAAGACTCACGCGTGAAAGTAACGGCATCTACTTCATGTACAATGATGGCAACATTCCTGGTCCCCATTTTGAAGTGACCGATATGTTAGACCACACTCCCGACTACGTCTCTGTAGTGAAATATCGAAAATTAGTTAACAAAAACCCGATTCGCAAAGCCGTGCTTCAAGTGGCTCGGACCAGTTCGACCGCTGACATACAACCTAAAACAAAATTCCTGGCTGCGGGAATCCAATTTGACATCCGCGACGAATTACGAGCACTTCATAAAACCAGCCAATTTCTCGACCGCACATTAGAGGAGTTGCAAGCTGTCGAACAGTTTCGCGAGCGCGAAACCTCGAAACGATGGCTAGCTCATTACGATTTATTGATGGGCCAATTATTGGCAAATCGCATTCGGTTGTTTAACTCGGTACCATTACTTAATGAAATGTATTCCAAACCAAAAGTTTGCCAAGACGGAACGACCAATGCTTGGGAATTGAGGGGTTTGTCGGGAACTTCTCTTGACAAGATTGATTTAGAAACTGACAAGAAATCAAATCATTCAATCAAAGCCTACAGTAAAAGTGACGAGCGTGAAAATGCAGAGTTGGCTCGACGGTACTTAAAACGAGTTATAGACGAACACCCGGGAACTCCTTGGGCTATAGTTGCTCAGCGAGAGTTAGAATTTCCTCTTGCCTTCAATTGGAAAGAAACATTTATCATTCCGCCTGAAGGAGAGAAACTTCCTTGGGATAAAGTACCCTTGGGAAAACTGACCGAAAAGCAAAAAAAAGCCAAAAATAAAATCGAGCGATTCCTTAAAGAAAAAAAGAAAAAAGAGGAATTGCAGAAGAAATTAGAAAAAACGCAACCAGGTGGAAAACGAAAAATTCCCAAACTATAGCAGTTCAATATTTGCGATCCACTTCCAGAGCCTCGACTCGATATTAGACGTTTTTACAGCTGCAATGTATTGAGGTGAGAGATATCTATCCTGCGTTTTTTAATAGAGCAGATTTTGCAATTTCCATTTTAGGCATCCTCTCTTTCGGCTATCTCAATTTCCAGAGTGAACGTTGGCAACCGCACAATTCCTGACTCTTCAAGTCATTCGTTCAGCAGTTCCTTGGTTGATTAGATTTGATTTAGCAAATGTTTGCGGATTCTTTTTGAGAATTTTGTTAGTATCCAACCAGAAATTGAAGGCGGTTCATGTTGAAACTATTTAAGAGGTAAATGAATGGATATACAACCTAATTCCTCTGCGGATTGTGAAGCCCTGGAGAACTATCTCGCGTTTTTGAAGTTGACCGAAGTAGACTCGGCTCGACTCCATGAATTACATCCTCTCTTTCGTTCGAGCGCAGACTTATTTGCTGACACATTCTATGCCCATTTACTTTCTTTTGAGGAGACTGCACGATTCCTGCAAGATCCGGAAGCTGTCAAACAACTTAAAGAACTGCAAAAACTCCATTGGGAATCATTACTTGAAGCAAATTGGGACAAGGAGTTTATTGAACGTCGTAAAAGCGTTGGTCGAACACATGCGGAAAGAGGAATAGAGCCGTTATTTTTCCTCGGATCACATTTTCAGTTCATCGAGCACTTACTGCACCAATTTGAGACTAGTCATTTTGAGCAAGATGACTTTTCCGAACACTTCCTTTCCGTCGTGAAGGCCATGTTTCTCGATATTGGACTGACTCTCGAAAGTTACTTCGGCCAGCTTAGCACCGATCTCAGACGGGCACTCAGCATGGTTTGGAAAGCTAATGAAGAGCTGAAGCAATTCGCCCGACTGACCTCACATGATTTAAAAACGCCGTTAGGCACAGTTGCCAACTTATGTGAAGAGGCACTCGATGAATTCGGCGATCAAATGCCTGATGAGGCTGTTGAACTCATCGGCAAAGCGCGGCAAACTGCCTTTGGGATGAGCGGACTGATCAATGAATTACTTTCCGTCTCAATCAAA
The DNA here is from genome assembly GCA_942492165.1 of uncultured Planctomycetaceae bacterium. Lineage (GTDB taxonomy): Bacteria > Planctomycetota > Planctomycetia > Planctomycetales > Planctomycetaceae > Gimesia. The sequence continues at coordinate 97,545 of CALOEF010000062.1, forward strand.
ACTCAAGTGGACGACGCAAACGATGATGTTTCAATTGACGAAGTCATATCTGAAGTCCTCGACCGAATGAGTCAGACCATTAGTGACAAACAAATCAAAATCGATATTGCTTCACCGCTGCCAGTTGTACTTGGCAACAAAGTTCAATTGCGGGAAGCATTTTACAATTTAATTTCTAATGCAGAAAAATACATTGATAAAGCACCTGGACAAATCCGAATTTCCTCAAAATCTAACGAAAGTGATTTCATCATTACCATTACTGATAATGGCCCTGGAATTCCTACCGAGGAACTCGAGCAAATCTTCACTGCGTTTCGAAGATTGCAAATGCACAAAGGACATGAAGGTTCGGGGTTGGGTTTGTATTTCGCGAAAAGCCTTATCGAACATCAAGGCGGAAAAATTTGGGTCGAATCGGAATTAGGGTGCGGAAGTTCGTTCCAAGTCCAGTTAAGAGGGGCTCTGCAAAGCCAGGATCGAGTTTGACTCACATTAATCAGTCTGTAGACCGAGAATTTTTTTGAGAGCATCCGCAAGGTCATACTTTTGAATCAGCCGGTACAGACTGCGTCGAGTAATTCCCAAAGTTCTTGCGGCTTGTGCTTTGTTGCCCCTTTCCCGCCTGAGGACTTCTAGCACTTTTTCACGTTCAAGATCATCCAACCTGTCATGATGGACGTCTTCTGACTGTCGTGTTTCATCTGAAATAGTTGTCGCCAGGTTTTCTGTAATTTCGGCGGGAAGGTCACACAATCGAACAGTATTTTCTTCGGCGAGTATTTGTGCCCGTTCAATGACATGTGACAATTGACGAACATTCCCCGGCCAGGAGTAGCTCTCTAAAGCAGGTAAAGCCGACTCTTCAATACTCCAGTCGGCCCCTAAGAACGACGAGGTTAACAATGCAATATCTCCCGTTCGTATTCTCAAAGGTGGTAGTTCAATCGTCATCACATTGATGCGATAATAAAGATCTTCTCGAAATCGCCCTGCTTTCACTTCTGCCTTCAGATCGCGATTTGTAGCCGAAAGGAGACGAACGTTGACTCTTCGTTCCTGTACTGAGCCAACCCGGCGCATCCAACCATCCTCTAATACACGTAACAGTTTTGCTTGCATCGGAGCGGGCATCTCGCCGATTTCGTCAATCAACAATGTTCCACCATCCGCCACTTCAAACAAACCCAACTTTGTAGTAACGGCGCCTGTGAAGGCACCCTTCTCATGCCCAAATAATTCACTTTCAATCAGGGAATCCGACATCGATGCGCAGTTAATAACTACCATCGGTTTGTCGGACCGGGGGCTACTTGAATGCAAAGCCCGGGCAACTAGTTCTTTACCCGTTCCACTTTCGCCCTGGATTAACAAAAACTTATCCGAAGGGCCCGCTCGTTCGATCAATCGGTATACATCCAGCATTGCCGACGATTGCCCGATCATATCCCATTTTGGCTCAGATCGTTTCAAAAGTGCCTTGAGCTGACGATTCTCTTTATTGAGTTGTCTTCGTTCGTACGCTCTTTGAATGAGCAGTTCTAATTCCGCAAGTGGGAATGGCTTCGTCAAAAAATCGTAAGCTCCCAATTTCATCGCCTGGACAGCATTTTCAATCGTCCCTTGCCCCGTCAGTAAAATCGCTTCGCACTCTGGCTGAGTCTCTTTCAGTTTCTCAAGAACTTCCAGCCCAGTCAAATCTGGCATTACCATGTCGAGAATGGCAATATCAAATTCACGTTGGTGAATGAGATCCAATGCCGCCTTCCCACAGATTGCTTCTTCAACTTCCAATCCGCGACGGCGAAACCTTCTTACAACGGTCCCTCGAAAATCGTCGTTATCGTCCACGACCAGTAAATCGATATTCGTCGGATCGTACACGGCGCTCTCACATTTTACTAAAAAGAAATCACCAACTTGGATACCAAAGACAGCAATCCTCGTGCCAATAGATCAACATTTCCTGTTTGCACGATGGATCAATCTCAACTACCTCATTCATTATGGCTTCTATGGTGGTTTTAGGGAAGTGACCTCTGTTTTTTGCACACATCAAAGCGGCTGAGTTCCCCTACAACTGAGTGAGAACGCTTGACTAGGAATGCTCGCTCCAAATTAATTCTTTTACGAATTACGGAATCAAATGTGAGCACAATATTCGCGAATACTTTGTCTTCACGCAGTTTGTACGGCGATTTATTCAGGAGCGAACAAAAGCACGCGAGTTTGCTGCCGGGATTAGCGGACGAAGGGGGCGGCCAATATAGAATCCACATAAACCACTGATTGTTCTGGTAAAAAGTTGTCGGAGACAATTCGAACACCATCAATGATATTTGTGAGGGATTGAAACTGTCTCTATCAAGGCTTCTCTGATACTTGGAATTCTCTTTTTATCGGTCCATGAAAATTCAGTGTGAATCGAAGAACCGCTTATGAGAACATCTGATTTTTTCCGACGCACTCTCATATCAGAACTAAATTGGATATTGACATCCAATATAAGTGCCAGTACATTACTAACTAGACTCAATTAAAGAGTCTTCGTGGTAACTATCGATTTGGAATGAATAGATCTTCAAGTCCTCTCACGGTAATCGAAGTGTAAAAACTACGACAAAATAAGAAGACTTGCAGGCTAGGTAGGAAGGATCGGGAGACATGCTCCTCAACCGCATAGCAATATTGGCAAGCCACTTGGAATTCACGAAGTTCATGACAATGGCTGTGGTCCTTTTTTTTCTTGTTACAGGTAAATGTAGTTGCAACCTGCTGTCCGGAGAACCAACATCCTCGCCAACGAATGAGATTTCAGCTGTTAATGACCCGGCAGCCAAAGATAAGACGGTTAGTGATAATGGCGCTGTCTCCTCTCAATCTGAACCAGCGCTGATTAAGCCTGTTGCCTCGGTAGATATTGGAAAGAAGCTCTATGCACAGCCTTGTGCTGCGTGCCACGGCCAGTCTGGTGACGGAAAAGGGCTTGCGGCTCCCTTTCTATTTCCTATCGTTGAGGTCTCCTTACAGCCAATGCCAACACCCTGTCAACCAGAACGACCTGAAGAGTGTGAAGGATGTCAACTCCCAACCCTATAGGAGCAATTTCTTGAGTTGGCCTGTAAGTAGAGTTTTCAATCTATAGGTGATGGCCTTGCTCAGAGCGCTCTGCCTTCTTCTCCACCGGTGAGCACTTTCACCGACGTATCGTCATTCCACATCACAGCAGATTGAAGGACGCGTTGCCACTGCAATTCGTAGAGTGGCTCCATTAGTTGCGCGGCGGCCGATACTCAGTCGCAAAGTGTGCTTCTGGAAATGTGCAGTTCATGTCGCACAAACATGTCTTCCTGACGATACAGTGGTAAATGGTCGCCAAATTTGCTGACGACGATTTGTACAATCAGACCAGGTCCGGCAATGCCGCGTGCAATCGGACGTCCGGGTGGCGGTGGGCTCGACACGCCGTCTTTGCAGAAGCGACAAGATATGAGGAACTTAAGTCTGCTTTAGAAAAAAGACTCATTACAGATAACTGGCGTCAAAAGTTACCAGAGATTGAGATTCTATTTTTTCTCAAACACCATCAAAACCAGATCGAAACTAACTGGAGTGGAAATTTTAAACGCTTGAAACGAATTATCGACTATGGCGAATTACTCGAGTATGAAGAGATGATGCATGTGCTAACACTCAAGTCTGAATTGGAATTTTGCAAAAAACATATCAATGAGGAATGTTTAGTGTATCTAGAGCTACTAGATCAAGGATTAAAAGAGACGATTGAAAATAATCAAAAAGTTCAAGCCTAATGCATATTTCAGCGCAAGAATTACGTTTCAAATTTCCTGAAATTTCATTGGTGGTGGGAATCAAGTCGTTAGTGGCTGGAGCATTGATCTACACTTTGTAGAGCTCAGCGAACATGTCGTGGATACCGAAGTGGATGTGGTCACCACGACCGATGTCAACGATGTGACCACCGAAGTCGGCACGCGTCATACGTTCCGTGATAACATTCTGGATCACTCCAGTTATGCCATGCAGGTCAAAGGTAACTTCGGCGGCAGTAATGATCTCTCGGGATCGTTCAACATGTTCGCCGATGGTGGTACGACATCAACGAGTACCGAAGACATCACGATGGTCGATACTGAGATCACCGACCGCGCCATTGCACAACTCTTTCGATCTCGGCTCTGATTATCAGAATCCCTTTGTGACAGTTTTGTGGCATTAGTTTTTACCTGAAATGGATCATATCCAGACAATAGTTCTTGACGAATGACAGATTCAATCTATTATTACAGTCTCAGATTTACGGGAAGCCCGGCAACAAACGAGCGTTCAGAGATTCCCCCTCTCTCCGTTTGCAACGAAAACTGGCTCGCAATTCCCTTGTATCAGGGTGTCAGGGTGTTTGCCTGCCAGTTTTTGCAGTCCCTTGCATTGATCTTGAACTGCCATGGCAGACACATTTGTCAGTGATTGAGTAGATATTTGGTTCCGGACACCTTTATTATTCTCACACAAATCATGAACTCCAATCTGCTACATAGAGAAATTACGAAATAAATGTTACGTTATACTGGGAAATTTCACATTTCACATCACGATATTTTCTACAAATAAATCAGGAAACGAATCATGAAGTGGCCCTGCGCATTTGTCTTTATCATACTTTTCACATCGATCACACTTGCCGTGGATCATACAAAGGATTCTCTCACTACGATCAAAAAGAACATCGAAAGTAAAAAAGCAGTGCTTGTTGATGTCAGAGAAAAAAGTGAATGGGATGACGGTCATATCAAAGGGGCGATTTTCTTGCCTCTGAGCAGCTTGCGGAATGGAATCACAGAAGCAGAACGAAAACGGCTCCCCAAAGATAAAATCATTTATTTACACTGTGCCGTCGGCCTGCGGGCAAAATTTGCTGCGAACCTTCTAAAAAAATACAACGACAAAGTCCGGCCCCTTAATGAGGGCTATGAAGATCTGATTTCTGCCGGATTTCAAAAAGAAGACTGATATCAAAGACGGGGGAATTACAGTCGTTCCAGGTTAAAGAGACAGGGGACCAATCACCTCTCTTATCCTGTTCAATCTAAATTGGAAAGTCAGATAATCAATTGTATCAGGCGCACATCTGATCTACACAAGTTCGATTCACTGAAGAAATAAGTGTCAGCATCACAAGCAATTGACAAGTCGAACCGACGTTGTGTGACACCTCTCTACGTGCAATTCGATATTATAATTTAATCAGCTTTGGTCACGATGTAGTCTAAAAAAGAATTGAAATTCTCTGCTAAGTAGCAACGATCGTACGTGCCATCAATATTCACATCCAATAACATCACCTTTTTGTCGCTGCCTGCTATTATCGTGGGTGTATCAAACTCAATATGACTGCCTAAAATCCAATGATCAGGTTGCTTGATAGGCGGGGTCTGGAAATCAAATGCTTCTACCAAGTCAAAATCATACCCCGTTGAAAGGCGAATTTCTTCCGGAAGGCTTACATCGATCGTTCTGTAATCACTCTTTTGAAAATATGATTCATAAAATGACCCGGCAGCTTCAACACTTAATTCACCAAATACTTCGTGATAGTCAATCGGCTTTGATTTAAACCAGTTCCAAATATTCATGGTTGACACCTTTTTTCAAGAAGAGAACAAACTATATAATTATGCCCACAGAAAGCTGCATACCTATATTGCAGTTTCGCCATCTTCTTTTTCTGCTTATTCGTTCCAGCTCACCGGAACGTATTTCATTTCCTTGTCGTTATAGGCAATGACGATTCCGGTGTAATGTCGACCTCTCATTTGAATTGACTGAACAGCGTAATGATAGTCCATTCCCTGTTTTTGCCGAGCCAATTCAACGGCTTTTGTTCCGGCGGCACCATTGAGTAATAAGTTGAGCATAACAGCTAAGAAAGCGACGAGTACGATGCCAAAACCAATCGCCGTCTTTGGTTTAGATGTGGTGCGACCAATGGCGACTCGTGCCTCCAAGATGGGCTGAGAGCGCAGCCGTTTATAGGTCCAGCCGAGCAGAATGAAGATAGCGATGGCCATCAGCCAACGGAGAACAAAACCAACAGGATTGAGTTTCGCTTGTGTAAGAAGCAACCCTATGGGTTGAATGAACGGAAAAATCAGGAGGACCCCTGCGAACATCGTGAGCATGAACGCGGAAAGCCACGTAGCAAGTCTTGCCGCACCAAGGCTGCCACATATTAGAAAGACACCGATAATGACTGCAAAAATGTTGAAGCCGGATGAGTAGCTCTGACGTTGCATTAAACAATAAATCATGAATGCAATATCGATCAAGCCGAAAACGACCCAGACAGATCCAACTCTCTTCAAGATTGTACGATAATCAGTCATTTAATTTCATTCATGGTTTTGGCAGGTCTGTTTTGCAATACGAGTTGACTGCTATTTCAAAATTGCTCTTGATGTTGTTCATGACAGTCAAATTGATTTTTCCACCAGGGAATTTGTTTCGATTGGTATTTAACTTTTTTTCAGTGATTTTAACTCTTGCAAACCAACCACCACGAGTTCGTTCAGCCTTCTCAATGATATCCATCCCTAATTCGGAATACTGTATTTTTTAGATAGCGGACCTTTAAAATACCTGTCGTTTGCAATATGGCGAAGCAAGACAAGACTTCATCCTTTCGTACAATTACGTGATTCAAAGCATCACCTATCACAATAATCGACCTCAAATCGAGCCGCGATTGACTTTCGTGCGTTTTACACAAGGCTGTAAAATCCAGGCATCAGCGTGATTAAAAACAGTCTTTGGCATACTACGCACCTGACAAGTAAAAACGATGTCGATTTAATGTTTTCGAGTATTTAATATCACTTTTAGTCATCTCACGAATAAATCAAACAGGATGCGCCACAGTATAGTATAATTGAAAAAGCAGTCTTAGTTTGGATCAAATAGAAAGAGAAATTCATTGAGCTTTCATACTCCTACCATTTTGATGTGTCCTCCCGATTATTACGGAATTGAATATGAGATCAATCCCTGGATGAGTCGCAGCCAGCAAAGTGATCCTAAGATCGCCTGTCAGCAGTGGGAAGCCTTAAAGCAACTTCTGCAAAGTCTAAATGCCAAAATTGAATTACTGACACCAGTTAAAGGTTTACCCGATCTTGTCTTTACTGCCAATGCGGGATTGATCTGGAAAGACCGTGTCTTCCTGTCACTGTTTCGACACGAAGCGCGACAAGGCGAGACTCCCGTTGATCAAGATTGGTTTCAAAACGCGGGATTTGAGACGATCGAAATGCCAGACGAATATTTTTTCGAAGGCGCCGGTGATGCACTGTTCTGTGGCGAGACGCTTTTTGCCGGTTATCTCATCCGCAGCGATGTGCGTGCTCTGCAATGGACAGCAGAGAAAATGAATTGCCGGGTGATCCCCCTGCAGTTGGTCGACGAATTTTACTATCATCTCGACACTTGCTTTTGTCCTTTGAGCCCAACTGAGGCCATCTATTATCCACCTGCCTTTGATGAATATGCACAGCAGGCATTGAAGGAACACGTGCCTCATTTGATCCCCGTTGTCGAGAAAGAGGCACAGCGATTTGCCTGTAATGCCGTCGTGCTCGACAAGTCCGTCGTACTCAATACCGGTTGCCCGCAGTTGGAAAAAGATCTCAATCAACGCGGCTATTCAACTTATCGCACACCGCTTGACGAATTTATCAAAGCGGGAGGCTCAGCCAAATGTTTGACATTACGACTTGATGGAGAGTCTGCTGCCATTTGGCCTTGAAATGATTAAGACAATTTCAATTCACTGCGATACCGTTGATTCAACTGCAGAAGACTCTTCCAGCAAAAATTCTATTTTACCGCTTTTCACATCATATAACGCACCAACAACCATAGCGTGCCCTTCGTTCATCGCATTCCGAATGGATTCGCTGCGTTCGATTATCTCGTGTACGGTCCGCAACACATTCTGTCTGGCCACTTCATCAACGAACGACTCTTTATCCTCCGGTTTCATATTATTTGAAAGTCGACACGCATCCTTGTCCACACAGTGTTCAAGTTCTTTCACAATTGCATCCAGGTGCGAACAGCCTGTTGCCTGCATTACATCTTGATTATTCCCCAGCAGTTCAACCGATGACGTTACAGCACCACATCGTGTGTGTCCCAGAACGAGCACCAGTTTGACACCAGCGACTCCAACACCATACTCAATACTTCCCAGTGATTTTGTTCCAATCACATTGCCGGCAACTCGTACGCTGAAAATATCTCCGATTCCAAGGTCGAGCACCAGTTCGGCAGGAACTCGGGAATCAATGCAACTGAGCACAACAGCTAAAGGATTTTGACCGGCAGCCGTCGCATTCACCTGGCGACCCAGGTCGCGCGCAAGTCGATTCCCTGTGTAGAAACGTCGGTTTCCTTCACGTAAAATTTCGAGAACCTGTTCTGGCGTCACTCGATCCTGCAACTCACGTGTCGAATAGTCAGCGAACTGAATTTCATCCTGCAAAGAATATTGCTTGCGGAAGCCACGTAAACTGACGGAAATTCCACGCGCTGGTCCGACATTATTTTTGAAGTCACGTATCAAACTCAGAATATCAGGATCAATGTAATCAGTATCCGTCGCGTCAATCAACATCTGTGTTCCACGCTCTGCTTCGTTGAATAGCTGATCAAGTGCAGCGCGATTCAAAAAACTGACCTGATTTGCAAGTTCAATATGTAACAGGTCTCCCCCCAGATGGGTTTCTACAATCCGCCGGATTGGCTGGCGCAGATTACTGTTAAGAATAAACAAGAGGCTGACAGCCAGACCAATTAGAATACCAACCAGCAAATCAGTAAATACAATAGATAGAAGCGTCACTAAAAACGGGATAAACTGATAACGACCTTCTTTCCACATTTGCTGGAACAGCGCCGGGCTGGCGAGCTTGAAACCCGTAACCAGCAGAATGGCTGCCAGCGCAGCAAGTGGAATCATGTTTAAGTAAACAGGAAACAGCATCACAGAGACTAAAAGCAGTACGCCATGAAATATGGTGGAAAGTTTGGTTTTTGCACCCGAATTCACGTTCACAGAACCACGTACGATAACCGAAGTTACCGGCAATCCACCGATTAATCCTGAAACGATATTTCCAACACCTTGTGCAACCAGTTCGCGACTGGGTGGTGAGTTACGTTTTTGAGTGTCGAGTTTATCGACTGCTTCAAGATTCAACAGTGTCTCAAGCGAAGCGACAATTGCAATGGTGGCGCCAGCAAAATAGATTGCAGGATTGGCCCACTGTGAAAAATCCGGAAATTTAAAAGATGTGAATAGATCACTGGCAGTTTCTGCGACGGGAATTTGTACAAGGTGGCTGATTCCAATTCTCCAGGGTTTGCCGAAGCCTTCAAACAGAATTTGAATGGCCACACCAATTAATACAACGATCAGTGGAGCTGGCACCAGTGATCTTTTCAAGAAGCTGATACGTCCCCAAAGTACAAGAATGGCAATGGAAAGTAATCCTACGACGGCAGCCCCGTAATGAATATCACCTGCAAACAGGGTTGCAATTTCCGAAAACGTGTTCTGCTTGTCTGGCTGAGTAAATGACATTTCACCTTCCGGGTCGGTATCGTGTCCTAAAACATGCGGAATCTGTTTTAGAATCAGAATCACACCGATCGCAGCCAGTAGACCTTTAATCACACTGGAAGGGAAAAACGCTGAAAGCGATCCGGCCCGAATTATGCCAAGACCAATCTGAATCAATCCGCCAATGAATACGGCCAGCAGGAACGCTTCAAAAGACCCCAGAGTGGCAATTTGAGCGATGACGATCGCCGTCAATCCCGCCGCGGGGCCACTGACGCTGGTGCTTGATCCACTCAACGAACCGACGACAAGTCCACCAATAATTCCAGCCAGCAAACCAGAGAACAAAGGCGCTCCAGAAGCAAGGGCAATTCCCAGGCAGAGCGGCAACGCCACAAGAAACACAACCAAACCTGAAGTCAGATCACGGGGCAGGTTAGATACGGAATAATCCAAGATTCGTTTGTCTGTCATAGCTTGTCACTCAGTGAAGATCTCGGTCATTATTGCTGTTGTTTGAGGAGGCAGATTTATGGCAGCCTGTAACTGATGGCTCGCAGAGTAAAATTGCGATTTGGAAGGGTACCCTGACACTCATTTATTGTAGGCACTCGCTCCAGTTTTCAAATGAGTTTTCTGCAAGTCTGTTTTTTCCACTTCCCGAACCAGTTTTGGCACAGGGATCATAGATTCACTGTGTTCAGATTAACAAGAGGAGACTGTGAATTGGCTGAGATTTTTAGAAAAAAGTGGTCGAATTATCAATTACAGCTAGAATCATTCTGACAAGCCTTTTTTAAATCACGAAAAACCTGTCTTCAAGAGTTTAACTGCTGAAAACGTGCTCTCAATATTGAACTGAACTCGAATATTGCTCTTTATTATCGGAAGAAATAATTTGATGGTGAATCGAAACAGGTTGCTAACAGTTTGTTTAATACTGATTTTGGGTTCGCTGGTGAGTTCCTCTAACGCTGGAGAACTCAATCAGGCAAATTGGCCTCAGTGGCGCGGGCCTGACCGCAATGGTTTCATCAGCGAAGCAAAATTGCCGGATAGCCTTTCTGATCAAAGTTTGAAAAAGGTCTGGCAAGTTTCATTAGGACCAGGCTATTCAGGGCCGATTGTGAATCAAGATCGAGTCTTTGTCACTGAAACGCAAGACCGAAAAAATGAGGTTGTCAGGGCTCTTGATCGAAAAACAGGCAAAGAAATCTGGAAACAAGACTGGAAGGGCGCTCTAACTGTTCCCTTTTTTGCCAAATCTAACGGCGACTGGATTCGTGCCACCCCCGTTTTCGACGGAGAACGACTCTATGTCGCAGGGATACGTGATGTACTGGTTTGTCTCGACGCCGCCTCAGGAAAAGAGCTTTGGCGGCTGGACTTTGTCAAACAGCTGGGTTCAAAGCTTCCCGCGTTCGGTTTTGCTTCCTCACCGCTGGTGATTGGGAATCACGTATTCGTACAGGCAGGTGGCGGGTTATGCAAAGTTGATAAGTTGACGGGAAAGATGATCTGGCGTGTACTTGATGATGGCGGTGGGATGTTCGGCAGCGCGTTTTCCTCCCCTTACTATGCCAAATTAAATGGTGAAGCTCAATTGCTGGTGCAAACCAGAACCAGGTTAACGGGTGTGAATACCGAAAACGGAAATGTGCTCTGGGAACAAAAAATACCGGCTTTCCGTGGTATGAATATTTTGACTCCCACCGTCTACAAAAATTCTATTTTCACCAGTAGCTACGGAGGAAAGTCTTTCCTGTTCACAACATTGAAAAAAGACAATAACTGGAATTTAGCGGAAACATGGACAAACAAAGCACAAGCCTATATGTCTTCACCGATTGTGATCAATGGTTATGTTTATCTGCACCTGCGCAATCAGCGGTTTACCTGCATCGACCTGAATACCGGTGAAACACGTTGGACAACAACCCCCTTCGGAAAATACTGGAGCATGGTTACAGATGGAGAAAAGATCCTTGCATTAGACCAGAAAGGTGAACTGCTCTTGATCAACGCAAATCCCGAAAAGTTTGAACTCGTTGGTCGCCGTAAAGTCGCCGATGATTCCTGGGCACATATTGCCGTCAGTGAAAATGAAATTTTTGTCCGTGCATTAAATGACCTGGCTGTCTATCGCTGGGAATGACCTTGATCGGATGGATTCCAGTTTGATAATCGAATAGAAGAATTGCCTAAGTGAATGAGCGTACCTGAAATCAGAATCAGGCAACTGAATAATAAAGCGGTGAGATCGGACGGTGACTACGTTTTGTATTGGATGGTCGCTCATCGTCGCACACGATATAATTTCAGTTTGCAACGTGCAGTTGAACTGAGTAAGGAGTTGAATAAACCACTTGTGGTACTTGAAGCATTGCGCTGTGAATATGAGTGGGCCAGCGACCGTTTACATCGGTTCGTTTTACAAGGCATGCAGGCCAATCGAGAGAGCCTGAAAGATTCGGCAGCTACTTACTACTGTTATGTTGAACCAGAAGCCGACCATGGTACAGGGCTGCTCAAGGCACTTGCCGCAAAAGCATGTGCGGTCGTTACTGATGATTTTCCCTGTTTTTTCATTCCACGATGCTGCAGTCGATCGCTCCACGATTACCCGTCAGATTGGAAGCCGTTGATTCGAATGGTTTATTGCCGATGCGAGCAGCTGCACAGATTTATCCCACCGCTTACGCTTTTCGTCGGTTTCTACAAAGAATTGCCCTCCCACTTAGATCAGACGCCTCAGGAATCAACCCACTGTCCCGATCCCGATCTGCCCGATTTTCCAAGTTGCTCTTCGAAATTCTCAAACGCTGGCCGAGGGCATCGGCTGAACTATTATCGGCAACACCCCAAGTCCTGGCTGAACTACCCATCGACCATCAGGTAAAACCTGCTGACTTCGATGGAGGAATGCAAGCCGCTAGCAAAATACACTAAAACAGTTTCTGAATCAGCATTTCGATGCACTACCTTGATCAACGCAACTTGCCAGAAGAAGAAGTCACCAGCGGTCTGTCACCTTATCTGCATTTTGGTCATATCTCAGCTCACGAAATTTTTCAACACGTCGTCAAACAGGAACAATGGTCGGTCGCAAAAGTACTTCAATCAGAAAGCAACCGGAAAACGGGCCGGCTGGTGGGAGATGAGTGAAAGTGCAGAGGCATTTCTCGACCAGCTCATTACCTGGCGTGAACTGGGCTACAATATGTGTTGGCAGCGCGAGGACTATGACCAATATGAATCGCTTCCTGAATGGGCACAAATCACGCTTGCAAAACATGACCGTGATCACCGTGAATACTGTTATGAGCTGGAAGAATTTGAAGCTGCAAATACTCACAATGCATTATGGAACGCCGCACAGACTCAACTCGTGACTGAGGGACGCATGCATAATTATATGCGTATGCTGTGGGGCAAAAAGATTTTGCATTGGTCAGAATCTCCACAAGAGGCGCTAAAAATCATGATTCACCTCAACAACAAATATGCCCTTGATGGACGCAATCCCAATTCTTACAGCGGCATCTTCTGGTGTTTGGGCCGCTACGATCGTGCCTGGGGACCAGAGCGACCGATCTTCGGAAAAATCCGCTACATGAGCAGCAAAAACACCGCCCGCAAATTTCACGTCGACGGGTATCTGCAGCGATACAGTAATGAAAAGCGACAAGTGTCTCTGTTTGATTGATATTTCGAGCGCGGTCATTAGACTCTCTTCTAATGAAAATGATCGTTCAGAGCGATCAATCTGATCGATGTGAATTCAGTTGGGAGCCATCTCTTGCAAAAGATACTTTCCACAGGAACAGTTCCCTACTACCGCGATATGGAATTCCTTATCCAACAGCATTGTTAGAAGAGATATGTAACCGCGCGGAAATATCTGGCGCAGGGCGTCTGCTTGATTTAGGTTGTGGCACAGGGGAAATTGCGATACCGTTGGCTTCTCGTTTTCATGAAGTCATCGCCGTCGATGCGGATTCAGAGATGTTGTCCGCCGCGAAACAAAAATCAGCGGATCAAGACATCCAAAATATAAACTGGATCCAGCAGCGTGCTGAGCAGCATACTGCTAACAACAATGAATACGAGCTACTTACAATCGGTGCCGCCTTTCATTGGATGGACCGCCCAATGATTACACAAAACGCTTGCGATTGGCTAAGCCCAGGACAACCTCTGGTCATCTTAGGTTATACCAGTATCTGGACAGGCACCGCAGACTGGCATCCGATCGTTCGCGGCGTCATCCAGAAATGGCTTGGAGAAAAACGTCGCGCTGGGTCAGGACAATTTGATGACGCGCTCGATCCTCACGAAGTGATGTTGGCCAAAGCAGGTTTCGAGATCGAAGAAATTCAACATCAGATCAATCATATATGGAGCCTCGACCATTTGATTGAAATCTCTATTCCATCGTTCCTGCGTTGCCTGCCGTCCTTGGTGACAAGCGACCGGCATTCGAAGCCGACCTGGAACAACTGCTCGACTATGAAGGCTGTGCAAAATATCAAGAACAAATAACGTTCTACGCACTGCTCGCTTGCCCGGATTAGAATCAATCTTAGTTTGTGTTTTCAGATCTGGAATAGAATTAGAGTGCCGGCCCAAATGAGCGTCGTATAACACTCTCGTATTGGTCTGTCGTTGTTTTTAACATAAGGACTGAAATTAAAACGGTGACTTTGTCTATCTCTGTCGGTAACCATGATACAGATTCAGAAGACGAAACTTTTCTGCTGATTTCACGTGTTTTGAGCTCAGCTCATCTACTGTATTAATTATAATAGCACCGACATGGAATCGAAAGTCAGGTTTGTCCTGAACTTGTTTGAGATTTATATCCCAAGATCCTGTATTCCACTTTCGTAATTGACTGTAGTAATGGCTCGTACCAGAATTCAGACGGACTGGCATATAGGGGACAGATTCATGCTGAAAGAGCGGAAGGGAATCGATTAAAGTTTGTTTGCTAGTTGCTTCATCCTTTTTTGTCTCTGTCGCTGAAACCAAAGAATCAACCACTGAAACTGGATTAGGTGAATCAAATACTCCCAGTTTGTAAACAGTGTCTTGATTCTCAGTTGCATTGGCTGCTGAGCAGGCGAGAACAAAACCGACAAGTGTGAAAAACAGCTGTTTCATGAGAATTCTCCTACCATGATTGATCTGATTGATCGCGCAAAATCAGCAGTGGTTTTTAACAGAAAGTAGAAATCGTGCCTAGATCATCAGTCTACAACTCTCTCACCCTAAAAAATGGGCCAGATCCCGGGGGTGGCGAGTTCCACCACATGATTATCGGGATCGCGAAAATAGATGCTTTCACCACCACGAGGCCAGTTGACTCTGCTTTCAATCTCGACACCTGCTGCAATCAGGCGGGCTTCCCACTGTGGTAACTCATCTTTTTCAATCGCAAATGCAAAATGAACGGGGCCGGCTCCATCGTGGGGGGGAATGGTGCCGCCTTCCAGATGAGCGGCTGTATGACTGGCACCCCGTTTGAAGATTAAGAAAACGCTACGGTCACCTGCATTCAATGCACAAAACCGGCGGTCTTCTGCCATCACTTCAAAGTCGAAGATCTGCTGGTAAAAGTCCGCAGTCACCTGCAAATCATCAACATAGATTGCCGTTTCCAGAACGCCATGTATTTTCAATCGATTGCTCCTGCTCAGGCTGCCCTTCTGTGTTCATTGAATTCGTACAGTAGTATATCACCTGACTGACAATTCAGGAACACAAATTGATCTCGGAGTTCTGATCCACTTCCTTTTGAAAGCCAACCTCCTGGTTGTGGTGTGTTCGTTGATTGAGTTTCCTGATACCAGTCTTTAAGCTGTTTAAGCATGTACGACGCTTGTTGAGCATTTTCCTCAGCCAGATTCTTTTTCTCATCTGAATCACGATCGAGTCGATACAATTCGATTTTCTCATTTTCAAATGTCCCCGGCTTCGCCGTTGGGTGGTGGACCACCAGTTTCCATAGTCCTTGGCGCATTGCTTCCGAACGCTTTCCACTATTGGAAAGCGAGGCCCAGAATGAGGGGTGTTCTGCCACAGTTTATTGTTTGAATAAGATCGGTGAGAGATCGACTCCAATTCAGGATAAGCCTGAGGTTGCTGAAAAGAAAATCAACTCCGCACCAACAAGTCAAAACGGAGTTCCCAGGTGACTCTTCCTTGAACGGTCTGAATCAGCAAAAACCTAAAGTAACACACTACACCCAAGAAAATCGGTTGAAATGAAATTACGAGCATGAGACTAATGGAACTCGCCAGATTGTTTAACAGCAACAGTCTTCTTTAAAATAATCCGGCCCACCGGCAAACCTGGGATTGATATAATTGATCAGAAAAACTAAAATAACAGATATAAAGACCCAATAGTCTTAATATAGTTTTGTACAACAAATTCATTCCCGAAAAGAAGGACCATCTCATGCGAAAAGTCATTTATTTTCTGATCTGTGGTTCTCTGCTTTTGGGACTGGGGACCAGTCCTGAAGAGAAACAGTTTGTTCATGCGGTTGACTCTGCCAAAGGTGATGAAAAAGCGGATCCCATTGAAGAGAAAAGACTCAATAGATTCATGCGGGAGAAACTCACGAGTTCACAACTTGTTCTCGAAGGGCTGATGACAGAGGATTACGATCTGATGCAGAAGGGTGCTGAAAAGATGATTAAATTGAACAATGCCACCGACTGGCAAGTGCGATAGAAGGCCCCATTTTTGCACAACAGAGTAATGAGTTCCGTTCAGCCGCTCGTCAGGTGATCAAGTTTGCCAAAAAGAAAAACCTGGATGGTGCTTCACTCAGCTACCTGCATCTGACAATGACTTGTATTTCATGTCACAAAAACGTCAACAAGGTACTTCTGTCAGAGAGATAAAACATGGAATTGAATTTCCTGTTGGGTAAACCAATCAATTTCTGATCAATCAAAACTGCTCAACTGAAAAGAGGGAATGCGTTGTGAATTCGCATTCCCTCTCTTTTTATTCTGTACCAGGATGAAGAAATTATTTTTTCGCTCTGCCTGTAGAAGCGGTTTTCTCAGCCGCTTTGGGAGCGATCACCCGAATCACACGGCCACTTTGATGTTTATCTCCGTCCATTTCGACCGTGCGAACACGCAACAGATAAGTTCCTGGTTTCAATCCATCAGGCAGCTTAGCCTGCCAGAGATGTGTTGACTTTTTTGGTTTGGAAAGATTACGCCATGTTTTCCCTTTGATAGCATTCTCTGTCTCAGACAATTTTTTGAACCCAGGATCAATGCCCACTTTACGTTGCATTGGTACCCAGCGATTTCCTGCTCCAATTTGCATTTCCACTTTCGAACGTTCCGATCCGTTAAAAACATTAGCATAGACGTCCGTTTTGGATAATGGCCGCGGGTAATTCTTCCAGTTACGATATTCATCTGATAGCTCATTTCCAGCTCGAGACCTACGTCGAAAAATCAATAAGATTATAATTCTGTCCGTCAAAATTAATGATTGAATAACCATTGGAGCACCATCGCCCATCGGGGAGTGTGAATTAACGCGTCACATCGAATGGTGGCGACCACCATATGCCACTGACAGTCACGTTGATAACATGATGATGTGGCTTTGGCCCGCGCCAGCCATCGGCTTTCGTAATGAAACGATGCTCATGATGATGGGTATGCCCGGAAATGGACATGCAGAAGGGACGTTTTTCAATCAGGCGATACAGTTCCTGTCGATCTTTGACACCAACCAGATTTATCCGCATCATCAAATGGAAGAACAAGTTTGCATCTTCGAGAATCTGTTTCCCAAGTCGT